>NZ_JBIBRG010000001.1:0-772980 GCF_043076215.1 Streptomyces sp. NPDC016640
GCCCCTACGGCGACTACTACGTCTGGGCCGACGACGACAAGCAGTACCAGGACGCGCGGATCATCTTCGTCGACACCGAGGCCTCCAACTGGACGTACGACCCGGTACGGGGGCAGTACTACTGGCACCGCTTCTTCTCCCACCAGCCGGACCTGAACTACGAGAACCCGGCGGTGCAGGAGGAGATGATCTCCGCGCTGAAGTTCTGGCTGGACCTGGGCATCGACGGCTTCCGGCTGGACGCGGTGCCCTACCTGTACCAGCAGGAGGGCACCAACTGCGAGAACCTGCCGGCCACGCACGCCTTCCTGAAGCGGGTCCGCAAGGAGATCGACACCCAGTACCCCGACACGGTGCTCCTCGCGGAGGCCAACCAGTGGCCCGAGGACGTCGTCGACTACTTCGGCGACTACCGCGCCGGCGGCGACGAATGCCACATGGCCTTCCACTTCCCCGTCATGCCCCGCATCTTCATGGCCGTGCGCCGCGAGTCCCGCTACCCCGTCTCCGAGATCCTCGCCAAGACCCCCGCCATCCCCTCCAACTGCCAGTGGGGCATCTTCCTGCGCAACCACGACGAACTGACCCTGGAGATGGTCACCGACGAGGAACGCGACTACATGTGGGCCGAGTACGCCAAGGACCCCCGCATGCGCGCCAACATCGGCATCCGCCGCCGCCTGGCCCCCCTCCTGGACAACGACCGCAACCAGATCGAACTCTTCACCGCCCTGCTCCTCGCCCTGCCCGGCTCGCCGATCATCTACTACGGCGACGAGATCGGCATGGGCGACAACATCTGGCTCGGCGACCGCGACGCCGTGCGCACCCCCATGCAGTGGACCCCCGACCGCAACGCCGGCTTCTCCTCCTGCGACCCCGGACGCCTCTTCCTGCCCACGATCATGGACCCCGTCCACGGCTACCAGGTCACCAACGTCGAGGCCTCCATGGCCTCCCCCTCCTCCCTGCTCCACTGGACCCGCCGCATGATCGAGATCCGCAAGCAGAACCCCGCCTTCGGACTCGGCACCTACACCGAACTGCCCTCCTCCAACCCCGCCGTCCTCGCCTTCCTCCGCGAGTACGAGGACGACCTCGTACTCTGCGTCAACAACTTCTCACGCTTCGCACAACCCACCGAGCTGGACCTCAGCGCCTTCGACGGACGCCACCCGGTCGAGCTGTTCGGCGGCGTGCGCTTCCCGGCCGTCGGCGAACTGCCGTACCTGCTCACCCTCGGGGGCCACGGCTTCTACTGGTTCCGGCTCCGCAAGGACGCCGTGTAGAAGGCCGGGGCGGGGCGGTTTCCACCGCTCCGCCCGGGGCACGCATCAGTAACGCCCCCGCCCACCGGCGGCGCCTTCGCGGCAAGCCGAAGAAGGGGAAAGGACGCGACGCCATGTCGGAAGCCGTCACCCGTACCGTCACGAGCCCGCCCGGCCTCCTTGCGTCACTGGATCCACTGCTGAGGGAGTGGCTGCCGCGGCAACGCTGGTTCGCGGGCAAGGGCCGCCCGGTCACCGGGTTCGCCCTGGTCTCGGCCACCGAACTGCTGCCGCCCACCGCCAAGCTGGGCCTGTACCACCTGCTCGTGCGCGCCCACCAGTCACTGCAGCCGGGTCACAGCGGCCAGGAACAGCCCGGCGACTGCTACCAGCTCCTCATAGGCGTGCGCGAGGCGCTGCCGCCCCGGCTCGCGCCCGCGCTGATCGGTCATGTGTCGCGGGGCCCCCTGGCCGGACAGACGGTCTACGAGGCCCTGCACGACACCCGGCCCGCCGAACTGCTCCTGGAGGCCTTGCGCACCCGGGCGCGGATCGGCGGGCTCCGCTTCGAGCGGGACCCGCGCCGGGAGATCAGGCCCGGCCTGGTGCCGCGCCTGATGACCGCCGAGCAGTCGAACACGTCGGTCGTCTACGGAGATACGTTCATTCTGAAGCTGCTGCGCCGGATCGTGCCGGGGATCAACCCCGATCTGGAGCTGCCGCTGGCGCTGGCCCGCGAGGGCTGCCCCCGGGTGCCCCCGCCCACGGCCTGGCTGGTCGCGGACCCCGACGACGCACCGGACCCGCCGCCCCCGGCCGAACCGTACGTCCTGGGGGTCCTGCAGCCCTTCGTGCAGGGCGCGACGGACGGCTGGGAGCTGGCGCTGCGGGAGCTGGCCAAGGGGCAGGACTTCACCGCCGAGGCGCGGGCCCTCGGACGTGCCACCGCCGAGGTGCACACCGCGCTGGCCCGGGCGCTGCCGACGGTCACCCTGGGTCACACCCAGCTCCGCACGATCGTCCACGGCATGACCGAGCGGCTCGAGGCGGCCGTGCAGGCGGTGCCCGCCCTGCGGCCGTACGCGGCCGGGCTGCGCTCGGCGTTCACGGCGCTGGACGACCTGGCCGCCGAGGGCGGCACCTGGACCGCCCAGCGGGTGCACGGGGACCTGCACCTGGGCCAGTGCCTGCGGTCCCCGGCCAAGGGCCCCTCCCCCGCTCCCGGCAGTGGGGGTGAGTGGTCGCTGATCGACTTCGAGGGCGAACCGGCCCGGCCGCTGGCCGAGCGCCGGATGCCCCAGCCCGCGGTCCGGGACGTGGCCGGCATGCTGCGGTCCTTCGACTACGCGGCGCGTTCGGCGGACCCGCCCCAGCCGGAGTGGGCCGAGCACTGCCGGGCGGCGTACTGCTCCGGGTACGCGGAGACCGCGGGCCGGGATCCGCGCACCGACCCGGTGCTGCTGCGCGCGTACGAGATCGACAAGGCGGTCTACGAGGTGGTCTACGAAGCCCGGCACCGGCCCGAGTGGCTCCCCGTACCGCTGGCCGCCGTGCGGCGGCTCGCCTCGCCCGACCCGACCTGACCCACCCGACCTTCGTCCAGGAGGCCTCGCCCGTGATCCCCCGCCCCGAGTCCAGCGGTCCGCATCCGGAGCAGCCGGCCGAGCAGAAGCCCGCGGCAGCCGAGCCGACGGGGACGGCCGCCGCCGGCAAGACGGTGACGAAGAAGGCGGCCGCGAAGAAGAAGGCGCCCGTGCCCGTGGAGGCGGCGCCCGTGAAGAAGGCGGCGGCTGCCGAGCCCGTCGCGAAGAAGACGGTGGCGAAGAAGGCCACCGCGAAGAAGGCCCCCACGAAGAAAGCCGTTGCGAAGAAGGCCGTGACGAAGAAGACCGCGGCACAGAAGGCCGTGGCGAAGAAGACCGTGGCACGGAAGACGGCGGCGAAGAAGACCGTGGCGAAGAAGGCCCCCGCCCGGAAGGCGGGCGCGGGGGCGCCCGAGCCCGCCACCGCGCAGTCCCTCCCCCCCGAGATGGAGATCGCCGTCTCCCCCGCCGTGGACGCCGCCGACCGGGAACGGCTGCTGAGCGGTACGCACCACGCCCCGCACTCCGTGCTGGGCGCGCATCCCGTGCCCGGCGGGGTCGTCTTCCGGGTGTTCAGGCCGTACGCCCTCGCGGTGACCGTCCTGTCCGGCGGCCTCGGCGTCGAGCTGCACGACGACGGGGAGGGGTTCTTCTCGGGGCTGCTGCCGCTGTCCGGGGTTCCGGCCTACCGGCTGCGTGTGACGTACGAGGGGACGGTGCAGGAGACCGAGGACGCGTACCGCTTCCTGCCCACGCTCGGCGAGCTGGACCTGCATCTGATCGGTGAGGGCCGGCACGAGGAGCTGTGGACGGTGCTGGGCGCGCACCCGATGACCCACCAGGGCGTGGCCGGCACCCGTTTCTCGGTGTGGGCGCCGAACGCGCGCGGGGTGCGGGTGGCCGGCGGCTTCAACTTCTGGGACGCCTCCGGCTTCCCCATGCGGTCGCTGGGCTCGACGGGGGTCTGGGAGCTGTTCGTGCCCGGGATCGGCGAGGGCGAGCTGTACAAGTTCGAGATCACCCGCCCCGACGGGTCGAAGACGATGCGGGCCGACCCGCTGGCCCGCCGCACGGAGGTCCCGCCGGCCACCTCGTCCGTCGTCACCGCCTCGCACTACGAGTGGGGCGACGCGGAGTGGCTGGAGCGGAGGGCGGACGTGCCCGCCCACCGGGCACCGTTCTCGGCGTACGAGGTGCACCTGGCGTCCTGGCGTCCCGGACTGACGTACCGTCAGCTGGCCGAGCAGCTCCCGGCGTACGTCAAGGACCTGGGCTTCACGCACGTCGAGCTGATGCCGGTCGCCGAGCACCCCTTCGGCGGCTCCTGGGGCTACCAGGTCACCGGCTTCTACGCGCCGACGGCCCGCCTCGGCACCCCCGACGACTTCAGGTACCTGGTGGACGCGCTGCACCGGGCCGGCATCGGCGTGATCATGGACTGGGTGCCGGCGCACTTCCCGCGCGACGAGTGGGCGCTGGCCGAGTTCGACGGCCGGCCCCTGTACGAGCACGAGGATCCGCTGCGGGCCGCGCACCCGGACTGGGGCACCCTGGAGTTCGACTTCGGGCGGCGCGAGGTGCGCAACTTCCTGGTGGCCAACGCGCTGTACTGGTGCGAGGAGTTCCACATCGACGGCCTGCGGGTGGACGCGGTCGCCTCGATGCTCTACCTCGACTACTCGCGCGAGCCGGGCCAGTGGACGCCGAACGAGCACGGCGGCCGGGAGAACCTGGACGCGGTGGCGTTCCTGCAGGAGATGAACGCGACCGTGTACCGCAGGGTGCCGGGCGTGGTGACCATCGCGGAGGAGTCCACGGCGTGGGACGGCGTCACCCGGGCCACCCACCACCAGGGCCCCAGCGGTTTCGGCGGGCTCGGCTTCGGGCTGAAGTGGAACATGGGCTGGATGCACGACTCGCTCCAGTACATGAGCCACGAGCCGGTCCACCGCCGGTACCACCACGGCGAGATGACGTTCTCGATGGTGTACGCCTACAGCGAGAACTACGTGCTGCCGATCTCCCACGACGAGGTGGTGCACGGCAAGCGGTCCCTGGTCTCCAAGATGCCGGGTGACTGGTGGCAGCAGCGCGCCGGCCTGCGCGCCTACCTCGCCTACATGTGGGCCCACCCCGGCAAGCAACTGCTCTTCATGGGACAGGAGTTCGCCCAGGGCGCCGAGTGGTCGGAGGCGCGCGGCCCGGACTGGTGGCTGCTGGACCCGCACTACGGCGCCGAGGCCGACCACCGCGGCGTGCGCGACCTGGTGCGCGACCTCAACACCGTCTACGCGCACACCCCGGCGCTGTGGCGTCGCGACACCGAGCCGGACGGTTTCCGCTGGGTGGCCGGGGACGCGGCCGAGGACAACGTGCTCGCCTTCCTGCGGTACGACGGCGACGGCTCGCCGCTGCTCGCGGTGTGCCACTTCGCCCCGGTGGTCCGGCACGACTACCGGATCGGCGTCCCCGACGACGTGCCCGCCTGGCACGAGGTCCTGAACACCGACGCCGGCCGCTACGGCGGCGGCGGCATCGCGAATCCGGACCCGGTCAAGCCGGAGGCGCGGGGGCGGCACGGCCATCCGGCGAGCATCCGGCTGACCCTGCCGCCCCTGGCGACGGTGTGGCTGCGTCCGGCCTGACCTGCGGTCCGGTTCCTACGCCAGGGCGTCGGCCAGCGGCCTCGGCAGCGGTCCGGTGTGCAGTACGCCGAGCCGCTGGGTGGCGCGGGTGAGCGCCACGTACAGGTCGCTGGTGCCGTAGCGCCCCGGCTCGGCCACGAGGACCGAGTCGAACTCCAGCCCCTTGGCCTGGCGCGGGTCGAGCAGGACGACGTCGTGCGTCAGGTCGGGTTCCGCGCCCGCCGTCACCCCTTCCAGCCGGGCGGCCAGGGCGCGGTGCAGGTCGCGCGGGGCGATGACGGCGAGGCGGCCCTCCGCGGGGGTGAGGTCCGCGACGGCCTCGGCGACGGCGCCGGGCAGGTCGTCGGTGGCGCGGGCCCAGGGGCGTACGCCGGTGGACCGCACCGAGCCGGGCGGCTCGAAGCCGGGGTGCTCCGCGCGGACCACGGCCGCGGCGACGTCCATGATCTCGGCCGGGGTGCGGTAGTTGACGCCGAGCCGGGTGTGCTCCCAGCGGTCCTCGACGTAGGGGCCGAGGATGTCGGCCCAGGCGCCGACCCCGCCCGCCTCCGAGGTCTGCACCGGGTCGCCGACCAGGGTCATCGCACGGGTGGGACTGCGCCGCATCAGCAGCCGCCAGGCCATCGGCGACAGTTCCTGCGCCTCGTCGACGATGATGTGCCCGAACGCCCAGGTGCGGTCGGCGGCGGCGCGCTCGGCGGTGCTGCGGTGGTCCTCCTCCTCGTGCCGCTCGGCGAAGCGTTCGGCGTCGATGATGTCGTGTGCGGACAGCACCTCGGAGGACTCGGGGTCGTCGTCCTCCTTGTCCTCG
This sequence comes from Streptomyces sp. NPDC016640, assembly GCF_043076215.1. Taxonomy (NCBI): domain Bacteria; kingdom Bacillati; phylum Actinomycetota; class Actinomycetes; order Kitasatosporales; family Streptomycetaceae; genus Streptomyces; species Streptomyces sp. NPDC016640. The sequence goes on from NZ_JBIBRG010000001.1 coordinate 6,308, forward strand.
AACTCGAAGGTCCGGGAGGCGTAGGAGACGTCCAGCACGCCCTGCGCGAAGGCGATCTGCGTCCGCCGCTCGTGTTCGGCCCGCTCGCGGACGAGCCGGTCGTCCTCGCCGAGCAGTTCGGCGGCCTCGTCGAGCAGGGGCACGTCGGAGACGGTCCAGTGCCGGGTGACCGGACGGCGGATCGCGGCGGCGTCCTCCTCGGACAGACGGCCCTCGGGGGCGGCGAGGAGGTCGGCGACCAGGCGCTGCGGGGTGAGCCGGGGCCACAACCGGTCGATGGCGGACCAGACCTCGGGGTTCTCGGCGAGTTCGTCGCGGATCTGGGTGATGTCGCTGGGGTCGAGCAGGTTGGAGCCGTCGTACGGGTCGGTGCCGATGCGTTCGGCGACCATGTCGGTGAGCGCGTTGAGGATGTGGCCCTCGAAGTGCTCCCGGGCCGCGTTGTGCGGCAGCCTGGCGGCGCGGGTGCGTTCGCGGGCGACGTTCACCAGGCCGTCGTCGAGCATGAGGATCTCGCGGTCGTGCTCGATCGTGATCACCGGGTCGGGCAGCGCCTGCCGGTCGCGTACGGCCTCGGCGAGCACGTCGGCCATCTCCGCCCGCCCCTTGACGGCGGCGGCCTCGGGGGTGTCGGTCCGGGTGGTCCGTACGCCGGGGAACAGTTCGCCGACGGTGGCCAGCAGCACCCCGGTCTCGCCGAGGCTGGGCAGCACCTCGCCGATGTAGCCGAGGAACGCCGGGTTGGGGCCGACGATCAGGACGGCGCGGCGGGCGAGCAGTTCGCGGTGCTCGTAGAGCAGGTAGGCGGCGCGGTGCAGGGCGACGGCGGTCTTGCCGGTGCCGGGGCCGCCCTCGACCACCAGGACGCCGCGGTGCGGGGCGCGGATGATGCGGTCCTGGTCGGCCTGGATGGTGCGCACGATGTCGCCCATGCGGCCGGTGCGCGCCGAGCCGAGCGCGGCGAGCAGCACCGCGTCGCCCGTCGGGTCCTCGTGGCCGGTGCGGGTCTCGTCACCGAGGTCGAGGATCTCGTCGTGCAGGGCGGTGACCTCGCGGCCCTCGGTGGAGATGTGGCGGCGGCGCCTGAGGCCCATCGGGGTGTGGCCGGTGGCCAGGTAGAACGGCCGGGCGACGTCGGCGCGCCAGTCGATGAGGACGGGGGTGCGCTCGGTGTCGTCGGCGCGCAGGCCGATGCGGCCGATGTGGTGGGTGTCCCCCGAGGAGAGGTCGATCCGGCCGAAGCAGAGGGAGCCGTCCACCGCGTTCAGCGCGGCGAGCAGCCCGGAGCGCTCGGCGACGAGGATGTCCCGCTCCAGCCGGGCCTGCATGGGGGTGTCGCCCTGGGCGAGCGCTTGCGTGACGGAGACCTCGGCGTCGCCGCGCAGGAGGTCCACGCGTGCGTACAGTCCGTCGATGAATTCCTGTTCCTGGCGCAATTCATCGTCCGGAAATTCGGTGTTTGACAATTCCACTCCCGCCCGGATATACTGTGCTCATCGAACTTCACCGCGACTTGTTTCTCCTGAAGTCGCGAACCAATGAATATACGCAAAGAAAACCCCCGGGCGCAATTGCCCGGGGGTTTTCTTGTGCGGATACGCCGCGGATACGCCGCGGATACGCTGCCGACCGACTGCCGCTTCGCGGGTCAGAGCGCGTCCGCCGGCTCCTCCAGCAGCCGCCGCCCGGACCTGGCCCCCGCCATCGACCGCAGCGGCTCCCCGTCGCGGAACACCATGCAGGTCGGCATCGACAGCACCTGGTACGCGTTGGCCGTCCCGGGATCGGCGTCCACATTCAGCTGGACCGCCTTCAGGTGAACCACCTTCGGCCGGCTGGCCTCCTCGACGGCCGGCGCGCTCAGCACCGGGGCCGTCCGCCGGCACGGCGGGCACCGGTCGGCCGTGGCCCCCACCAGCACCGGCGGCTCCGCCCCGATCACCTCCGCGGCGAAGTCCGCGTCCGTGTGGTGGTCCCGGCCCGTGCGGCCGGCTCGCCGATTCGCGTACCGCCGAACGCAGACCTTGACGTCGGCGTCAGGGCGAGGGCGGACCGGACGGAAAAAGCCGGGCGACGGGCTCACGGGGGGGGGAGGAGCCCGCCGCTCGGCGGTGCGGGAGACCCGGCCTCGGGCCTCCGGCGACCGGGGGGCTGAGCTACGGGGGAGTACCCAGCCGCCCGGGGTCTGCGGGGAGTGGCGCCGGCCGTCAGGCCCTGGCGAGTTCCTTCTCGCCGCCCTGCCCGGGCGCGGCGGCGCGGGAGTCGTCCGGCTTCCCGGTGCCGTGGTCGTCCAGCAGGGTCCGCTCGTCGAAGGGGGCACGGCCGGCGAGGACCTCGGTCACCCGCTCCTTGTCGATCTCCTTGGTCCAGGTGCCGACCAGCACGGTGGCGACCGCGTTGCCCGCGAAGTTGGTCAGGGCGCGGGCCTCGCTCATGAAGCGGTCGATGCCGACGATGAGGCCGATGCCGTCCACCAGGGCGGGCTTGTGCGACTGCAGACCGCCGGCCAGCGTCGCCAGGCCCGCTCCGGTGACACCGGCGGCGCCCTTCGAGGCGACCAGCAGGAACAGCAGCAGCGGGATCTGCTCGCCGAGGGACATCGGCGTGCCCATGGCGTCGGCGATGAACAGCGAGGCCATGGTCATGTAGATCATGGTGCCGTCGAGGTTGAAGGAGTAGCCGGTCGGGACGGTGATGCCGACCACCGGCTTGCTGACGCCCAGGTGCTCCATCTTCGCGATGAGCCGCGGCAGCGCCGACTCGGAGGAGGAGGTGGACAGGATCAGCAGGAACTCGCGGCCCAGGTACTTGAACAGGGTGAGGATGTTCAGTCCGGCGACGATCCGCAGCAGCGCGCCGAGCACCAGGAAGACGAACAGCACGCAGGTGACGTAGAAGCCGAGCATCAGCACCGCGAGGCTCTTGAGCGCGTCCAGGCCGGCCGAGCCGGTGACCGCGGCCATGGCGCCGAAGGCACCGATCGGGGCCGCCCACATGATCATGGCCAGCACGCGGAAGACGAGGCGCTGGATGTGCTCGATGCCGCGCAGGATCGGCTGGCCGGCATTGCCCATGGCCTGCAGCGCGAAGCCGCAGAGCAGGGCGACGAGCAGGGTCTGCAGGACCTCGCCCTGGGTGAACGCGGACACGATCGTGGTCGGGATGATGCCGAGCAGGAACTCGGTGGTGTCCTTCGCCTCGGAGTCGATCTGCGCGTGGCCGGTCTCCTTGACCGCGTCGGTGACCGCGAGGCCGGTGCCCGGGTCCAGGACGTTGCCGACGACCAGACCGATGCCCAGCGCGACCAGTGACATGACCAGGAAGTAGGCCATGGCGATGCCGCCGACGGCGCCGACCTTGGCGGCCTTGCGCACGGAGCCGATGCCCAGCACGATCGTGCAGAAGATGATCGGCGAGATCATCATCTTGATCAGGTTCACGAACCCGGTGCCGATCGGCTTGAGCTCGACCGCGAAGTCGGGTGCGATCAGGCCGACGGCGATACCGAGGGCTACCGCGATGATCACCGCGATGTAGAGATAGTGCGTGCGGTCCCGCTTCGCGCGGGGTGCGGCAGGTGCCGTATCGGCTGTGCTGGTCACGGCGGCCCTCCTTGACGACGTCGTCGGCATCACCGGCGTGCGGCTCACGTCCGGGGGATGGTTCGGGGAATGCCGTGACTATGTCCTGTCCTGTGAGCGCGGTCACCCTTCCGTTCATTTAGTTCACCGCGGGGCGGAGAGGCAGACTGGCGGCATGCGCATCCCCGTCCCCGCACCCCGCAGCCTCGCGGGCCAGCTCTTCGCCATGCAGGCCGTGCTCATCGCGGTCGTCGTGGCCGGGTACGCGCTGTTCACCTACGTCAGCGACCGCAGCCAGGCCGAGCAGGCGGCGGGCAGCCAGGCCACCTCGGTGGCCCGCGCGGTCGCCGACTCCCCCTCCGTGCGGGAGGCGATCCGCACCTCCGACCCCTCGGCGCGGCTCCAGCCGTACGCGGTGGCGGTGGTGCGCGACACGGAGGTCGACTTCGTCACGATCATGAACCCGCGGGGCATCCGCTGGACCCATCCCGACCCGGACCAGATCGGCCTGGCCTTCCAGGGCCACACGGGCCCGGCGCTGCAGGGCCGCACCTTCACCGAGACCTACACCGGCACCCTCGGCCCGTCGGTCCGGGCGGTCACCCCGGTCCGGGACGGCGACCGGATCGTCGGCCTGGTCAGCGCGGGCATAAAGGTCGAGGAGATCAGCCAGCGCGCCCAGGGGCAGCTTACGGCGCTGCTCGCGGTCGCGGCCGGCGCCCTCGGGCTCGGCGCGATCGGCACGTACGTCGTCAACGCCCGGCTGCGCCGGCACACCCACGGCATGAACGCGACCGAGCTCAGCCACATGCACGACTACCATCAGGCCGCGCTGCACGCCGTGCGCGAGGGGCTGCTGATGCTGGACGGCCAGTACCGGGTGGCGCTGATCAACGACGGCGGCCGGGAACTGCTGGGCGTCGGCCGGGAGGAGGACGTGGTGGGCAGACCGGTGGCCGAACTGGGGCTTCCGGCACCGCTGACGGGCGCGCTGCTCGCCTCGGAGCCCCGGGTCGACGAGGTGCACCTGACGGCGGACCGGGTGCTGGCGGTGAACACCTCCCCGGTCACCGGCGGCGAGCGGCGCGGTGCGGTGGTGACCCTGCGGGACGTGACCGAGCTGCAGTCGCTGATGGGCGAGCTGGACTCCGAGCGGGGCTTCACCCAGGCGCTGCGCTCCCAGGCGCACGAGGCCGCCAACCGGCTGCACACCGTGGTCTCGCTGATCGAGCTGGGCCGGGCCGAGGAGGCGGTGGACTTCGCGACCGCCGAGCTGGAGCTGGCCCAGGCGCTCACCGACCAGGTGGTGGCGGCGGTGAGCGAGCCGGTGCTCGCGGCGCTGCTGCTGGGCAAGACGGCCCAGGCCAACGAGCGGGGCGTGGAGCTGGTGGTGTCGGCCGACAGCCGCCTGGACGACGGCCTGCTGCCGGACGCCCTGCCCGCCCGGGACCTGGTGACCATCCTCGGCAATCTGATCGACAACGCCGTGGACGCGGCACAGGGCGGGACGCACCCGCGGGTGACGGTGACGGCGCTGACCGAGGACCGCTCCGAGCTGATCCTGCGGGTGTCCGACACCGGTCCGGGAGTGGACCCGGACCACGTGGAGGCGGTCTTCCTGCGGGGCTTCACGACCAAGCCGTCCGGGCCGGGCGGACGGGGCCTGGGCCTGGCGCTGGTGCGGCAGGCCGTGGGCCGCCACGGCGGGGCCCTGTCCGTGGCGTCCGCGGAGGGGGGCGGCGCGGTGTTCGAGGCGCGGCTGCCGCTGCGGGACACCGGACCCGCCGGGGCGGTCGCTGCCGGGGCCGCGGCGGTCGCCGAGGGCGCGGGAGGCGCCGGATGAGCGGGCCGCCGATCAGGGTGCTGGTGGTCGAGGACGATCCGGTGGCCGCCGACGCCCACGTGATGTACGTGGGACGGGTGCCGGGATTCGTCGCCGTCGGCAAGGCGCACACCGGGGCGGAGGCCCGCCGGGCGCTGGAGCGCACGCCCGTCGACCTGCTGCTCCTCGATCTGCACCTGCCCGATGTGCACGGACTCCAGCTGGCCCGCTCGCTGCGGGCGGCCGGACACCACGCCGACGTGATCGCGGTGACCTCCGCCCGGGACCTCGCGGTCGTGCGCGAGGGGGTGTCGCTCGGGGTCGTCCAGTACGTGCTGAAGCCGTTCACGTTCGCGACGCTGCGGGACCGCCTGGTGCGCTACGCCGAGTTCCACGCCGCGGTCGGCGAGGCCAGCGGCCAGGACGAGGTGGACCGGGCGCTGGCCGCCCTGCGCGCTCCCGGACCGGCCGCGCTGCCCAAGGGGCTGAGCGCGCCGACGCTGGAGCGGGTGACCCTGGCCCTGCGCGACTCCGGGGAGGGTCTGACGTCCACCGGGGTCGCGGAGGCGGTGGGCATCGCCCGCATCACCGCCCGCCGCTACCTGGAGCATCTGGTGGACACCGGCCGCGCGGCCCGCCGCCCGCAGTACGGCACCGTGGGGCGGCCGGAGCTGCAGTACCGGTGGGTGAGCGGGAGTTGAGGCGCACGAGGCCCTCGCCCGCGTCCGGGGGCAATCGGGCGCACACGCATTGACCTGACCGGACCGGTCCTCTTACGTTCGCCACGCAGCCGTCCCGGCCCACAGCGTCGTGTGTCCGTAGGAGGTCGTGCCCGTGCGCCTTGTTGCCGCCCGCCCCCGCCCAACCGCCCGCCTCACCGCGTTCGTCGCTCTCGCCGCCGTCACCCCGCTGGTGCTGACCGCCTGCGGCGGCGGGTCCGGCGATCCAGGAGGCCATGGAGGGGGTGACCACGGGTGACCTGTCGGTCGAGGAGGCCGCGCGCGGCTACGACGACGCGCTGAGGGACGCCACCGGCGGCCGGGTCGTCGAGAAGTGAGCACCGCGCGCCGGTTACTCCCCCGCTTCCTGCCCCTCACCCCCGCGCTGGTCCTGCTGCTGCTGTTCCTCGCGGGTCCGATCGCGTACTGCGTCCTCATCGCCTTCACCGATCTCCAGCTGACCGGTCAGGCCGAGGAGTCGTTCGTCGGCCTGGAGAACTTCCGGCGGGCGTTCGCGGACCGGGAGTTCCTCGACGCCGTGTGGCTGACGCTGGTGTTCACCGTGCTGTCGTCACACTGCAGACGCTGTCGGTGTTCGGGCTGATCCGGGTGATGACGCGGGGCGGTCCCGGCGGGAGGAGCCGGACGCTGCCGCTGTTCATGTACGAACAGGCCTTCCGGAACAGCCTGATCGGCTACGGCACGGCCGTCGCACTGCTGCTTCTGCTGGTCGGCTCGCTGTTCTCCCTCCTGTACATGCGTCTGCTGCGGACGGAGGTCTGACCCGCCATGGCACAGCGCCTGTCCTCCCGCCGCGCCTCCCGCCGGCTGGCCGCCGACGCCGCGCTGCTCGTCGTCGCCGCCGCGTTCGTCCTGCCGCTCGCCTGGGTGGTGCTGTCCGCGCTGGATCCGCGCGCCGGTCTGCGGGTGAAGGTCCCCGACGGGCTCACCCCGGACCACTGAGCATCAACGACTTCTTCGGCAACCGCGGCATGGTGGCGTACGGGCAGCTCGCCGCGTTCTCGATCGTCTACTCGACACCGGTGATCCTGCTGTACGTGCTGATCGCGGGCCGGCTGGGCGGGGGGTTCGCGCTGGGCGGGGCGGTCAAGGGGTGAGCGGGGCGGTCGGTTCGCGCCGCGTGCGCGGCTGCCGCCCGGGCGCCCGGACGCGGCGTACGGTCGCCCGGGGACACGGTCCCCGGGCGTCACGGTGCTCCACCGGCCGCACCGGGACCACCAGGGCCACCCGGCCGCCACCCCCGGCCGGGACGGCGGCCGACGACACGTGCTGCCCCCGGCGGCCGGCGCGGCACGGACCGACCCGGCGGCCGGCGGCAGGGGGCGTGGGCTAGAAGACCGACTCCGCCTCGTCCATGCGGTCCTTCGGGACCGTCTTCAGCTCGGTGACCGCCTCCGCCAGCGGAACCATCACGATGTCCGTGCCGCGCAGCGAGGTCATCCTGCCGAAATCGCCCCGGTGCGCGGCCTCCACCGCGTGCCAGCCGAAGCGGGTGGCGAGGACACGGTCGTACGCGGTCGGTACGCCGCCGCGCTGGACGTGTCCCAGGATGACGGGCTTGGCCTCCTTGCCGAGCCGCCGCTCCAGCTCGTAGGCGAGGGCCGTGCCGATGCCCTGGAAGCGCTCGTGACCGAACTTGTCGATCTCGCCCTTGCCGTAGTCCATGGTGCCGTCGGACGGGTGCGCGCCCTCGGCGACGCAGATCACCGCGAACTTCTTGCCGCGCGCGAAGCGTTCCTCGACCATCTTGACCAGCTGGGCCGGGTCGAAGGGGCGCTCGGGCAGGCAGATGCCGTGCGCACCGGCGGCCATGCCGGACTCCAGGGCGATCCAGCCCGCGTGCCGCCCCATGACCTCGACGACCATCACCCGCTGATGGGACTCGGCGGTGGTCTTCAGACGGTCCATCGCCTCGGTGGCGACACCGACGGCGGTGTCGAAGCCGAAGGTGCGGTCGGTGGAGGAGATGTCGTTGTCGATCGTCTTCGGGACGCCGACCACCGGCAGACCGGCGTCGGAGAGCATGCGCGCCGCGGTCAGCGTGCCCTCGCCGCCGATCGGGATCAGCGCGTCGATGCCGAAGTCGCGGATCATGTCGGAGGCGTTCTCGCAGGCCTCGCGCAGCCGGTCGCGCTCCAGCCGGGAGGAGCCGAGGATGGTCCCGCCGCGGGCCAGGATGCCGCTGACCGCGTTGAGGTCGAGCGGGCGGTAGCGCCCGTCCAGCAGACCCGAGTAGCCGTCCTCGAAGCCGATGACCTCGTCGCCGTAGTTGTCGACCGCTCGGTGGACGACCGACCGGATCACTGCGTTCAGGCCGGGGCAGTCGCCGCCTGCCGTGAGAACTCCGATGCGCATCGTGCTGTGTCTCCTGGTCGCTGTCGATACCGGTGAGCCACTGCCGATTCTTTCACGTCCCCCCGTGCGGTGCCGACGCCGGACGGACGGGCGTCCTAGCCAGTGCCGGAGGTATTGTCAAGAGGGATCGGCTCACCTCGGTGGGCGATTTTTGTGGCCCGACGACACCCCTTGCGTACCCCGACGAAACGGAGAGCGCGCGTGACCCGCAGCGTGTACGTGACCGGCATCGACCGCGGCGACGGCCGCCAGGTCGTCGAGCTGGGCGTCATGGAGCTCCTGACCCGGCAGGTCGACCGGGTGGGCGTGTTCCGTCCCCTGGTGCACGACGGGCCGGACCGCCTCTTCGAGCTGCTGCGTGCCCGCTACCGGCTCACCCAGGACCCGGCGACCGTCTACGGCCTGGACTACCAGGAGGCGTCCGCGCTCCAGGCCGAGCGGGGCACGGACGAGCTGGTGTCCACCCTCGTCGACCGGTTCCACCGCGTCGCCCGCGACTACGACGTCGTCCTCGTCCTCGGCACCGACTACGCCGACACCCAGTTCCCCGACGAACTCTCCCTGAACGCCCGGCTGGCCAACGAGTTCGGCGCCTCGGTGATCCCGGTCGTGGGCGGCCGCAGGCAGACGGCCGAGTCGGTGCTCGCCGAGACCCGCAACGCCTACCGCGCCTACGACACCCTGGGCTGCGACGTGCTCGCCACGGTGGTCAACCGGGTCGCCCGCGAGGACCGCGACGAGATCGCCGAGCGGCTGGCCACCAGGCTGCCCGTGCCCTGCTACGTGCTGCCGGACGAGCCGGCGCTGTCCGCCCCGACCGTCTCCCAGATCGCGCTCACGCTCGGCGCGAAGGTGGTGCTCGGCGACGACTCCGGGCTCGCCCGCGACGCCCTGGACTTCGTCTTCGGCGGCGCGATGCTGCCGAACTTCCTCGCCGCCCTGACCCCGGGCTGCCTGGTCGTCACCCCGGGCGACCGGGCCGACCTGGTGGTCGGCGCGCTGGCCGCGCACAGCGCCGGCACCCCGCCGATAGCCGGGGTGCTGCTCACCCTGGACGAGGTTCCCGGCGACGACGTCCTCACCCTCGCCGCCCGGCTCGCCCCCGGCACCCCGGTGCTCTCGGTGCCCGGCACCAGTTTCCCCACCGCCGAGCAGCTCTTCTCCCTGGAGGGGAAGCTGAACGCGGCCACCCCGCGCAAGGCGGAGACCGCGCTCGGCCTCTTCGAGCGGTACGCCGACACCGCGGAGCTCACCCGGCGGGTCTCCGCGCCCAGCAGCGACCGCGTCACCCCGATGATGTTCGAGCACAAGCTGCTCGAACAGGCCCGCTCCGGCCTGCGCCGGGTCGTCCTCCCCGAGGGCACCGAGGAGCGGGTGCTGCACGCGGCCGAGGTGCTGCTGCGCCGGGGCGTGTGCGAGCTGACCCTGCTCGGCCCGGTCGACACCATCCGCAAGAAGGCCGCCGACCTCGGCATCGACCTCGGCGACACCCAGCTGATCGACCCCTCCGGCTCCGAGCTGCGGGACGCCTTCGCCGAGCGGTACGCGGCGCTGCGCGCGCACCGGGGCGTCACCGTGGAACTGGCCTACGACGTCGTCTCCGACGTGAACTACTTCGGCACGCTGATGGTGCAGGAGGGCCTCGCCGACGGCATGGTGTCCGGCTCGGTGCACTCCACGGCCGCGACCATCCGGCCGGCCTTCGAGATCATCAAGACCCGCGAGGACGCGCGGATCGTCTCCTCCGTCTTCTTCATGTGCCTGGCCGACAAGGTGCTCGTCTACGGCGACTGCGCGGTCAACCCCGACCCGGACGCCGAGCAGCTGGCCGACATCGCCGTGCAGTCGGCGGTCACCGCCGCCCGGTTCGGGGTGGAGCCGCGGATCGCGATGCTGTCGTACTCCACCGGTACGTCGGGCTCCGGCGCCGACGTGGACAAGGTGCGCGCGGCCACCGAGCTGGTGCGCGCCCGCCGGCCCGATCTGCGGATCGAGGGGCCGATCCAGTACGACGCGGCCGTGGAGCCGTCGGTCGCGGCGACCAAGCTGCCGGACTCCGAGGTCGCCGGGCAGGCGACCGTGCTGATCTTCCCCGACCTGAACACCGGCAACAACACCTACAAGGCCGTGCAGCGCTCGGCCGGCGCCATCGCCGTCGGCCCGGTGCTCCAGGGTCTGCGCAAGCCGGTCAACGACCTGTCCCGGGGCGCCCTCGTCCAGGACATCGTCAACACGGTCGCCATCACGGCGATCCAGGCCCAGACCCCCGCCCCCGCCCCCGCCCCGCACGAGAAGGCAGCCGCCCGGTGAGTTCCGCCCGCCCGTCTCCCCCCACCACCCCGTCCGGCGAGCCGCGCCCGGCCCCTCCCTCCCGTGTCCTCGTCCTCAACTCCGGTTCCTCGTCGGTGAAGTACCAGCTGCTCGACATGCGTGACAGCAGCCGGCTCGCCGCGGGACTGGTCGAGCGGATCGGCGAGCGGACCTCGCTGGTGCGGCACACGCCCGTCGCATCGGGCGGCGCGAGCCGGGAGCGGACCGGCCCGGTCGCCGACCACGGCGCCGCGCTGCGGGCGATGGCCGAGGAACTGGCGGCCGACGGCCTGGGACCGGACTCCCCCGAGCTGGCCGCGATCGGGCACCGCGTGGTGCACGGCGGGAAGCACTTCACCGAGCCGACCGTCGTCGACGACCGGGTGCTCGCCGAGATCGAACGGCTGATCCCGGTGGCCCCGCTGCACAACCCGGCCAACCTGACCGGCATCCGCACCGCGCGGGCGCTGCGCCCGGACCTGCCGCAGGTCGCCGTGTTCGACACCGCCTTCCACACCACGATGCCGGAGGCGGCGGCCCGCTACGCGATCGACGTGGAGACCGCCGACGCGCACCGCATCCGCCGCTACGGCTTCCACGGCACCTCGCACGCGTACGTCTCCCGGGCCACGGCGCGGCTGCTGGGCAAGGCGCCCGAGGAGGTGAACGTCATCGTGCTGCACCTGGGCAACGGGGCCTCCGCCTCGGCCGTGCGGGGCGGGCGGTGCGTGGACACCTCCATGGGGCTGACGCCCTTGGAGGGGCTCGTGATGGGTACGCGGTCGGGAGACATGGACCCGGCCGTCATCTTTCATTTGATGCGTGTTGGCGGAATGTCCGCCGACGAGATCGACACTCTTCTCAACAAGAGGAGCGGTCTCGTCGGACTGTGCGGGGACAACGACATGCGGGAGATCCGCCGCCGGATCGACGAAGGCGACGAACGGGCGAAGCTCGCGTTCGACATCTACATTCACCGTCTGAAGAAGTACATCGGTGCCTATTACGCCGTTCTCGGGCGGGTGGACGCGGTGGCCTTCACCGCCGGGGTCGGCGAGAACGCCGCCGCGGTGCGGGAGGCGGCCGTGGCGGGCCTGGAAGGGCTGGGCCTGGCGGTCGACGGCGGGCGCAACGCCGTGCGCGGGGGCGAGCCGCGGCTGATCTCGCCCGAGGGCGCACGGGTCGCGGTCGCGGTGGTGCCGACGGACGAGGAAATGGAGATCGCACAGCAGACATACGCACTGGTCGGAAAGAACAACTGAGCAGGGACTTCCTCATTTGTATTTTCCGCCAGACGGAATATTCCGTTGTGAAACAAACCGATAGGATCGCCCCATGCGCCGTTCGAAAATCGTCTGTACTCTCGGCCCCGCGGTCGACTCCCACGAGCAGCTGGTCGCTCTGATCGAAGCCGGCATGAACGTGGCCCGCTTCAACTTCAGCCACGGCTCGCACGCCGAGCACCAGGGCCGGTACGACCGGGTCCGTGCCGCCGCCAAGGAGACCGGCCGGGCCATCGGTGTCCTCGCCGACCTCCAGGGCCCGAAGATCCGTCTGGAGACCTTCGCCGAGGGTCCCGTCGAGCTGGTGCGCGGTGACGAGTTCACCATCACCACGGAGGACGTCCCGGGCGACAGGACGATCTGCGGGACGACCTACAAGGGCCTGCCCGGTGACGTGTCCAAGGGCGACCAGGTCCTCATCAACGACGGCAACGTCGAGCTGAAGGTCACCGAGGTCGACGGCTCCCGCGTGAAGTCGATCGTCATCGAGGGCGGCGTCATCTCCGACCACAAGGGCATCAACCTGCCCGGCACGGCCGTGAACGTTCCCGCGCTGAGCGAGAAGGACGTCGAGGACCTGCGGTTCGCCCTGCGGATGGGCTGCGACCTGGTCGCCCTGTCGTTCGTCCGGGACGCCAAGGACGTCGCCGACGTGCACCGCGTGATGGACGAGGAGGGGCGCCGCGTCCCGGTCATCGCCAAGGTGGAGAAGCCGCAGGCGGTGGACAACATGGAGGACGTCGTGATGGCGTTCGACGGCGTGATGGTCGCCCGTGGCGACCTGGCCGTCGAGTACCCGCTCGAGCGGGTCCCCATGGTGCAGAAGCGCCTGATCGAGCTGTGCCGGCGCAACGCCAAGCCGGTGATCGTGGCGACCCAGATGATGGAGTCGATGATCACCAACTCGCGCCCGACCCGCGCCGAGGCCTCCGACGTGGCCAACGCGATCCTGGACGGCGCCGACGCGGTGATGCTGTCCGCCGAGTCGAGCGTGGGCGCGTACCCGATCGAGACCGTGCGGACGATGTCGAAGATCGTCCAGGCGGCCGAGCAGGAGCTGCTCTCCAAGGGCCTGCAGCCGCTGGTGCCCGGCAAGAAGCCGCGCACGCAGGGCGGTTCGGTGGCCCGCGCCGCCGCCGAGATCGCCGACTTCCTCGGCGGCAGGGGCCTGGTGGCCTTCACCCAGTCCGGCGACACGGCCCGGCGGCTGTCCCGCTACCGCGCCGGCCAGCCGATCCTGGCGTTCACCACGGACGAGTCCACCCGCAACCAGCTGGCGCTCAGCTGGGGCGTCGAGTCGCACGTCGTGCCGTTCGTGAACAGCACCGACGAGATGGTCGACCTGGTCGAGCAGGAGCTGGTCCGGCTGGGCCGGTTCAACGAGGGCGACATCGTGGTGATCACCGCCGGTTCGCCGCCCGGGGTCCCCGGCACCACCAACATGGTCCGCGTCCACCACCTGGGCGGCCCGACCAGCTGACCCGGCCGGACCCGGCACGGCGCGAGGGCGCTCCCTGCGGACAGGGGGCGCCCTCGGCGTCCGTGCGGCTCCCGGGGGGGGATCTGAGGAGGGCTCAGTCGGTGACGTACTGGCTGAGCCCGGGTACGAACAGGGTTCCGCCGAACTGGCCGGCCTGCTGCACCGTCACATCGGTGAAGTAGATCAGCGGGAGGTTGAGCGGCGGCGGGTGCTCCGGGTCGAACGTGACCGGGATGAGGCCGAGCAGGTTGCCGGAGATCCTCTCCGTGTACATCACGGTGTCGCCGTCGCGGATGGTGGACGTCGATCCCTTGTCGGCCTGCACGTGGTGGGTCTTGCCGGACCGTCTGTCCTTGACCGTCTGGTGCAGGTCGCCGATGTCGGTGCCGTCGGAGACGACGTACTTGAGCACCTTCTTGGTGGCGCCGCTCGCCGTGCGCACTTCGACGATGCCCTGGTAGTCGGCGCCCTTCAGCAGCAGCGAACTGGCGTTCAGGTACCAGGGGTCGTCGGGCAGCAGGATCCTGTTGTCGACCCCGCCCTCGGCGTCGGTGGCGACCGGGCAGTCCTCCGGGTCGGCCGCGGCCGACCCCGAGGGGCTCGGGGAGGCGGAGGGCACGGGGGTCCCGGTCGCCTCCTCGGCTGCTTCTCCGGCGGCCTCCCCGACCGCGTCCACGATGTCCTCCGCGGCCTCCGACGCCTTGCCGCCGGTCTCCTTCGCGGTGTCCTCCACCGTGTCGGTGACCTTCCCGGTGATCTCCTCCACGGCGGAGGCCACGGCCTCGGCGGCGGGCGCGGAGGCGGACGGGGTGGGGCTCGGACTCGCCCCGGGCTTCTCGTCCCCCGGGGTGAGGACGTCCTCGAGGGCGTCCCCGATGCCGTCCAGCAGGTTGCGGTCGGTCTTCGACGGGGACGGCGCGGGCGTTCCCTGCCCCGCGCTCCCGGAGGGGGCCGGCTCGGCACCGGACCCGTCGTCGGAACCTGAATCCGACGAAGAGTCCTCGTCCGGGCTTCCGCCCGTTCCCTCGCCCGTTCCCTCGTCCGTGCCCTCGCCGGTGCCCGCTTCCGGGGCCTGCTGCGCGGGGGCCGAGGGGCTCGGCTCCGCCGAGGGCTCCTCGTCCGCGGAGGCGTCGTCGCCCGGCGTGGCGGTGGGCGTGGGAGAGGAGCCGTCGTCGTCCTTCTCGGCGCCCTCGACGACCTCCAGGCACTTCTGGTACTCGTCGACCGTCAGGCTGTTGGCCGGCGGCGTCTTCCCGTCGTTGCCGTCGGCGAGGGCCAGCGTCGGCGTGAACCCCATCCCCATGAGGACCGCCGTGGGCATCGCCGCCAGGGCGATCGCCTTGCCGCTCGGCACGTGGAATCTGGTGAACAGCGGCTTCCTGGGGGCCGCGTGGCGCGGTCCGCGGACCTCGTCAGCCGACACGGTGCCCCCCGTCGCGGGCTTCGGCCCGGACGCCGTCCGTCCCGTCGCCCCCACCGTTGCCGTAGGGGGTGGCCGGGTACCGCGGGGCGTCGGGGTCCCGGGGCCCGGGGTCCGAGGCCGCGTCCGGCCGGGGCGCGTCGTAGCCGTCCCGGTGCCCCGTCGCCTCGGCCGGGGGCCGGCCCGGCACCCAGGAGAGGGCGAGCGCGCCGCCGACCAGCGCGAGCAGGAAGCCGACCAGGAAGCCGCCTATGTTGGAGACCACCAGCGAGACCAGGGCCAGCAGGATCGCCGCGACACCGGCGAAGACCCGGGTGGCCGACTGGAACCACATGGTCAGGCCCAGCGTGACCAGCAGCACGCCGATGATCAGCGACCCCGCGCCGGCCGTCGTCGCCATGGCGAGCGACATGTGGCCCAGCTTGAGCGTGGCGTAGGGCAGGTAGGCGATGGGGATGCCGCCCAGCAGGGTGAACAGGCCGGCCCAGAACGGCCGGGTGCCCCGCCAGTCGCGGAACCGCAGACGCAGCCGGGTGAGGGTCCCGGCGCTCTGGCCCGGAGTCTCGGCACTCATGGAAAAGCTCCCTGGTCCGGTGGAGGTACGTACCGGCTCGGCCTTAGGCGTGCAGAAGCCGGAAGTCTGAGTCTGTGCGGTGGCCCGGCACGGGGGGCCGGCCGGGCCGGCGGGGCGGAGAAGCGGTGGCTTCCCCGCCCCCGGAGCGGCTCGACCGCTCCAGGACACCCGGTGACGGAGCCGTCAGTAGCACTCCATCTCGGCGTCCGTGCCGAGACGCATCGACAGGCCGTTCAGCGTGAACGTGCCGGCCGTGGTCGCCCACGCCGTCTGCTCGACGCCGTAGAGGTCGGCCGACTCCGCCTGCTGGGCGAAGCCACCCGGCAGGGTGTTCTCGCCCTGCTTGACCTCGGGGCCATGGGACTTGTCCTTGACCGCGACACCGATGTCGATGTTCGTGAACTCCGCGTCGGCGTCGAGCCGGGCGACATCGATGAAGAGGTTCTTGGCCGTGACCGGCTTGTCCGCGTCGTTGCCCGCCTCGAGACGGAGGTAGACCGCCCCCACGAAGGGAACGTCCGTCTTGACCGACTGGCACATCTTGGTGATCCTCGCCGTCTCGAACGACGAGATGGCGACCGGGACCTGCGTCTTCTTGTCACCCTTGACCGAGGTGTAGACGCTGTCGATGCCGCCGTACTGGGCGAAGCCCTCACCGTGCAGGTGGTCGGCCGTCACCTTGAACTGCTGGCCGGACACGCTGAACGACGCCGCGAGGGCACCCTGCGCCAGGCCGACACCCACCGCGGCCGTGGCGACCACGCTGGGCACCATGACCACGGCGAACCGCTTCCATCTGGTCCCGCCACGCACCTGGGACTCCATATTTCCTCCTTCTCGGACGTACATCTCCTGTCCTGACGCGCCGCCATGACGGCGGCCGCGGCCGGGCAGGGATGGGAGAAGTGCTACGTCCTCGGGAAGGGGAGCGCCCGCACTCGGCGGCACGTACCACGCGCCCGAAGCACCGGCGATCACCCCCGAGCGACAACCACTGGTCGCGCCTGACACGCATCACGCACAACCCTGCCGGACAGGCTTCGCCGGGTGGGCGAAGACCCCCCTGTCCGAGAACCGGCGTCACTTCCGCCGGTTCTGCTCGGTGGGGACCCTGGAATTCCCGCGGCCCGACCGGCTGTCGGGGTACGGGAACGGACCGAGCGTCGCTGATCGTGGTGCATTCTCGCCGCCCGCACAAGGGGGTTCGTTACTGGCTAGTAACGATGGGGTAACCGCGCGATGACCCGGCGGCCCCACCCGGCGACGCTGGGTGCACCCGCGGAGGCGGACGAAACTATTGATCGTTGGACGAAATCCGACAGATCAGCGTCGGCGACTTACTCGCAGTAACAGCGGTTTCGATTGCCAAGTTTTGGCAAAGCGGAGCCGCACGGACCTCCGGAGGCCGATCGGGCGACTCCGACCCCACGAATCCGGCCGATCGGTGAACCGGCCGGATTCGGACACCACCCGGAGTCGCTCAGAACAGGGCCCGTGCCAGCGCCCGGCGCGCGGCGATCACGCGCGGGTCCTCGGAACCGACGACCTCGAACAGCTCCAGCAGCCGCACCCGTACGGCGTCGCGGTCGTCGCCCGCGGTGCGCCCCACCGTCTCGATGAGCCGGCCGAAGGCGTCCTCGACATGACCGCCCACCAGGTCCAGGTCGGCGGCGGCGATCTGCGCCCCGGCGTCCCGCGGCTTGTCGGCGGCCTCCTTGCGCACCTGCTGCGGGTCCAGGCCCTGGACGCGCTGGAGCAGTTCGGCCTGGGCGAGACCCAGCTTGGCCTCGGGGTTGCCCGGGTCGTCGGCGAGCACGTTGCGGTACGCCTGGACGGCACCGCCCAGGTCGCCGGAGTCCAGGGCCTGGACCGCGGCCTCCAGCAGCGCGTCGTAGGGGCCCGCGGGCACGGCCTCGGCCACCCGGTCGTCGCCGCCCGGCTCGGCCTCGGGGTCGACGGTGAGGCCGGTCAGGCCGAAGCGCTGCTCGGCGACCTGCACCAGCTGGTCCAGGGTCTGACGGATCTGCGCCTCGCCCGCGGCCCCCTGGAAGAGCGGCAGCGCCTGTCCGGCCACCACCGCGAAGACCGCCGGGATCCCCTGGATCCCGAACTGCTGCATCAGCATCTGGTTGGCGTCGACGTCGATCTTGGCGAGGAGGAAGCGCCCGTTGTATTCGACGGCGAGCCGCTCCAGGACCGGGCTCAGCTGCTTGCAGGGCTCGCACCACTCGGCCCAGAAGTCGATGACGACCGGGACCTCGGTGGACCGCTGCAGGACGTCGCGCTCGAATCCGGCCTCGTCGACGTCGATGACGAGATCGGCCGGGGAGACGGCGCCCACGCCGCCCTGCCGTGCCGCTTCGGCGCGCGCCTGCTCCGCCTTCGCCTTGGCCTCCTGGGCCGCCTTCACCGCGGCGAGGTCGACGACTCCGCTCATGGACATGTTCCGTGGCTGCATGCGCCCATCCTCCCCCGTACCGCGCCCGTGTGTGAAAACGCCCGGGAAAGCCAGGCGTACGTGTGCTGTGGGGCGCCGGGTCCCCACCCCGCGCCGGTGGCCGTCGCTCGGGCACGCCGGTCGCACGTGCTTTCGCTCCGGGTCGTAGCGTAATGCCGGCCGGGGTTCCCTGAACAGGGCGTCGCGGTGATCTCCCTCACGCGAAACCGCGCGGAATCCGCCGTTATCGTCGTGCCATGCAGAGCCGCACCCCAGCCGGTCGCACCGGGCGCCCGCGCAGCGCCGCCGCGGATGCCGCGATCCTGGCCGCGACCCGTGCGGCCCTGGTCGAACTGGGCTGGTCCAAACTCACCCTGGGAGACGTGGCGGTCCGCGCCGGGGTCGCGAAGACCACCCTCTACCGGCGCTGGGCGGGCAAGAACGAACTGGTCGTGGACGCCATCGCGGAGCTCTTCGACGAGCTGGGCCTGCCCGACCGCGGCTCGCTGGCCGCCGACATCGAGGGCGTGGTGCTCCAGTTCGCCTCGATCCTGGACCGCCCGGAGGCCAGGAGCGGGCTGATGGCCGTCATCGCCGAAGCCACCCGCGACCACGCCCTGCGCGAACGCATCCGCGCCTCGATCGTCGAACGGCAGAAGCGCCTCGTCCGCGCGGGCCGCGCCCGCGCCCAGGCGCGCGGCGAGCTGCCGCCCGAGCCGGACGTCCGGGAGGCGGCCCGCGCGGTCGACCTGATCTTCGACATGGTGGCCGGCGCGGTGGTCCACCGCACGCTGGTGAGCGCGGAGCCGGCGGACGAGGAGTGGGTGCACGGCCTCACCCGGGTCCTGCTGTCGGGCCTCGCGGCGGCACCGGACCCGCGTGGCGGGGAAACGCCCTGAACCGTCTTCCGGTACCGGGGCGCCGTCGCCCGTCGTCACCACGGCCCGCCGCCGGGATCACGCGAGACCCGCCGACGAGGAGGGCGCCGGCCACCACGCGGTGATCCCGCCGGACGGCACGGTGGCCCGTGAGCCGTGGCCCGGCGTCCGGGCGGACACCGGGCCACGGCTCACGGTGCCGGGGTCTAGAAACCGGCGGGTTCGGTGTACACGCCCCACTCGTCGCGCAGGACGCCGCAGATCTCGCCCAGGGTCGCCTCCGCGCGGACGGCGTCGAGCATCGGCCCGATCATGTTGGCGCCGGAGCGCGCCGCCTCGACCATGGTGTCCAGCGCGCCGCGCACCTTCGCGTCGTCGCGGGCGGCCCTGCGCTCGCCGAGGAGCCGCACCTGCTCGCGCTCCACCTCGTGGCTGACCCGCAGGATCTCCAGGTCGCCGGTGACGGATCCGGTGTGGACGTTGACGCCGACGACCCGCTTGTCGCCCTTCTCCAGCGCCTGCTGGTAGCGGAACGCCGACTCGGCGATCTCGCCGGTGAACCAGCCGTCCTCGATGCCGCGCAGGATGCCGGAGGTGATCGGCCCGATCGGGTGCCGGCCGTCCGGATGGGCGCGCAGGCCCCGCTCCCTGATCTGCTCGAAGATCTTCTCCGCGTCCGCCTCGATCCGGTCGGTGAGCTGCTCGACGTACCAGGAACCGCCCAGCGGGTCCGCGACGTTGGCGACGCCGGTCTCC
This sequence comes from Streptomyces sp. NPDC016640, assembly GCF_043076215.1. Classification (NCBI taxonomy): domain Bacteria; kingdom Bacillati; phylum Actinomycetota; class Actinomycetes; order Kitasatosporales; family Streptomycetaceae; genus Streptomyces; species Streptomyces sp. NPDC016640. The sequence goes on from NZ_JBIBRG010000001.1 coordinate 25,944, forward strand.
TCCATCAGCACCTGCTGGGTGCGCAGGGCGATCTCGGCGGCCTGCTCGCTGGGCAGCGCGAGGGTCTCGTCGAGGGCGTTGGTGTGCAGCGAGTTGGTCCCGCCGAGCACGGCGGCCAGCGCCTCCACGGCCGTGCGGACGACGTTGTTGTACGGCTGCTGCGCGGTGAGCGAGACGCCGGCGGTCTGGGTGTGGAAGCGCAGCCACTGCGCCTTCTCGCTCCGCGCGCCGTAGACGTCGCGCATCCAGCGGGCCCAGATCCTCCTGGCGGCGCGGAACTTGGCGATCTCCTCGAAGAAGTCGACGTGCGCGTCGAAGAAGAAGGACAGGCCGGGCGCGAAGACGTCCACGTCCAGACCGCGGCTGAGCCCCAGTTCCACGTACCCGAAGCCGTCCGCCAGGGTGTACGCCAGCTCCTGAGCGGCCGTCGAGCCGGCCTCGCGGATGTGGTAGCCGGAGACCGACAGCGGCTTGTAGGCGGGGATGCCGGCCGCGCAGTGCTCCATCAGGTCGCCGATGAGGCGCAGGTGCGGCTCGGGCTGGAAGAGCCACTCCTTCTGGGCGATGTACTCCTTGAAGATGTCCGTCTGGAGCGTGCCGTTGAGCACGGCGGGGTCGACGCCCTGGCGCTCGGCGGCGACGAGGTACATGCAGAAGACGGGCACGGCGGGCCCGCTGATGGTCATCGACGTGGTGACGTCACCGAGCGGGATGTCCCGGAAGAGGACCTCCATGTCGGCCGCCGAGTCGATCGCCACCCCGCAGTGCCCGACCTCGCCCAGGGAGCGGGGGTCGTCGGAGTCTCGGCCCATGAGCGTCGGCATGTCGAAGGCGACGGAGAGCCCGCCGCCGCCGTTGCCGAGGATCATCTTGTAGCGCTCGTTGGTCTGCTCGGCGTTCCCGAATCCGGCGAACTGCCGGATGGTCCACGTCCGGCCCCGGTAGCCGGTCGGGTACAGACCGCGGGTGTAGGGGTACTCACCGGGCCAGCCGATCCGCTCGAATCCCTCGTAGGTGTCCCCGGGACGGGGTCCGTACACCGGCTCCACGGGATCGCCGGAGAGCGTGGTGAAATCCGCGTCGCGCCTGCGCGCGGCGTCGTACCGGGCCTGCCAGCGTCGGCGGCCCTCCTCGATGGCGTCAGCGTCCATACCCTCGAATTTACTAGGGCGTCCAAGTAAATGTCGATGGCTGACCGCCGCACACTGCTCCGTGCGGCGGCAGGACGCGCTACGCGACCGCGGGGGCCCCGTCCGCGGCCTCGGCCTCCAGCTCGCGGCTGACCCTGCGCTCCACGAAGAACGCCGCGGTGGGGATCGTGCCGGCCAGCAGCACCCAGAGCTGCTTCTTGACCGGCCACTTCGCCTTGGAGCCCAGGTCGAAGGCGAAGATCAGGTAGACCACGTACAGCCAGCCGTGGGCGATGCTGACCACCTGGGTGAAGTCGGCCGCGCCGCCCATGTCCAGCACGTACTTGCCGATCATGCCAAAGGTCAGGGCGACGAGGAGGACACCGGTGACGTAGGCCATGATCCGGTAGCGGGTCAGCACGCTTCGCTTCATGAGGTCGAGCGTAACGGGCCGTTCCGGGAGATCCCGCCCCGGGTCACTCCTCCACGAAGTCCCCCGCCGCCAGCCGCAGCGGGCGGAGCATGGCGAAGAGTTCGGCGCACTCCTCGGCGTCGTAGGCGCTCAGGCCGAAGTCCATCGCCATCAGGTCGCGGGTGGCCGCCTCGACCACCTCGCGGCCCTTGCCGGTGATGGTCGCGAGGGTGCCCCGGCCGTCGTTGGGGTTGGGGCGCTTGGCCACCAGCCCCGACCCCACCAGCCGGTTCACGGTGTTCGTCACCGACGTGGGATGCACCATGAGCCGCTCGCCGATCTTGGACATCGGCAGCTCACCGGACTTGGAGAAGGTCAGCAGCACCAGTGCCTCGTACCGCGCGAACGTCAGCCCGTACGGCTTGACCACCGCGTCGACCTCGGCCAGCAGGATCTGGTGGGCCCGCATGACCGAGGTGATCGCGGCCATCGACGGCACGTTTCCCCAGCGCTGCTTCCAGAGCTCGTCGGCGCGGGCGATGGGATCGAACGAGAGACTGAGCGGCTTCGGCACGGAGCAGACCCTATCGGCCGGTCAGATGCCGGTCAGCTCCGTCTCGCCCATCGGTCCGCGCTCAGCCGCCGTCCGGCGCCAGGTGACGCTCGACGGTCTCCACCTTGGACGTGAGGCCGTCCGCCACGCCCGGGCGGATGTCCGCCTTGAGGACCAGGGAGACGCGCGGGGCGCGCGCCTCCACGGCGGCCACGGCGCGCTTCACCACGTCCATGACCTCGTCCCACTCGCCCTCGACGGAGGTGAACATGGCGTCGGTGCGGTTCGGCAGCCCGGACTCGCGGACCACGCGGACGGCGTCGGCGACGTACTCCCCCACGTCCTCGCCGACGCCCAGCGGCGTCACGGAGAAGGCGACGATCACGCGTTCACGACCTTCTCGTTACGGACGCGGGAGGCGATCACCGCGTCCTCTGCCTCGCGCTTGAGCCGCCGGTCGGCGAAGAAGCCGCCGGCCGGCAGGACCGACATCAGGAAGTAGAAGGCGGCGGTCTTCAGCGGCCACTTGGCGCGGTTCCAGGCGTCGGCCCAGAAGAGCACGTACAGGACGAAGAGGAAGCCGTGGACCGCGCCCATCACCGGTACGGCGTTGAACTCCGTGGTCCGCTTCAGGACCGAGCAGACGAGCAGCAGGAGGAAGGAGATCGCCTCGGGGCCCGAGACCAGGCGGAGGCGGCGGAGGGCGGTGGCGGTCTTGATGTCCACGGGTCACCTTCGGTGGGAGAGACGTCGGCGTCGAGAGGTCGGGTCGACTTGTGAACGTACGCACAAGCGCCCCGCCATTGTGACAAACCGGCTCCGCGGCCGGCAGAGGGGGTCCCGCTCACCCGTCCGGCCCTAAGGGTCCGGTCAGGGGCCGACTCCACCCCGGGGATCTGTTCGGCGGGGCAAAGGGGCGGCTACCGTCGCAAGCGTGGCGATGTTGCGACTTCAGAGCAGCAAGGTGCTCGCCGTCGAGATGACCGGGGATGCCGTGAAGGCGAAGAACGGCTCCATGGTCGCCTACGACGGCGAGATGGCCTTCAAGAAGCTCAGCGGCGGTGGTGAGGGCATCCGGGGGATGGTGACCCGGCGGCTGACGGGTGAGCAGATGACGCTGATGGAGGTGAGGGGACACGGGACCTGCTGGTTCGCGGACCGGGCCGCCGAGATCAATCTGGTGGGCCTGCGGGGGGACAAGCTGTACGTGGAGGCCGGCAACCTGCTGGCGACCGACGCCGGCCTGCGCACCGGGACCGGTTTCACGGGGGTGCGCGGGGCCTCGCAGGGCAACGGGCTGTTCACCACCACGGTCGAGGGGCACGGCCAGGCGGCCATCCTGTCGGACGGGCCGGCCGTGCTGCTCCGGGTCGGTCCGCAGTACCCGCTGACCGTCGACCCCGGTGCCTATGTGGCCCACCAGGGCGATCTGCGGCAGTCCTTCCAGTCCGGTGCGACCTTCCGCACGCTGCTCGGCGAGGGCGGCGGCGAGGCCTTCCAGATCCGCTTCGAGGGCGACGGGCTGGTCTACGTGCAGCCCAGCGAGCGGAACACGATCGCGGGGGATGTCTGACGTGGCCTTCCGGGAGATCAACGCGAGGGTGGTCGAGGCGACCGTGGCGCCGGGGGAGCGGCTGTTCAGCCAGCGGGGCGCGATGCTCGCCTGCACGGGCGACGTGAGCTTCACCCCGAACCTGGCGGGCGGCCGGGGCGGACTGACGTCGATGATCGGCCGCCGGGTGGCCGACGAGGACACGCCCCTGATGACGGTCGAGGGCAGCGGCACGGTGCTGTTCGGGCACGGCGGCCACCACGTCCAGGTGATCGGCCTGGCCGGCGACACCCTGTACGTCGAGGCCGACCGGCTGCTGGCCTTCGAGGGCACGCTGCAGCAGGGCACGGTGTTCCTCGGCTCCCAGGGCGGGGTGATGGGCATGGTGCGGGGACAGGTCTCCGGACAGGGCCTGTTCACCACCTCGCTGAAGGGCCACGGCTCGGTCGCCGTGATGGCGCACGGCGGGGTGATCGAGATCCCGATCACCCCTCGGCGGCCGGTGCACGTCGACCCGCAGGCGTACGTCGCCCACCACGGTGACGTACGCAACAGGCTGTCCACCGCCCTGGGCTGGCGGGACATGGTGGGCCGCGGCTCCGGCGAGGCGTTCCAGCTGGAGCTGAGCGGCAGCGGTGCCGTGTACGTGCAGGCCTCGGAGGAGAAGCTGTGAGCACCTACGGAACCCCGGGCGCCGGACCCGCGGCCCACGACCCGGCGACCCTGCCGGCCGACGACAACGTCAACGACTACACCTTCTGCGTGGAGCTCACGGGCACCCGGTGGTTCATGCAGAAGGGGAAGATGATCGCCTACTACGGCTCGATCGAGTTCAACGGCATCGGACACGGCCGACTCGACCGGCTCGTCCGTACGTCGTTCCATTCGCCTCTGCACGCGAGCGACTGGGTCGTGGCGGAGGGCACGGGCAAGATGCTCCTCGCCGACCGGGCCTTCGACGTGAACTCGTACGACCTCGAGGACGGCAACCTGACCATTCGCTCGGGCAACCTCCTCGCTTTTCAGCCAAGTCTGTCGCTCAAGCAGTCGATCGTGCCGGGTTTCCTGACGCTGATCGGAACCGGAAAGTTCGTCGCCGCCTCGAACGGGCCGGTGGTGTTCATGGAACCGCCCGTCCGTGTGGACCCGCAGGCTCTGGTCGGCTGGGCGGACTGCCCCTCCCCGTGCCATCACTACGACCACGGCTACATGACCGGCCTGATGGGCGGTCTACGTGCGATGACGGGCCTCGGCGGGGCCTCCGGCGAGGAGCACCAGTTCGAGTTCGTCGGGGCCGGCACGGTACTGCTGCAGTCCTCGGAGGCGCTGATGGCGGAGCAGGCCACGGGAGTCACCCCGGGTGAGCCCGGGGTACCCGGCGGCGGGGCGTCCGGGGGCGCCGGGCAGCCGCCCGGGGCACCGCGCCTTCCCGGTCAGCTGGGAGACCTCCAGCGTCGCTTCGGGCTGTGAGCGGTAATGTGCGGGGTGTGACATCGAACGCCTGCCCGTGATGTCACACGGAAGCCTCATTAGTTCGCCTTTCAACTTGCTTAGGTAGACTTCATTCATGGAGACCGAGACGGCCACCCGCTGGCTGACCAATGCGGAGCAGTGCGCCTGGCGCACCCACCTGGAGGTCAACAGGCTGTTGACGTACCAGCTCGAGAAGGATCTGCAGCCGTTCGGCCTGACGATGAACGACTACGAGATCCTGGTGAACCTGTCCGAGTCGGAGGACCGGCGGATGCGGATGAGCGACCTCGCCGCCGCCACGATGCAGTCCAAGAGCCGCCTCTCGCACCAGATCACGCGCATGGAGAACGCGGACCTGGTCCGGCGGGAGAACTGCGAGTCGGACCGCCGCGGGCTGTACGCCGTCCTCACCGAGCACGGCATGGAGACCATGCAGAAGGTCGCGCCGCATCATGTGGCGTCCGTGCGCCGGCACTTCATCGACCTGCTCTCCCCCGAGGCGCTCGCCGAGCTCGACAAGGCGCTCAAGCCCATCGCCGAGCACTTGCGCGGGCACCGGGGACGCCACTGACGCCCTGACCGGGGCCGTCAGCCGTGCCGGGTCCGCCCGGCCGACGGCAGGCGGAGCTCGAACAGGGCTCCGCCGCCCGGCGCCGCACCCGCCGTGAGCGTCCCGCCGTGCCGTACGGCGACGTCCCGCGCGATGGCGAGTCCCAGACCGGCGCCGCCGTCGTCGCGGCTGCGGGCGGCGTCCAGCCGTACGAACCGTTCGAAGATCCGCTCCCGGTCCGCCTCGGCCACCCCCTCGCCGTCGTCGGCCACCCCGAGCACCGCCCACGCGCCCTCCCGCCGCACGGTGACGGTGACCCGTTCGCGGGCGTGCCGGCGGGCGTTGTCCAGCAGGTTGGCGAGCACGCGTCCGAGCTGCCCCCGCGACCCGGACACCTCGGCCGGCTCCGCGTCCACCGTCACGCCGGTACGGCCCGCGGCCTCCTCACGGGCCAGCGCGGCCAGGTCGACCCGGGCGTCGGCGGGCCGCTCCCCCGCGTCCAGCCGGGCGAGCAGCAGCAGATCGGCGGCGAGGCGCTGGAGCCGCACGGTGTCCTCGACCGCCCCGTCCAGGTCGAGCAGCTCGGGATGGGCGGCAGCCACCTCCAGCTGGGTGCGCAGGGACGCGATCGGGCTGCGCAGCTCGTGCGAGGCGTCGGCGACGAACCGCCGCTGCCGCTCCACGGACGCCTCCAGCGCGGCGAGCGTCTCGTTGGTGGTACGGGCGAGACGGGCGACCTCGTCGTGCGTGGCCGGTTCGGGAACGCGGCGGGCCAGGTCCTCGGAGGCGGTGATCGCGGCCATCTCCCGGCGGATGCCCTCCACCGGGCGCAGGGCGCGACCGGTGACCAGCCAGGTCACGCCGGCGACCACGCCGAGCAGCAGGGGGAGGCCGATGAGCATCGCGGTCAGCGAGGTGGCCACGGCGCCGTGCTCGGCGGCGAGCGGGGCGCCGGCGTGGACGGTGAGACGGCCCCGGTCGAGGGTCCGGACGTCGACGGCGGCGAAGCGGTAGTCCTCCGCGTCGCCGTCGATCGTCGCGGAGCCGTTGTTGAAGGTGGTCCCGCGGGCGATCTCGCCGGGGGCGAGGGACTCGTCGGAGCCGCCGGATCCGTCGGAGCCCTCCGCGTCGTCGCCGTCGGTGCCGTCGGTGCCGTCATCCGGGTCGTCGCCGTCGTCGGCGTCGTCCGGGTCGTCCCCGGGGGCGGGGGCGGACGGCTTCGGCGTCACCTCGCCGGTCGCCGTACCGCTGATCCGCTCCAGGTCCTCGCTCGCCGCGACCAGTCCCCCGTCGCGGCCGACGATCTGCACCGGGCCGTTGTCGCCGTCCAGCCCCGACAGCCTGTCGTACGGCACCCGGGCGGCGAGTTCGGCGGCGACCGCCCGCGCGGAGCGCTCCGCCCGGGTGCCCGCCTCGCCGATCAGGTTCGAGCGCAGCGACAGCAGTACGGCGGTGCCGGCCGCGACGAGGGCCACCGCGACCACGAGGGTGGCACCGAGCGTCGCCCGGGAGCGGACCGAACCGAACAGCCGGCTCACGGCGCCGTCTCCAGCCGGTAACCGGCGCCGCGCACCGTCCGGATCAGTCCGGCGCGCAGCTTGCGGCGCAGGGCGCTGACGTAGACCTCGACGATGTTCGGGTCGCCCTCGTAGGCGAAGTCCCAGACGTGCTCCAGGATCTCGCCCTTGGACACCACCTCGCCGGCCCGCAGCACCAGCTGCTCCAGCACCGAGAACTCCTTGGCGGTCAGCGCCACCTCGGCCTCGCCCAGGAACACCCGGCGGGCGGCGGTGTCCACCTTGAGGTCGCCGTGCACATGCACCGGGGAGGCCCCGGCGCCCTGGCGGCGGCGCAGCAGCGCCTTGATCCTGGCGACGAGGACGACGTACGAGAACGGCTTGGTGAGGTAGTCGTCGGCGCCCGTGTCCAGGCCCTCGGCCTCGTCGTACTCACCGTCCTTGGCGGTGAGCATCAGGATCGGCACGTCGTGGCCGGCGGCACGCAGGGCCGCGCAGACCCGGTAGCCGTTCAGGCCGGGCAGCATGATGTCGAGGACGACGAGGTCGTACGTCCCCTCCGTGGCCCGGTGCAGGCCCTCCCGGCCGTCGTGGACGACGTCCACGGCGTAGCCCTCGGCGGTCAGGCCCTTGGCGAGCGACAGGGCGAGCCGCTTCTCGTCCTCCACGATCAACAGACGCATGCGGTCAAGGGTCGCAAAGCGAAGCTGAAGACCCCTTCAGGGTGCTTCAGGTTCCTCTCAGCGTCGGTCGGCGAGATTGGCGGCATCGAAAACGAAGCGACTCGGGAGGAATCCACATGAAGCGCAACATCGTGATCGCCGTCATGACGGCCGCGGCCCTCGTCGGTGGGGGCACGGCGACGGCCCTCGCGGTCTCGGGGGACGACGACGGGGCGGCGTCGGTGACGCGGACGGAGACCCGGGCGGGGGACGACGACGGGCGGGACGACGACCAGGGGCGTGAGGACGCGGACGGGCGGGACGACCGCGATGACCGCGATGACGACCGGGGCGACGACCGGGGCGTCTCCGGTGGCGTGACCGCTGCCGACGCCATCGCCGCCGCGCTGAAGCACACGCCGGGCACCGCCGTCTCCGCCGAGCTGGACGACGATGGCGACGACGATGACGACAACGGCGGCAGGGCCGCCTGGGAGGTCGACGTCCTCGGGGGCGGCGACACCTGGCACAGCGTGCGTGTCGACCCGGCGACCGGCAAGGTCCTGGGCGCGCAGAAGGACGACGCCGACGACACCGACGACACCGACGAGGTGCGGGGCGTGCTCAAGGGGACGTCCGTGACGGCCGAGGAGGCCGCGCGGGCGGCGGCCGCCAAGGGGACGGTGGTCTCGGTCGGCCTGGACGACGACGAGCGGGGCTGGGAGGCGGAGACGGCCGCCTCCGGCGGGGGTGAGAAGGACTGGCGTGTGGGTCCGGGCAGCGGGAAGGTCACGGCGGACCGAGGGGATGACTCGGATGGCTCGGACGACTCGGACGACTCGGACGACTGACCGTGCGGAGGGGAGGGGGATCGGCGCGGGGGGTCTCACCCCTGCGCCGCCCCTTCCCGTCCCGGGGGGCTGCCGTCCCCTGGACCCCCGCTTCGGCCCCGAACGGGCCTCGTCCCCAGACGCCGGACGGGCTGAAGCCCCCGCCCGGCGGTCAGGACCGTGTCAGCCCCGCCACCAGTTCGTCCGCCGCGCGGTACGGGTCCAGTTCGCCGGCGATGATGCGTTCCGCGAGTGCGCCCAGGCGGCGGTCGCCGTGCAGGTCGCCGATGCGTTCGCGCAGGGCGGTGACGGCGATGGTCTCGACCTCGCGGGAGGCGCGGGCCAAGCGGCGTTCCGTCAGGACGCCCCGCTCCTCCATCCAGGCCCGGTGCTTCTCCAGGGCCTCGACCACCTCGTCGACGCCCTCCCCGCGCGCGGCGACCGTCTTGACGATCGGCGGGCGCCAGTCGCCCGGGGCGCGGGCCTCGCCGAGGCCCAGCATGTGGTTCAGCTCGCGGGCGGTGGCGTCGGCGCCGTCGCGGTCGGCCTTGTTGACGACGTAGAGGTCGCCGATCTCCAGGATTCCGGCCTTGGCCGCCTGGATGCCGTCGCCCATGCCGGGGGCCAGGAGGACGACGGAGGTGTCGGCCTGGGAGGCGATCTCCACCTCCGACTGGCCCACGCCGACCGTCTCGACGAGGATCACGTCGCAGCCCGCCGCGTCCAGCACGCGGATGGCCTGCGGAGCGGCCCAGGCGAGGCCGCCCAGATGGCCGCGCGTGGCCATGGAGCGGATGTAGACGCCGGGGTCGGAGACGTGCTCCGACATCCGGACGCGGTCGCCGAGCAGGGCGCCGCCGGAGAACGGGGAGGACGGGTCGACGGCCAGGACACCGACCCGCCTGCCCTGCTTGCGGTACGCGCTCACCAGCGCCGAGGTGGACGTCGACTTGCCGACGCCCGGGGAGCCGGTCAGACCGACCACGTACGCGTTTCCGGTCAGCGGCGCCAGGGCCGCCATGACCTCCCTGAGCTGCGGGGACGCCCCCTCCACCAGAGAGATCAGCCGGGCCACGGCCCGCGGCCTGCCCTCTCTGGCCTGGGCCACCAGAGTGGAGACGTCCTGCATCACAGCTCCGTTCAGATCCGTTCGTAGGGAAGGTCCGGCGACACCCGCCGGATCTCAGGCCCGGGGTACCCGCACGATCAGCGCGTCGCCCTGGCCGCCGCCACCGCACAGCGCCGCCGCGCCGACACCGCCGCCGCGCCGCTTCAGCTCCAGCGCCAGGTGCAGCACCAGCCGTGCGCCGGACATTCCGATCGGGTGACCCAGCGCGATGGCACCACCGTTGACGTTCACCTTTTCGGAGGAAACGCCCAGGTCTTTCATTGACTGCACGGCGACCGCGGCGAACGCCTCGTTGATCTCGATGAGGTCCAGGTCGGAGACCTCCAGGCCCTCCTTCTTCAGGGCGTGCCGGATGGCGTTGGACGGCTGCGACTGCAGGGAGTTGTCGGGGCCCGCCACGTTGCCGTGGGCGCCGATCTCCGCGATCCACTCCAGGCCGAGCTCCTGCGCCTTGGCCTTGCTCATCACGACCACGGCCGCCGCACCGTCCGAGATCTGCGAGGAGGAACCGGCCGTGATGGTGCCGTCCTTGGTGAAGGCGGGACGCAGCTTGCCCAGCGACTCGGCGGTGGTGTCGCCGCGGATGCCCTCGTCCTGACTGAACAGCACCGGGTCGCCCTTGCGCTGCGGGATCCCGACCGGGGTGATCTCGGCCTCGAAGACGCCGTTCTTCTGGGCGGCCGCGGCCCGCTGGTGGGACAGGGCGGCGATCTCGTCCTGCTCCGGGCGCGCGATGCCGAGACGGGTGTTGTGCTTCTCGGTGGACTCGCCCATGGCGATGTTCTCGAAGGAGTCGGTCAGACCGTCGTGCGCCATGGCGTCGAGCATCTGCACCGCGCCGTACTTGAAGCCCTCGCGGGACTTCGGTAGCAGGTGCGGGGCGTTGGTCATGGACTCCTGGCCGCCGGCGACGACCACGTCGAACTCGCCGGCCCGGATGAGCTGGTCGGCCAGCGCGATGGCGTCGAGGCCGGAGAGGCACACCTTGTTGATGGTGAGCGCCGGGACGCTCATCGGGATGCCGGCCTTGACGGCGGCCTGGCGCGCCGGGATCTGCCCCGCCCCGGCCTGGAGCACCTGCCCCATGATCACGTACTGGACCTGGTCGCCGCCGATCCCCGCACGGTCGAGGGCGGCCTTGATCGCGAAGCCGCCGAGGTCGGCTCCGGAGAAGGACTTCAGCGAACCGAGCAACCGCCCCATCGGGGTGCGGGCGCCCGCGACGATCACGGACGTGGTGCCGTTCGTTGCGGAGGATGCGGAGGATGCGGAGGATGCGGAAGATGCAGATGACATGGGCTGCGATCCCCTTCCGGCTGCACAGCCGAGGAGTGAACGAGGGTTTACTTCGAATGTACTGAGGCGCGGTCCGCGCCGTCATCGGCCTTTCGGTGTGATCGCGCGCACGTTGCGTAACCACCCGGGGAGCGCTGCACTGAACCCATGCTGACGCGAATCGACCACATCGGGATCGCCTGTTTCGACCTGGACAAGACCGTGGAGTTCTACCGGGCCACCTACGGCTTCGAGGTGTTCCACTCCGAGGTCAACGAGGAGCAGGGCGTGCGCGAGGCCATGCTGAAGATCAACGACACCTCCGACGGCGGGGCCTCCTACCTGCAGCTGCTCGAACCGACCCGCGAGGACTCCGCCGTCGCCAAGTGGCTCGCGAAGAACGGCGAGGGAGTCCACCACATCGCCTTCGGTACGGCGGACGTGGACGCGGAGTCCGCCGGCATCAGGGACAAGGGCGTACGCGTTCTGTACGAAGAGCCCCGGCGCGGCTCCATGGGGTCACGGATCACCTTCCTGCACCCCAAGGACTGCCACGGCGTACTCACAGAACTGGTCACTTCGGCGCCTGTTGAGTCATCCGAGCACTGACCCTCGTACATAAGGGCCGGTAGGGTTGGGTCCGGTCGCCGCTCGACTCGTGGTGACCGTTCCCGTCGTCGCGTTCGTCGGCGGGATGACCGGGGTCCGGGTATCGGGGGGCGAGCGCGGGGCATCAGCCCATGCTCCGCCGTTGATCTGACACCATTCCCCGGGGGCCCCGTCCGGCGGATGGACGGAGCTCGGCCAGACTTGCGACCAGGGGACGGATGGGACCGCGCAGTGCGGGGCTACGAGAGCCAGGAGCGAGAGCCGGCGGCTGACGTCGACCACCTCTCTCGGTTCGAAGCCGAGATGAAGCGGCTGAAGACCGAGCGGGAAAAGGCGATCCAGCACGCCGAGGACCTCGGCTACCAGGTCGAGGTGCTGCGCGCCAAGCTGCACGAGGCGCGGCGCACCATCATGTCCCGGCCCGCCTACGACGGCGGCGACCTCGGCTACCAGGCCGAGCAGATGCTGCGCAACGCGCAGATGCAGGCCGAACAGCTCCGCGCGGACGCCGAGCGGGAGCTGAGCCAGGCGCGGGCGCAGACCCAGCGGATCCTCCAGGAGCACGCGGAGCAGGCGGCGCGGCTCCAGGCGGAGCTGCACCAGGAGGCAGTGACACGGCGCCAGCAGCTCGACCGGGAACTGGCCGAGCGCCGGCAGACCGTCGAGTCGCACGTCAACGAGAACGTGGCGTGGGCGGAGCAGTTGCGCGCCCGCACCGAGCAGCAGGCCCGCCGGCTGCTGGAGGAGTCCCGCGCGGAGACCGAGCAGGCCATGGCCGCCGCCCGCGCGGAGGCCGAGCGGCTGACCTCCGAGGCCCGCCAGCGGCTGCGGAGCGAGGCCGAGTCGGCCCGCGCGGAGGCCGAGCAGATCCTGCGCCGGGCCCGCGCGGACGCCGAGCGGCTGCTCAGCGCCGCCTCCACGCAGGCGCAGGAGGCCACCGACCACGCCGAGCAGCTGCGGACGTCGACCGCCAGCGAGTCGGAGTCCGCGCGCCGTCAGGCGCAGGAGCTCAGCAGGTCCGCCGAGCAGCGCATGGCGGAGGCGGAGAGCGCGCTGCGCGAGGCGCGCGCCGAGGCGGAGAAGGTGATCGCCGAGGCGAAGGAGGCCGCGTCCAAGGCCATCGCCTCCGCCGAGTCCGCCAACGAGACCCGCACCCGCACCGCCAAGGAGCAGGTCGCCCGGTTGGTCCAGGAGGCCACGAAGGAGGCCGAGCAGACCAGGGCCGAGGCGGAGCAGCTGGTCGCCGACGCCCGCGCGGAGGCCGAGAAGGTCGTCACCGAGGCCGTCGAGAAGGCCCGCGCGCGCACCGCGGAGGAGTCCGCGACGCAGCTGTCCAAGGCGGCCAGGACCGCCGAGGACGTCCTCAACAAGGCGTCGGAGGAGGCGAAGCGGACCACCAGGGCCGCCGCCGAGGAGGCCGAGCGGATCCGCACCGAGGCCGAGGCCGAGGCGGACCGGCTGCGCGCCGAGGCGCACGACATCGCCGAGCAGCTCAAGGGCGCGGCGAAGGACGACACCAAGGAGTACCGCGCCAAGACGGTCGGGCTGCAGGAGGAGGCCCGCCGGCTGCGCGGCGAGGCCGAGCAGCTGCGCGCCGACGCGGTCGCCGAGGGCGAGAGGATCCGCGCGGAGGCCCGCAAGGAGGCCGTGGCGCAGATCGAGGAGGCGGCGAAGTCCGCCGAGGAGCTGCTCGCCAAGGCGAAGGCCGACGCGGACGAACTGCGCTCCACCGCGCAGACGGACAGCGAGAAGGTCCGCACCGAGGCCATCGAGCGCGCCACGACGCTGCGCCGGCAGGCCGAGGAGACGCTGGAGCGCACCCGCAAGGAGGCCGAGCGGCACCGCGCGGAGGCCGTCGAGCAGGCCGACGCGCTCCGGGAGGACGCCGAGCGGGCCGCGCGCGAGCTGCGCGAGGAGACCGAACGCAGCGTCGAGGCGCGGCGCGCGGAGGCCACCGAGGAACTGGCGCGGCTGCGCACGGAGGCCGCCGAGCGCCTGGCAGCCGCCGAGCAGGCGCTGAGCGACGCGCGCGAGGAGGCCGCCCGGATCCGCCGGGAGGCGTCCGAGGAGACCGAGCGGCTGCGCACCGAGGCCGCCGAGCGGATCCGTACGCTCCGGCAGCAGGCGGAGGCGGAGGCCGAGCGGCTGCGCGACGAGGCGGCCGCCGATGCGTCCACGGCCCGCGCGGAGGGCGAGTCGGTGGCCGTACGGCTGCGGTCGGAGGCCGCGGCCGAGGCGGAGCGGCTGAAGTCGGAGGCGCAGGAGAGCGCCGACCGGATGCGGGCGGAGGCACAGGGGGCCGCCGAGCGGATCGCCGCGGAGGCGTCGGAGACGCTGGCCGCCGCGCAGGAGGAGGCGGCCCGGCGCCGCCGGGAGGCCGAGGAGCTGCTCGGCGCGGCCCGGCAGGAGGCCGGCCAGGAGCGCGAGCGGGCCCGCGAGCAGAGCGAGGAACTGCTGGCCTCGGCGCGCACCCGCGTGGAGGAGGCGCAGGCCGAGGCCGTGCGCCTGGTCGAGGAGGCCGACCGGCGCGCCACCGAGATGGTGTCGGCCGCCGAGCAGCACGCGACGCAGGTGCGGGAATCCGTCGCGGGGCTGCACGAGCAGGCCCAGGAGGAGATCGCCGGGCTGCGCAGCGCGGCCGAGCACGCGGCGGAGCGCACCCGGCACGAGGCCGAGCAGGAGGCGGACCGGGTCCGCGCCGACGCCTACGCGGAGCGGGAGCGGGCGAGCGAGGACGCGGGACGGCTGCGGCGCGAGGCGCGGACGGAGACGGAGGCCGCCAAGGCGCTGGCCGAGCACACCGTGTCCGAGGCGATCGCCGAGGCCGAGCGGATCCGCTCGGACGTCTCCGAACACGCCCAGCGGGTGCGCACGGAGGCGTCGGACACCATCGCCGAGGCCGAGCAGGCCGCGGCGCGGACCAGGGCGGACGCCCGTGAGGACGCCAACCGGATCCGTTCGGACGCGGCGACGCAGGCGGACACGCTCATCACCGAGGCGCGCAACGAGGCGGAGCGGCTCACCACCGAGACCCTCACGGACACCGACCGGCTGCGCACGGAGACCGTCGCCGAGGCGGAGCGGGTGCGCTCGGAGTCGGTCGCCACGGCGGAGAAGCTGATCGCGGACGCCACCGGCGACGCGGAGCGGCTGCGGGCCGAGGCCGCCCGGGCGGTGGGGGCGGCGCAGCAGCACGCGGAGCGGGTCCGCGACGAGGCCGAGCACGTCAGGACCGACGCCTCGGCGGAGGCCGAGCGGCTGGTGTCGGCGGCGCGCGAGGAGGCCGAGCGGACCCTGGACGAGGCCCGCAAGGAGGCCAACAAGCGGCGCTCCGAAGCGGCCGAGCAGGTCGACACGCTCATCACGGAGACCACCGCCGAGGCGGACAAGCTGCTCACCGAGGCGCAGCAGCAGGCGCTGAAGACGACGGCGGACGCGGAGGCGCAGGCGGACACGATGGTCGGCGTGGCCCGCAGCGAGGCCGAGCGGATCGTCTCCGACGCGACCGTCGAGGGCAACTCCAGGGTGGAGAAGGCCCGTACGGACGCGGACGAGCTGCTGGTCGGCGCGCGCCGGGACGCGACCCAGATCAGGGCGCGCGCGGAGGAGCTGCGCGACCGCCTCACCAGCGAGATCGAGGAGCTGCACGAGCGGGCCCGCCGCGAGGCGGCGGAGACCATGAAGTCCACGGGCGACCGCTGCGACGCGCTCATCAAGGCCGCCGAGGAGCAGCTCGCCAAGGCGGAGGCGAAGGCCAAGGAGATCGTGTCCGAGGCCAACTCCGAGGCGGGCAAGGTGCGTATCGCCGCCGTGAAGAAGGCCGAGGGTCTGCTCAAGGAGGCGGAGCAGAAGAAGGCCACGCTCGTCAAGGAGGCCGAGGAGCTGAAGGCCGAGGCGGTCCGGGAGGCACGGCGCACGGTCGAGGAGGGCAAGCGCGAGCTGGAGGTGCTGGTGCGGCGCCGCGAGGACATCAACACCGAGATCTCCCGGGTGCAGGACGTGCTGGAGGCGCTGGAGTCCTTCGAGGCCCCCGCGGGCGGCAAGGACAACGGGGTCAAGGCGGGTGCCTCGGCGGGTGCCACCCGCCCGGGCGGCAAATCATCGGAAAGCTAGCAAAGCGGACTAAATCCCCCGCGTTCGAGGAGCTTTTACCAAGGGTTTGGCAAGCCCTGGGACACTCAGCCACTCAAAAGGGGTGTCATTCTCCGTATCAAACGTGCATCCGCTCGATGACACAGCGCTTCGACCCCTAGGATTCCACCTATCACCTCACCGGTCTCATTCGACAGGAACCCCATGAGCGACACTTCCCCCTACGGCTTCGAGCTTGTGCGGCGTGGGTACGACCGCGCTCAGGTGGACGAACGTATCTCCAAGCTCGTCTCCGACCGTGACAGCGCTCTCGCCCGCATCACCGCTCTGGAAAAGCGCATCGAGGAGCTCCACCTCGAGACGCAGAACGCCCAGGCCCAGGTCAGCGACGCCGAGCCGTCCTACGCCGGTCTCGGCGCGCGCGTGGAGAAGATCCTGCGCCTCGCCGAGGAAGAGGCGAAGGAGCTGCGCGAGGAGGCGCGGCGCGCGGCGGAGCAGCACCGCGAACTCGCCGAGTCGGCCGCCCAGCAGGTGCGCAACGACGCCGAGTCGTACGCCGCCGAGCGCAAGGCCAAGGCCGAGGACGAGGGCGTCCGGATCGTCGAGAAGGCCCAGGGCGAAGCCTCCCAGATGCGCTCCGAGGCGCAGAAGGACGCGCAGTCCAAGCGCGAGGAGGCGGACGCCCTCTTCGAGGAGACCCGCGCCAAGGCCGCGCAGGCCGCCGCCGACTTCGAGACGAACCTCGCCAAGCGCCGCGAGCAGTCCGAGCGCGACCTCGCCTCCCGTCAGGCCAAGGCCGAGAAGCGCCTCGCCGAGATCGAGCACCGCGCGGAGCAGCTGCGCCTGGAGGCCGAGAAGCTGCGCACCGACGCCGAGCGCCGCGCCCGCCAGACGGTGGAGACCGCGCAGCGCCAGGCCGAGGACATCGTGGCCGACGCCAACGCCAAGGCCGACCGGATCCGTTCGGAATCCGAGCGCGAGCTCGCGGCGCTGACCAACCGCCGCGACTCCATCAACGCCCAGCTGACGAACGTCCGCGAGATGCTGGCGACGCTCACGGGCGCCGCGGTGGCCGCGACCGGCACGTCGGCCACCGACGACGAGCCGATCTCCCGCGGGGTGCCGGCCCAGCAGTCCCGGTAACGTCCGGCCGAACGGCGACCGAACATCGGCGAAGCCCTCTGCCACTGAGGTGGCAGAGGGCTTTGTCCCGTTTTAGCGTGGCCTCATGATCGAGCTCGAGGGGCTGACCAAGCGGTACGGCGAGAAGGTGGCGGTCGACCGCCTCACCTTCACCGTCAGACCGGGCATCGTCACGGGTTTCCTCGGTCCCAACGGCGCGGGCAAGTCGACCACCATGCGGATGATCCTGGGCCTGGACCGGCCCACCGCCGGGGACGTGCGGATCGACGGCACCCACTACGACCGGCTCAAGGACCCGCTGACGTCCATCGGCGCCCTGCTGGAGGCCAAGGGCGTGCACCCGGGCCGCAGCGCCTACCACCACCTGCTGTGCCTCGCCCAGAGCAACGGCATCCCGCGGCGGCGGGTGCACGAGGTGCTGGACGCGGTCGGGCTGACGGCCGTGGCGCGCAAGAAGGCCAAGGGGTTCTCGCTCGGCATGGGCCAGCGGCTCGGCATCGCCGCCGCCCTCCTCGGCGACCCGCGGATCCTGATGTTCGACGAGCCGGTGAACGGCCTCGACCCCGAGGGCATCCACTGGATCCGCACCCTGATGAAGTCGCTCGCCGCCCAGGGCCGCACGGTCTTCGTCTCCTCCCACCTGATGAGCGAGATGGCGCTGACCGCCGACCACCTCGTCGTCATCGGCCAGGGCCGGCTGCTCGCCGACACCTCCATGGCCGAGTTCATCGAGCGCAACTCCCACTCCTTCGTCCGGGTGCGCAGCCCGCAGCGCGAGCGGCTCCTCGACGTGCTGCACCGGGCCGGGATCACCGCCGTGGAGAGCGGCAACGGGGCGCTGGAGGTGGACGGTTCCAAGGCCGAGTACATCGGGGAGCTGGCGGCCCGGCACCAGCTGGTGCTGCACGAGCTGAGCCCGCAACAGGCCTCCCTGGAGGAGGCGTTCATGCGGTTGACCGCGGAGTCGGTGGAGTACCACGCCCACTCCGGCACGCCCGCGCCCCCGCAGCAGTGGGGCGACGGCCGGGAGAGGGGCCGAGCATGACGGCAGCACGGGTCGTACGGTCCGAGTGGACCAAGATCCGGTCGGTGGCGTCCACGGTGTGGACGCTCTCCCTGGCGGTGGTCGTCACCATCGCGCTCGGCATGCTGATCTCCGCGCTCTCGAGGAACGAGTTCGAGGGGATGAGCGCGCGGGACCGGCTCTCCTTCGACCCGACGTTCATCAGCTTCGCCGGGATGAGCCTCGGCCAGCTCGCCATGATCGTGTTCGGGGTGCTGGTGGTGTCGACCGAGTACAGCACCGGCATGATCCGCGCCTCGCTCGCGGCCGTACCGCAGCGCGGCACCTTCCTCTTCGGGAAGCTGGCGGTGGCCACCGCGCTCGCCCTCGTCGTCTCCATGGCGACGAGCTTCGCCGCCTTCTTCCTGGGCCAGGCGATGCTCGGCGAGCACAAGGCGTCGATCGGGGACGCCGGGGTGCTGCGGGCGGTCCTCGGCGGCGGCCTCTACATGACGCTGATCGCGCTGTTCTCGATGGGCGTCGCCACGATGCTGCGCTCACCGATGCTGTCGCTGGGCATCCTGATGCCGTTCTTCTTCCTGATCTCCAACATCCTCGGCAACGTCGACGCCACCGAGAAGGCCGGCCGGTTCCTGCCCGACCAGGCGGGCAGCAGGATCATGCAGGTGGTCCCGCGCCTCGACGACGAGACGCCGTACGGGCCCTGGGGCGGCCTCGGCATCATGGCGCTCTGGGTGCTGGCCGCGCTCGCCGGCGGCTACGCGTCGCTGAAACGGCGTGACGCGCAGTGAGCGAGCGACCGCCCGGGACCGGTTTCCACCTCGCCTCGAGCGGAACCGTCAGCACCTGGATATCCTCCTAACCCTTACGGGGGCGTGTGCCCCGCTGTCCTGAACCTTTCGATGGGTGCGGAGCATGATCGAGGCAGTCGGCCTGACCAAGCAGTACGGCGACAAGACCGCCGTGTACAACCTCTCCTTTCAGGTGCGACCCGGTGCCGTCACGGGGTTCCTGGGTCCCAACGGCTCGGGCAAGTCGACGACGATGCGCATGATCCTCGGTCTGGACAACCCCACCGCGGGGCAGGTCACGATCGGCGGCTATCCGTACCGCAGGCTGCCCAACGCCCCTCGTCAGGTCGGCGCCCTGCTGGACGCCAAGGCGGTGCACGGCGGCCGGTCCGCCCGCAACCACCTGCTGTCCCTGGCGCAGTTGTCGGGCATCCCGGCCCGGCGCGTGGACGAGGTGCTCGGTGTGGTGGGCCTGCACGAGGTGGCGCGCAGGCGGTCGAAGGGGTTCTCGCTCGGCATGGGCCAGCGCCTCGGCATCGCCGCCGCGCTGCTCGGCGACCCCCAGGTGCTGCTGTTCGACGAGCCCGTCAACGGCCTCGACCCCGAGGGCATCCTCTGGGTGCGCAACCTGATGAAGTCGCTCGCCGCGGAGGGCCGTACGGTCTTCGTCTCCTCCCACCTGATGAGCGAGATGGCGCTGACCGCCGACCACCTCATCGTCATCGGGCGCGGACAGCTGCTCGCCGACATGAGCGTGAAGGACTTCATCTCGGCCAACTCCGCCGACTTCGCGCGGGTGCGCACCCCCGACGCCGAACCGCAGCAGCGCGAGAAGCTGTCCGCGGCGATCACCGAGGCCGGCGGGCACGTCCTGCCCGAGCAGAACGGCGCGCTGCGGGTGACGGGACTGCCGCTGCCGCGCATCAGTGACATCGCCCACGACGCCGGCGTACGGCTGTGGGAGCTGTCGCCGCACCAGGCCTCGCTGGAGGAGGCGTACATGCGGATGACGCAGGGCGCCGTCGACTACCGCTCGACCACCGACCAGAAGGAAGGGCTCCAGCAGCCGCTGCCGCCCGGTGTGCAGCCGTCGCTGCCGGTGCCGGGCCAGGGCCAGCCCGGCTGGTACGCCCCGCCGCCGCCCCGGCCCGGCGGGCAGCCCTTCGCAGTACCTCCGGCCGCGCCCCTCCACGCTCCCGCGGGTCCCTACGCCACTCCGGGCGCCCCCGCCGCCAACCCCTACGCGCAGCCCGCCCCGCCCGCCGCGCCCCCGACCGCTCCCGCCGCCGACCTGACCAAGCCCGAGGACGCCCGATGAGCACGCCCCCGCCCCCGATGCCGGGGACCGCCGCACCCGACTGGCAGGCGGCGCCCGGCTCCCCCCACCCCCACTACACCTCGCCGATCCCCGTGGTGCGCACGCACCTGGGGCACGCGATCACCTCCGAGTGGACGAAGATCAGGTCCGTGCGCTCCACGATGTGGACGCTGGGCGTGTTCGTGCTGCTCGTCGTCGGCATCGGCCTGCTGACCGGCCTGGTGGTGGCCGGCTCCGACCCCGGCACGGGGGGCGAGAGCCCGCTCTCCCTCGGCTTCTTCGGACTGCTGCTGGGCGCCATGTGCGTCATCACGCTGGGCGTGCTGACCACCGCGTCGGAGTACGGCACCGGCATGATCCGCACCACGACGGTCGCCTGCCCCACACGCGGACGGGTGCTCGCGGCGAAGGCCCTGGTGTTCTTCCTGATCGCCTTCGTGGTCACCCTGGTGTGCGCCACCCTCGTCGGCTTCCTGCACGTGGCGCTGCTCGAGGGGCACGACGTCAAGGAGCCGACGGGCGAGGAGTGGCTGAAGGGCACGGTCGGCGTCTCGCTCTACCTGGCGCTGCTCGGCACGCTGGCGCTGGCCGTCGGGTCCGTCATCCGGCACTCGGCGGGCGCCATCACCATCATGATCGGCGCCGTGCTCGCCCCGCTGGTGATCGCGCTGTTCATGTTCTCGTCCTCGCTCCGGGACGTCCAGCAGGCGCTGTTCGAGTACTCCATCCCGAACCAGATGAGCATCTTCTACGCCAACTCCCTGTCGCAGTCCGGCCCGTCCGGCTGGGACCCGCTGTGGATCATGCTGGTCGCCACGGCGGCCGCGCTCGGGGGCGCCTTCACCCTGCTGGAGAAGCGGGACGTGTAGCGGCCGTTCAGAACTTCGGCGCGTTCCGGGACCGCTGCACCCGTGTGGTGCGGCGGTCCTTGGCGTTCCAGCAGGCCTTGTGCCAGTGCCGGCGCTCGTCGACGCCCGAGTGCGCGGGCCAGGCCACCACGTGCGGCACGCCGTCCGGGATCAGCTGGTCGCAGCCGGGGCACCGGTAGGCCTTGCCCTGCGCGCTGGAGCCCGCCACGTGGCGTACGCTCCACTCCTCGCCCCGCCAGCTCTCCGTGGAGTGCCAGCCGCCGTAGCGGCCGGACCGGTCGTCCTCGGCGCTCCGGCCGGACGAACCGGCTCCCTTGGGTCGGTTTCGACGCGGGGACACAGAACACCTCTCGGGGATTCACCGGATGCGGGGGCGGCGTCCAGCCTACGCGGGAGGAGCCGGGGCAGACATACGGCACCGATCGCCACGCGTTCCCGCCGCGGTGCCGCGGCACCCCTGCCGAGCCGCGCATTCTGCAGACAATCCGCAAAGTCCCTCGTCCTGCCGTGTCCTCGGCAGGTGTCGGGCGGTTATGCCCTGCGGGGGAGCTCCGCGTCGGGGCCAAGGAAGCAGGAAAGTGATGCGCGTCGGAAGTTTCGTGTTGGCCGCCCGGTTCCCCGGGCAGGGCGAGGGTGAGGCACTGCACCGCGCGGTCCGCTCGGCCGAGGTCGCCGAGGAGGCCGGACTCGACACCGCCTGGCTGGCCGAGCACCATTTCGTGCCGTACGGCACCTGTCCGTCGGCCATCACCCTGGCGGCCCTCCTGCTCGGCCGCACCCGCCGCCTGAGGGTCGGTACGGCGGTCAGCGTGCTGTCCACCGTCCACCCGGTGGCCCTCGGCGAACAGGCCGCGCTGCTGCACATCACGAGCGGCGGACGGTTCACCCTGGGACTCGGGCGCGGCGGCCCGTGGGTCGATCTGGAGGTGTTCGGCTCCGGACTGGAGGCGTACGAGAAGGGGTTCCCGGAATCACTCGATCTGCTGGTGCGCTGGCTGCGTGAACCGTCCGTCGCGGCCGGCGGCGAGCGTTTCCGCTTCCGCGAGGTGCCCGTCGTCCCCCGCCCGTCGGAGGCGCTGACCGAGACCGGGGGCCCGGAGGTGGTGGTCGCCTGCACCTCCCCGTCGAGCGTGCGGCTGGCCGCCGAGCGCGGACTGCCGATGCTGCTCGGGATGCACATCGGGGACGAGGAGAAGGCCGAGATGGTCGCCCTGTGGGGGCGGCACGCGCGCGCGTGCGGGCGGCAGGGCCCGGAGGTCCACCGCGCGGCCCATGTCTCGGCCGGCGTCTGCCAGATCGCCGACCGGCGCACGGACGCGGCGGAGACCCTGCTGAAGGCGATGCCGGGCTGGCTGAAGCAGGGGCTCGAGGCCCATGTCACGGTGGACGGGCGGCAGCGGCGGATGCGCGATCCGCTGGCGTACACCGAACTGCTCTGCGGGCTGCACCCGGTGGGGCCCCCGCGGCTGTGCGCCGACCGGCTCGCCGCGACCAGCGAGCGGACCGGCATCTCCCGGTTCGCCCTGCTGGTCGAGGGTTCCGGCGACCTGGCGGCCACCGAGGAGAACGTACGGCGGCTCGGGGGCGAGGTGCTCCCCCAACTCGCCTGAGCGAGCCGGGTTCACGGAAGGCTTGCCGCCCCGGTACAGACCGTACTTCCCGCGTACGGAGCGGCAAGCGATGAGGCGCGTCAGCAGTCGCGCAGTTCCGGCGACTGGTTCAGCAGCTGATTGCGCACCGAGGTGAAGCGGGCCAGCGTCTCGTCGACCGAGGAGTCAAGCGGGAACACGGCCACCCGGTGGCAGTTCTGGAAGGCCAGCCGAACACCGAAGTGCCGTTGCAGCGCGCCGCGTATCGCGTCACTCGCGAGCGCACGCAGCAGTTGACCGCGCGCGTGCTCGTCCGGCGGGGGCGTCTGGTTGTCGGCGAAGGCTCCGCCGTCCACCTTCAGCTGGGCCACCAGGGAGCTGATCATCTCCCACGCGTAGGGCAGGGAGGTCCGGACGCAGTCGACGAATTCAGCTTCGTCGACCTCGCCTCGCTCGGCCTGTTCGAGTAGGGCCGGTGAGACGTCGAGCGACATGGGTTCTCCTCTCGCACCCCCAACGAGCAGGGGTTGCCTGACAGATGAGGGAGGGCGCGATATCGGACACACTGCGTACCCAGTTCGCGACCTCCCGTTCAATACCGTAAGCAACGGACCGTAACGGCACCACCAGAACGGCCGGATACGGGACTCCCCGTGGGCCGGTAATCGGCCATCCCCCGAACACGCGTTTTCCAGGAGATTCAGGACGCGCCCCGTGGGGCTCAGGGGGCTGCCGTGAGGGCGGATCGCGTCCACCCCGTCCGGTCGAGTAGCGTTGCCGACCATGCGTCTCGTCATTGCCCGCTGCTCCGTGGACTACGCCGGGCGGCTCACCGCGCACCTGCCGTCGGCACCCCGTCTGATCCTGATCAAGGCGGACGGCAGCGTCTCGATCCACGCCGACGACCGGGCCTACAAGCCCCTGAACTGGATGTCGCCGCCCTGCACTCTGAAGGAGGGCACCGGCGAGGAAGAGGGCGTCTGGACCGTCGTCAACAAGGGGGGCGAGAAGCTCATCATCACGATGGAGGAGATCCTCCACGACTCCTCGCACGAACTGGGCGTCGATCCCGGCCTGATCAAGGACGGCGTGGAAGCGCACCTCCAGGAACTGCTCGCCGACCGCATCGAGACCCTCGGCGAGGGCTACACCCTCATCCGCCGCGAGTACATGACCGCGATCGGTCCCGTCGACATCCTGTGCCGGGACGCCGAGGGGCGGACCGTCGCGGTGGAGATCAAGCGGCGCGGCGAGATCGACGGCGTGGAACAGCTCACGCGCTATCTGGAGCTGCTGAACCGCGATCCCCATCTCGCCCCGGTGCGCGGTGTGTTCGCCGCGCAGGAGATCAAGCCGCAGGCCCGGGTCCTCGCGACCGACCGGGGCATCGGCTGCCAGGTCCTCGACTACAACGCGCTGCGCGGCATCGAGGACGACAAGCTGCGTCTGTTCTGATCCGGGCGTGACGGACGTGAGGGCCGGGTTCCGTCGGGAACCCGGCCCTCACGCGTGTCCGCCGGCTCAGATCACCGTTTCCGGGCTGCCGGGCGTGCCGGCCCCGCTGCTCTGCGGGGCGCTCGCCGAACTGCTCGTCTCTGCGGGGGCGGAGGAGGTGGGGCCGCTGGCGTTGTCGCTCGTGGACGGCTCCTCCGTCGGCGTGGTGCCGGTCTCGCTCCCGGTGGGCTCCGGGTCCGGGTCCGGTTCGGTCTCGGTCGGCTCCGACTCGGACGGCTCGGGAGACTCCGACGGCTTGCCGGACGTCGAGGGCTTCGCGGGCGGCTTGCCGGACGTCGACGGCTTCGCCGGGTCCGAGGGCTCGTCCGGCTTCGCCGTACCGCTCTTGCGCTCCGACGGCTCGTCCGACGCGGTGGCCGTCGGCGTCGGGTCGTCGGCGGTGCCCAGGGTGCCGTCCGGCCCCGGGTCGGTCGGCCGGCTGGTGGCCTCGCCGGTGTCGCCGCCGCTCTCCTCGTCCGCCCGCTCGGCGCCGAGGCTGCCGTCGTCGGCGCCCTGGCTCGCGGACGGGTTCACGCCGACGCTGTCGGACGGGGTGCCGGCGTCGTTCTCCGACGTGGCGCCGAGGGTGACCACGGTGCCCAGCACGGCGACGAGCAGCGCGCCCGCGCCGGCCGCCACCAGATTGCGGCGGGCCACGCCCTTGAGGCCGCCGGTCTTCAGCGCGCCGGCCCTCCCGGCGGCGCCCGTCCGGGAGCGGGAGGGCGGCGGCACGGCGCGGTTGAGGACCAGCGGGGTGTCGGCGGGCGGCTGGAGCTCCGGGAACGCGGTCGGCGCCCCGCGCGGCGGCGGGGCCGGCTCCTCGGGGTACGCCTCGGGCAGTTCCTCGCCCGCCGGGGGCGTGAGCGTCAGCGGAGTGCCCGAGCGGTCGGCGACCAGGGCCAGCGCCCGGCGGCCGGCGACGGTGCCGCGCCTGTCGGCGAGGGCGCCGCGCAGCGCGATGGAGGCCTCCAGTTCGGCGCGCGAGCGGTCGAGCTGGCCGGCGCACAGGGCGTGGACGCCGAGTTCGTGGTGGAAGTAGGCCTGTTCCGCCACGTCACCGGCGAGCCGGGCGGCCTCCGAGCCGGACCGCAGCGCCCGTTCCCAGGCGCTCCAGTGCAGGCCCGCGGCGAACGCGGGCGCCGCGGCACGGGCCAGCCGTACGGCCGTGTCGGTCTCGTCCCCGGTGGTGGTGGCCGCGAGCGGCGACAGCACGGTGAGGGCGGCGAGCACCGCGTCGGCCTCGGCGCACACCCGCTCGGGGGTGACCGAGGGGTGCCCGGTCCACCAGGCGTAGTGCCGGGCGGCGGCGCGGGCCTGCGCCTCGGCCTCGTCGGCGTACCCGGCGGCCTCCAGCTGGGCCGGGACCCCGGCGGCGAGCCGGTAGCGGGAACCGGCCGGGGAGACCAGCCCGCAGGCGACCAGCTCGCCGAGCGCGGCGTCGGCGTGGGTGTCGCCCACCAGGGCGGGCAGATGGGCCTGGTGGGGCACCTCGCCGCCGAGCGCGACGGCGAACCGCAGGGTGGCGCGGGCGGAGGCGCTGAGCCGGGAGGCGAGCAGCGGGGCGGGGGCGGCGGCCTCGCCGAGCGAGGGCAGCGGGACCTCGTCGCCGTCGGCCGGTTCGGAGGGGGGCGCGCTGGGCCACACGTCCTCGAAGACGCCGTACTCGTCGACGGCGTCGGCGCCGGCCCGCAGCCGGTCCCGCTGCCGCAGCAGGGCGCCGGCCTGGACGAAGCGCAGCGGCAGTCCCTCGGACTCGAACCAGAGGTCGCCGGCCCAGTTCGACTCGTCCTCGGTGAGCCGGCGGCCGACGGCGTGTTCGAGCAGGTCGAGGCCGGCCGCGCGGTCGAGGTGGGTGAGGGCGACCTCCTCGATCCCGGCGTCGGCGGACGGCTCGGGCACGTCCGGGGTGACGCCGAAGAGGAAGGCGCACTCGGGGGTGGCGTCCAGCAGCTCGTCCAGGGCGGCGCCGCCGAACTCGAGGTCGTCGAGGACGACGACGGCGCCGATCCCGCGGACGCAGTCGAGGAGTTCCGCCCGGTCCGGCCGGTGCAGCGGGGCGTCGTGGACGGCGTAGAAGAGGTCGTGCAGCAGGTCGTCGGCGGTGCGGCGGTGGCCGTTCAGGCGGACGACGCCGTCGGGGGCGAGGTCCGCGCAGTCCTCGGCGACGACGCCGAGGAGCCGGGTGCGGCCGGAGCCGGCGGGGCCGGTGAGGCGTACGGAGCGGCCGCGGGCGAGCAGCCGGACCAGCTTCTCGCGCTCCTCCCGCCGGGCCAGCAGCGGCAGCGGGGGCTGCGCGGGTCCGGGCGGCACGGGCGGCCTGGCGGCCCGCTCCACCTCGGCGCGCTCGGCCTCGCCCATCTTCACCGGACGGGCGGGCCGTTCGGCCGGCGGGCAGGGTTCGATCTCGCTGCCGTCGACGGGGTTCACGGTGAGCAGGAAGTCACCGGAGACGAGCTGCACCGTGCGGGCGAGCGCGGGCGCGTGCTGTCCGAAGTCCGCGGTGAGGGACTCCCGGGCAGGGCGCTGGCGCGGCGCGGGGCCCGCGCCGGTCCCGGATCCTCCCCCGCTCCCGGCTTCGCTCGAGCGGGGGGACCCCCATGACCGGGAGGCGCCCCTCTCGTCCTGGCCGTACTCCTCGGGTCCCGGATTGTTCGGGTCCATAGGTCCTTAGCCCCCCAAAAGCGTCGTGTGCCTGCCTGAAGCCCTCCCGGCCTTGCCGCACACCGCGCGCTGTCGCTTCTGGTCCGGGCCCGCTCGAGGGTTGCGAGGCAGCGGGCAGCCGCACCCTAAACCTTCGCCCAGTATCTACGACAGCCCGGGGTGCCGCGCCGTCCCGGACGTCACAGTCTCGTGAGGATTGTGCGGACGACGCACGGTTCGCCGAGGTCCGGCCCGGGTCGTACCGGTCGCCCCTTGCGTCCCCGTACGGCCTCACACACGGGGCAGCGTGTCCACCCCGATGCCCCCCTCGATCGCCAGGATCCGGTGCAGCCGGGTGGCCACCAGCAGGCGCTGCATCTGCGGCGGGACGTCGCGCAGCACCAGTCGCCGGCCGCACCGGCCGGCCCGCCGGTGCGCTCCCATGATCACCCCGAGTCCGGTGGCGTCCCAGGAGTCCAGTTCGGACAGGTCCAGCACCAGGTCGCCGGCTCCGTCGTCGACCGCCGAGTGCAGGACCGTACGGGCGTCCGCCGCGCTGCGGACGTCGAGGCGGCCCCCGACGACCAGCTCGGCGTGGTCGCCCCTGATGTGCATATGCGCTCCCCGTGCGTGCGTCTCGTGCTCCGCGTTCGTGATGCCGGTGATGCAACCTCTGACTCCGCCGCGGCGGCCGGGGTTGCCCGCTGTAAGCGAACCGATACCGAATTCACCCCGGCGTGTGATGCGCGCCGGGGCGGGTGCGGTCTCAGTGCTCGTAGAAGCCCTGCCCGCTCTTGCGGCCGATGTCACCGGCGTCAACCATCCGGCGCATCAGCTCGGGAGCGGCGAACTTCTCGTCCTGGGACTCGGCGTAGATGTTGCCCGTGGCGTGCAGCAGGATGTCCACGCCGGTCAGGTCGGCGGTGGCCAGCGGCCCCATGGCGTGACCGAAGCCCAGCCTGCAGGCCAGGTCGATGTCCTCGGCGCTCGCCACGCCCGACTCGTACAGCTTGGCGGCCTCGACGACGAGGGCGCAGATGAGGCGGGTGGTGACAAAGCCGGCGACGTCGCGGTTGACGACGATGCAGGTCTTGCCGACCGACTCGGCGAACTCCCGCGCCCTGGCGAGGGTTTCGTCGCTGGTCTTGTAGCCGCGGACCAGCTCGCACAGCTGCATCATCGGCACCGGCGAGAAGAAGTGGGTGCCGACGACCCGCTCCGGGCGCTCCGTCACGGCCGCGATCTTGGTGATCGGGATGGCGGAGGTGTTGGAGGCGAGGACGGCGTCCTCCCGTACGAGCTTGTCGAGCGCGCGGAAGATCTCGTGCTTGACCTCGAGCTTCTCGAACACGGCCTCGACCACGACGTCCGCGTCCGCGCAGGCGTCCAGGTCGGTGGTGGTGGTGATCCGGGCGAGGGCGGCGTCGGCGTCGTGCGCCTCCAGCTTCCCCTTGGCGACGAACCTGTCGTACGACGCCCTGATGCCGTCGGTGCCGCGCGTGAGCGCCTCGTCGGTGACATCGCGCAGGACGACGTCCCAGCCCGCCTGGGCGGAGACCTGGGCGATGCCGGACCCCATGAGGCCGGCCCCGATGACGGCGAGCTTGCGTGCCACTGTACGACTCCCCTGATGCGCGCTGGCTTGTTCTCCAGGAGCGGACACTAGCGTTCACCGGGCGCCGTGTGACCGCTAAGTAACGCGCGTCACGTCTCACATGACGGACATCACACCGGAGCCGGTCAGGAGGCGCCCCGGACGGCGTACTTGAGCACCTTGGGACTCAACAGGCCCTCCATCTCGTCCAGCAGGACCAGGGTCGCGCGGGACACCTCGCCGCGGTCGCGGCCGGCGACCATGGCGCGCCCGATGGTGCCCATCACCGTCTGGTGGACCCAGTTGAGCTGACCGGCGATCAGGGCGGGCAGGGGGTCGTCGTCCGGTGCGCCGGTCTCCTCGCGCAGGGTCGCCTCCAGGTTGTCCTGGACCTCCTGCTGGATGGCCCACAGCCGGGAACGCAGGGGCGGCGCGTCCTGGATGACCCTCATGAAGCGGTCGTAGCCGTCCATCAGGCCGACCCGGGGCGAGACCGCCTCGACCTCCCCGCGCAGTTCGCGCAGCACCGCGGCGGCCGCGGACTCGCCGGTGTCCCGGCCGCGCACCCAGCGCGAGAGCCGGTCGACGACGCCCGCGCTGCGGTCGAAGAAGAGGTCCTCCTTGGTCGGGAAGTAGTTGTACACGGTGTTCACGGAGACGTCGGCGGCCTCCGCCACCTCGGCGACGGTCACCGTCACGAAGCCGTGCTCCAGGAACAGCCCGGTGGCGATGTCCGAGATCCGCTGCCTGGTCTCGCGCTTCTTCCGCTCCCTGAGCCCCTCTGCCATGCCCCTCATCGTAGGGCGGGACGAAATTCCTTGGGCTCTCTGAAATTTTGGGCTCATTGCAAAATTTAAGTGACTCTGATTTCCTGAGGCCATGGCAATCATCAGTACGGCCGGTCTCGCCCGTACCTTCCGGACGAGGAACGGCCCGGTCGAGGCAGTGCGCGGCATCGACCTCACCGTCCGCGAGGGTGAGATCCTCGGCTTCCTCGGGCCCAACGGCGCCGGCAAGACCACCACCCTGCGGATGCTCACGACCCTGCTCGCCCCCACCGGCGGCGCGGCCACCGTCGCCGGCCACGACCTGGCCGGCGATCCGGCCGGGGTGCGGCGGGCCTGCGGCTACGTGGCGCAGTCCGGCGGGGTCGACCCGCAGATCACGGTGCGGGAGGAACTCCTCACCCAGGGCCGCCTGTACCGGCTCACCCGGGCGCGGGCGGCCGAGCGCACCGCGGAACTGGCCCGCGACCTGGACCTCACCGGGCTGCTCGACCGCAAGTGCGCCGCGCTCTCCGGCGGGCAGCGGCGCCGCCTGGACATCGCGATGGCGCTCACCCACCGCCCGAAGGTGCTGTTCCTGGACGAGCCCACGACCGGCCTCGATCCCGGCAGCCGCGCCGGACTGTGGGACCTGGTGCGCCGGCTGCGCGACGAGCACGGCACCACCGTGTTCCTGACCACGCATTACCTCGACGAGGCGGACGCGCTCGCGGACCGGCTGGTCGTCGTCGACCGGGGCGTGGTCGTCGCCGAGGGCACGCCGAGCGCCCTGAAGCTCCGGTACGGCGGCTCGATCGACGCCTCGCTCCAGGAGACCTTCCTCGCCATCACCGGCCGCAGCGCCCCGCAGGCCGACGCCGCCCCCGTAGCCGTGTAGGACACCGACACCCATGCTGCTCCACGACACCGCGCTCATCTACGGGCGCTATCTCCGCCAGTCCCTGCGCTCGCGCTTCGCACTGCTCTTCGGCGTGCTGATGCCGCTGCTGTACCTCCTCTTCTTCGGCCCGCTGCTGACCGGTCTGCCACTCGGCGGCCGGGGCAGCTCCTGGCAGCTGCTGGTACCGGGGCTGCTGTTGCAACTCGGTTTGTTCGGGGCCTCGTTCGCCGGTTTCACGATCATCATCGAGAAGAACCAGGGGGTGGTCGACCGGATGCGGGTCACACCCGTGAGCCGCCTCGCCCTGCTGCTGGGCCGGGTGCTGCGGGAAGCCACCGTGTTCGTCTTCCAGGCGGTGCTGCTGGTGCTGGCGGCCCTGGTGATGGGCCTGCGGGCACCGCTGGCCGGCGTGCTGATCGGGTTCGCCTTCGTCGCCCTGCTGACCGTGTCCCTGGCCTCGCTGTCGTACGCGCTCGCCATGAGGATGGACACCCCGCAGAGTTTCGGGCCCGCGATCAACGCGCTGACCATGCCGTCGATGCTGCTGTCGGGCCTGATGCTCCCGATGAGCCTGGGCCCGGCCTGGCTGGACGTGCTCTCCCACCTGATGCCCTTCCGCTACCTGGTGGACGCGGTGCGGGACGCCTACGTCGGGGAGTACGCGAGTGCCTCCATGCTGTACGGCGTCCTGGTCGCCGTCGGCCTCGCGGCCCTCGCCCTGACGGTGGGCACACGGGTGTTCCGCACGGCCGGTGCCTGACCACCGACACGGCACTTAGGCTGGTCGCATGGTCAACCTGACGCGCATCTACACCCGGACCGGGGACAAGGGCACCACCAACCTCGGCGACATGAGCCGGGTGCCCAAGACCGATCCGCGGATCTCCGCCTACGCCGACGCCAACGAGGCGAACGCGGTGATCGGTACGGCCATCGCGCTGGGCGGCCTGGAGGACGAGGTCGTGCGGGTCCTCACCCGGGTGCAGAACGACCTGTTCGACGTGGGCGCGGACCTGTCGACGCCGGTGGTGGAGAACCCGGAGTTCCCCCCGCTGCGGGTCGAGCAGTTCTACGTCGACAAGCTGGAGGCGGACTGCGACCGCTTCAACGAGCGGCTGGACAGGCTCCGCTCGTTCATCCTGCCCGGCGGCACGCCCGGCGCGGCCCTGCTGCACCAGGCGTGCACCGTCGTACGGCGGGCCGAGCGCTCCACCTGGACCGCGCTGGAGGCGTACGGCGAGACCATGAACCCCCTGACCGCCACCTACCTCAACCGCCTCTCCGACCTCCTGTTCATCCTGGCCCGCGTGGCGAACGAGGAGACCGGCGACGTGCTGTGGGTGCCGGGCGGGGAACGCTAGGCCCCTCGGCGCACGGACCGGTACAGGCCCCACGCGGTCTGCGCGCCGCCGCAGCACATCATCACCACCCCGACCTTGGCCGGGGTGACGAGGGGGACCTCCACTCCCCCGGTGAACAGCCACAGGGCGAGGCCCACCAGGAGGGTGGCGCTCCCCTCCCACACGTTCCGCTCCGACAGGTGCCTCACCGGCCCGCCCCCTCCTTCTCCTGCCCGGAGGGGGCCGGGGCGGTGGCGGCCGGGGCCTTCTTCGGCCAGATCGCGTACGAGAGGGCGATCAGGCCGTGGAGGGCCGCCGCACGCCAGGCCGTCTCCTGCCAGCTCTCCAGGGAGGTGGTGCGGCTCGGGTCGTCGACGTACCACATGGCGATCCGGAGCAGCCCCGTCGCCACGGCCGCGGCGAGCAGCGTGCCGAGCCACACCGTGCCCTCGTACCGGGCGCGGGCCATGCCGTACCGCGGCGGGCCCGCCGGCCGGGGCGCGCCGCCCAGCCGGTGCGCGGCGTGCCCGTCGAGCCACTTCACCGTGCGGTGTCCGTGGCCCACGGTGTAGCCGATGTAGAGCGCGGCCAGTCCGTGCGTCCAGTTCGGCTCGGCGCCGTTCTTCAGGTCCAGGGCGGTGGCGACCAGCAGGACGACCTCCAGCAGCGGTTCGCACAGCAGCAGCGCCAGCCCGGTGCGCGGCATCCTCAGCAGGTAGCGGCAGGCCAGCCCGGCGGCCAGCAGCACCCAGAAGCCGATCTCACAGGCCGCGATCAGCGCGACGATCATGGTTCGCTCCTTTCGGTCACCCATTCAGGCTCCCGTCCGGAGCGGCCCGGCGCGTCGTCGCCGCCGGTGAACCCGCGGTACACCGAAAGATGCAGTCCGGGACCGTCCCCGGGGATCAGGCGCCCGGTCCGCGCGCCGTGTTGGATGGTGCCATGGCCGTACCACTGCCCCGCCCCCGCCGCTTCGACGCGTGGGTCGCGCTCGCCGGACTGCTCGGCGGGCTGCTGCTGTGGGGCATAGGGCTGGGCACCCGGCCGGCCGACGAGCCGTACGTGCTGTTCGACGGCCGCTGGCCGCTCCTGGTCCCCCTCGCCGTGGTCGCCGGCTGCGAGCTGCTGCGCCGCGCCGCCCCGCGCACCGGGCTGCTCCTCGGCACCCTCGCCCTGGTCGCGGACACCCTGACCCGGGGCAGCATCGCCACCCTCCTGATGTACACCGACCTGATGTACGCCGCCGTCCTGTACGGCCCGGCCGCCTCCGCCCGCCGCATCCCCTGGATCACCGGGCTGCTCAGCATCGCCGCGGCGCTGGTGCCGTACGCCGTGTGGCGGATGCCCGAGGCGTTGCTGATCGGCGTGGCCGTCGGCGTCGTCTCCTTCGGTCCCGCCTCCACGGGGCTGATCGTGCGCAACCACCGCGAGGCCGCCGACGCCGCCCGGCTGCGTGCCGAACAGACCGCGCTGCTGGCCGAGATGGACCGGACGCAGGCCGTGACGGCCGAACGCGCCCGGATGGCGCGCGAGCTGCACGACATGGTCGCCAACCACCTCTCCGCGATCGCCATCCACTCCACGGCCGCGCTCTCCCTGGACGACCCCGTGACGTCCAGGGAGGCACTCGGCGTGATCCGGGAGAACAGCGTCGAGGGACTGTCCGAGATGCGGCGGCTCATCGGCATCCTGCGCGACGGGGCCGACGACCTGGAACCGGCCGCGACCCCCACCCTCGACTCCCTCGCCGCCCTGGTCGAGGGAGCCCGCGCCAACGGACTGGACGTCACCCTCGACGCCCGGTACGACTCCGTCCCCGCGCCGGTCGAACTGGCCGCGTACCGGATGGTGCAGGAGTCGCTGACGAACGCGCTGAAACATGCCGCGCGGGGGGAGGTCACCGTGTGGCTGCGCCGCCTCGACGACGCCCTCGCGGTCAGCGTGAGCAGTCCGTACGACGGCCGGGACGCCCCGCGCGCACCGGGCTCGGGAGCCGGGCTCGTCGGCATGCGGGAGCGCGCCGCGCTGCTGAACGGCACGTTCGAGGCCGGAGTGGAGAGCGGTCCGGACGGCAAGCTGTGGGTGGTGCGCGCCACCCTCCCCGTCACCGACATCGCCCAAGGAGCAAGCGAATGATCCGCGTCCTGGTCGCCGAGGACCAGTCCGCCGTCCGGGCGGGACTGGTGCTCATCCTGCGCAGCGCGCCCGGCATCGAGGTCGTCGGTGAGGCGGCGGACGGCGAGCAGGCGGTGGCGCTCGCCCGTGAACTCGGCCCCGACGTGGTGCTGATGGATGTGCAGATGCCGCGGCTGGACGGGGTGTCGGCGACCCGGCGGGTGGTCGCGGAAGGGCTCGCCGATGTGCTGGTGCTGACCACCTTCGACCTCGACGAGTACGTGTTCGGGGCGCTGCGGGCCGGTGCCGCCGGGTTCCTGCTGAAGAACACGGAGGCGAAGGACCTCGTCGAGGCGGTGCGTACCGTGGCGCGCGGCGAGGGCATCGTCGCCCCGGCCGTCACCCGGCGGCTGATCGCGGAGTTCGCCGCGAAGCCCGCCCGCCCGGTGACGGCCGATCCGGCGGTGCTGGACTCCCTCACCCGGCGCGAGCGCGAGGTGCTGTCCTGCCTGGGCCAGGGGCTGTCCAACGCCGACATCGCGGTCCGCCTCGACATGGCCGAGGCCACGGTGAAGACGCACGTCAGCCGTCTGCTGGGCAAGCTGGAACTGCGCAGCCGGGTGCAAGCGGCGGTGCTGGCGCAGGAATGGGGGATCTAGCGGAGCGCGGGGGCCGCGACGAGGACAGTGGTCCAGACCTATTGACCCGTGGTCCAGACCTTTCTATTCTCGCGGCACTGCGGGTGTGATGGCTCAGTCACACCCCCACCATCCCCCAGCCGGAGGGACGCCGCGGTGTCGGGAGCGTGAGCGCGCGCAGGCCCCAGGGGCCGAGCACGCTCACGTTCCGGCACCGGCAAGGGCGTCCGGACGGCTAAACCAAAGAGGAGGCGCAGCGTGCGCTTCAGACACAGAGCCGCGGCAGGGTTCGCGACCCTGCTGCTCCCCTTCGCCGGCCTCGTCGGCCTCGCCAGTCCCGCCGAGGCCGCGGCCTCGGCGACCGCCACCTACGCCAAGACCCAGGACTGGGGTTCCGGCTTCGAGGGCAAGTGGACGGTGAAGAACACCGGCACCACGACCCTCAACTCCTGGACCGTCGAGTGGGACTTCCCCTCCGGAACCAAGGTCACCTCCGCCTGGGACGCCACGGTCACCGGCTCCGGCAACCACTGGACCGCCAAGAACCTCGGCTGGAACGGCACCCTCGCCCCCGGGGCGACGGTCTCCTTCGGCTTCAACGGCAGCGGCACCGGCTCCCCCACCGGCTGCAAGCTCAACGGCGGCAGCTGCGACGGCACCTCCGTCCCCGGTGACGCGGCCCCGTCCGCGCCCGGTACCCCGACCGCCTCGAACGTCACCGACACCTCGGTGAAGCTGTCCTGGTCGGCGGCGACCGACGACAAGGGCGTCAAGAACTACGACGTCCTGCGCGACGGCGCCAGGGTCTCCACCGTGACGGGCACCTCGTACACGGACTCGGGCCTCGGCAAGGGCACCGACTACTCGTACACCGTGCAGGCCCGCGACACCGCCGACCAGACCGGCCCGGTCAGCGGCGCGGTGAAGGTCCGCACCACCGGCAGCACCGAGGAACCGCCGCCCACCGGCGACAAGGTCAAGCTCGGCTACTTCACCGAGTGGGGCGTCTACGGCCGCAACTACCACGTCAAGAACCTGGTGACGTCCGGCTCGGCCGCCAAGATCACCCACATCAACTACTCGTTCGGCAACGTCAAGAACGGTCAGTGCACCGTCGACGACACCTTCGCCGCGTACGAGAAGGCCTACACCGCCGACCAGTCCGTCAGCGGCACCGCCGACACCTGGGACCAGCCGCTGCGCGGCAACTTCAACCAGCTGCGCCAGCTGAAGGCCAAGTACCCGCACATCAAGGTGCTGTACTCCTTCGGCGGCTGGACCTACTCGGGCGGCTTCGGCCAGGCCGCGGCCAACGCCGCCGCGTTCGCCAAGTCCTGCAAGTCGGTCGTGGAGGACCCGCGCTGGGCCGATGTCTTCGACGGCATCGACATCGACTGGGAGTACCCGAACGCCTGCGGCCTCACGTGCGACACCAGCGGTCCCGCGGCCTTCAAGACCCTGTCGCAGGCGCTGCGCGCCGAGTTCGGCCGCGACTACCTGGTCACCGCGGCCATCACCGCCGACGGCTCCTCCGGCGGCAAGATCGACGCGGCCGACTACGGCGGCGCCGCCCAGTACCTCGACTGGTACAACGTGATGACGTACGACTACTTCGGCGCCTTCGACGCGGACGGCCCGACCGCCCCGCACTCGCCGCTCACCTCGTACCCGGGCATCCCGCAGGCGGGCTTCAACTCGGCCGACGCGATCGCCAAGCTGAAGTCGAAGGGCGTCCCGGCCGCCAAGCTGCTGCTCGGCATCGGCTTCTACGGCCGCGGCTGGACCGGCGTCACCCAGTCCGCCCCCGGCGGCACGGCGACCGGACCGGCTCCGGGCACCTACGAGCCGGGCATCGAGGACTACAAGGTCCTGAAGAACTCCTGCCCGGCCAACGGCACCATCGCCGGCACGGCGTACGCGCACTGCGGCAGCAACTGGTGGTCCTACGACACCCCGGCCACCATCAACAGCAAGATGGCCTGGGCCAAGAGCCAGGGCCTCGGCGGCGCCTTCTTCTGGGACTTCAGCGGTGACACCACGAACGGTGAACTGGTGAGCGCCATCGACGGCGGACTGAAGTAGGGCTCGGCACACCGAGCGACGTTCACCCTCCCCCGACAGCTGCGCGACACCGTTGGCGAATCCCGGGGCTGAACGTGACGTCGGCCTTCACGACCCGTTGTGGCCGTTGTGGTCGTGAAGGCCGACGTCGTGTCGGGGGGTGTCGGTGTCGTTGCACGCAATGCGTGGTGGACCGACGCCCCAAGAGCCCGCACTCGCACATCTCACCTGGCATCCCTCCGGCCCGCCCGGCAAAACGCGGCAGGCCCGCGTCCACCGCGGAGTGGCCATCGGTCCCATGAGGTGCGAGTGGTGCGCCAGGAGTCTCCGGCCGCCGTCTCGTGCGCCGTCGGACCTGCGAGGGGTGTGACCGAGATACCCGCCGAGGGGGCAACGGGGTGATCTTGAAGCCCTGAGCGCCGGGCCCGTCCCGCATTCCAGAGGGACACCTACGCTGGTCTGCCGACGGCAGAACACCGGCCGGACCGGGCTCGACGATCACTACAGTCCAGTCTCATGACGACGATCACGACGCGTACGGTCCAGTACCCGGCCGACGGTTTGACGATGACCGGGCACCTCGCGCTCCCGGCCGGTGTCGACCGCCGGCCCGCGGTGCTGCTCGGCCCAGAGGGCATGGGGCTCAGCGACGTCGAACGCCGCCGGGCCGATGCTCTCGCCGAGCTGGGATACGTGGCGCTGGCCTTCGACCTTCACGGCGGGCGTTATCTGGGTGACCCCGAGGAGATGCTGGCCCGCTGCATGCCCCTGCTCGCCGATCCCGACCGGATGCGGCGCATCGGCCACGCGGCACTCGAGGAGTTGCGCACCGAGCCCCGGACCGACCCCGACCGGATCGCCGCCATCGGCTACGGCACCGGGGGCGCCATCGCGCTGGAACTCGGGCGCGACGGCGTCGACCTGCGCGCGATCGGGACAGTCAACGCCACTACCACGGGCCGACCGGGCGAGGCGGCGCGCATCCGCTGCCCGGTGTGGGCCGGGGTCGGATCGGAAGACCCGATCATGCCTCCCGCGCGACGAAACGCGTTCACCGCCGAGATGCAGGCCGCGGGCGTCGACTGGCGCCTCGCGATCTATGGCGGCGCCTTGCACGCCTTCCACCACCCGCCGGTCGACCACCCCGTGGTCCCCGGTGTCGGCTACCACCCACAGCACGCGCAGCGAGCCTGGCGCGACGTCGTCGGCCTGCTCGCCGAGTGCCTGCCCGTGACGGAGGACCTGGGGGCATGACGCAGGCAGGCATGGATCTGTAACGGGACACCGACGCCGAAGAGGTCCTCGCCGGAGCCGGATGGGCACCGCCCGTCTGCTGCATCGGCTCGATCGAGCCGACACCGCCGGGCGACGACCAGGGCCGACGTTGCCTGATCAGGAAATTCGCCAACGGTGTCGCTCCGCTGCCGGGGGCACCCCCACCCAGCGGGCCCCCGAACGCCGCTCTACGCGACGTTCACCCTCCCCCAACAGCTCCGCTGCCGGGGGCACCCCCACCCAGCGGGCCCCCGAACGCCGCTCTACGCGACGTTCACCCGCTGTCCCGGTGGGGCCGCCTCCAGCCATGCGAGGAAACCGGTCAGCGCGTCCTCGCTCATCGCGAGCTCCAGCCGCGTGCCCCGGTGCCGGCAGGCGAGGACCACGTAGTCCGTCAGCAGCGCCAGCTCCTCCTCGCCCTCGGGAAGGCGGCGGCCGGCCACCTCGATCGCGGAACGCTCCAGGGCACGGCGCGGGCGGGGGGCGTAGGAGAACACCCGGAACCACTCCACCCGGTCGCCGTTGTAGCGGGCCACACCGTAGGCCCAGCCCTTGCCCTGGGAATCACCCGACTCGGGGGCCTCCCAGCGCAGGCTGCAGTCGAACGTTCCGCCGGAGCGCTGGATGAGGCGACGGCGCAGGCCGAAGACGAAGAGCCCCGCCAGCACGAGCACCAGCACGATTCCGCACACAGTCAGAGCGAGGACCATCGGCACCGACCTCCTCGTCTCCTAGGTAACGGAACGGAAAAATCATCCAGATCTGCCTCAGCCGCGGTCGGCTCCGGATCTCTCCGGTGCCGGCCGCGGCTGAGTGACGTCATCTCACCGCTGTGGGATCAGCGCCCCGCCGTCGCCGCCCGCAGACGGACATCCGCACGACGCTGGGCCTCGGCGTCGTCCTCCGCCTTCGCGCGGGCCAGCTCCTGCTCCGCGCGCTGGACGTCGATCTCGTCCGACAGCTCGGCGATCTCGGCCAGCAGGGACAGCTTGTCGTCCGCGAACGAGATGAAACCGCCGTGCACCGCGGCGACGACCGTCCCGCCCTCGGGCGTACGGATGGTCACCGGGCCCGACTCCAGCACACCGAGCAGCGGCTGGTGACCGGGCATGACGCCGATGTCGCCGGACGTGGTGCGCGCGACGACCAGGGTGGCCTCGCCGGACCAGACCTCTCGGTCGGCCGCGACCAGCGCGACGTGCAGCTCAGCAGCCAAGGTGGCTCCTCGGGTCACCACCCGGCGGGTCTGCCGGGTGTTGGTTACAAGTCTAAGGGGCGTGGGAGAGGGGGCGGGACGCGCCCGCCCCCTCAGGTGTGAACCTCAGGGGTTCACGGTGAGCCTGGTGCTCAGGAGACGCCCAGCTCCTTGGCGTTGTTCTTCAGGTCCTCGATGCCACCGCACATGAAGAACGCCTGCTCCGGGAAGTGGTCGTACTCACCGTCGCAGATCGCGTTGAACGCGGCGATCGACTCGTCCAGCGGCACGTCCGAACCGTCCACGCCGGTGAACTGCTTGGCGACGTGGGTGTTCTGGGACAGGAAGCGCTCCACGCGACGGGCACGGTGGACGACGAGCTTGTCCTCCTCGCCGAGCTCGTCGATACCGAGGATCGCGATGATGTCCTGCAGGTCCTTGTACTTCTGCAGGATGTTCTTCACGCGCATCGCGGCCTGGTAGTGGTCCGCCGCGATGTACCGCGGGTCGAGGATGCGGGACGTGGAGTCCAGCGGGTCCACGGCCGGGTAGATGCCCTTCTCCGAGATCGGACGGGAGAGCACCGTCGTCGCGTCGAGGTGGGCGAAGGTGGTGGCCGGGGCCGGGTCGGTCAGGTCGTCCGCGGGGACGTAGATCGCCTGCATCGAGGTGATCGAGTGACCACGGGTCGAGGTGATGCGCTCCTGGAGGAGACCCATCTCGTCGGCCAGGTTCGGCTGGTAGCCCACCGCGGAGGGCATGCGGCCGAGCAGGGTCGACACCTCGGAACCGGCCTGGGTGAAGCGGAAGATGTTGTCGATGAAGAACAGCACGTCCTGCTTCTGCACATCGCGGAAGTACTCCGCCATGGTCAGACCGGCGAGGGCCACGCGCAGACGGGTGCCCGGGGGCTCGTCCATCTGGCCGAAGACCAGGGCGGTCTTGTCGATGACGCCCGACTCGCTCATCTCGTCGATGAGGTCGTTGCCCTCACGGGTGCGCTCACCGACACCGGCGAACACCGACACACCGTCGTGGTTGTTGGCGACGCGGTAGATCATCTCCTGGATGAGCACCGTCTTGCCGACGCCGGCACCGCCGAACAGACCGATCTTGCCGCCCTTGACGTACGGGGTCAGCAGGTCGATGACCTTGACGCCGGTCTCGAACATCTCGGTCTTCGACTCGAGCTCGTCGAAGTTCGGCGCCTTGCGGTGGATCGGCCAGCGCTCACCGGTGTAGGTCTCGTCGACGTTCAGCACCTCACCGAGGGTGTTGAACACCTTGCCCTTGGTGAAGTCGCCGACGGGGACGGAGATGGCGGAGCCCGTGTCGGTCACCACGGCCTGGCGGACCAGGCCGTCGGTGGG
The DNA here is from genome assembly GCF_043076215.1 of Streptomyces sp. NPDC016640. Taxonomy (NCBI): domain Bacteria; kingdom Bacillati; phylum Actinomycetota; class Actinomycetes; order Kitasatosporales; family Streptomycetaceae; genus Streptomyces; species Streptomyces sp. NPDC016640. Next base: position 65,849 of record NZ_JBIBRG010000001.1, read on the forward strand.
CTGCATGGAGATGGTGCGGACCAGGCCCTCGCCCAGGTGCTGGGCGACCTCCAGGGTCAGCGTCTTGAGCTCGCCCGCCTGCGCCGGGTCGGCGACCTCGACGTGGAGGGCGTTGTAGATCTCCGGCATCGCGTCGACGGGGAACTCCACGTCGACGACCGGGCCGATGACCCGGGCGACGCGGCCCGTAGCCGCCGCGGTCTCAACAGTGGTGGTCATTAGTTGTCACTCCCCGCGGTCGCGTCGGCCAGGGCACTGGCGCCACCGACGATCTCGCTGATTTCCTGGGTGATTTCGGCCTGGCGGGCCGCATTGGCAAGACGGGAGAGCGTGTGGATCAGCTCGCCCGCGTTGTCGGTGGCCGACTTCATCGCGCGCCGCGTGGCGGCGTGCTTCGAAGCGGCCGACTGGAGCAGCGCGTTGTAGATGCGGCTTTCGACGTAGCGCGGCAGCAGGGCGTCGAGGACGTCCTCCGCCGACGGCTCGAAGTCGTACAGCGGCAGGATCTCGCCCTTGGTGGACGTCTCCTCCGCGACCTCTTCGAGGCGCAGCGGAAGCATCCGGGAGTCGACCGCCGTCTGCGTCATCATCGACACGAACTCGGTGTAGACGATGTGGAGTTCGTCCACGCCGCCGTCCGCCGTCTCGCTCTGGATGGCCTCGATCAGCGGAGCCGCGACCTTCTTGGCGTCCGTGTACGAGGGCTCGTCGGTGAAGCCCGTGAACGACTCCGCGATCGTGCGCTCACGGAAGTTGTAGTGGGCGACACCACGACGGCCGACGATGTACGTGACGACCTGCTTGCCCTCGCGCTCGAGGCGCTCGGTCAGCTGCTCCGCCGCCTTGATGGCGTTGGAGTTGAAGGCGCCGGCCAGACCGCGGTCGCTCGTGAGGAGCAGGACCGCGGCACGGGCCGGGTTCTCCGCCTCCGTGGTCAGCGGGTGCTTGGTGTTCGAACCGGTACCGACCGCCGTGACCGCGCGGGTGAGCTCCCGCGCGTACGGCGTGGAGGCCGCCACCTTGCGCTGCGCCTTGACGACGCGCGAGGCGGCGATCATCTCCATCGCCTTGGTGATCTTCTTGGTCGCGGTGACGGATCGGATGCGACGCTTGTAGACCCGGAGCTGAGCTCCCATGAGTCAGGTCCCTTCCTTACGTCACTTGGCGGCGGACGGGGCGTCCTCGCCGAGCAGCTTGCCGTCGCTCGTCTCGAACTGCTTCTTGAAGTCCGCGATCGCCTCGGCCACGGCCTGCAGGGTGTCGTCGGACATCTTGCCGCCCTCACGGATGGAGGTCATGAGGCCCTGCTCCTTGCGGTGCAGGTACTCCAGCAGCTCCTTCTCGAAGCGGCGGACGTCGGCGACCGGCACCTCGTCCATCTTGCCGGTGGTGCCGGCCCAGACGGAGACGACCTGGTCCTCGGTGGACATCGGCTGGTACTGGTCCTGCTTCAGCAGCTCGACCATGCGCTGACCGCGCTCCAGCTGCGCCTTCGACGCGGCGTCCAGGTCGGAACCGAAGGCGGCGAACGCCTCCAGCTCGCGGAACTGGGCGAGGTCCACGCGCAGACGGCCGGAGACCTGCTTCATCGCCTTGTGCTGCGCGGAACCACCGACTCGGGAGACGGAGATACCGACGTTCAGCGCGGGGCGCTGACCGGCGTTGAACAGGTCCGACTCCAGGAAGCACTGGCCGTCGGTGATGGAGATGACGTTGGTCGGGATGAACGCCGAGACGTCGTTGGCCTTGGTCTCGACGATCGGCAGACCGGTCATCGAGCCCGCGCCCAGGTCGTCGGAGAGCTTGGCGCAGCGCTCCAGCAGACGCGAGTGCAGGTAGAAGACGTCACCCGGGTAGGCCTCGCGGCCCGGCGGGCGGCGCAGGAGCAGGGAGACGGCGCGGTAGGCGTCGGCCTGCTTCGACAGGTCGTCGAAGATGATCAGGACGTGCTTGCCCTCGTACATCCACTGCTGGCCGATGGCCGAGCCGGTGTACGGCGCCAGGTACTTGTAGCCGGCCGGGTCGGACGCCGGGGCGGCGACGATGGTCGTGTACTCCAGCGCGCCGTTCTCCTCCAGCGCGCGGCGGACCGACGCGATGGTGGAGCCCTTCTGGCCGATGGCGACGTAGATGCAGCGGACCTGCTTCTTCGGGTCGCCGGAGCGCCAGTTGTCACGCTGGTTGATGATCGTGTCGACGGCCAGGGCGGTCTTGCCGGTCTGGCGGTCGCCGATGATCAGCTGGCGCTGACCACGGCCGATCGGGGTCATGGCGTCGACGGCCTTGTAGCCCGTCTCCATCGGCTCGTGCACCGACTTGCGCTGCATGACCGTGGGGGCCTGCAGTTCGAGGGCGCGGCGGCCCTCGGTCTCGATCTCGCCGAGGCCGTCGATCGGGTTGCCGAGCGGGTCGACCACGCGGCCGAGGTAGCCCTCGCCGACGGCGACGGACAGCACCTCGCCGGTACGGGTGACCGGCTGGCCCTCCTCGATGCCGCTGAACTCACCGAGGACGACGCAACCGATCTCGCGCTCCTCGAGGTTGAGGGCGAGACCGAGGGTGCCGTCCTCGAACTTCAGCAGCTCGTTGGCCATGGCCGAGGGAAGGCCTTCGACCTTCGCGATGCCGTCGCCGGCAACGGTGACCGTACCGACCTCCTCGCGCGAGGCCGCGTCCGGCTTGTACGACTGGACAAAGTTCTCCAGCGCGTCCCGGATCTCCTCCGGCCGGATCGTGAGCTCCGCCATCTGAGTTCCCTGCTCTCCTTGTTGGGCCCGAAGTTTCACTTGGGGGGATCGGGGACTCCCCCCAATAAGAGGTGAATCCTCTGCACGGCCCAACCAGGGCCGTAAGTGCGTACTACTTATGTGAGATGTGCTGCTCAGCTCGCCAGCCGACGACTCGCGTCCTCGAGCCGGTCCGCGAGGGAGCCGTTGATGACCTCGTCACCGACCTGCACCCGGATCCCGCCGACGACCGCGGGGTCGACGTCGAGGTTGAGGTGCATCCGGCGGCCGTAGAGCTTCGCGAGGGCGTCGCCCAGGCGCTGCTTCTGCGGGTCGCTCAGCGGTACCGCGGAGGTGACCACGGCCACCATGCGGTCGCGGCGGTCCGCGGCGAGCCTGGACAGGGACTCCAGTCCCGACTCCAGGCTACGTCCCCGCGGCGCGGTCACAAGACGCGTGACCAGACGCCCGGTGGCCGCGTCCGCCCTGCCGCCGAGCAGGCTGCGCAGCAGCTCGCCCTTGGCGGAGGCGGTGGCGCTCCGGTCGGTCAGCGCGGCGCGCAGCTCGGTGTTCGAGGAGACGATCCGGCCGAACCGGAACAGCTCGTCCTCGACGTCGTCGAGCGCACCGGCCTTCTGGGCGGCGGCGAGGTCGGCCGTGGCGGCCAGCTCCTCGATCGCGTCCACCAGGTCGCGCGACTGCGACCAGCGGGAACGCACCATGCCGGACACCAGGTCGACGGCCGGGCCGCTGACCTGCGAGCCGAGGAGGCGCCGGGCCAGGTCGGCCTTGGCCTCACCGGCCTGCGCCGGGTCGGTGAGGACCCGACGCAGCGACACCTCGCGGTCGAGCAGCGCGGTGACGGCGGCCAGCTCGTCGGCGAGCGAGCCCGCGTCCACGGACGTGGAGTCCGTCAGCGCGTCGAGACGCTCGCGTGCGGCTGCCAGGGCCTCGCGGCTCGCTCCGTTCATCGCGTGGCCTCGGCCTTCTGGTCGAGCTCGTCGAGGAAGCGGTCGATCACGCGGCTCTGCCGGGCGTGGTCCTCGAGGGACTCGCCGACGAGCTTGCCGGCCAGGTCGGTGGCGAGCTTGCCCACGTCCTGACGCAGCGCGGACGAGGCGGCCTTGCGGTCGGCCTCGATCTGCGCGTGACCCGCGGCGACGATCTCCTCGCGCTGACGCTGGCCCTCGGCCCGCATTTCGGCGATGAGCGTGGCACCCTGCTCCTGCGCCTCCTGGCGCAGACGCGCGGCCTCGTGCCGGGCCTCGGCGAGCTGAGCCTTGTACTGCTCAAGGACGCTCTGGGCCTCGACCTTCATGGCCTCGGCCTCTTCGATACCGCCTTCGATCGCCGTGCGGCGCTCCTCCAGAACCTTGTTGATGTTCGGGAGCAGCTTCTTCCAGAAGAAGAAGAACACGATGGCGAAGGCGATGGTGCCGACGAGCAGCTCGGGGCCCGGAGGAATGAGCGGGTTCTGCTTTTCCTCGGCCGCCAGCTGTACCAGGTTGGCGATCACATCAGTGCCTTTCGTCGAAAGGTTTGGCTCGTCGGCGTTCGTCAGTTGTAGACGAACGGCATGACGATGCCGATGAGGGCGAGCGCCTCACAGAAGGCGAAGCCGAGGATCTGGTTGGCACGGATCAGGCCGGCGGCTTCGGGCTGGCGGGCGAGCGCCTGGGTGCCGTTACCGAAGATGATGCCGACGCCGACGCCGGGGCCGATGGCGGCGAGGCCGTAGCCGATGGAACCGATGTTGCCTTCGACGGCGGCGAGGGTCTCAAGGGCAGCCATGCTGATTCTTCCTTCTCTTTCATGGACCGGCGGGGGTTGGCCACCGGACGTTCACGGGGTCTGGGCCGGATCGCTCAGTGGTGCTCGGAGAGCGCGCCCTGGATGTACGAGCAGGCCAGCAGTACGAAGACGTACGCCTGGACGGCCTGCACGAAAAGTTCGAAGAGGATCATGACCATGGTCATGATGAAGGAGATGCCGGCTGCCGGGATCATCCAGCTGTTCAGCAGGTACCAGGAGGCGACGGTGAACATCACCAGCATCAGGTGGCCGGCGAACATGTTGGCGAAGAGTCGCACGGCGTGGGTGAACGGCCGGACCAGCAGGTTCGAGAAGAACTCGATGATCATGACGAGCGGCAGCACCGCGCCCAGCGACTTGTCGTAGCCCGTGACGTTCTTGAAGAAGCCGACGAAGCCGTGCCGCTTGAAGGTCAGCCCCACCCACACGACCCAGACGATCAGCGCGAGCACCATGGGGTACGCGATGATCGACGAGACGGGGAACTGGGCCAGCGGGATCACGGACCAGATGTTCATGATCCAGATGAAGAAGAACAGCGAGACCATGAAGGGGACGTACTTCTCGCCCTCCTTCTTGCCGAGGGTCTCGTAGACGATGCCACGGCGGACGAAGTCGTAGCCGGCCTCACCGACCATCTGGAGCTTGCCCGGCACCACCTTCGCCTTGCCGAAGGCCGCCCAGAAGAAGCCGATGACGAGGACGGTGGTGATGAGCGCGAGCAACATCACCTTGTTGAACTCGAACCCGCCCACCGTGGTGATCGGCTTGAAGAGGAACGAGTGCAGGCCCGGAGCCGGAAAGCCACACCCGTTGTCGGACATGATCCGACAGCTCCAGTCAAAGGCGAGCTGGGTCTGGTCAGCACTCACCGCGGGCTCCTTCGGCATGACGCATAGGTACGGCAACCTCGTTGTGTCGGCGCGGCACGCAGCCGCGGGTCGGCACCGGACAGGTGTTACGGATGTGGGGGCGGCTGGGGGGCATCAAGCCTCGCGAATGAGCAGGCGTCAGCTCGGATGCCCGCGCCCGCGATGCCGCAGTTGGCACCGGACGATAGCAGGATCCCTCTTGCCTCTTTATCCCGGGCCCACCCCTCACGACGAGTGCCCCGGCTTCCGGGGCTTCCCGCCCGCCGTCGACTCGGGCTCGACGTAGAGGATCTTGGCCTTCATGTGGGCACGCGTCTGCGCGGCGATCCAGGCGAGGGTGCCGGCGACCAGCGTGAACGCGAAGGCCTTGGGATGGAACAGCGTGGTGTCCCTGAACGCCGTCAGGAAGACGAACAGCAGCAGGATCTGCGCCGCGTACAGCATCAGCCCCATCATCTGGAACAGATGCGGAAGCGTTTTCGCGGTGCGCTGCAGGACGTACAGACCGATCCCCATGAAGAGGACCACCACCCCGGTCGCGACCACCGCGCCGATCGCCCCCTTGCCACCGGCGACCACCGCGCCGACGACGGCGGCCACCGCGCCGACGGCAGCCGTGGGCACGGCGGCCTGGGCCAGGATCCGGACGTCATTGGACGGCATGGCGGCAACTCCGCTTTTTCACAGGGGGCAGGGTGTCGTCATGGACGAGCGTAGACCCCCGGGCCGAGGGCGAATTCCTCGCGCCGTCGCACCGTCGCATTGCGGTGCGTCGGCTCTATCCGGGGTTCTCGTGAACGCTATCACAAACTATTTGATGCAGTCTTTACCTGATGGGTGTGCTGACTGTCACACATGAGAGTGAATCTGCGCGTCTGAGCGCGAACCCAACCTCTATGTCTGGTATTGGGGCGCTTCGCACCCCCAACGGGGACCCATCGGGGCACCACGACTTGGCAATGCTCTAGTCGGATTCTTACCTTGACCGTGCCGGCCGGTCGGCCAGGGATGTGCCGGAGCCCACGGCCGTCGCGCCGTTGGCACCGGAGACTCCGGCGGCGACCGGGGCACGCTCCTCGGGTGCCTCCTCACCGTCCGCGCGGGGCACGGGGTGGGCGGGGACCGACGCGTCCGGGACGGCCGCCGCCGCACGGCGCCGGTAGCGCGGCGGGACGAAGGCCTCCGCCCAGCGCGGGGCCCGCGGGGTGAAGCGGGGCAGCAGCAGGAGCACCAGGCCGATCGTGGAGAGGATGACCACGCTCAGCACGATCCACATCGAGGCCGAGTTCACCGAGTACGTCAGCGCGCCGAAGGCGATCAGCGCCGACCAGAAGTACATGATCAGCACGGCCCGGCTGTGCGAGTGGCCGATCTCCAGCAGCCGGTGGTGCAGATGGCCGCGGTCCGCCGCGAACGGCGACTGGCCGCGCCAGGTGCGGCGCACGATCGCCAGGATCAGGTCGGCCGCCGGCACCGCGATGATCGTCAGCGGCAGCAGCAGCGGGATGTAGACCGGCACCGTCTGGTGCACGGCCTCCTTCTCCGAACCGGCGAACAGCTTCAGCGCGTCCGGGTCGACCTGCCCCGTGACGGAGATCGCGCCGGCGGCCAGCACCAGGCCGATGAGCATCGACCCGGAGTCGCCCATGAAGATCCGCGCCGGGTGCATGTTGTGCGGCAGGAAGCCCAGGCACATGCCCATCAGGATCGCCGAGAACAGCGTCGCGGGAGCGGCGGCCTCGATGCCGTACGAGTACCAGATGCGGTAGGCGTACAGGAAGAACGCCGCCGCCGCGATGCACACCATGCCGGCCGCGAGGCCGTCCAGGCCGTCCACGAAGTTGACCGCGTTGATGGTGATGACGACCAGCGCCACCGTGAGCAGCGTGCCCTGCCACTGGGTGAGCGCGACGGAGCCGACGCCCGGGACGGGCAGCCACAGGATGGTCAGACCCTGCATGACCATCACACCGGCGGCGATCATCTGTCCGCCCAGCTTGATCAGCGCGTCGATCTCGAACTTGTCGTCCAGCACACCGATCAGCCAGATCAACGCCGCCCCGGAGAGCAGCGCCCGGGGCTCGTTGGACTTCTCGAAGAGCTGGCTGAGGTTGGTGAGGTGGTCGGCGGTCAGCAGGCCCGCGCACAGGCCGAAGAACATGGCGATACCGCCGAGCCGCGGAGTGGGTTCCCGGTGCACGTCACGCGCCCGGATCTCCGGCATCGCCCCGGCCACGATCGCGAACTTCCGTACCGGCCCGGTCAGCAGGTACGTCACCGCAGCCGTGATGCAGAGCGTCAGCAGGTATTCACGCACGGGCTTCCCCACAGGTCTCGCTGGCCATCACAGCCCCACACCCTAGCGAGGCGCGCATACGAGTGGGGACTTCCGGGTAGCGACGATGGTTGCACGCGCGGCTGTGCGCACGGCACACCTCCTCCGTTCCGCCCCGCTCTGTCGCGTTCTGTTCCGTTCCGCTCCGCTCAGCGGGGATACGGCGGGAACGCCGCGGTCAGTTCCCGCACGTCCTCCCGGGCCCGCGCGGTGTCGGTGCCGCCCCGCAGGACGCTCGCCAGCAGTCCCGCGACGAACGTCATCTCCCGCGTCCCCATGCCCTGCGTCGTCACCGCCGCCGTGCCCAGGCGCAGTCCGCGGTCGTCGGCGTGCGGAAGCGCGCAGCAGTCGAGGACGAGACCGGCCGCCGCGAGCCGGCCGCGGGCGGTGCGTCCGTCCACGCCGAGCGGGGCGGGGTCGGCGGTGATCAGGTGCGTGTCCGTGCCCCCGGTGGTGACGGCCAGCCCTTCGGCGGTCAGTGCGGCGGCCAGCGCCCGCGCGTTGGCGACCACCTGGTGCGCGTACGCGGCGAACGCCGGTGTCGCCGCCTCGCCGAACGCGACCGCCTTGGCGGCGATGGTGTGCATCTGGGCCCCGCCCTGGGTGAACGGGAACACGGCACGGTCGACGCGCTCGGCCAGCTCCTCGCCGCACAGGATCATCCCGCCGCGCGGGCCCCGCAGCACCTTGTGCGTCGTCGCGCACACGATGTCCGCGTACGGCACCGGACTGGGCGCCACTCCCCCGGCGACCAGGCCGATGGGATGCGCGGCGTCCGCGACGAGGAAGGCGCCCACCTCGTCGGCGACCTCGCGGAAGAAGGCGTAGTCGAGGTGGCGCGGGTAGGCGATGGAGCCGCAGACGATCGCCTTGGGGCGGTGGCCGCGGGCGAGGGCGCGGACCTGGTCGTGGTCGACGAGACCGGTCTCGGCGTCCACGCCGTAGCCGACGAAGTCGAACCAGCGGCCGGAGAAGTTGGCGGGCGAGCCGTGGGTGAGGTGGCCGCCGTGGGGCAGGCCGAGGGCGAGGACGGTGTCGCCGGGCCGCAGCAGGACGGCGTAGGCGGCGAGCACGGCGGAGGAGCCGGAATGCGCCTGCACATTGGCGTGGTCGGCGCCGAACAGGGCCGTGGCCCGCTCCACGGCGAGGCGTTCGGCGACGTCGACGATCTCGCAGCCGCCGTGGTGCCGGTGGCCCGGGTAGCCCTCGGCGTACTTGTTGGCCAGCGGTGAACCGAGAGCGGCCAGCACGGCCGGCGACATGAAGTTCTCGGCGGCGATCAGCTGGAGCGTGGTCGACTGCCGCTCGCGCTCCCCGAGCAGCACTTCGGCGAGTTCGGGGTCCTGCCGCCGCAGAACATCGGCTTCAAGGGCATGGCTGACCGTCATGGTGGTCTCCCGGACGTCGGCACTGACGTAGGCCCAATGTAGGCCCAACGCCCCGGGACCGCCCGAGTTCCCGCCCCTCGCCCGGCCGTGGTCACCCCAGCGGTCGCCTACGCCCGGGCGGGCACCCCGGTCAACACCGTCACCACGGGATCCAGCGCCTGGTGTATCTCGTCCCCGATGGACCGGAAGAACGTCAGCGGCGCCCCGTACGGGTCGTACACCTCGTCCGCCTCGGCCGTGGGCGCCAGCAGCCACCCCCGCAGCGCCGCGGCGGCCCGCACCAACGCCCGCGCCCGCATCACCAGCCCCTCGTCCAGCGGGGGCAGCGTCGCCGGGTCGATCGCGTTCACCAGCCGGGTGAACTCCTTCAGCGTGAACGTGCGCAGCCCGGCCGAGTGCCCCATGGAGATGACCTGCGCCCGGTGGTCCCGGGTCGCGGTCAGCACCAGGTCCGCGCGGATGACGTGCTCGTCCAGCAGCTCCCGTCCCACGAAGCCGGAGGCGTCCGCGCCGAAGTCCGCCAGCACGGTCTCCGCGTGGGCCTCCATGGACGCGCCCTCGTGCCCCCAGGTGCCCGCGCTCTCCACGATCAGCCCGCCGCCCAGGATGCCCAGCCGCTGGCTCACGAAATGCCGGGTCAGCCGCTCGGTGATGGGCGAGCGGCACACGTTTCCGGTACTGACGTGGAGGATGCGGAAGGTGTCGCGCGGAAACCCGAAGGTCGTGGTCACTTCCGCGCTTGATTCCCCGTTGCCTATGCCACGCCCCGCTCCAGGGGCCGTCAATTCGCCACCTCGAGGTCGGGTACGACCTTGCGCAGCTCGTCCGGCGAGATCGCCCCCTCGCGCAGCAGCACCGGAACGGGCCGCGTGACGTCGACGATCGAGGAGGGCACGTTGCCGGGCGTCGGACCGCCGTCCAGGTACACGGAGACGGAGTCGCCGAGCATCTCCTGCGCGGCGTCGCAGTCCTCCGGCGCCGGGTGACCGGTCAGGTTCGCGGACGACACGGCCATGGGACCGACCTCGGTGAGCAGCTCGATGGCGACCGGGTGCAGCGGCATCCGCACGGCGACCGTGCCCCGGGTGTCCCCGAGGTCCCACTGCAGGGACGGCTGGTGCCGGGCGACCAGCGTGAGCGCGCCCGGCCAGAAGGCGTCGACCAGTTCCCAGGCCAGCTCGGAGAAGTCGGTGACCAGGCCGTGCAGGGTGTTCGGGGAGCCGATGAGCACGGGCGTGGGCATGTTGCGGCCCCGGCCCTTGGCCTCCAGCAGGTCGGCGACGGCCTCCGCGGTGAACGCGTCGGCGCCGATGCCGTACACCGTGTCCGTGGGCAGCACCACGAGCTCGCCCCGGCGGACGGCGGAGGCGGCCTCACGCAGACCGGTCACGCGGTCGGTGGCGTCGTTGGTGTCGTATCGCCGAGCCATCTGGCGGGCCTCCTCGTACACGTGCTGCTGGGGGGTCGGGTGGTGCGTGGTGCTCACGGCAGCGCCTTGCGGGCGGTCGCGAAGCGGGGGCGGTTGTTCAGATCGGGGTGGTCGGCGGCGTCGGTCCAGCCGCGGTCCTCGGCGAAGATCCACGGCACCTGGCCGCCCTGGGTGTCGGCGTGCTCGACGACGACCACCCCGCCGGGGCGCAGCAGCCGGTGCGCGGTGCGCTCCAGGCCGCGGATCAGGTCGAGGCCGTCCTCGCCGGAGAACAGGGCCAGGTCGGGGTCGTAGTCGCGGGCCTCGGGGGCGACGTACTCCCACTCGGTGAGCGGGATGTACGGCGGGTTGGAGACGACCAGGTCGACCTGGCCGTCGAGGTCGGGGAAGGCCGTCAGGGCGTCCCCCTGGCGCAGTTCGACCCTGGACCCCTCCATGTTCCTGCGGGTCCACCGCAGGGCGTCCTCGGACAGCTCCACGGCGTACACGCGCGAGCGCGGCACCTCCTGGGCGAGGGCGAGGGCGATGGCGCCCGAGCCGGTGCACAGGTCGACGATGCACGGCTCGACGACGTCCATGGCGCGGACGGCGTCTATGGCCCAGCCGACCACCGACTCGGTCTCCGGACGCGGCACGAACACCCCGGGTCCGACCTGGAGCTCCAGGTAGCGGAAGTAGGCGTGTCCGGTGATGTGCTGGAGCGGTTCGCGGGCCTCGCGGCGGGCGATGACCTCCCAGTACCGGGCGTCGAAGTCGGAGTCCTTCACGGAGTGCAGCGCGCCGCGCTTGACGCCGTGCACGAACGCGGCGAGTTCCTCCGCGTCGGTGCGCGGCGAGGGCACGCCGGCGTCGGCGAGCCGCTGGGTGGCCTGGGCCACCTCGGCGAGCAGCAGGTTCACGCTGGTCCTCCGGGCTGGGTACGGGGGTTACGCGGCGGCGAGCTTGGCGGCCGAGTCCGCGTCGACACAGGCCTGGATCACCGCGGTGAGGTCGCCGTCCAGGACCTGGTCCAGGTTGTACGCCTTGAAGCCGACGCGGTGGTCCGAGATGCGGTTCTCGGGGAAGTTGTACGTGCGGATCTTCTCGGAGCGGTCGACGGTGCGGACCTGGCTGCGACGGGCGTCGGCGGCCTCCTTCTCCGCCTCCTCCTGCGCCTTGGCGAGCAGCCTGGAGCGCAGGATACGCAGTGCCTGCTCCTTGTTCTGCAGCTGGCTCTTCTCGTTCTGGCAGGAGGCGACGACTCCGGTCGGGATGTGCGTGATGCGCACGGCGGAGTCGGTGGTGTTGACCGACTGCCCGCCGGGACCGGAGGACCGGTAGACGTCGATGCGCAGGTCGTTGGGGTTGACCTCGACGTCGACCTCCTCCGCCTCGGGGGTCACCAGGACGCCCGCCGCGGAGGTGTGGATACGGCCCTGGGACTCGGTGGCCGGCACGCGCTGCACGCGGTGCACGCCGCCCTCGTACTTCAGCCGGGCCCACACGCCCTGGCCGGGTCCGGTCTGCCCGCGGGTCTTCACGGCGACCTGGACGTCCTTGTAGCCGCCCAGCTCGGACTCGGTGGCGTCGATGATCTCGGTCTTCCAGCCGACGCGCTCGGCGTAGCGCAGGTACATGCGCAGCAGGTCGCCGGCGAACAGGGCGGACTCGTCGCCGCCCGCGCCCGCCTTGATCTCGAGGATGACGTCCTTGTCGTCGCTGGGGTCGCGCGGGACCAGCAGCAGGCGCAGCTTCTCGGTGAGCTCCTCGCGCTGCCGCTCCAGGTCCTTGACCTCGGCGGCGAAGTCCGGGTCGTCGGCGGCCAGTTCGCGGGCGGTCCCGATGTCGTCGCCCGTCTGCCTCCAGGAGCGGTACGTGGCGACGATCGGGGTGAGCTCGGCGTAGCGCTTGTTCAGCTTGCGCGCGTTCGCCTGGTCGGCGTGGACCGACGGGTCGGCGAGCTTCTCCTCCAGAACGGCGTGCTCGGCGACGAGTTCCTCGACGGCCTCGAACATGTGGGCTCCTGCTGGTACGTGGGTGAAGGGCGGGCGACCAAAAACGCCGGTCCCGGCCTGCCCCCGGGCGAGGGCGCGGCCGTGGACCGGCGAATGAGGGCTCGCTACTTCTTGGAGCCGGCGGCCTTGCCGAAGCGGGCCTCGAAGCGGGCCACACGGCCACCGGTGTCGAGGATCTTCTGCTTGCCCGTGTAGAACGGGTGGCACTCGGAGCAGACCTCGGCGCGGATGGCACCGCTGGAGATCGTGCTGCGGGTGGTGAACGACGCGCCGCAGGTGCAGCTGACCTGCGTGTCGACGTACTCGGGGTGGATCTCGCGCTTCAAGGTGTCTCCTAGGTTTCGGGAGGGCGCCGGGTCGCCCGTCGCGGGATGCGGGAGCGTGAACCGGAGCCGACGTACCAGTCTGCCAGGACTGGTGCCATCCCCCAAAACCGGGGGCGAGGGCGGGGTATTCCCCGCGGGCCGGCCGCGCCGGCGCGGCGAAACGGCGCACCGCTACGGTCCCGCGCCCCTAGGCGGCGTCGACCACGTCCTTCGCTTCGCCGGTGGCCGTCCCCTCGGTGGCCGCCGCCGGGATCGTCCGGTCGTTCCTCAGCGCGTCCCACACCTGCCGGGCCCTGGTCTCCTCGACCAGGACGCGGTTGGCGTCGGCCGGGTCGTAGATCACCGGCATGGTGACCATGCGCACGCCGGCGGGCTCGATGCCCTTGAGGCCGCCGGCGAAGGACATCAGGGCGTTCACCGAACCCAGGCCGGAGTCGGTGGTGACGGCCCTGGTGGCGCTGTCGGCGAGGTCGTAGAGCTTCGTGGGGCTGGTGAGGACGCCGACGTCCCTGACCTGCTGGACCAGGGCCTTGACGAAGGCCTGCTGGAGCTGGATGCGGCCGAGGTCGGAGCCGTCGCCGACGCCGTGCCGGGTGCGGACCAGGCCGAGGGCCTGCTCGCCGTCGAGCCGGTGGGTGCCGGCCGGGAGGTCGAGGTGGCTCTCGGCGTCCTCGATGTCCTCGGTGATGGTGATCTCGACGCCGCCGAGCTCGTCGATGAGCTGCTGGAAGCCGGCGAAGTCGATCTCCAGGTAGTGGTCCATGCGCAGATCGGTGATCGACTCGACGGTCTTCACCGCGCAGGCCGCTCCGCCCGTGGAGTAGGCGGAGTTGAACATCACGTCGCTCGCGGCGGGGTGGGTGCCGCCCTCGGAGTCGGTGCATGCGGGACGGTCGATGAGGGTGTCGCGCGGCAGGGAGACCACGCTCGCCTTCCGGTGGCCCTCGTGGACGTGCACGATCATCGCGGTGTCGGAGCGGGCGCTGCCGTCGTCGTCGCCGCCGCCGAGCTCCTTGTTGTCACCGGCGCGGGTGTCGGAGCCGAGGACGAGGATGTTCTCGGAGCCGTTGTCCGCCTTCTCGGGCCGGTCGGTGCCGAGGGCCTGGTCGATGTCGACGCTCTCGATGTTGCCGCTGAGCTCGAGGTACAGGTACCCGGCGCCCGTGCCGCCGAGGACGACGATGCCCGCCGCGGTCCAGGCCACGATCTTCATGCCCCTGTGCCGCTTGTCGTGGGTCGTACGGCGGCGCCCCCTGCTCCGGTGGCGCGGCTCCGCTGTGTTCTCGGCAGCCATCCGCTCCTCAGCTCGTCTCCGGTCGGTTACCCCCTGCGCGCGGCGCCAACCGGGCATGTCACGGCCCTGTACGACGCCGTCGTCCGGCCGGACGGCGGGACGGCGGGACGCGGCACAGGGTTGCACGGCGCCCTGTGCCGGGCCTGTGCGCGAAGGGGAGTCAAGCGTTCCGGACGGGAGCGGTGAAGCCCGGCCGACCTGCGCGTTCCGCCACGGAGGCGATACCGCCCGGCCGCCGCGCCGACGCGCGTCCCTGTGGTGAGGACCTCGCCGCAGGAATGCGCGAAGGGCCGCTTCCGGTGCGGAAGCGGCCCTTCGGCGGAAGGCGGGGCGTCAGTCGCCGTTGCCCGGCGTCGGCGTCGTCTTCTGGATCTGCATCAGGAACTCGGCGTTCGACTTGGTCTGCTTCATCTTGTCGAGGAGCAGTTCGATCGCCTGCTGCGAGTCGAGCGCGTGCAGCACCCGGCGCAGCTTCCAGACGATGGCCAGCTCGTCGCTGCCGAGCAGGATCTCCTCCTTGCGGGTACCGGACGCGTCCACGTCCACCGCGGGGAAGATCCGCTTGTCGGCGAGCTTCCGGTCGAGCTTGAGCTCCATGTTGCCGGTGCCCTTGAACTCCTCGAAGATCACCTCGTCCATGCGGGACCCGGTGTCCACCAGGGCGGTGGCGAGGATGGTCAGCGAGCCGCCGTCCTCGATGTTGCGGGCCGCACCGAAGAAGCGCTTCGGCGGGTACAGGGCGGTCGAGTCGACACCACCGGACAGGATGCGGCCGGAGGCCGGGGCGGCGAGGTTGTACGCACGGCCCAGACGGGTGATCGAGTCGAGCAGCACGACGACGTCGTGACCCAGCTCCACCAGGCGCTTGGCGCGCTCGATGGCGAGCTCGGCGACCGTGGTGTGGTCCTCGGCCGGGCGGTCGAAGGTCGAGGAGATGACCTCGCCCTTGACCGACCGCTGCATGTCGGTGACCTCTTCCGGACGCTCGTCGACGAGGACGACCATCAGGTGGCACTCGGGGTTGTTGTGGGTGATCGCGTTGGCGACCGCCTGCATGATCATGGTCTTGCCGGTCTTCGGCGGGGCCACGATCAGACCGCGCTGGCCCTTGCCGATCGGCGACACGAGGTCGATGATCCGGGTGGTCAGCACGCCCGGGTCCGTCTCCAGGCGGAGGCGGTCCTGCGGGTACAGCGGGGTGAGCTTGTTGAACTCCGGCCGTCCCCGGCCGTGTTCGGGCGCCATGCCGTTGACGGAGTCCAGGCGGACCAGCGCGTTGAACTTCTCCCGCCGCTCGCCCTCCTTGGGCTGGCGCACCGCGCCGGTGACGTGGTCGCCCTTGCGCAGGCCGTTCTTGCGGACCTGGGCGAGGGAGACGTACACGTCGTTCGGGCCCGGCAGGTAGCCGGAGGTACGGATGAACGCGTAGTTGTCGAGGATGTCCAGGATGCCCGCGACCGGGATCAGGACGTCGTCCTCGGTGACCTGCGGCTCGGAGGCCATCTCGTCACGGCCACGGCGGCCACGGCGGTCGCGGTAGCGGCCGCGACGGCCACGGCGGCCACTGCCGTCGTCGTCGTAACCGTCGTCCTGACGGCCTCCGCCGCCCTGCTGGTTCTGCTGGCGGCCCTGGCCGCCACCCTGCTGGTTCTGCTGGTCGTCGCCCTTGTTGCGCCGGTCGGCGCGGTCACCGCGGTCACCACGGTCCGCGCGGTCACCACGGTCCGCGCGGTCGCCACGGTCCGCGCGGTCGCCACGGTCCGCGCGGTCACCACGGTCCGTGCGGTCACCACGGTCCGCGCGGTCACCACGGTCCGTGCGGTCACCACGGTCGCCACGGTCCGCGCGGTCGCGGCCGCGCTCACGGCGGTCGCGGCGGCGGCCCTCGCCGTCGTGGTCGGACTTGGTCTCGCCCTGCTGCGTCTGCTGCTGGGCCGGGGCCTCGGCCTCGTTCTTCGCCTCCGCGGTGATCGTCTCGGTCGCGGCGGCCGGGGCACCGGCCTCGGCGGTGGCGCGACGGCGGCGGCGCTCGGCGGGGGCCTCGGCGGCCGGCTCGGCCGCGGCCTTCGGGGAGGGCTGGCCCGGGATGTCGATCTGCTGCTGGGCCGCGGCCTTGCCGGCGGGGGCCTGCTCGTCCTTGACGTCGGCCTTCTCGGCGGCCTCGCCGGTGCGGCTCCGGGAGGTGGCGCGGCGCTTGGGCTTGGTCTCGGTGGCGGACTCGGCCTTGGCCGGGGCGGTGCCCCCGGCGGCCTGCGCCTCCTTGATGACCTCGATCAGCTGGCTCTTGCGCATCCGCGCGGTGCCCCTGATTCCGAGGCCGGATGCGACCTGTTGCAGCTCGGCCAGCACCATGCCCTCGAGGCCGGTACCGCGGCGCCGCCGGGAGCCGGCACCGGTGGCAGGCGCGGAAGCGTCCGTGGCGGGCGCGGCAGCGGTCTCCTCGACACGTGCGCCCATCAGATCGGTGGTGTCGCTCACGAAGGGTCCTTCCCTGGAGCGGACGTCGGCCTGTCTGGCTCGGCGACCGGTTGTGCTGTCCGGCATCGGTCCTTGCTCTGTGAACCGTGCCGGGGCGGTGGTCCGCCTGAACGGCGGAAGAAATGACTGGTGATGGCGCTTCCATGAGCCGTGGCACCCCGTGTCACGTGGCGTGGTCGCACCGGTTCCGGAGCTCCCCCAGAGGGGGTACCCCCACCGTCGGGCCGTTCAGTGTCCGCGTACGACGTACTGCCCGCATACGAAGCAGAGAACACAGTGCGGCTTGGGGGGCTCCCGGAAGAATGTCTGTCCCGGACGGGGACACGAGGCACCTCGCCATGGTGGGGTCGGGTGCAGACTTGAGATTAACACTACCGGATCCAACAAACATTCCCCCTCTCCTAATCCGGCAACCGTGTCAGGTGGCGAGCGGAAGCACGCTCGCTCCCCGCACGTCGAGGCCGAGCCGGTTGGCGGCCCAGTCGGTGCCGGCCAGCGCTTCGACCTTGTCCGCGGTGTCCGCGTCGGCCAGCGCCATGACGGTGGGTCCGGCGCCGGAGATCACCGCGGGGATCCCGTCCCCCCGCAGCCGCTCCACCAGGGCGGCGCTCTCCGGCATGGCCGGGGCGCGGTACTCCTGGTGCAGACGGTCCTCGGTGGCGGGCAGCAGCAGCTCGGGGCGCCGGGTGAGGGCCTCGACGAGCAGGGCGGCACGGCCCGCGTTGGCGGCGGCGTCGACGTGCGGCACGGTGCGCGGGAGCAGTCCGCGCGCGGTCTCGGTGAGGACCGGCTTCCCGGGCACGAAAACCACCGGAACGATGGAATCGGCGGGGTCCATCCTGATCGCGCGGGCCGAGCCGCCCTCCATCCAGGCCAGGGTGAAACCGCCCAGCAGGCAGGCCGCGACGTTGTCGGGGTGGCCCTCGATCTCGGTGGCGAGTTCCAGGAGGGCGCTGTCGTCGAGCCGGGCGTCGGCACCTATCGTCACGGCGCGGGCGGCGACGATTCCGGCGCAGATGGCGGCCGAGGAGGAGCCCATGCCCCGGCCGTGCGGAATGCGGTTGGCGCAGACGATCTCAAGGCCGCGCGGCTGTCCGCCGAGCAGGTCGAAGGCGGTGCGCAGGGAGCGTACGAGCAGATGGCTCTCGTCGCGCGGGAGGGTCTCGCCGCCCTCGCCGGCGATGTCGATGTGCAGCCCGGAGTCGGCCACCCGGACGACCACGTCGTCGTACAGGCCCAGCGCGAGACCGAGGGCGTCGAAACCCGGGCCGAGATTGGCGCTGGTGGCGGGGACGCGCACCCGGACGGCGGCGGCGCGGAACGCGGGACCGGCCATCGCTCGAAGACTCTCCTTGAGCTGCGTGACTGTCGAATGACATTCGATGGACATTCGATGACGTACGAGAACCCCGGGACCGCCGCCGACCGGGGTGGCCGACCGCTTTCCGGGCCGTTCCTGGCCCCGGTTCCGGGCCGCGGAGACGACGTACTGCCGCGGCATATGCGGCGGGCGGGTTCGGTACAGCCTATCGAAGACGGGTTCAATGGCGACACAGGGCGCACAGGAGGCGCACGATGCGTGTCGCAAGCCCCCTGTGCACCCCTGGGGGGGGAACTTCCCCAGGTGAGCGCCCTTACGCCGGTTCCGTGGTTCCGGGAACCGTGCGGCTCGGCGCCGTCCGCCCTAGACGAGACCGAGCCGCTCGGCGGCGGTCGCCGCGTCGACGGGCACGGTGACCGGCTGCGGCGCGCCGGCGACAGCCCAGTCCGGGTCCTTCAGGCCGTTGCCGGTGACGGTGCACACGATCCTCTGCCCCGGGTCGACCCTGCCCTGCTCGGCGGCCTTCAGCAGACCGGCGACCGAGGCGGCGGAGGCGGGCTCGACGAAGACGCCCTCCTGCGAGGCCAACAGCCGGTAGGCACGCAGGATCTCACGGTCCGTCACCTCGTCGATGGCGCCGCCGGACTCGTCCCGCGCGGCCAGCGCGAAGTCCCAAGATGCGGGGTTGCCGATGCGGATGGCGGTGGCGATCGTCGACGGGTCCTTGACGACCTCGCCGCGCACGATCGGGGCGCTGCCCGACGCCTGGAACCCCCACATGCGGGGCGTCCCGGTGGCCACGCCGTCGGCGGCGTACTCCTTGTACCCCTTCCAGTACGCGGTGATGTTGCCCGCGTTGCCCACCGGCAGCACATGGATGTCCGGCGCGTCGCCCAGCATGTCCACGATCTCGAAGGCGGCGGTCTTCTGCCCCTCGATGCGTACCGGATTGACCGAATTGACCAGCGCCACGGGGTAGTTGTCGCTCAGCGCGCGGGCCAGCGTCAGGCAGTCGTCGAAGTTGCCGTCGACCTGGAGGATCTTCGCCCCGTGGACCAGCGCCTGGCCCATCTTGCCGAGCGCGATCTTGCCCTGCGGCACCAGCACGGCGGAGACCATCCCGGCGCGCACCCCGTACGCGGCGGCGGAGGCGGAGGTGTTGCCGGTGGAGGCGCAGATGACGGCCTTGGCCCCCTCCTCCTTCGCCCTGGAGATGGCCATGGTCATCCCGCGGTCCTTGAAGGACCCGGTCGGGTTCGCGCCCTCGACCTTGAGGTGCACCTCGCAGCCCGTGCGCTCGGAGAGCACCTGCGCGGGCACGAGCGGCGTGCCGCCCTCACGGAGCGTCACGACCGGTGTGGTGTCGGAGACCGGCAGCCGGTCCCGGTACTCCTCGATGATTCCGCGCCACTGGTGGGTCATTGCTGGTTACTCTCCTTCAACCCGCATGATGCTGGCGACACCACGCACGGTGTCGAGCTTGCGCAACGCCTCGACGGTCCCGCCGAGGGCCGCGTCGGACGCACGGTGAGTGATGACGACGAGGGAGGCCTCACCGTCCTTGCCCTGCTGGCGAACCGTGTCGATCGAGACACCGTGCTCGGCGAACACGGTCGCGACCTGGGCGAGAACACCCGGTTTGTCGGCCACGTCGAGGCTGATGTGGTAGCGCGTGACGACCTCGCCCATCGAGGAGACGCGCAGCGCGGCATACGCGGACTCACCCGGTCCGGTCGTCCCGCCGAGCCGGTTGCGGCCCACGGCGACGAGGTCGCCGAGCACGGCGGACGCGGTCGGCGCACCGCCGGCACCGGGCCCGTAGAACATCAGCTGTCCGGAGGCGTCCGACTCGACGAACACGGCGTTGTAGGCGCCGCGCACGGAGGCGAGCGGGTGGCTGAGCGGGATCATGGCCGGGTGCACGCGTGCGGTGACCGAGGCACCGTCCTCGGCCCGCTCGCAGATGGCGAGCAGTTTGATGGTGCAGCCCATCTCCCTCGCCGAGGCGAAGTCGGCGGACGTGACCTCGGTCATGCCCTCGCGGTAGACGTCGTCGAGGCGCACGCGCGTGTGGAAGGCGATCCCGGCGAGGATGGCGGCCTTGGCGGCGGCGTCGAAGCCCTCGACGTCGGCGGTCGGGTCGGCCTCGGCGTACCCGAGGGCGGTGGCCTCGTCGAGCGCCTCCTGGTAGCCGGCGCCGGTGGAGTCCATCTTGTCGAGGATGAAGTTCGTCGTCCCGTTGACGATGCCGAGCACCCGGTTGACCTTGTCACCGGCGAGCGACTCGCGCAGCGGACGGATCAGCGGGATGGCGCCGGCGACGGCGGCCTCGTAGTAGAGGTCCCGGCCGTGCTCCTCGGCGGCGGCGTGCAGCGCGGCGCCGTCCTGGGCGAGCAGCGCCTTGTTGGCGGAGACGACGGAGGCACCGTGCTCGAAGGCGGTGGTGATGAGCGCGCGGGCGGGCTCGATGCCGCCGATGACCTCCACGACGATGTCGAGGTCGCCGCGTTTGACGAGGGCGGTGGCGTCGGTGGTGACCAGGGCGGGGTCGATGCCCTCGCGGACCTTGTCGGGCCGGCGCACGGCGACCCCGGCGAGCTCCACCGGGGCCCCGATGCGGGCGGCGAGGTCGTCGGCGTGCGTCGTCATGATGCGCGCCACCTCTGAGCCGACCACTCCACAGCCCAGCAGCGCCACCTTCAGCGGACGCGTACGCATCATCCGACCTCGTTTCCTGATTACCGTCTCGGTTGCACCAGTCTCACTCACCGAACCGGACTTTCTGCCCTTGGTCCGGATCGTGAGACGTCTATTTCATTCCTGCCGCCGGGAAAACCGCAGATCTTTCCGGCCTGTCCTTCGCCGGTCCTTCGCCGGTCCTTCGCCGGTTCCGCCCGCTAGCCGACGTCGAGACGGAGGAGGTCCTCCTCGGTCTCCCGCCGGACGATCACGCGCGCCTCGCCGCCGCCGACGGCGACCACCGGCGGACGCAGGACGTGGTTGTAGTTGCTGGCCATCGACCTGCAGTACGCCCCGGTCGCCGGTACGGCGATCAGGTCACCCGGTGCCAGGTCCCCCGGCAGGAAGGCGTCGCGCACCACGATGTCCCCGCTCTCGCAGTGCTTGCCGACGACGCGGCACAGCATCGGCTCGGCGTCGGAGCCCCGGGAGACGAGGGCGACGCTGTACTCGGCGTCGTACAGCGCGGTACGGATGTTGTCCGACATCCCGCCGTCGACGGAGACGTAGGTCCGCAGCCCGTCGAGCGGCTTGACGGTGCCGACCTCGTAGAGCGTGAAGGCGGTCGGTCCGACGATGGCGCGTCCGGGCTCGACGGAGATCCGGGGGGTCGTGAGGCGGGCGGCGTCGCACTCCCGGGTGACGATCTCGGTCAGCGCCTTGGCGATCTCGTGCGGCTCGCGGGGATCGTCGTCGCTGGTGTAGGCGATGCCGAGCCCGCCCCCGAGGTCGATCTCGGGGAGTTCCACCCCGTGCTCGTCACGGATGTCCCTGAGCAGCCCCACGACCCGGTGCGCGGCGACCTCGAACCCGGACATGTCGAAGATCTGCGACCCGATGTGCGAGTGGATCCCGATGAGTTCCAGCCCATCCAGCTGCAGCGCCCGCCGTACGGCCTCGGCGGCCTGCCCGCCGGCCAGCGGGATGCCGAACTTCTGGTCCTCGTGGGCGGTGGCGATGAACTCGTGCGTGTGCGCCTCGACGCCGACGGTGATACGGATCTGCACCCGCTGCCGCCTGCCCAGTTCCTGCGCGATGTGCGCGACCCGGACCATCTCCTGGAACGAGTCGAGCACGATCCGCCCGACCCCGGTCTCGACGGCCCGGCGGATCTCCGCCACGGACTTGTTGTTGCCGTGGAAGGCGATGCGCTCGGCCGGCATCCCGGCGGACAGCGCGGTCGCCAGTTCCCCGCCCGAGCACACGTCGAGGTTCAGCCCCTCCTCGTGCAGCCACCGCACGACGGCCCGGGACAGGAACGCCTTGCCGGCGTAGAACACGTCGGCCTCGCTGCCGAACGCGGTGCGCCAGGCCCGCGCCCGGGCCCGGAAGTCGGCCTCGTCGAGGACGTAGGCGGGGGTGCCGAACTCCTCGGCGAGCGACTTGACGTCGATCCCGCCGACCGTGACCACGCCGTCCTGCCCGCGGGTGACGGTCTCGGACCACACCTTGGGGTCGAGGGCGTTGGGATCGGCGGGCGGTGCGGAGTAGTGCCCCTCGGGGAGGACGTCGGCGTGACGGGGCCCGGCGGGGTGTGCGGAACGGCTCATTTCTTCGCTGGCTCTCTTCGCTGGCTCTTCAGAGGTGGTCGGGTGCGTCGATGCCGAGCAGGGACAGGCCGCCGGCCAGCACCGTCCCGGCGGCCTCGGCGAGGGCGAGCCGGGAGCGGTGGGCGGCCGAGGGTTTCTCCTCGCCGAGGGGCAGGGCGGCGGGGAGCAGGGGCAGCACGGCGTCGGCGACGGTGACCAGATGCCGGGCGAGCCGGTCGGGCGCGTGGTGGGTGGCGGCACCCTGGAGGACACGGGGGTGGTCGGCGAGCGCCTGGAGCAGCGGCCGGGCATCCTCCGTCTGGGGCCCTGGCTCGGGGGTGAATCCGAGGTCCGTGGCGTTGCGGAGCAGGGCCCGGGTGCGGGCGTGGGCGTAGCGGACACGGAAGAGCGGGTTGCTCTCGCGCTGTTCCAGATGCTCGTCGCCGAGCCGGGGCCGGTCGTGCGGGGCCGGGTGCAGCAGCGCCCAGCGGCCGGCGTCCCGGCCGAGGGGAAGCGGGTCGGCGGGTGCCGGTACGGGGCGGACGTCGGCGTACCGCCCGGGCTGGTCGTCGACGTCGATGCGTACGCCCAGCACACGGCCCCACTCCGCCTCGGGCGGGCCGCCCTCGCAGCCGGTGCGGACGAGGGCGCCCTGGGAGCGGAGGATGCGGGCCAGGACGTCGAGGTGAACGCAGGCACGGACCTCACGCCGGGCGCGGAGCCGGACGGCCTGCCCGGCGAGGGCCTCGGAGCGGCCGTACCGGGAGCCGCGCCGCAGGATCTCCCGCACGAGGGCGGCGGAGGCGGCGTCCCGCAGACTGATGTTGAGGAACCCGGGCCCGGTGACGACGACGTCCGTGATGCCGCCGGTGCCCAGCAGATGGGGCCGGAGGATCTCGGCGACGTGCCCCGGCGGCTGCCCGGCCGGGCGCGCGAGCTGCAGGGCGACGTTGGTGGCGTAGTCCCCGCACCCGCCCGGCCCGGGAGGCGCGACCACGACCCGCTCGGGCACGGCCACCGCCAGTTCCCCCGCGTCGACGGCACGGCGCACCGCGTGCAGCACGGTGCGGGAGAGCTCGACGGGAGTCACGGGACAAGCGTAGGGGAGGAGGGGGGTGGGCAGGCGAACGAGTTCGGTCGCGGTCCCGGGATGTGGACGGCCCCGCGGTCCTGGGAGGGTGCGGCTCCGCGATCCCGGGAGGGTGCGGAGGCCGGCGACGCGGCTCCGCCGCCCTTCGGGCCCGGCCGTCCTCACCCTCCGCTGTGTCCGCGACCCGCTCTCACCCTCCGGCGTGTCCGGCGGCCGGCTCGGCGTCCCCGGGCCCGCGCACGCACCCCGGACGATCCACGCCACCCGGGTGCCGCCCCACGATCAGCTGCTGGACGAGCCGGACGAGTTCCCCCGGGTCGAAGGGCTTGGCGAGGAAGGCGTCGACACCCACCTCCAGCCCGCCCTCGACCTCGTACTGGGTACAGGCGCTCACGACGACGAGCGGGAGATCACGAGTACGAGGGTCGGCACGCAGCCGGGCAGCCGTCCGGAGCCCGTCCAGCCGGGGCATGACCACATCGAGGGTGATGAGGTCGGGCCGCACCTGATGGACGACTTCCAGACACTCGGCACCATCGGCCGCGGTCACGACCTCGATGCCCTCCAGCTCGAGGTTGACCCTGATCAACTGCCGGATGACCTTGTTGTCGTCCACAACAAGAACCCGGCCCGCGGCGCCTGGCACAACTCGAGAGTAGGCGCGGACCGGCCACCACGTCCGGCGTTTCCCCACTTCCACTCCGCACGGGCGACACCCCGCCCGGCGGACCGACGGCCGGCCACCCCGAAAACGGGTTCATGACCACCCCGCCGGGCCTGGTAATGTTCTACCCGTCGCCGCGATCACCGCGAACGACACGCCCCCGTAGCTCAGGGGATAGAGCAACGGCCTCCGGAGCCGTGTGCGCAGGTTCGAATCCTGCCGGGGGCACCTTGATTCAGGTGCCCAAAGACCCCGCCATCAGCGAGAACGCTGAGGACGGGGTCTTCGCGTATGTGCAGGCGGATGCCGCTCAGAGCGGGCGTATGTCGGGGTCCGTGGACTATTCGTGGACAGGATCTTGGGGCATCGTCCCTGGTCAGCCTCAAGATTTCCGAAGTGCCCCTCAGCCAGCATCTGGCCACTCTTCCGGAACCGGAGGCGGCTCCGGATCCTTCTGCCGCTCTGCCCGCCGCGCGTTCTCCCCTCTCAGGGTCGTCAACCACGGCCACAGATCCGGTAGAGGCTGTGCCGGGCAGGCGAGACGGTGCTCGATACGGCACCGCTGGAACTGATCCGGCGGACACACCCCGTAGACCGTCACCCGCCCGTCGGACAGCTCAATCCATCGGTGGTCCGCCGGCACCGTGTGAGCCAGCGGATGCATGTCCGGCTCCAGCAGCACCCATTCGTGTTCGAGTGTCGCCACCCGATCCCCTAACAGCCCGCATCGCGGGCAGCGGGACTGCCCACCACCCAGCCGCCGCGGCTTCTCCTCTAAGACCCCCATACCGTGAGGGTCGCGAGCCCGGCACTCCAGGCGTAGAGCGCGAACCGGACAGATCCCTTGGGACAACCGACCACCAGCGGGACAAAACACGACGCGACAGGTGCAGCCAGCAACCAACGGCCGACGGCACACGGCCGAGATATGACGAAGCCCTCCGGCCCGAGCGGGCTGGAGGGCTCACGGCCTACGCGCGCGTGATCACTCGTACTCGCGCAACAACTCCTCGATCTTGCGGTTGGCGATCTCCTGCCGTCCGTCGATGCACTTGGCGTAGCGGCTCAGCAGGACCTCCACACTGTTGCCCGCACGCTCGGCGACCTCTGTCGGGTCCACCCCAGAGTTGAGCCAGGTCGACAGCGCCGAGTGCCGGAGGTCATACGGGCGAGCCGCGAGCGGTGAGGCGACCACGGCCGGCGGGAGCGCCAGCGCACGGGCCTCCTGCCAGACGCGGTAGTACGTCGAGGAGCCGACCACTCCCCCACGCTCGTTGGTGAATAGCCGCCCGTCCTCGACGGTACCGAACATGTCGAGGTGCTGCCGGAGGATGGCGACGAGCTGGGGCGGGATCGGGACGAGCCGGACCTCTTCCGCCGGGCGGTTCTTGAGGCCCCGATCGTCATGGGTCTCACCGGAGTCCGTCCACTGCTTCCCGACGCTGGGACGCGTCCGATTCAGCAGCACCGTTCCCCAGCCGGCCTCGGGCAGCTTCAGGTCTGCATCGGTGAGGCCGACGGCCTCAGCCGGACGCAAGGCGCCGTAGTACATGCAGGCGAATAGGCCGACGAGGCGGCGGCCACGCGCCCGGCCATACCCACCGACATACGAGACCGCAGTCAGCAGGGAACGGGCCTGTGCGGGATTGGCGACCACCCGGGGATCGACTTCCCCAGTCACCTTCGGTTTCTTCCAGCGAATGCCCGTGATCGGGTTCTCTTTGAACTCCCCGAGATCCACTGCATAGTGCAACGCGTTGACGAGTGTTCGACGCTTGCGCCGGACGGTCTCCGCGGCTGCCGCCGTCCCGTCGAGCTTCAGCTTGAGCGAATCCAGGACGGCCCTGCCGATCGCGGCGTCACCGAGGTCCGAGAGCGGACGCGACGCCTTGGCCACCCAGTGCAAGGTGTTCGCAATCTCAGTCGGCAATTCGCGCTCGTCCGGTCCGGGAAGAACGAAGGCCCAGTTACGAAGCGCCCTCCTGATCAGTTCCTCGGACGGCTGCCCCGGACGCTCGTCGAAAAGAGCCATCGTCACGGCGGTCAGGGCCTCATTGATGCCGTTGCGCGTGTTCGGCGCCGCGTGCGGCCACTTCATGGCGAGGTACTTCAGAGCGAAGGCGTACCAGGTCATTGAGGCTGCCTTTTCGACCATCGAGTCGGGCAGCCCTGTCTCTGTGTCGAACTCTTCACCGGCATGAGCGGCGCGAAGCAGCTTGGAACGGTAGTGGTCCGCAAGCCCTTTGGTGCGGAACTGTTCGGAGAATACGTTCCCGGCAACAGTCCACCGGACGTCATAGGACGACTTCTTGGTGTTCCTCTTCCGAACACCCCACACCTTTACGTCGAGAGACTTCACGCCGCCGCCTCCAACTGTCGCAGCCAGGCGGTGAAGTCACTCCGCCACACCCGGAGTTCCCCGTTGGGCAGCTTGAACGCAGCGGGGCCCTGCCCCAGCTCTCGCCACCGGTAGAAAGTACGGCGGGACACACCACCCAGCTCTGCGAGGATCTGCGGGACGGTCATCAATTCGTCACGTCGGTGGTCCACGCCGGTTCTCCTTCCGTGTCGTCGTTTGTCAGGGATGCGGGTGAAGGGGTGCCGTGAGCGATGAGGTGTTCTGCAGCGGTCAGTCCGGTGCCGGCGAAGCGCCAGTGCGAGAGGACGAGCACGGTGTCCGGGTCGGGCAGCGGGTGGCCGGCCTCGGCCGCGCGTTCGCGGGCCAGTGCTTCGTTGTGGTCGGCGCGTTCCTGGCGGAGGGCACCGAGAGTGACGGAGTAGGCGCGGGACTTGGTGGAGAAGTGGCCGCGGAAGCCGAGCATGTGGGCCCACTTGCGCAGGCGCAGGTCTTCGAGTTCGGGCAGGGCGCCGAGGTGCCAGCAGGTGAGGATCAGGCGCCGGGCGTGGTCGGTGACGCCGGAGCCGATCAGGTCGGTGATCGGGTTACGGATGGGCCGGTCCAGGGTGCCCGCGGTCTCGGCGCCCTTGGTGGCGTACTTGGCGATGTAGGCGGCCACGGCGCGGCTGGACAGTTCCGAGGTGCCCGCGAAGTCGGCCGAGCGGATGGGGCGGATGTCGAGCTGTTCGCCGAAGCGGAAGGCGTACGCGTAGCCGTCGAGGACCGGGCCGGGTGTCTCGGCCGTCCGGGCCGCCGAGCGAATCGCGTCGGTGAGCAGTTCGGTCGTGGCCCAGGCCGGCGGGGCGTCCTCGGCGCCGTCCGGGCCGTCGAGGCGGATGACGGCGTGGAAGTGGACGGCGCCGCGCCGCTGGTACTCGGCGACCTTGGCATAGGAGACCTTGAGGCAGTGGCGCAGCGCCGAGCGGCTGATGCCCACGCGCGAGGCGAGGTGTTGGCGCAGGTAGGTGGTGAAGCGGCTCCACAGCGCCCCGGCGTGCGCGTTCCACAGGACGGCCGCGCGGTAGTCGTAGCGGTCCGGGTCCAGGGGCGTGCCGAGGGCGGGGTCGTCGTCCGGGTGGAGGCGTCCGCAGCGGCACCGGCCGCCGCCGGGGCGGTTGTGGACGGGGCCGAAGGACGGGGCGGTGAAGGTGACGAAGACGCGCGGGTGCCCGGCGACGGCCGGGCCGATGCCCTTGCCGCCGCTCAGCCCGGCGGTGACGAGGTGGAAGGTGTCCTTGCGGTAGATCTCGGCGCAGGAAGCGCACCGGGTGGCACGGCGGTTGTTGCAGCGGATGAGGAGCTGTCCGGCCGGGAGGTCACGGTCGGCGATCTCGCGGACGATCTCGCCGGTGGCGGCGTGGACGTCGAGCCGGTGGCCCTCCATCCGGACGGGCCGCTCGCAGCCGCCGAGGCGCTGGACCTGGTGGGCGTAGGCGCCGAGGTCGCCATGCCAGGCGAGAGCTGCCAGTTGGCGGATGGCTGCGGACGGAGCCGCAGGACGCATGTGCGGGTTCCTCCTTGAAGAGAGCGGACGTGCGGTGTGAGCGCCCGGCCTGTCTAGGGGGCTAGACAGCATGAGCAGGCCGGGCGGACGGAGCGATGAGGTCAGCGGCGGGTGAGGACGGAGCGGATGACGACGGCGCACACGGCCACAGACGTGGCGGTAAGGGCGACGGCGAGGAGCATGGAGACCAGGACGGCGCCGACGACCAAGATCACGCCGGTGCCGCCGCCGACGAGGGCGAGCGCGGCGCCGGGCGTGAGCCTGGCGGCCGGGCGGGTCGGGACCGGGGTGACCGGGGCCTGCGGCGGAGCCGGGGCACTCGGCGTGATGGTGGTCGGTTCGACGACGGCGGGCGGGGCGACCAGACCGGTGGGCTGAGGCATGGTCGGGATCTTCGGTCGGAACATGAACGCTCTCCCTTCGCGGGTTACTTGAGGACGGGGTCGATGACGGGGGCGAGCAGACTGTCGGCGAGGAGGTAGCCGCCGACGAGCAGCACGGCGATGAGCCACCAGGGCGGGCGGATGAGCTTGACGCCGAGAACGCCGACGACGAGCAGGGCAAGCCAGAGCGGAACGTCCACTTCGGTGGTCTCCTGTCAGGCCGAGCAGCGGTGGGTACGGGCGGCCAGTTCGGCAGCGGCGCGGCTGTCGTACTCGGCGGAGAAGTCACAGCGGGGCGCAGTGCAGGCGGCCAGGTGGCGGTGCCGGCCGCGGTCGACGTACGAGGCGACGTTGACCGGTCCGATACGGCGGACGTTGCGGAAACGCCGGTTCATGGCGGTGCTCCTCTCAGAGGTGTGCGGCGACGGATGCGGTCATGGACGGGGGCAGGCCGAGCCGGGCGCGCACGGCGTCCGGGTCGGCGGGGCGGCCGGTGGTCGAGCGGTATTCGTCGGCCAGCACCCGGACGCGGTCGACGAGGGCGGGCGGCAGGGCGACGGCGGGAGCAGACGCGGGGGCCGGAGTGGCGACCGGTTCGGCAGTGACCTCCGGAGCCGAGCCGGGGTCGGTGGAGGACGCCGGCAGTGCCTCACGGTCGGGCTGGTCGACGGCAGATGGAACGGCGTGCGGCTCCGCAGGGGTGTCCGCTGTCGAGGGGGCCGGGGCCGCCGGTGTTTCCGGAGCGTGCGGAGCGTGGGCCAGCAGCGTGCCGCCGAAGAAGGCGATGGCGGGCCAGCCCGCGACCGTCACGCGGAGCCAGGCCGGCACGTCGTCCAGGTCGAGGAGCCCGGCCGTGGCGACGTTGGCGCCGAGGGACGCGGCCAGGGCCACCAGGAACCACAGCCGCGGGCCACCGGCCGCCTGGCCAGCCCGCTGCTGCTGACGCATCCGGCGCCAGGCGGCGACCAGGAGCAGGTCGACGCTCACGGGGTAGGCCCACGCCTTCCAGCCGTCCTGCCCGGCCGCCGCGGCGAGGTCGTGCAGGTGGGAGAAGGACAGGGCACCGGCGATGACGGCCTGAACGATCACGGCGTCCACGCGGGCCAGGTGGGCACGCATCGGCTCGGTCTCCTTCCGGCGTGATCAGTCGGTGGACTTGAGGGAGTCGGCGGGCTCGCGGGCGAGGCGGGTCACCTCGGCGGCCTCGATGTCGCCGGGCGTGTGGTCGGCGATGCGCTCCAGCAGATCCGCCTTACGGTCCATGAGCGCGGCGTACTCGGCAGAGGTCCGGTCCTGCCGGAGCGCGGCCAGGTCCGCGATGAGCGTGCTGACCTCGGCGATGGAGGGACGTGGCACAGGGCTTCCTTCCGATTTCGGGCATGGGAGGGGTAGGGACATGACGCGAGGCGGTCACGTCGGCCGTGGGAGAGGGAGTGCGGTTACTCGGTAACCGGGCGAGCGGTGGGTGCGACAGGAGCGGCCGAGGGAAGCTCGGCGGGCTCCGGGGCGACGACGGGCCGGAAGGCGTCGAGACGGGGCAGTTCCGGGACCAGGCCGGAGGTGTCGCGGCAGACGGCCGCCGCGTCGTCGAGGGTGAGGTGGGGCGAGCGGACGCGAGACCAGCCGCCGGAGGAGTCGCCGACGACCGCGACGCCGGGCCGTTCGGCCGGGATGGAGGTGGCGGCCAGCGCCGCTTCCGGTGCGATGTCGCCGAGTGCCATGTTGGCGGACGTCTCGTCGTTGACGCGGTGGCAGACCCGTCCGGTGAGCTGGGCGCGGAGCATGGTGGCGCCCTTGCCGAGTTCGGCGCCGAAGCGTTGCCCGCACACCTCCAGGTAGATGCCGGCCGCGCGGCCGAGCTGGGCGAGGCGGATGAGCTTGGTGACCATGGCGTCCCGCCGCTTCTCGTCGTCCTTGCTCGCGGCGAGGAAGAGTTCGGCGACCTCGTCGACGACGACCACGATCGGCACCGGCCGCACCTTCTCCGGCAGGCCCCAGACGTCCGAGGTGAGCACGGCGTCCGGACCGGCCCCGCCCGTCATGCCGATCAGGTGGAACCGTGCCTCCATCTCCTTCACCAGGACGTCAAGGAGGTCGTTCGCACGGTCCGGCGTGTCGGCGAGCGCCGACAACCGGGGCGCGAACGGCGCCAGTTCGACGCCCCATTTGCAGTCAATGCCGACGAGCGCGACGGGTTGCCGGGCCAGCCCGCACAGCAGGTTGCGCAGGTACACGGACTTGCCCGACTGTGTGGCGCCGAGGATCAGTTCGTGCGGCACGGTACGGAAGTCCCGGACGTGCCAGTGCCCGTCCTCGCGCAGCGCCAGCGGCAGGGACAGCGGTTCGGTCCGCAGCCACCGCCGAGGAGGACGGACGTCGGCGAGGACGTCCCAGCCGATCAACCGCAGCTCCAGCCGACCCGGCTTGGTGGGACGGACGTGCACGGCGTGCGCGCCCCAGGCGTGCCGCAGCCGGTCGGCCGAGGCGGTGAAGTCCTCGGGTGCCTGCCCGGCCGCCATGCGCAGCCGCATCACGAGCCCGGACCCGGTCGGCAGCGGCAGCGACCGACGAGGCGGTACGGGAGCAGCCTGCCTCCCGACCATCCGGGCGGTGGCCCGGCGCATGGCCGAGGCCGGCACCGTCAGGCCGCAGGCGTCCATGGTGGCCCGGTACGTGGCGAGCACCCGCAGCGCGACGACCGGATACCCGACCAGCCACCAGAACAGGACCGGCAGCCGCCGACGCACCGCGACCAGCGCAGCCACCGCCAGCAGGGCAGGCACCAGAACCCACAGGGCATCGGTCATGACGCTCAGCCCTGCGCCACAGCAGGAGTGCCGACCATGACGGCGTCCGCCCGGTAGGCAATGCCGTGCCGGGCACGGCCGCCGAACTCGCTCTCCCAGGGCCGGGCCACCAGGCCGGACAGGAAGACCGGCGCGCCCATGACCAGGCCCTCGCCGATGCCCTTCTCGGGAACGGTGACCTTGATCATGTCCGAACCGCCCTGGGCGATGAACACCAGCTCCAGGACCATGAGCCGGTCGTTGGTGACCGGGTCCACGGCCACCTCGCCGGTCTGCCGGTCCCTCACCTTGACCTCGGGCAGCTTCGTGACCAGCAGAGTGGCGGACGAAGTGTCCACGGGGATGACACGCATTCTGTGAACCTCACTTGATCGGGCGTCCGTCACAGACGCCGAGCCGCTGAATACCCCCCTAGACAGCGCAGAGGGGAACCCACCCCAACTGTCTAGGGGGGTTGACGGCTACCGTAACGCGACACCCCGACAACTGTCTAGGGGGGTATACGAGCGCCGTGTCGGCAGAGTGACCGGCGCTCTATGAAAGCGCCCAGTGCAGGGCGGTGGCGTCATCGTGCGCCTTGCCCCGCGGCCAGCGCCGGCCGTCAGGGTCGCCCTCCTCCGCCTTACGGGTCTGGCGGATCAGTTCGTCCGGGCCGGCGGAGTCGAGGAGAGCCGAAGTCTCGTCCCACGAGGCAAGCCCGAAGCGGTCCACCAGCCGTGTCGCGCCGTCACTCAGCAGCGTCACCGAGGCCAGGGAGTCAAGCGGCACCGTGCCGGTCAACGCATGCTCGGCCGCGAGCGGATCGGGACCGGCGATCCAGAAGCCGCCCGGCCGGTTCCGGAGAGACGTCAGGGCGTCCCGGTACTCGGCCAGTGCGGCGGCATGTTCTGGCGAACCGGTGGGCAGCTCGTCGACCGACCCACGAAGCCGCGCGCCGACCTCGTCTAGACGCCGGTCAGTGATGACGGAAGAGCTCCCGTCCCGCTTCGCGAGGAGCAGTGAGGAGTCACCAAGCACGAGGTGTTCGAGTACTCCGCCATGGGCACGGACGGCAACGACCGTGCTGGTCGGACTGGTCCGGTACTCCAGGTCGCAGACGTCCTCGTGAAGCGAGCGGGTGATGCGGATGGAGTCGGCCAGACACTCGGCGAGCGACCAGGCCGGACGCGCGACGAGGGTACGCAGCAGCAGCGCACCCAGAGTTCCGGAGAACCAGGCGACGCCGTGCACGCACCCGGTTTCCACGCCCCCTACGCCGGCGCCATCGAGGAGGACGGCGGCATCAGATGCGGCAGCGGCGAAGTCCTCGTTCTCACTGTCCGGCGTGGACGGCGAGGTACCGAGGGTGAACCTCACTCCGCCGTCTCCTCGTCGTGACGGTATAGCGGGCAGACCAGTTCGACGGACCGCGGCTCACTGGTCTCCGGGTCGTACTCGACCCCTACCAGCGTGGAGAACCGGCGATCTCCCACCTGCCCCCAAAGGGAGTTGAGTTCGGAGGAGAGCAACTGGACGACACCGAGCGATCCTTGCGTGTGGATACCGGCGATGGCCAGGAGCGAGCCCTTGCCGTCCGGGCGCGGCAGTCGGCCGAGATAGCCGATGTCGTACGGCCGGGCCGGATCACTGTCCTGCCCCGACCGGTGCACGGTGCCGGTGAGCCGGTCCACGACCGTCCAGGGGCCGCCTTCCGCCTTCTCCCAGCGCAGCACAGGGTCTTGAGCATAGGTGTTCCACATGTCCTGTGACATGCGCGGCCCGCAGACGACGACCAGGCCGTCGCGGTTCAGGTCGATCTCTCCGCTCACCGGTACGTGCTCGGAGGTGACGGCGAGCCCGTACGACCGCGCCAGGTCCTCCAGACGCTTGCCAGAACTGACGTCGTCCACGGCAACGACCGTGCGCCCGCGTTCGTCATCCCGCCGCAGCGGAGTCGCGACCGTGACGGCGCCCGACCCGAGGAACGCGCCCTCGGGCGCCGGGCCGGTGTGGCGGATCTGGTGAATGCGTCCGCGACTGAGGCCGGCCTTCGCCGCGATCTGCGCGTACGACAGTCCTTGTGCATGGAGGTCCTGCACCACGCGGCGCCGCAGCCGAGCGAGTTCGGTGACCTCCTGCTGTGCGTCGGCCAATCGCGTCGTGACCTCACGCAGGAGCAGGTACGGATCATCGATCGCCATGATCCGTTGCAACTCGTCCGACATGTGCTCACCTCCTTGCCTTACCCAAGAGTCTAGGCCCCTAGACGAAACGGGCAGGAGTGGCCGGCCCGACCGGACGCCAATCACGTGGAAGCCGGACCGGCGCCGAGGCACCCCGCGAGGAGTCATTCCCTGCCGCCCGCGCGACGGCCGAGGAGAAGCAGGCTGGAGGTGGTCACACCCCCTCCCGCACCAGATCTGCCCACACCGAAGAGCCCTTCGGCAGAGACTTGGCACCCCAGTCCTTCGCGCAAGCCGCCACCAACATCAGCCCGCGGCCGCCCTCTTCCAGGCCGGTCGCGTTCCGCATCATCGGAGCGCTGTCGCCGCCCTGGTCGATCACCTCGATGCGCACGAAGTCCGCACCGAAGCCGACGACCACGAGGAACCAGCCGCCGGCCTTGCCGCTCAGCGAGTGGCGTACGGCGTTGGCCGCCAGTTCCCCGGCGACCAGGGCCCCCTCGTCGACGCAACCCCACTCCTCGAGTAAGACGGCTACGAAGTGGCGAGCTTCGGCGACTTGTTCAGGCAGGCCAGGGAAGGCACGGCACCACTTGGTGAGCACGGCAACACTCCTCGTCTAGAGGGCTAGACAGCACGAGGAGCAGGGTATTCCCACATGCGACACCAATCTAGGCATGCAGAGGAATTATTCCTCTACTGAGTGACGGCAGTCTCCAACCCGCGAAACTCCCCCATCACCTGCATCAGCAGGTCGCGCGCCTCACCGCCGAAGAGAGCCGCGCCCTCGAACCGGCTGAACATCTCCTCGTACCGAGCGAGGTCGTCTGTCTCAGTGGAGACCCGCTCACTGGGGAACGCCTCCACCACGACGGACCGCCGGTCGCAGAGCGTGAAGCCATGACGAGGCAGCACCGGCACCGGCCGAGTCCACGGGATGACCCCGAGTCGCACCGTGTCCAGACTTTCGACGGCCAACAGCCGATCGAGCTGAGCGAGCATCAGCGACGGCGTCCCCGGCCACGTCCGCAGCACCGCTTCCGTCAACACGAACACCGACTCACGCCCCGGCTCGTACAACAGGCTCTGTCGCTCCACCCGAGCAGCGACGGCCCGGCCTACCGCCTCAGCATCCAGGCCCGGTGACGTCAGGAAGACGTGCCGGGCGTACTCGGCGCTCTGGAGCATGGCCGGCAGGACCACACACTGAAAGGAGCGCACCAGCCGAGCACCGCGGACCGACTCATCCACGACGAGCTCCGCGGAGATGTCCCCATCGGAGCCAGAACCGGTCTCCACAGCAGCAACCGCAGCCAGCAGCTCACGAACCTCACCGACGGTTGACTCATCGAGCCCGAGCCCTCGGGACAACCGGTCCAGCACATCCAGACTCGGGACCATACGCCCGTTCTCGACCTTGGAGACCGTCGGCTGACCCACGCCGGCCTGCTGTGCCAGAGCAGCACCCGTCAGACCGGCATCCGCACGCAGAGCCCGAAGACGTGCCCCAAGCACCTTCATCCGCTCGCGCCGTTCACTCCCCATACTCAGGGTTCTACACCACGAGCCAGCAGCCACCAGGCACAAGAGCAGCCTCAACGACCAGCAACACGAGCGTGATTCAAACTCTCTCTACTGGTTCAAGGCGGCTCGCTCCGCTCACCGCGCGCGGCCCGGCCCCCGGCCGGGCCTGCGCTCCTGTCTCCGCCCCGCTCCAGCCCGGCCGGCGCCCGTGCCGCGCACACAGCAATCAGTCGCCTGATGCCAGAGAAGGGGTACGTCGTGGCTGGGGCGGTCGGCTCCGCGGCTTTACGGAGCCACTTTGGCGCGAGCCTCGAAGATCATGGCCCCAACGTCGTGCTTTACCGGGCAGGTCCACAGACTGCCCGACGCGCCGGAAGCTTACGGGGCCATGATCACTCGCGCCAAAGCAGCGCCACCCCAAAGCCGCTCCACCGACCTGAGCCGTGGGCGGCGAGAGACAGGGCGCGGATCGCTGGTCGACATCGTTCCTGTAGGGGAGAGTAGTCGGTTCGACTGCCGCCACGGCGGACAACTCGGCATCGAGCAGCGGGCCCCAGCTTCCGCCGACGAGGCACTCAACCTCCAGAACGCCGACATCGCCATCCAGCACGTACGAAGCAACCTCTACGCCTCAGCAGCCACGCTAGTGGCAGCGCACCAGCCCTACACTCGAAGAACCCGAACCCGCCACAGCCCGCCTGCTAGGCCCAGCCATGCAGGCGCTCCCCTTCGGGTGAAGGTTCGCCCAGCAACAGAGTTCACAGAACGGGCCGGAGGTCAGCCTCTCGTCGCCAACCGTCGAGGGGAAGGCCCAATCCCCTCGCCTGGGTGAGCCTCCTTAGCACCCACGTGGGGTTGGTACGCCTCAGGAATCGGGACAGGCGCGACGGCACGCGGGACCCTCAGCTGACGCACGGGCAGCAGAGACGGCGCCCTCGCCAAA
The DNA here is from genome assembly GCF_043076215.1 of Streptomyces sp. NPDC016640. Lineage (NCBI taxonomy): Bacteria > Bacillati > Actinomycetota > Actinomycetes > Kitasatosporales > Streptomycetaceae > Streptomyces > Streptomyces sp. NPDC016640. Next base: position 101,567 of record NZ_JBIBRG010000001.1, read on the forward strand.
AGACGAGACCTGGCTGAAGCCCCGCCCAGCTCAAGGTCTCTCACGATCGTCCGCCCCAGTACCTCTGCAAGTAGCGGAGGGGTCGCGTTACCCACCATCCTCCGACCAGCACGGAACGGCTGATCAATGATCCATTCATCAGGGAAGGTCTGCAAGCGCATCTGCTCACGCACAGAAAGGGGCCGATTGTCCCAGTGGAACGGCCCCGTGCTCGGCCCAGGAGAGGCCGGCAAGGTCCAGGACGGTCGATCCTTGGCCAGCTTCAGCAGAAACGACCAGTACCGGGTTCGCCAGCCGAAGAGTTCCTCACCGTCGCCACGAGCCGTGAGATGGAGATAGTTGCCACCTTCTGGGATGGAAGGCAGTAGCGCTGCCCATTGCCCTGTAGCAACAGGCTTCTCATCCTCTTCAAGATCCCAAAGCACGTCCCAGGCCCGCATCGGGTCGCCTGCGTGAGTCGCCTCCGGCAGGTGAACCTCTGCACCGTCCCGGTACGCAATGCCGATAGCCCGACGTCGATGCTGAGGCACCCCGTAGTCAGCTGCATCAACGACCTTGGCCACCATCCTGTAGGAGGTACCATGCCGATCGTTGATACCCGCGAGCCCCTCGTCAATGACCTCGGAGGCGTTCCCGTTCCCTCTCAAGAACCCCTCAACGTTCTCGACGAGCAATGCCCTAGGGAGGAAACCCTCAACCAGGTCGAGCATCCCATGCACACACTTGGCTCGGTCGTCCTCCATGCCACTGCGGGCAGTCGAAGCCCACTGCGCAGCCTTTGAAAACGGCTGACAAGGCGGCCCCCCCGCAATGAGGTCGAGTTGCCCGCGCTTCAACCCTAGCGCTCGGGGAGTGAGGTACTGGGCAGCAGTGTTGACATCGCCGTTGCCAGGCATGGCCCATCCCGGCCGATTGGCTGCGAGCACAGCCCTGGCTTCAGGGTCAACTTCCAGGCAAGCGACGGTAGCCAGCCCAGCCCTCTCCAGACCCACGTCAAGGCCACCCGCTCCGGTAAACAGAGAGAGCACCTTCCCCATGGGCCGGGTTCGCGCTGACGATCGTGCGGCGGTCAACGGAGGCACTCCCCGAAGTAGATCTGCTCAGTGTCTTGACAGAGGGAGCTCACCGGAGAAAACCGCAGCTGTCAAGGCAACCGGGCAGTTCAGCGAGCACAGACACCGAAGAATATCCGACAGACGTTCGAAAAGCGACCAATGTCCTACCGATGGGCTAACGTCTTCCTACGCAGATGAGGGGGTTGCCCATGGACTATGACAGCTGGAACAGAGTTCTCACGGAACACTTCTTCCCTCTCCGTGAACCAGCAGCCCCTGTGTACTTGTCGGTAGACGATGCCCTGCTCACCGAACTGCTGACCAGGCACACCCAGACTGCCACAACGCCCACGACTGCAGCCGAGAACTTCCAAACTGCCATCAGGAGCCGGGTCTTCGGGCGCGACCCCTTCGAAGGCATCGCCTCCAGTGCTCGCCGCTGGCGCCGACACGGGGCCGCGGGCCACCCGCCTTTCATAGCACTCCTCGCAGCAACAGTGCTCGCAGCCTCCAGGATGAACCGCTCCGACAACACTGCAGCCGGCAGGTTTTCCTACTATGGTCCGCTGCGCGAGCTGCTCGGCCTGCACGAAGGCTCCGGCATGCCGGACGGCTACGACGTGATCGTCCCCACCCTGTGGGGTCACCTGAAGTGGTGGCTGACCGAGCATGAACAGGGCCGCCGCGGCCTGCCCTCCGCTATTCCCCATCCGACCCAGGTCAACATCGGCTGGTCCCTGTCCCAAGCCGTTCTGGTCGGATCGGACCGCGTGCAAGTCGGGCTGTTCCTGTCAGCGATCGGAGCACAGCCGGGAGATTCGGTCCCCGAAGCGGAACTCCTCGACCGGTTCCAGGAGTGGGTACGGCTCAACCGGCCCAGCCCGCGAGTCCAGCGCGCTCTGGCATCGCCGGAGTTGCGACCGATCCTGGCAAGCATCCTGCAGCAGGAACTCACCCACTACGACGGGCTCCCGAGAAACTCCGCTGGCCTGCCGTGTGTGCCCTTGTCTCTCACGACCGATGCAGGCGGTTTCCCGTACGGCATCGCGGCCCGCATCCCCTCCCACCTCCGTCTCGAATCGCTCAGCCTGAGCGGCGACGTCATCACGGTTCCCTCCGGCGCGGAATGGTTACCTCTCACGCCTCCGGACCAGAAGCTCACTCCGGGACCGGCACTCGAACTGGCCGCCGACAACGCTACGCTGATGCTCCCCGCTCGCGACCTCTACGTCCTCCAGGCCAACGACTTGGTCGGGAAGTGGACGTCCGTCAATACAGCGGAAATCGGGGTTCCGCATCGGGTATTGGTGAGGACTGACTTCGCAGCGCAGGCGGAGGCGGTGATGCTTGCCTGTGGGTCAGACGCCGTACGCCAGCCCCGCAGAGTTCAGGTGCCGCCCGGCTGGACGTTGTTCAAAGACTACACACCGACCCGATCCGCGACGGTGTCCGGCGTCGTCGGCCCGCTGGCCCCACTGCACCAGCAGCTGGCCCGCCTGTCCGGCGGCCTCCGCATCGATGGCGGCAGACAGACCTACCTCCTCGGGTACGCACCCGATCTGGTTCTGCCAGCGACTCACGATGACCATCCGCCTGCCGTCACCATCAACGGGGTGCCCTTGCCGCCGATTTCCCCGGCCTCGACGGACACGATCACGATTCGGCTAGCGGATCGAGTGCACTCCGTCGGCGAGCACCAGATCGGGGTCGGGAATCGCAAGCTCACATTCACCCTGGTCGAGCGCTACCGGGAGAGAGTTGCCCTGCCGCTACTAGCGCTCCCTCCGAGGAGCAACAAGCTGGCCACAATCCCCAGCAAGGTCCAGAACACGGCAAATCCGTCGGCGCGCGCCCCCTGGCTGCCGCCCGGTCATTTGTCCGGCTCGTTCTTCGGGGACTACCAACCCGACCTGCTTCCTTCTACGAGCCTCCTGCGCCTCGGCGGCTCGATCTACGCCCTAGGCGAGAATCGCCTCGCTGCCCAGCTCGTTCCCGAAGCGCCAGCCTGGATCGCCACCATGGACCAAGTGCCTCACGCGATCGACATCGAACCGCTGCTCGTTGCTCTGCCTTTCCAAGCTCTATGGCTGCTTCAGGTAACCGGTTCCCAGAACGCCAGGGCCTGGCGAGCCCTGATCGTCCAAACCGGATCATGTGGCACGTGTGACGCACCTTCAGGGAGCTGGACGATTCTCAGCCAAGCCGACTGGCACAGGCTGACCTCGGGGAACATCACCACCACCGCACTGGCTTGTGCACAAGACTGGACCGACTACACGGCAGGGAAGTGAATGGTGCACGACGAGCTGCTCCTGTGGTGCTCCGAACGCGGTGCCGGGAGCCTCGATGCCTTCCACGCCACGTACACATGGCTGGGGAAGGGCAAGCAGGAAAGTTCCACGCTGGACTGGCGCATCGCGTTGTATAACCTGCAGGTTCTCGGCCATGTCGAAGTGGACTGGGAAGCCCGGATCTGGAGTGTGACGCCACCGGTCCTCACTACCTTGCCCAATTCCGGAGGGCACGCGCTCCTGGTGGGGCAAAGGCCGCTCTGGCTCATACAGCGGCTGGAACGGCTGCACGAAGACCCTGACCCTGGTACGGCCGCACTCGCGCAGTCCGTGGTAGCACTTCCGCCACATCGACAGGCCAACGGCCCGTCGGTGCGGATGGTGACACTGGCGGATCCTGAGGAATGCCGCGCTCTCTGCAAGGTACTCGGCATCGCCTTCGAGGACCGCGCCGCGGATCAACTCGTTCTGCGTCTTCCCCGCTTCCAAGAAATGCTTACCGAGCGTGGCGTACAGCGGGGGCCCGGCGGCATCGATCCTCAGAAGATGTCCGAGGGGGGCAGTGACCTCTGGACAGATGTCGAAGGCCACGGCGAACCACCTCTCCACGGCGCCTACAGATATCAGCGCTACAACACCCACCGCTATATCTACTGGATCGGCATGAGCGGCTTCATCGCCGACAAGCGCACGGTGGTGTACGCGGAACTCGCGCGCGCACAACGCTGGGTGCTGCGATACAGCCCGCTACGGCGGGAACTCTACGCCCCGAAACGCATGCAACTACCGCATCTCCACGCCCGCGCCGCAGTGCTGCGCAGCGGGCTGCTGCCGCAACTAACCGCGCTCGACCCACAGACAGAGCCAGACCGGCAGTCGATCCCTGGGCACAAGAGTTACGTCAAATACGTGAACGTTGACGAGTCATTCGCCAGAAAATTGGCCGAATCCCTATACCAGAAACTTCAACTCGTCCCCTAAGTCCGGACCCCCGTGAGGATCTTGATGTCTGGCATCTCTCCGTCGGCCGTCCACCGCCGACTTGCCGAGTACTTCCAGCGGTACTACGACACCGCCTACTCCCTTCGCGACTCTTCGGTGGGCGAGGAACTCAGAGGGCTACTCCGCACTCCCGGGGTCCTCTTCCAGGAGCCGTATCTGGAGCTGTTGCCTCAATACGTGCAGTCAGCCCAGACCCTGGAAGAGCTGACGGCGCAAATAGGGATTCCGGAGTTCGCCGGACTTCTAGGAACCGGTCTTCTCCGAGGAATCCCCAGGCTCTACACCCACCAGGCGGACGCGCTGAGGGCAAACAACCGCGGACGGGACATCGTGGTGACGTCCGGAACCGGTTCCGGAAAGACCGAAGCCTTCCTCGTCCCGGTGCTGGCCAGGCTGACCAATGAATCCCGCCAGTGGGCACCGGCAGGGCCCCAGGGTACCGAGCAACCCTGGTGGCGCACGTCACAGCACTGGCAGGCTCAGCGCCGCGGAAGCGGTCGCCCCTCGGCCATGCGCGCCATGTTCCTCTATCCAATGAACGCGCTGGTGGAGGACCAGCTGATCAGGTTGCGGCGTAGCCTGGATGCACCAGACGTACGCGACTGGTTCGAAAGGCACCGTGCCGGCAACCGCTTCCACTTCGGACGCTACACCGGCCGCACCCCGGTTGCCGGCCCGCTGGAGCTAGCTTCCAAGCCGAACTCCTCCAAAATGAAGGAGTTGCGCAGGACTCTGGCCTCGATGGAAGACCGAAGCCGCCAACTGGAGCAGCGCATCGCGGACGGCCTTGTGGAGGACGAGGAAGCCCGCTACTTCCTCCAGCGCCCCTTCGGGGCCGAAATGCGTTCTCGCTGGGACATGCAGGTCGCTCCGCCGGACATCCTCATCACCAACTACAGCATGCTCAACATCATGCTCATGCGCCGAGACGAGGATCCCATCTTCGATCGGACCCGTGACTGGCTGAAGAGTTCCAAGGACCACGTCTTCAGCCTGGTCGTGGACGAACTCCACATGTACAGGGGAACTCAGGGCACTGAGGTCGCCTATCTCCTACGCAAGCTTATCGACCGGCTCGGGTTGTCCACCGATTCGGACCAACTGTCCGTGATCGCCACCTCCGCTTCTATGGATCCGGAAAACCCGGTGGACCGGAAGTTTCTGAGCGACTTCTTCGGACGGTCAGCTGACCGCTTCTCCGTGCTGGCCGGTGAACGCGTCCGGACCAAGGGCAGGACTGATCTCATGCCCTGGGCAGACACCATTGGCCAAGGAACAGGCGCCCTGCCGCCTCTTCCTGACCGGCACGCGGCGCTCCAGGCCGCGTTCAGCGTGAGCGACGAGGACGACTCCCCCCGAGCGAAGCCCCTCACCGATGTATCCGTCAAGCTCTTCCCTGGCCTCGCACCCGACAAGGCTCTGAAGGCCACCGACGCACTCATCTCGCGCCTCGACGGGGAGGCGGATGCCGGCTCGCGATTCCGGCTCCATCTGTTCTTCCGGAACGTCACCGGCATATGGGCGTGCGCGGATCGCAACTGCTCCAAGGTACAACCGCGCACCGCGGAGTCACCGGCGGACCGGCTGGTCGGAAAGCTCTACAGTCGGCCCAGGTATGCCTGTGAATGCGGCGCTCGCGTCCTGGAATTGCTGTACTGCGACACGTGCGGAGAGGTCTTCCTCGGCGGATTCAATTCTCCGACAATCGGCCCTGATCCCACCAGGCGCTACCTGGTCTCCACCGCAACCGATCTCGAATCCCTCCCGGACAAAGCGCGCTTCGATCGCACCGCAGATGTGTACAGCATCTTTCTGCCCACTGCAGGAGAACGCTCCGGTCTCGACATATCGCCGCACAAACACAAGGGTGGCCGACCGGGGGCGAAGAATCGGACGGAGTACACGTTCACTTTTGTTCCGGCCGTGCTGGATCCCGTGAGCGGCAAGGTTGGCAGCTACCCGGACGAGGAGAACAACGGATACCTGCTGGTGGCACAGAGCCAACCGCAGAACCACCTCGGTAAAGTCCGCGCCTTCCCCACGGTCTGCCCCTGCTGCGGGGAAGACAAGGAGATCTTTAAGAACGTTCGCCAGTTCGAGGACCCGTCGCGGTCCAGGTCCCCCATCCGCACCATGGGTACAGGTTTTGAGAAGTCCAACCAGGTCCTGACCGATGCCCTCAAGAGGCAGCTGCAGACGAAGATCGTCGTCTTCTCGGACAGCCGACAGGACGCGGCCCGCATCTCGGCGGGCCTGGAGCGGTCGCACTATCAGGACTTGGTCAGGCAGCTCGTGATCGCCGCCCTCGATCATCCGAAGGATCTCGTGGCCCTGGCAGCAGAGTTCTTCAAGGGGAACCAGGCAGGCCAGGCCGCGCTAACCCAGCTCACAGCGACTGGTTCACCCGATCTGGTTGCAGCAGTGGTCGCCTTGGCCCACGACAACCTCACCCCCGAGCACGAACGCGTGCTGGCGGACTACCGGGCCCAGCAGAAGGGCCCGACACTTGTCGAACTCGGCAACGCAGTCAGCTCGCAAGCAGTCACATACGGCGTGCATCCCGGTGGGCCCTCGTTCTCGCTGAGCGCAAGCACCGAGTCACGGAGCTGGACCAATCTCTACGACTGGACCAGTGGCGTCCCGGTCCCACGGCCCGATGCTTCCCTCACCAACGATCTGTGCGTCCTGAGTTCCGAAATCCACCGGACAGTGCAAGCACAGGTCCAGCAGGCGGTCTTCGCGGGAGGCGGCCGTGACCTGGAATCGCTCGGCATCGGCCATGCCTCTCAGGACATCACCTTCAAGAGCCGGTTGCTCGATGAAGAGGTCTTCCACCAGGTGTGCCTGTCCACGCTGAGGCTGCTGGGTGTGCGCCGCCAGTTTCAGGAGCAGCGACCTGAGCCGCCAGCGAATCTGCACACGGCAGCGAGAAAGTACATCAACGCCGTCGCACGACGTCACGACGTATTCCCGGACGCACTGGTCCAAGAGGTAAAGAATGCACTGGGTCTGAGCGACGCCGAGCCCAGGATCGAAGGGCAGAAGATCAGGATCGTCCTGGCCGGCGGGACCGAATGGCGCTGTGAACGCTGCACCAGAAGGCACCTGCACGGCTCCGCCGGCGTCTGTGCCTTCTGCCTCAGCTCACATCTCGTAGCCGAACCCCTCGACCCGGATTCCGTCACCCTGGACGACTACTACACCTTCCTGGCCCGCGAGGCCGGGATTCCCTTCAGACTCCACTGCGAAGAGCTGACGGGCCAGACCGACAACGACGACGCGCAAGCCCGGCAAGCCCTCTTCCAGTCAGTCTTTCTGAGCGGGAAGGACATCGAGTTGGTCGATGAGGTCGACCTGCTCAGTGTCACCACCACGATGGAGGCCGGCGTCGACATCGGCGCGCTCCGCGCGGTGGTAATGGCGAACATGCCACCACAGCGCTTCAACTACCAGCAGCGTGTGGGCCGGGCCGGCCGCCGGCTCGATCACCTGTCCATCGCCCTGACACTGTGCCGTGGCACCAGGACCCATGACGACCACTACTTCCAGCACCCCAATCGGATCACCGGCGATCCCTCGCCGAGCCCATACGTGGATCTCGATCGCCTGGAGATCCTGCTCCGTTGCTACGCCGCAAGCCTGCTGACTCTCGCCTTCCGGTCGGTCGAGGGAACGTCCGACTGGGATCCGGGACGCAATGTCCACGGGCCATTCGGGACCGTCAGCGGATGGCTATTGGTGCGGGATGACATCCGAAACTGGCTGGCCGGGAACGACATTGCTAAGAGACACGCGGGCCAGGTACTCCTGCAAGGGGCGTCTCCTGGCGCGCCTTCGCTGGATGATCTGGTCTCCTGGGCCACTTCCCGTCTCTACTCCGAGATCGAGGAGGTGGTGACGAACGCGCCAGACGCGGGTCCGCTCAGCCAGTCGCTCGCGGAGCACGGAGTGCTCCCCATGTTCGGATTCCCCACCCGGGTTCGCAACCTGCATCATCAGAGGCCGCACGGACCGGAACTCACCGACGTCATCGACCGGGACATCGACATCGCCATCTCGGAGTGGGCGCCCGGCGGTGAAGTGGTCAAGGACAAGGCGTTGCACACAGCAGTCGGCCTCGTGACGTACGAGCCCGCGGGCGGGCAGTGGCTGCCAGGCAAGGCTCCGGACAGTGATCGCCTCATGGTGGGCATCTGCGCCAAGTGCCTCTCCGTCAATCTCCGCGAATCCGAGCACTCGTGTCCTGTGTGTGGGGCCACCGCAGGAGAAGCCGGCGACTACCGGATGCTCCCGTCGTGTCAGCCGCTCGGATTTCGTACCAGCTACAAGGCTCAGGATTACGACGGCACCTTCGAGTTCACACCACGCGCGTTCTCCGCACGCCTCACCCTCGACACGACATCAGCGCTCGTCCCACGCTGCACTAAGGCCGCTGAATTCAGGAGTGGTCAGGGACGCATCGTGGTGGTCAACGCAGGAACTGGCGAGGGATACCAATTCGGCAAGGTCAAGGGATACGACGGTCTGCTGGACACAAAACTCCTGGCCGATGCCGACCGCGCGAGAGATCTGGGCCTGCCCACACAGCCTTCGGTCAGCAACGAAGAAAAGCTGGCACTGGCCTCAGTGAAACTCACCGACGTTCTTTTGGTCGGCCTCCGCGAGCAACCCGCCGATCTGGCCCTCGACCCAAGACGCATGGCCGCAAGGGCTGCTTGGCTCTCACTCGGTACGGTTTTCAAACTGGCTGCCGTCAGGCTGCTGGACATTGACGGAAGAGAACTCTCGGCTGGCCTGTATCCCGACCGAGGAGAAGAAGAGGGCAGCGTCAAGGCACAAGTCTTCCTCTCGGACACCTTGGAGAACGGAGCCGGATATTCGACCTGGCTGGGGAAGCGCCCTACCGACTTCCTGCTCGCCGCGCGGGAGGTCGCAGCCGATCTCACCCGACACCGCTCCGGTAGCTTGAAGGCCGGGCCATGCGACTCGTCCTGCTACGACTGCCTGCGGGACTACAGCAACAGCGCCTACCACCCGCTGCTCGATTGGCGCCTTGCCACACAGATGGTCGAACTGCTCGATGGGGAGAACCCCGACTTCACCGCTGAGGAGGACTACGCGTTCGAGCGTGTCGAGCAGTTCGCCAGAAGCTTCTCGCACTGGAAGGCCGATTCCTCTCATGGCCTGCCAGTCCTGAAAGACATCCAGCACGAGGATCTCGCTGTCCTCATCACCCATCCTCTTGAGTCCTGGACCGGTCCCGCCCGCTCGAAGCGTGTGGCCCGAGCTCTGGCCTCACTGGAAGCAGAGGGCTTCGAGGTGTTCGAGTCGTTCGAGAACCCGGTCCTGGACAGCGAACCGCCACAGCGCGCGATCGTCGGGGTCGACACGTTCGAGCTGCTTCGGCGGCCCGGCTGGATCGAGTCGAGACTGCAGAGCCTCTTCGATTGACCGGTCGGGCAAAGGGCAGGGACCTGTTTCTGGACCCCTGCCCTCTACCACCGACTCTCCTGCGCTTTCGCGCACCTGACAGTTCCGCTCATATCAGTTCTGGTGGATACACGTCTGGAGTACGCTGATGCATTTTCTTGTAGTGCCTCGCAGCGCGGGCTTCACCGTGCCTTCCACCCTTCCGGCACTCGTCCTTCGGCGCGACCTTTGGGATGATTTTGGATTTAAAACCATGTTCGATGCCTATCTGTACCCTTCCCGAACAGAAGCATCTATTGACTTGGGATCCGTAAAGATCATAAAAAGAGGGCAGAGCGGCGGCCCCACCGAGATCCCCGAAAGTTTCGTCCAACTCGATGATAGTTACTGCTCGCTCGGGCAAGCTTTTTCCTACTACGAAGCGCTGCACGGACTTCCAGAAGAACTACGCGACAGCATTCTGTTCGGCCTCCGCGATATCGCAATCGATCCCTCACTCAGGGAATCGTTTGCCAATGAGCCGGCGATGACCGCCTCACTCCTGCGCTACGGGAACGCCGAACTCGCATTGAGAGACGCCACGGCCCTGTTCGGAGGAACGATAGCCTCGCAGGACAGCAAGCTCGCGTTCACGTTCAGAACGAGTGTCGGAGGAGATCCCTTCTCCATTCACTTTGGCTTCGCGGACCGCCTCCCCCTGCCAGGCCGCATCAACGTCGTCGTGGGCTATAACGGATGCGGAAAAACGCAACTCCTTGCGAACCTAGCCAACACCGCGCATGCAGACCTTACCGACCGAGCTGACGAGAACTTTATCAGACGGTATGGAGAATTCCCCGAAGGAAGCGGTGCGCCACGTTTCTCTTCGGTCATAGCTATCTCATATAGCGCTTTCGACACGTTCGACCTACCGGGGAAGAACCGGCAAGAAGAGGAGCGGCTGGAATCCAGCGGCGAGGTCTCCGGATACACCTATTGCGGCCTTAGGAGATATAATCTCAGCCTTGATTCCAATGCGCCCCGCACCGGGTCACTCAAGGGTGCTGAGGAGATCCAGGATGACATCATGTCCGCCCTCGTTAGGGCTAGTACGCCCGAGCGTAAACAGAGACTGGCAGCAGCCCTCTCTCCGCTGAGCCGAGAACCTTCCTTCAAACGAGTTGAGTTGTCCGACACCTTCGCCTTCGACAGTGATTCGTGGCGGGATTCCTTTTCTGGTCTCAGTACCGGACACAAACTCGTGCTCAACATTGTCGTGCAGCTTGTGGCGCACCTGGAACCCGGATCGCTGGTTCTGATCGACGAACCCGAATCCCACCTGCACCCTCCGCTCTTGGCTGCCTTGCTGAAGAGCATCAGCATATCCCTGGATCAGTTCAACTCCTACGCCGTGATAGCGACGCACTCTCCGGTCCTCCTCCAGGAAGTCCCCAGACGTTACGTTAGGGTCCTGCAGCGATTTGGAGAACTCACACTCGTTGCAGAGCCAGAGATCGAAACTTTTGCAGAAAATGTAGGACTGCTCACGCGCCACGTATTCAACTTGGACAGCAGCGCGACCGACTATCATTCAACCCTCCGATCCATGCAGGAGAGTTTGAACCTGGATGAGATCATGGAACTGTTCGACGGCGAGATGAGCGCACAGTCCATTTCCTACCTGGCGAGCATCAGTCGCGATCGGCCCGGTAGATGATTCGGCTCCCTCGCCCGGAAAGAGATTGCCTGGCCGACCTCGATCTCGCCGTGAGCCGTCGACGGCCATCCTCTCGACGTGTCCTCATGGGAATACGCGCGGGAATCATCGACGCCTATGGCGACTACGAGGACGTTCTGCGAGATATTCGCCGTTTTACATCGCTTGCCCACGGTTCCGATGTGCTCACCAAGGCCCTTCTGGGGAATTACGCTCTCCTCGACAGAGGCCGCCCCCTGGAAGATCTCAGAAACTCGATCTTCCGGACAGCACTGACCCGCAACTCTCGGTGTCCACTGTGCGAAAGAGCCCAGGTTTGCGCCCTCGACCACTTCCTTCCAAAGAATGAATTCCCAGAATATTCGATCCTGGCCGATAATCTCATCCCTGTCTGTGAAAGGTGTAATCGACTAAAGGGGGATGAGTGCGACAAGATAGACGGACTACTCATGTTTCACGCATACTTTGACGAATTCCCGGACTGCGAAATACTGCTCACGGACGTAGGTATCGAAAACACCGTCTCAATCGGATATTCGTTGCATCGCTCCGACAAAATCGACAACCTCACCTTCGCAAGAGTCGAAAAGCAATTCAAAATACTTGGACTTTTCGACTTCTATCAGATGGAGGCCATAGCCGAGCTAACGGACCAAATCGATCTTTATGATGAAACATACGCTTCCCTTGGCGATTCAGGATTGCGCTCAACCCTTAGCGCCTTGGCTCGAGGGGCCGAGAGAAAGGGCGTAAACCACTGGAAGGCAGCACTTTATCGTGCCCTATCCAGAAATGCAGAATTTTGTAGCGGCGGTTATCGGAAGCTACTCACATCGCCAATGACTTGACGGCGTCAAATCTGGCGGACACCGCAATAGTAAGTAGCCTGGAGTGCTGAGGACAGCTTGGGTTGCGGCTCCAGATACGGCTGGCATGCCCCGTCGCCACACCGCTGGCCAGCGCTTGGAGCGCGGCAACGAGCCAGCACTATGACCGACCCCGCTCCTGTGGCACCTCCATAGACCCCCGGATCGACTCCGACGGCGGTTCGTGGACTATCCATGGACGAGTGATCGCGAACTGACCGGCAACAAGCTTGTGACCTGTATAGACGTCCCGTACCGAAGTGCCCTCCGGAGCCGTGTGCGCAGGTTCGAATCCTGCCGGGGGCACCTTGCACGAGGTGCCCGAAGACCCCGCCATCAGCGGAAACGCTGAGAACGGGGTCTTCGCGTATGTGCAGGCGTGTGCCGGGGTCCGTGACGGGATTTCGAGGCGTCGCCGCAGGTGAGCCCCGGCAATCGGGAAGGCCTCTGAACAGTTCCAAAGGTCGGGCACTCGGGATCCCCCGAGAAGGGCGCGCGCACGTGACGTGGCCGTCAGCCCAGGGCGCCTACGGGGTGCCGCCGCCGACCTCGATCGCCGCACACCCACGGCACGAGCCGGCCACAACCGGGAATCCGGACGGGCGGCTCCGTGGTCATGACACGGCCTTCGCACCGCGACTGGGCCGTGCGAAGGCCATGAGGGCAAAAACAGTCCCCGGTAGTACTGCACGTGTCCTGGAGCTTCAGTCGTCACTGTCACTCCGGTATCGCGCCGGCTTGCCGGGGGCCTACACCACATCCTGTCCAAGCCACTCCGCCGACTAGACGTCCTCATCGACTTTGTGACTCTTTCGGTGTTGCGGCTTATTAACCAGGTTAGGCAGCATATGCGCCGAGTCAACATTCTGGGCGGAGTTTTTGAACTCGGAGATCGCCCTGGCAGACCTCGTGCGGGACATCGCGAGGATCGGCTACCCGATGAGCTGGGGCATGGAGCATCGACGAGGCCCCTGGACGCGATGCCAGGGGCCTCGGGTGCAGGACCCCGGTGGCAAGGCGGAGGACCGCGGGCGGGTTCGGGAAGACCTGGACGACGTCGGCGCGGCGCTTGATCTCCCGGTTCGGCCGCCGGGGCACCGGAAGGGGGAGTTCGAGCGAGTCGGGGACGCTGCGGATGTCTGCGGGGCTCTTGAGCGTCGTCAGGGGCAATGAGGCGTCGCGCACTCGCCGGAAGGGGTGACCCAGCACGGGGAGGATGAGAGGTGGGATCAGTGGCATGAGTGAGCCTACCGGCAAGTACTCGATCACCATGCCGCGCGACGTCGCGGAAGCGGCCAAGGCCCGCAGCGGCCCCTCCGGCCTGTCCGCCTACGTGGCTGCGGCCGTCGCCCGTCAGATCGAACGGGAGAGCCTCAACGAACTCGTCGCCGTCGGCGAGGCCGAGCACGGCCCCGTCACAGACGAGGAGATCCAGTCCCTGCGGGACCAGCTCCACCAGGCACGCGAGCAGCAGACGCGGGGCGGAGCGAACGCGGTGTGACCCGTTCCCCCGCCATCCCCGGCGGCACCCTGGTCCTCGACAGCGAAGGGCTGGCCAAGGCTGTTCTGCGAGACCGCACAGTGACCGGCTGGCTCGCCCTGGCCCGCACCGATGACCTGCGCGTGATCACTTCGGCAGCCACACTCGTGGAAGTGGTCCATCCCCGGATCAACCGCCCGGCCCTGGAGTGGACTCTTTCCCGCCTGGTCGTCGAACCGGTCACCGAGCCGATCGCCCGGCGCGCCGCCGCGCTCCTCGCCGACACCGGCCTGCACGGCCACGAGTACGCCGTCGATGCCATGCTCGCCGCCACCGCCCTGACCGCCCCGGGGCCGGTGACTGTCCTCACCTCCGATGCCGAGGACCTCATGGCGCTGTGCGGCGGACGCGTCACCGTCATGAAGGTGTGACGCACCGGGCCGCAGCGGGAGGTGACCGGAGCCCGCCCTCCCCTTCTCCACAGCGGGGAACCAGCGCTCGCAAGGGCACGCCCGGGCGGCATGATGGCGGTATGACGGATGGCGTGGGCAGTGGCGCGGAGGACGTGGTGAACGCGGAGCAGGCCGCGGCCTGGAACGGGTACGAGGGGCGGCACTGGGCCGACCATCAGGACCGCTACGACGCGATCAACGACGGGGTCAACGCCCCGCTGCTCGACGCGGCGGCCCTCGCGCCGACCGACCGGGTCCTCGATGTCGGGTGCGGCAACGGGCGCGTCACCCGTCTCGCCGCCGGGCGGGCGGCGTACGCGCTGGGGGTAGACCTGTCGGCGCCCATGCTGGAGCGCGCCCGGGCCGGTGCCGCCGCCGAAGGGCTCGGCAACGTGGAGTTCGTACGGGGCGACGCGCAGGTGTACGGGTTCGGGGAGGCCGCGTTCGACGTGGCCGTCAGCCGGTTGGGGGTCATGTTCTTCGCCGATCCGGTCGCGGGGTTCGGCAACATCGGGCGGGCCCTGCGGCCCGGTGGGCGTCTGGCGTTCGTCTGCCCGCAGGGTTTCGCCCGTATGGACCAGTCCACGGTCTTCGCGGCGATCGGGGAGCACGTACGGCTGCCCGATCTGTCGCGGCCCGCCGGGCCGGGGCCGCAGGCGTTAGCGGACCCCGGTCACGCGAGGCGGGTGCTGACCGGCTCGGGGTTCGGGGACGTGGCCGTCGAGGGCGTCGAGGCGTCCCAGTACTGGGGTGAGGACGCCGAGGACGCCGCCGGGTTCCTCTTCGGGTTCGGGCCGTTGCGGCACTGGCTGCGGGAGGCGGGCGCCGATGCCCGGACGGAGGAACGCGCCCGGCGGGCCGCGGTGGAGGCGTTCCGGACCTTTCAGGAGGGCGGGGGCGGCAGTGGTGTGCGGCTGACGGGCCGCTACTGGGTCGTCACCGCCGTGCGCCCGGCCGGCTGACGGCCCGTCGGCTCCTGCGCCGTCCCCCGTGCGAGCTGCGTAGGGGTGTCTCCTGTGAGGTGACGATTCCCGGGCGGCCGATCCGTGGCGTTCGAGGCGGTCGCGGCGCTTCGGCCGCGGGTCCGTCGAAGGAGTCCTCCTGGGAGTGGTCCGGCGGATTCCGGCCGTGGTGGGCATCGCCGCCACCGGTGGTTGGATCGTGGTCGCGGTCGAGGACGGCCCGTGGCCGGCGCCGGCCGTCGGACTGTCGGTGGCGGTGCTCCCGGTGCTCGTCTACCGGTGGGTGGTGGGACGGACCGGGCGGGCACGGCTCCTCGGTGGGCGACGGCGGGGTCAATCCGTTCTCCCCGCGATCCTCGCGGCCTCGGTCCCGCCCGCGGCGTCGGTCCCGCCCGTGGTGTCGGTCCCGCCCGTGTTCCCGGTCGCGTCCGGGGTGGCGGCCCTTGGTCGCCCGGTCCGGGCGTCCCCCGGTGTGGCGGCCGTCTCCGTCGGGCTCGGGGCGAGCGTCGAGGTGATCTCGATGTGGTCGCCCACCCGGGCCCGCCGGTAGAACCACTCGGCGTCCGTGATGCTCATGCCCACCCATCCCGCCTTGGCGGTGAGGGCGGCGAGCGCCTTGGTGTCGAAGGCGAGGGCGCCCGCGTAGACCGGTTCCCGGTCGGGGGTGCGCAGTTCCACCAGGTAGGGGACCTTGACGTCCTCGCCCGCCTGGGTGCCGTACTGGAGCGGCAGCAGCTTGGAGTCCGCCCGGGCGACCACCGTCATCCGGGTGCCGGGCGCGAACCGGCGGAAGGAGTGCGAGTCGACGCGCATGACGCGGTCGCCGACCGTGAGGGTGTGGCGGCCCAGGTCGAGGACGCCGGCCGTGGCGGGGGCGGGGACCGGGGCCGCCGTGCTCGGGGGCGGGGCGTCCGGTGCCGCGGCCGGCAGCCGGCGGTTCTCGGCGGGGGCCCCGGTGTGCAGGGTGAACGCGACGGCCGCCAGCGCGCAGGCCGCCGCGGCCGCCGTGCCGAGCGCGGCCGTCGCCCTGCGGCGGCGGGAGCGGCGCCGGGCCCGGTCGCGGATCTCCGCGGCCGCCACGCGCGGCGGGGTCTCGTGCTGTGCCGCCAACTCGCGCAGGACACGGGAGAGTTCATCCGACACGGCCGCTCTCCCTCCAGGCCGGCTCCTCGGCCTCGTCCACCGCCAGCTGCCTGGCCAGTGCCGCCCGTCCGCGGGACAGTCTCGCCTTGACCGTCCCCACGGGTGCGCCGGTCTCGGAGGCTACCTGTTCGACGCTGAGGTCGCACAGATGGTGCAGGACGATCGCCCTGCGCTGGGCCTCCGGCAGTCGGCGCAGCGCGGTGACCAGGGCGGTGCGTTCGGGGCCCGGTCCGGGGGTCGACTCCGGGGGCGGGGTGTGCCGTACCAGTTCCAGCCAGCGTTTCGCGCGTCGCCAGCGGCTCACCGCGAGGCGCATGGCGACGGTGCGTATCCACGCCTCGGGCGCCTCGTCGGCCAGCAGTTTCCGGCGCCGGTCCCAGGCCCGTACGAACGCCTCCTGGACCACGTCCTGGGCCTCGCCGTGGTCCCCGGTGAAGGCGTACAACTGCCCGGTCAGACGGGGGAACGCGGCCGCGTAGAAAGCGTCGAACTCGTCCTCGGTCATGCCCTCCGCCGGAGTCTCGGATTTTCCCCTGCAACCCGGCCGTCACCGCCATGCGTACAGGTATCGCAGGTCGCGCACATCGAAGCACATCCCTGGAGGAAGACGATGAACACGGGTGCCGGGATCCATCGACCCGTCGTGCGGGTGGGCGCGCGGCGCACAGGCCCGGCGGTCACGGAGGTGACGTACGCACCTCTCCGTTCCGGGCGGCCGCCCCAAGCCAACGACGTCGAGGGGGACTTCGCCCGCTACGCACGTGACCGGTGGCCGCGGCTGGTCGCCACCGCGCGGCTGCTCACGGAAGACGCGGGTGCCGCCGAGGAGTTGGCGCGGCGCACGCTGGTGCGGGTGTGCGCGCGGTGGCGGCGGGTGCCGCGGAACGACGTGGACTTCCATGTGCGGCGGTCCCTGGTGCGCGCGTACCTCCGAGGGCGTCGGGCGGGCGGCCGGCGGCGGGTCGTGCTGGTGCTGCGGCACTGGGAGGGGCTGGGGGAGGCCGAGATCGCGCAGCTGCTGGGGTGTTCGGTGGGAGCCGTACGCGCGTGGGTGCGGCGCGGGGAGAAGGAGACCCGGGCCGAGGACAGGCGGGCCGGGTTCGCCGCGGTGCTCGCCGGTCTCGTGCCGCCGGCCGTTCCGCTCGACGACATCCAGCGGGACGGCGTGCTGCGGCGCCGGCGCCGGGCGGGAGCCGTCGCCGCCGGGTGCGCCCTGCTGCTCGCCCCGCCGGCCCTCCTCGCCGCCGGACCGCTCGCGGGCGGTGGCGCCACCCCGGCCTCGGAGGCGCCCGACCGGCCGGCGCCCGGCCCGGTGCGCATCGTCGCTCCCGGTGAGCGGGTGTCCGTCGCACCGGGTGTGGACCTCTGGCTGACTCCGGACGGCCGGCACTGGTCCTCACCGCAGGCGCCGAACCGGTTCCTCCCGGTGGACGACGTGAACCTGGACCGCACACGGGCGGGTGTCTCCGTCCAGGGCGAGGATCTGGGCGGCGGCACGTACCTCCGGAGCGGCATGTACTACGGCCTGACCGCCGACCCGGCCCGCATCGAGATCCGCGCCGGCGGCCGGACCGTCACCGCGAACGTGCTGACGCTGGCGGGCAGTCCGGGGTGGGGTGTGTGGTACGCGAAGACGCCGCTCGCGGACACCGGCACGGACACCATCACGGGGGCCGCCGCCGACCGGGCGAGGACCGCGACGGGAGCGCGCCCGGCCGGGAGCGGGCAGACCGTCACGGTGTACGACGCGGCCGGTGAGGTTCTGGTGCGGTCGGCCGTCGGGCCCCCGGCGGCCCGGCCGGTGCCCGTCGGGATGTGGCGCTCGTGAGGCTGCCGCCAGCCGTCGGCCGCCTCCCGCGCAGGACCGCGGACCGTCTGCGCGCGGCTGCGCACCGTCCGCGCACGGCCCTGGACCACCTCCGGAAGGCTCCGGACCCCCCGCACGGCACCCCGGACGGCCCGCGCAAGGCCCCGGAAGTCCCGCACGGCACCCCGGACGGCCCCCGCGTCCCCTTGCGGACCCGTCTCCGCCGTACCCGTGGACGGTGGCTGCGGCGGCTGCTCGTCGCCTTCCTCACGCTTCTCGCCGTGGTGTGCGGCGCGGCCGTGGTCGCCTACAAGCTGACCGTCATCCCCGAGCCGCACCCCGAGACGGTCGTGCAGAGCACGGTCTTCGTGGACGCCGAGGGCTCCTATCTGGGCCGGCGCGGTCCGGTCGACCGGCAGGAGGTGCCCCTGTCCCAGGTCCCCCGGCATGTCCAGGACGCGGTGATCGCCGCGGAGAACCGGTCCTTCCGTACCGACACCGGGGTGTCCCCGCGTGCCGTCGCCCGCGCGCTGTGGGCCACCGTGTCCGGCGGCGCCCCGCAGGGCGGTTCCACCATCACGCAGCAGTACGTGAAGAACGCGCTGCTCAGTCCGGAACGGTCGCTGTCGCGCAAGGCGCGGGAGGCGTTGATCGCCGTCAAGCTCGACCGTACCCGCGCCAAGGACGAGATCCTGGAGGGCTATCTCAACACGGTGTACTTCGGCCGGGGCGCCGCCGGTGTCCAGGCCGCCGCCCGCAACTACTTCGACGTGGCGCCGGGGGACCTCACCGTCTCGCAGGGCGCCGCCCTGGCGTCGATCGTCAACATCCCCTCGTACTACGAGAAGGCGGGCTCCGATCCGGAGGTGACGGCGAGGCTCCGGGACCGCTGGGAGTGGGTGCTCGACGCGATGGAGGCCGGCGGCGACATCACGGGCGCGCAGCGCGCGGGCGCCCGCTTCCCGGCGTTCCGGTTCTATCCGCCGGGTGGGACGGAGGGGCAGCGGCAGTATCTGATCGACGTGGCCGCGAAGGAGGCGGCCGGCCGGCTCGGCATCAGCGAGGACCAGCTGGCGCGCGGGGGGTACACCGTGCACACCACCTTCGACCTGGCGTTGCAGGACGCGACCGCCGAGTCGGTGAAGCAACGCCCGAGGGGCTCCGGCGACGACGACGTCCGGGTGCACACGGCGGTGGTGGGGATCGAGCCCGGCGACGGGGCGGTACGGGTGCTGTACGGCGGGGCGGACTACGCCCGGCAGCCGTTCAACGACGCGGTGAGCGGGGCGGTGGAGGCCGGCTCGGTGCTGGATCCGTTCGACGGGGTGCGGCTCGACGGCCCGCTGCGCGGACTGCGCGAGTCGGCGGCGCCGACCCCGCTGCGGCTGGCGTCCGCGTACGCGGCCGTGGCG
Organism: Streptomyces sp. NPDC016640; assembly: GCF_043076215.1. Lineage (NCBI taxonomy): Bacteria > Bacillati > Actinomycetota > Actinomycetes > Kitasatosporales > Streptomycetaceae > Streptomyces > Streptomyces sp. NPDC016640. Next base: position 121,163 of record NZ_JBIBRG010000001.1, read on the forward strand.
GCGGACGGCGTGTACGCGACCCCCCATACGGTGGCCCGGATCACCCGCGAGGGGCGGACGGTCCACACCGCGCGCCCGGAGACCCGGCGGGTGCTGGACGAGAAGGGCGCCTTCATGGTGACGGCCCGGGCGCAGGGGCGTCTCGGCGGGTGGTCCGGCCCGGGCGTCTCCGTCGCCGCCCCGGCCGGCGGGAGGGGCGGCGACGGCGCGTTCCTCACCGCCGGGGCGGGTGGCGGCATCACCCGGCGCACCGTGTGGTCCGTGGGGTACGACTCCCGGCTCGCCCTGGCCGTGGCGCTCTTCGCCGACCGGCCCGGCGCGAAGAAGGACACCACGGTCCCCGCGCACCTGCCGGACGTCCCCTCGCCCACCCGGTACGCGGAACAGCTGGTGGACGGGACGTGGGCATCGGGGAGACAGCCGTGACGTCGTCCACGGGCGGACCACGTGCCGGTGACCCGCCCGGGCCGGCGGGGGCTCGGCAGGTGTGTGTCCCCGCTCACCCGCCTGGTGGAGCGTGGCACATCAGGCACGTTCCGCGTCCGGTGCCGCCGTGAGCGCCCCGGCTCAGCCGGTCACAGCCCTGCCCAGGTGTTCCGGTCGCGGGCCATCGCGTGCAGGGCCTCCACGTCGGCCGGTTTCAGCACTCCGCCGAGGCGGGACAGGCTGTCCACCTCCCCGTCGGCCAGGACGCGCACCTCGCGGGGCGGGACCGGGACCGTCACGTCCGACGCGCCGACCAGGACGAGCACCGGGTGGACCTCGGCGGTCAGGGCGTAGGAGGCGCGGCCGGCGTCGGCACGGACCCGGCGCAGCAGGGGCCGCGGTTCATGGCGGCCGAGCTTCACCTGGGGGTCGGCCACCGTCACCCGTTGCCCGCGGGTGTACAGGGCGTGGACGGCGTACAGGCCGCCGGGGCCGATCAGCAGGTGGTGCACGCGGTCGCCGCCGGGAAGCGGGATCGAGTGCAGGGCGTGCCAGCCGGCGCCGTCCATGCGGTCCAGGGCCTCGCCCACCGTCCGCTCCGCGGCGAGGGCCCCGCGGCGCGGGTCGGGGCGGAGCAGGCGGGGCGGGCCGGGGTCCCGGTCGAGGGCGATCAGCAACGCCTCCCCGGGGCGGTTCGGCGCGAGGTCGTCGTCGGGGTGCAGGGAGAGACGGGCCAGCTCGGCCGGGGTGGGGACCGGGGGCGGACCGACCGAGACCGGGCCGGTGAGGAAGGGGCCCAGCGCCTCGAGCACGGCTTCCTCGCGGTCGTCGGCGAGCAGGCTCACCCGGGCCGTCTCACGGTCGTACCAGGCGAGGTTCCCGCCGTCCGGGAGGCAGACGTACAGCCTCTCCCGGCCGTGCCGCCAGGTCGGTATGACGCGCAACCCGTCCATGCACCATCACCCCAGTCCATGGGAACAGGCGGGGTGCCCCGCGGGCAAGAAGCCGGATGCCTGAGGCTGAGTCGGGCGGTGAGGGCGGGGAGGCGCCGTCGCGTACCGGCGGGAGGCAAGCCGGCGTACCGGCTCCGGGCAGCCCGTGGGACGAGATCGTGTCCGGTCCGTGGGTGGGCGGGCACCGGTTCCGGGTCCCTCCGGGCAGCTGGGGTCCGCCGTGGCGCTCCGGCGGTTCGATCTTGTGCAGACGCTGCTGCGGCTGCCCGGGCACGGGCCGGAGGCCGATGTCGGGTGCCAGGTGCGGCCGGTCCCGGACGGGCGCTCGACGGGACGCGGCGATCCGGCCGGTCCGCTCCCGCCGCTCGTCCCGGGCCCTGCTCAACGAGTCGTCCGCCGACTGCCTGCGGGCGGGGCCGGGCACGGCGCGACCGCTGGAGGAGCTGACGGAGTGACCGGGGGCCGTCGCCGTGACCCGAAGGGCGCAGCGCCGTCCCCGATGGCGCAGCAGGGCGGGCGGGGCGGCGGGGGGCGCTCCTAGTGTGGCGACAAGTCACCTTCGACCTGTTCGTCCCCCTACATGGAGGTACTGCCATGTCCGTACACCGCCCCCGCTCGCCGCTCACCCGTCGTCTGCCCATAGCTCTCGCCGCCGGGGCCCTCGCGGTCGCGACCGCCGTCGCCCCCGCCGTGGCCGCCGACGATCCCGGCCAGGGCGACCAGGGGAACTGGAACCAGCAGGCCGGAAACAACAACGGGAACGGGAACGGGAACGGGAACAACAACGGCAACGGCAACGGCAACGGCAACAACGGGAACGGAAACCACAACGGGAACGGAAACAACGGCAACGGCGACCACGACCAGCAAGGCGGCAACGGCAACAACGACCAGCAAGGCGGCAACGGCGACCACGACCAGCAAGGCGGCAACGGCAACAACGACCAGCAGGGCGGCGGCCACGGCAACGACAACCAGGCCGGCGGCAACGGCCAGCAGGGCGGCGGCCACGGCAACGACAACCAGGCCGGCGGCAACCACGGCGACCAGGGTGAGTACAAGGGTGTCGTCACCGCGCCGTCGCTGGCCCTGCGCAGCGCCCCCACCCGGGGTTCGCAGGTCATCCGGTACGCCCACAAGGGCGAGGTCGTCTCGATCTTCTGCAAGGTCCCCGGCGACAAGGTGGACGGCAATCCGCTCTGGTACCTCCTCACGGACGGTACCTGGGCCTGGGGTCCGGCCCGCCACATCGACAACATCGGTCCCGCGCCACGCTGGTGCTGACCAGCACAGCCCGCAAGGCGCCCCATGTGGGTAAGTTCCGGACATGAGCAAGGCCGGTATCACCCTGGCGACGGCTGATCCGCCCGCGCCCACCGTCCACCTCCCCCGGCGCCGTGGCGTCGAACTCTCCCTCCTCGTCCTGGCCGTGCTGCTGTCGGTGTACGGATACTGCGCCGTCGGCCTCGCCAGGAACGGCACCGTCCCGCCCGGCGCCGCCGGCTACGGCGCCGGGCTCGGTGTGCTCGCCCTGGTCGCGCATCTGGCGGTGCGCTGGCGCGCCCCGTACGCCGACCCGCTGCCGCTGCCCATCGGGGTGCTGCTCAACGGCCTCGGCCTGGTGCTGATCTACCGGCTCGACCTGGAGGCGCCGGGCGGACCGGCCGCCCCGGCCCAGCTGATCTGGTCGACGCTGGGCGTGGCGCTGTTCACCGTGGTCGTCCTGGTGCTGCGCGACCACCGGGTGCTCCAGCGCTACGCCTACGTCTGTGTCACCGCCGCGCTGGTCCTGCTGACGGTGCCGATCCTGTTCCCCGCGGTCAACGGCGCCCGGATCTGGATCCGGGTCGCCGGCTTCTCCATCCAGCCCGGCGAGTTCGCGAAGGTGCTGCTGGCGGTCTTCTTCGCCGCGTACCTCGCCGCGAACCGCGGCGCCCTCACCTACGCCGGCCGCCGTGCCCGGTGGCTGCGGCTGCCCACCGGGCGGGTGCTCGGCCCGATCGTCGCCGTCTGGCTGGTCAGTGTGGGCGTCCTGGTCCTGGAGCGGGACCTCGGCACCTCGCTGCTGTTCTTCGGCCTGTTCGTGGTCCTGCTGTACGTCGCCACCGGCCGCACCGGATGGATCGCCGTCGGCCTGCTGCTGGCCTCGCTGGGGGCGGTGGCCGTGGGCCGGCTGGAGCCGCACGTGCACGGCAGGATCGACACCTGGCTGCACCCCTTCGCCTCCATCGAGGCGGGCGAGGGGGCCGACCAGCTCGCCCAGTCGCTGTTCGCCTTCGCGGAGGGCGGGATCCTCGGCACCGGGCTCGGGCTCGGGCACTCCGTGCTCATCGGCTTCGCGGTCAAGTCCGACTTCATCCTGGCGACGGCCGGGGAGGAGCTGGGCCTGGCCGGACTGTCCGCGATCTTCCTGCTCTACGGGCTGCTGGTGGAGCGCGGCTACCGGGCGGGGCTCGTCCTGCGCGACCCGTTCGGCCGGCTGCTCGCCGTGGGCCTGGCCTCCATCGTGGCGCTCCAGGTGTTCGTGATCGCGGGCGGGGTGACCGGGCTGATCCCGTTGACCGGGATGGCGATGCCGTTCCTGGCGCAGGGCGGCTCGTCGGTGGTGACCAACTGGGCGATCGTGGCGCTGCTGGTCCGGCTGAGCGACTGCGCGCGGCGGCCCGGCGGCGGGGGCGCCGTCCGGTGACCCGGCACATCCGGCACGCCGCCCTGTTCTGCGCCCTGCTGCTGGTCGCCCTGCTGGTGAACGCGGCCCGCGTCCAGGTGCTGCGGGCCGACGCCTACGACGCCAACCCGGCCAACCGCCGCGAGGTCATCGCCCGCTATCAGCAGCCGCGCGGCGACATCCTGGTCGGGGGGCGGCCGGTCACCGGCTCACGGGACACGGGGGAGCATCTGCGCTACGAACGGACGTACCGCGACGGCCCGTTGTACGCGCCCGTGACCGGCTTCTCCTCGCAGGAGTACGGCACGAGTCTGCTGGAGGACACGGAGGACGGGCTGCTGTCCGGCACCGCCCCGGTGCTCGCGCCGCTGCCGCTGTGGAACGAGTTCACGCGCTCCCGCAGCGCGGGCGGCAAGGTGGTGACGACGATCGACCCGGCGGCGCAGCGGGCGGCGTACGAGGGGCTGCGCTCGCACAAGGGCGCGGTGGCGGCGGTGGAGCCGTCGACGGGGAGGATCCTGGCGCTGGTCTCGGTCCCGTCGTACGACCCGGAACTGCTGTCCGGGAACGGGACGACGGCGCGGAGGGCCTGGGCGCGGCTGAACGCCGACCCGGGCCGGCCGATGCTGAACCGGGCGGTGCGGCGGACGTATCCGCCGGGTTCGACGTTCAAGGTGGTCACCGCGGCGGCGGCGCTGGACGCGGGCGTGGTGACCGACCTCGACGAGCCGACCGACTCCCCCGACCCGTACACCCTGCCGGGGACGACGACCCGGCTGACCAACGGTTCCCGGGGCTGTGCCGACGCCTCGGTGCGGGAGGCGTTCGTCCGGTCCTGCAACACGGTGTTCGCCGGGCTGGGCGTGGCCACGGGCGTGGCGGGGATGAGGGCCGCGGCGGAGGACTTCGGGTTCAACGACGCGGACCTGCGCGTTCCGTTCCGGGTGGCGCGCAGCACGTTCGACCCCACGGTGGACCGGGCGCAGCTCGCGCTGTCGTCGATCGGGCAGTACAACACCCGGGCCACGCCGCTGCAGATGGCGATGGTCGCGGCGGCGGTCGCGAGCGGCGGGCAGGTGCGGGAGCCGTATCTGGTGGAGCGGACCACCCGGGCGGGCGGCGGCACGGTCTCCACGGCCGGCGCACGTCCGGTGCGGCGGGCCATGCATCCGGCGACGGCGATGCGGCTGCGGGAGCTGATGCGGGGCGTGGTGGAGGAGGGCACCGGCACCGGGGCCGCGATCCCCGGTGCGGTGGTCGGTGGGAAGACCGGCACCGCCCAGCACGGCCTGGGCAACTCCGGTACTCCCTATGCCTGGTTCGTCTCCTGGGCGCAGCGTGAGGAGGAGATGGAGCCCCGGGTGGCGGTCGCGGTGGTGGTCGAGGACGCGGCGGCGAACCGGCGGGAGATCAGCGGCGGCGGGACGGCGGCACCGATCGCGCGGGCGGTGATGGAGGCGGTGCTCGGCCGGTGAGCCGGGCGTCCCGGCCGGCGCCGGCGGTGACGGCGGTGCGGCCGCTGCCGACGGGGGACGGAAACCAGGTGGATCCGTCGCCAACAAGTCGCGCGCAGGGGATTGACGGTCTTGCTGACAGGCAGTCTCATAAGTGGGGTGAACCGCCGGTAACCCAAGATGCCCATGAGGTGGAACCGCCATGACGACCCTGTCGGAAGCCGACGCGCTCGACGGCCTGCGTGACGCGCTCGGCCTGCTCAAGGACCGCGAGCAGGTGGCCCAGCGGCTGCTCGACTCGTCGGCCAGACACTCCTTCGACCCCGACAAGGAGCTGGACTGGGACGCACCCTTCGAGGAGGGCAAGTGGTTCTGGCCGCCGGAGCTGGTGTCGCTGTACGACACCCCGATGTGGCGGCGGATGAGCGAGGAGCAGCGCGTCCTGCTCTCCCGGCACGAGGCCGCCGCCCTCGCCTCCCTCGGCATCTGGTTCGAGCTGATACTCATGCAGCTGCTGGTGCGGCACATCTACGACAAGGCCGCCACGAGCGCGCACGTGCGCTACGCCCTCACCGAGATCGAGGACGAGTGCCGGCACTCCAAGATGTTCGCCCGCCTCATCACGCGCGGCGGCACCCCGTGGTACCCGGTGAGCCGGGCGCACCAGAACCTCGGCCGGCTGTTCAAGACGATCTCCACCACCCCCGGCTCCTTCACGGCGACCCTGCTCGGCGAGGAGGTGCTGGACTGGATGCAGCGGCTGACCTTCCCGGACGAGCGGGTCCAGCCGCTGATCCGGGGCGTCACGCGCATCCACGTCGTCGAGGAGGCGCGGCACGTGCGCTACGCCCGTGAGGAACTGCGGCGCCAGATGCTGACCGCGCCGAAGTGGTCGCAGGAGTTCACCCGGGTCACCTCCGGGGAGTTCGCCCGGATGTTCTCGGTGGCCTTCGTCAACCCCGAGGTGTACACCAACGTCGGTCTGGACCGGCGCGCGGCCGTGGCCCAGGTGAAGGCGAGCGGCCACCGCCGGGAGGTGATGCAGCAGGGCTCGAAGAAGCTCACGGACTTCCTGGACGACATCGGGGTGCTGCGCGGCGCCGGGCGGCGGCTGTGGAAGTCGTCCGGGCTGCTGGCATAGGCGCCTGCCGGGGGCGGCCGGTTACGCTGCGGAGCATGACCCCGCAGGCCTCCACCCCCGCCTACCGGCGCCTCGGCGTCGAGGAACGCCGCAGCCAGCTGCTCGAGGCCGCGCTGTCGCTCTTCGCCCACCGCGCTCCGGAGGACGTGTCCCTGGACGACGTGGCGGAGGCGGCCGGCGTATCCCGGCCCCTGGTCTACCGGTACTTCCCCGGCGGCAAGCAGCAGTTGTACGAGGCTGCCCTCAGGTCCGCCGCCGACGAGCTGCGCACCTGCTTCGACGAGCCGCACGAGGGCCCGCTGCTGCCCCGCCTCTCCCGGGCCCTCGACCGCTACCTCGCCTTCGTCGACCAGCACGACGCCGGCTTCAGCGCGCTGCTCCAGGGCGGGAGCGTGGTGGAGACCTCCCGTACGACCGCCATCGTCGACGGGGTGCGCCGGGCCGCCGCCGAGCACATCGTCAGCCATCTCGGGGTCGCCGGGCCCGGACCCCGGCTGCGGATGACCGTCCGGATGTGGATCACCGCCGTGGAGGCGGCCTCGCTGATCTGGCTCGACGAGGACAAGCAGCCGCCACCGGACGAACTGCGGGACTGGCTCGTGGAGCAGTTCGTGGCGGTGCTGGCGGTGACCGCGCGGCGCGACGCGCAGACCGACGCGCTGGTCCGGGCCCTGGCCATGGACCTCTGACGGCGGGGACGGCTGCCGTCCCCGCCGTGGGCGGCCCGGACCGTCGCGGCCGGTTGCGCGCGCATGGCCGAAACTGGTGGGGTGAAGAGCCAAGACACCCCCTTCGAGGGCGGGCCCATGGACGGGCGCGTCCTGCCCGTGCTGCTGGGCATCACCGGGCACCCGCCCAAGACGTACCGCATCCCCGTCCCGGCCCCCGGCGGCGGCCCGCCCACCGTGCTGGTCTACCGTCGGGTGCCCCGGGGACAGAGCTCGCGGACCGGGCTGACCCGGGGCTGGAAGTACCTCCACGATCCCACGGGCCGGGCGGGCGGCCGGCCGAGGTGGCCGTGGTCGAAGCCCGCGCCCGATCCAGACGCCACGCCGAAGGGCCGACCGGAGGACACCGACGGGTGACCCCGTTGCGCCGGACCGCGCACACTCGGCGAGCGGGACCCGGGAGCCCGCCGGATGCTCGCGATGCGGAGCGGACGGGCCGCCCCGCGTCGGAGGTGATGGCGTGTCAGGAATGCTTCTGCGTCTGGTGTGCACGGCGGCGGTGGCGGCCGGGGCCGTGCTCGCGCCCGTGCCCGCGACGGCCGCCCCGGAGCCGGCCGGCCCCGGCGAACGCTCCGTCGCCGCGCTGCTGACGGAGCTTCAGACCCTGTACCGGGAGGCGGAGAAGGCCACCGAGAGCTACAACGCCACCGAGGAACGGCTGACGAGGCAGCGCGCCGAGTCCGCGCGGCTGGAACGTGCCCTCGCCCGTGCCCGGCTCTCCCTGCGCGACAGCCGGGGCGCCGCCGGACGGCTGGCCCGGCAGCAGTACCAGAGCGTCACCGCCGTCTCCCCGTACGTACGCCTGTTGCTGGCGCGCGATCCGCAGGGCGCCCTCGACCAGGGCCATGTGATCGGGCAGGTGGCGCGCCGGCGGGCACACGCGGTGGGCCGGCTGACCGGCGAGGAGAAGGCGGCCGGCGAACTGGCCCGCCGGGCCCGCGCCTCGCTCGACGCCCACCTGGCGCTCACCGAGCGGCGCAGGGAGGAGCGGGACGAGGTGCGCGAGCGGCTGGGCGACGTGGAGGAACTGCTCGCCTCGCTCACCGCCGGGGAACTGGCCGCGCTGGCCGAGTTCGAACGGGCCGAGGTGGCGAAGGCGCAGGAGGAACTGGTGGCCTCCGGTGCGCTGAGCACCGCCCGCACGCCCTCCGAGGCGGGTGACCGTGCCGTGCGCTACGCCGTGGAACAGCTCGGGAAGCCGTACCAGTGGGGTGCGGAGGGGCCGGAGACCTATGACTGCTCGGGGCTGACCTCCCGGGCGTGGGGCGCCGCCGGGACGCCAATCCCCCGGACCAGCCAGGAGCAGTGGGCGCGGCTGGACCGGGTGCCGCTGCGGGAGCTGCGCCCGGGGGACCTCGTCGTGTACTTCCCCGAGGCCACGCACGTCGCCCTCTACCTCGGCGACGGCATGGTGGTGCAGGCGCCCCGGCCCGGCGCGCGGATCAAGGTCTCCCCCATCGCGGCCAACCCGGTCCTCGGCGCCGTACGCCCCGATCCGGACGGCAGGCCGCTGCGCGGGTACGTGCCGCCGGAGCTGCCCGAGGGGGCCGCGGAAGGGTCCGACGAGGGGTACGCGGCGTCCGCGGCGCCCACGGCCGCCGACCGGTCACGGCCGCGGCGGTGACTTCGGCCGGCCGGAGCGGTCCGGCCTCCGTCGGCCGCCTGCGAGGAGCCCCACGAGTCGGCTGCCGCGCGTCCGGAACCCCAACGCCTCGAGCGACGGCGTCGCCGCCGCCGGTGAGCACCAAAGCCCGCGGAGCCCGTTCGGCCCGCCCGGCGCGGAGGCCCGGTTCGCCCGGGCCGGCGCCACGGCGAGCCGGCCCCACCGCACCGACCCCGGTGGGTCGCGCGGCCCGGACGACTGCTGCACCCGCGACTTCGCCCACGGCATCGGCGCCCGGATCACGGGCCGCAACAAGTCCGGTCCCCGGCGCGGGCCCCGGGCGAGCACGAGTGGCGTGGCCGGTGGGGTGACGAACCGCCGTTCCGCACCGCGGTGTTCGTGATGACCCACCACCCGCGTCCGTCGTTCACGCCGTCCGGCACCACGTTCCGCTTCGTGGCCGGTGACCCGGCGCCCGCGCGGGCGCGCCGGGCGCTGCTCAGGCGCCCGCGGCGCCCGAGACCTCCATCAGGTAGGCCTCGGCCTTCTCCGGCTCGTAGAAGAAGTTCTCGAAGTCGGCCGGGTTGTCGAACCCGTTGGCGAAGCGGTCGGCGACGGGCTGGAGCTGTCCGGCGGCGCCGAGCAGGTCGAGGATGTGCTCCGGCGGCGGGGCGAGCATGGCGTTCGTCCACTTGGTGACGTGCCGGGCCGTCTCCCAGTAGCGGTCGAAGGTCTGCTGCATCCAGGCCTCGTCGAACTCCTTCTCGCCGTGCTCGAGGATCGAGGAGAGGTAGGAGGCGGCGCACTTGGAGGCCGAGTTGGAGCCCTGGCCGGTGATCGGGTCGTTGGCGACGACCACGTCGGCGACGCCGAGGACCAGTCCGCCGCCGGGCAGCCGGCCGACGGGGTTGCGCACGGTGGGGGCGTAGCGGCCGGCGAGGGTGCCGCCGGCGTCGGTCAGCTCGGCCTTGGTGGCCCGCGCGTACTCCCAGGGGAGGAACCTCTCCATGAGTTCCAGGGTCAGGGAGAGGTGCTCCGCCGGGTCCTTGACGTCCTTGAAGGCGTCCAGCGGGCCGCCGGGTATGCCCTCCCAGAACAGGATGTCGGCACGGCCCGAGACGGTGTGGGTCGGCATGATGAACATCTCGCCGACACCGGGGACCAGGTTGCAGCGGACCGCCTCGGTCTCCGGGTGCTCCGGGCGCGGGCCCAGGCCGTGGACGTAGGCGACGGCGAGGGCGCGCTGCGGCTCGCTGTACGGGGAGCGCGAGGCGTCCCGGCCGAACATCTGCACGAGCTCGCCCTTGCCCGCCGAGACGAGCACCAGGTCGTAGGCGCGGGAGAAGTAGTCGAGGTCGCCGACCGCCGCGCCGTGGATGATCAGCTGGCCGCCGCGCTGGGCGAAGGTCTCCATCCAGCCGGCCATCTTCACCCGCTGGTCGACCGACTGCGCGTACCCGTCGAGGCTGCCCAGCCAGTCGATCGCGCGCTGCGAGGGGCCCGGGTCGAAGGAGCCGGGGGCCGCGACCGAGACGCCGAGTCCTTCGATCTTCGGGGCCTGGGACTCCCAGAAGTTCAGCTGGAGATCGCGCTCGTGCTGCAGGGCGGTGTGGAACATGCACTGCGTCGACATCACCCGTCCGGTGCGGATCTCGTCCGCGGTCCGGTTGGACATCAAGGTGACCTCGTACCCGTGCGACTGCAGGCCGAGGGCGAGCTGGAGACCGGACTGGCCGGCTCCGACGACGAGTATCTTCCGCATGCGGGGACGCTCCTAGGGGGACTACTCGGGCGTTTCGTCGAGCGCGTGACCCACGAGGGACAACAGGGTCTCGATGACCGAGATCCGGCGGCGCGCATCCATGATCATTACAGGTATGTGCGCGGGGATCGTCAACGCCTCCCGCACGTCCTCCGGCTGGAACAGCTCACTGCCGTCGAAGTGGTTGACCGCGACGACGTACGGCAGCCCGCAGCTCTCGAAGTAGTCCAGCGCCGGGAAGCAGTCCTTCAGACGGCGGGTGTCGGCCAGGACGACGGCGCCGATCGCGCCGCGCACCAGGTCGTCCCACATGAACCAGAACCGCTGCTGGCCGGGGGTGCCGAAGACGTAGAGCACCAGGTCGTCGTCGAGCGTGATGCGGCCGAAGTCCATGGCCACGGTGGTGGTGAGCTTGTCCGGCGTGGCGGTGAGGTCGTCGTGCTCCTCGCTCGCCTCGGTCATCAGCGCCTCGGTCTCCAGGGGAGTGATCTCCGAGACGGTGGTGACCAGCGTGGTCTTGCCGACGCCGAAGCCGCCCGCCACCACTATCTTCGTGGCGACCGGTGCGCGGGTGCGGTCCGTCTGCCAGGGCAGCAGGGGCTCGTCGCCTTCGACGAGCGGGGAGACGCCGTGAGCGACGTCAGAGACGGCGGAGTCCACTCAGCACCCTTTCCAGCAGCGCGCGTTCCGGGCGGCCCGTGCCGTGGCCGGTGCCCGTTCCGTAGACACGGATCTTTCCCTGGTCCGCGAGGTCGCTCAGGAGGACGCGGACCACGCCGAGCGGCATCTTCAGCAGCGCGGCGATCTCGGCCACCGTACGCATCCGGCGGCACAGTTCGATGATGGCCCGCATCTCCGGCATCACGCGGTGGGCGAGACCGCCTCCCCCGCTGCCGAAGGCGTGGGCGGTACCGCCCGTCAGCTCCCTGCGCTCCGAGGCGGCGTCGAGCGCGGCGGTGCCGGCCGTGGCGCCGACGAAGGTCTCGACGAGCAGGACGTGGCCGAAGCGGGTCCGGCCGCCGGTGAGCGAGTAGGGGCGGACCCGGGCGGGTTTGCGCTCGCCGCCGCGGACCGGCAGGACCTTCCTGGACGTACTGCTCATCGGGGACTCCCGGTGGACTCGGTCTCCAGGTTCTTGCGCAACTCGCTGCGCAGCTCGGGGGTCAGGACGTGGCCGGCACGGCCGACGAACAGGGCCATGTGGTACGCCACGATGCTCATGTCGCAGTCCGCGGAGCCGTGCACGCCGAGCAGCGAGCCGTCACTGATGGACATCACGAACAGGCTGCCCTCCTCCATCGCGACCATCGTGTGCTTGACCGGACCGAAGTCCATCAGCTTCGAGGCGCCGATGGTGAGGCTGCCGATGCCGGACACGACGGTGGCCAGGTCGGCGGCGGAGCCGCGCGGACCGGTGCGCCTGCCGCCGCCGGTGTCGCGCGCCTCGGCGTTGCGGCCCGGGTCGGAGGAGAGCAGGAGCAGCCCGTCGGAGGAGACCACCGCGACGGAGAGGATGCCGGGCACCTCCTCCACGAGGTTGCTCAGCAGCCAGTGCAGGTTGCGGGCCTCACTGCTCAGTCCGAAGGTACTGGGCGCGATCAACTGCTTGCCTCCTCGACTGTGCCCCCCGCGGCTTCTTCGGATGGTGCGGTCGTGTCGCTCGGCGGCTGGCCGGGGCCGGTCCGTTCGGAGAGCTCCGCCTCGACGTCACGGCGCCCCTCGGCGGCCCCCCGGCGGAACCCGCCGAGCCGTCGGCGCAGCGCGTCGGCGTCCACGGACCCGGTGCGTGCCCGGGGCACGTCGGTGGGCGCGGCGATCTTGGGGGTGCGCTTGGGCAGGCCCTTGGCGGTGACCTGCTCCTCGTCACCGGGTCCGTCGGGCACCCGCGCGTGCTCGGCCTCGGACCCGGACCCCGGCAGGGGGCGGCTCGGCAGTCCGGTCCGGGCCGGTGCGGGCCCTCCGGCGTCCCGGGCGCCGGTGCCGGCCGGGGTGGCCGGGACGGCCGGGGTGTCCGGTACGGCCGGAGTGTCCGGGGCCTCCGCATGGGCGGTCCCGGGTCCGTCATCGGTTCCGGCCGCGTGTCCGGTACCCGGGCGGACGGTGACGGCCTGCGGTCCGCCGGCGGACCGGGCCGGTGCGGCGGGCTCGCCGGTCCGGGTGCCGGGGGCGGTCGTGTGGTCGCGGGCGGGAGCCGGGTCCTGCGTCGGGGCCGCCGGGGCGTCGGACCCGTCGGGCCGGACCGGGAGCAGCAGCTCCATCGTCACCTCGGCGGGCGGCTGCGGCGGCGCGCCGTCCGCGTCGTCCCCGGCCGCGGGGCCCGTCGTGTCCGCCGGCCCGGCCGGGCGGTCCTCTTCCCCTTGCTGGCGATCCGTCGCGGCCTCACCCGCACGGTCCTCGGTCGGCTCGTCCGACCGGCCCGGCGCGGGTGCGGCCGTGGCGTCCGCCGCGGGCTCCCCGGCCGCCTCCCGGCTGCGTACCGCCTTCTCCGCCAGGGCGACCAGCGGGTCGGCGCTCTCGTTGCGGCCGTGCAGCACGTTGGAGTTGGCCTCGGCGTCGGCGCCCGGGAGGGAGACGGTGTGGCCGGCGCCGGCGACCGAAGCGGGGACCGCGGTGGGGGCGGCGGAGGCCAGCAGGGAGTCGGGGAGGACGACGACCGCCGCGATGCCGCCCTGCTTCTGCTCGCGCAGCTCGACCCGCACCCCGTGCCGGTGGGCGAGCCGGGCCACGACGTACAGGCCGAGGCCGAGACCCTCCTCGCCCTCCACGTCGTACGTGGCCTCGGGATCGAACCCGGAGAGCCGGGAGTTGAGCAGCTCCAGCCGCTCGCCGGTCATGCCGATGCCCTCGTCCTGCACGGAGAGCATGACCTCGCCGTTCTCCAGCAGCCAGCCGGAGACCTCGACGGGCAGGTCCGGCGGGGAGAAGGACGTGGCGTTCTCCATGAGCTCGGCCAGCAGGTGGGAGACGTCGTCCGCCGCGAACCCGGCGATGTGCGCGTGCGGCGGCAGGGCGGCGATCCGCACCCGCTCGTACCGCTCGATCTCGCTGACCCCGGCCCGTACGACGTCCACGAGCGGGACGGGGCCCGCCGTGTGCTGGACGTGCTCGGTACCGGCGAGGACGAGCAGGTTCTCGCTGTGCCGGCGCATGACCGTGGCGAAGTGGTCCAGCTTGAACAGGGTGGCCAGGCGCTCCGGGTCGTCCTCCCGCTCCTCCAGCCCCTCGATGACGCCGAGCTGCCGCTCGACCAGGCCGAGGGTGCGCAGCGCGAGGTTGACGAAGGTGCCGCCGATGCTGGTGCGCAGCCGCTCCAGATGGGCGGTGGACTCGGCGAGTTCGGTGCGCAGTTCCTCGCGGGCGTCGGCCATCTTCTGCCGCTGTCCGACGAGGTGCTTGCGGTCGGTCTCCAGGGTGGCGATCCGCCCGGCCAGGGCGGCGGCGTGCGCGTGCAGGGCGTTGACGGAGCGCACGACCTGGGCGAACTCGTCGTTGCGCCCGGTGAAGGTGACCGGCTCCTCGCTCGTGGGGTCCTCCGCCTCGGCGAGGCGGGCGGAACCGCGGCGCAGCACGGACAGCGGACGGGTGAGGGTGCGGGCCATCGCCGTGGCGATGCCGATGGTGAGCAGCATCAGGGCGCCGAGGACGGCGATCCGGATCTCCAGCGCGGTGACGTCGTCGTCGCGCAGCTGGGCGAGGTCCTTGGTGCGCCGGTCGAAGAGCGCCGACTCCACCCCGCGCATCGTCTCGAGCCGCGCGGTGAGGGCGGCCCGCACCTTCTCGGCGCTGGTGTCGAGTTCGCCGTCGGTGAGCGCCGGGTCGTCGGTGAGGTCCGCGAGGTACTTCTCGGCGGCGTCGACCTCGGGGCCGGTGACCGTGGAGTCGTAGGAGGTGCGGGCGGCCTGGGGCGCGGCGTCGCGGAAGTCGGCGAGGGCCGCGTCGGAGCGCAGCCGGGCCTGGAGCGCGGCCGAGGTCAGCGCGTCGCGCCGCTCGGTGTCGGCGTCCGGGGAACCGTTGGTCGCGGACGGCAGGCCGGTGACCGGGTCGATCACGGTCTGCGTGCCGCTCGGCACGCTCAGCGCGGCGAGCAGCAGCCCTCGGGTGGCGGCGGCCTGCTGGACGGCGGAGTCCAGCTCGGCGAGGGCGTGGGTGCCGGCGCCCGCGCGCGGCGGGGTCCGCTCCGCCAACTGCTCGGCGAGCCGGTGCAGCTGGGTGATGGCGGTGGAGTACGCCTCGTGCGCTTCGAGCGCACTGCTCTTGCCGGTGAGCGCCGCCCTGCGCACGGCCGCGATGGCGTCGAGGTCGTCACGCAGCGCCTGGGAGGTGTCGGTGTCCGCGCGCAGTTCCTCGACCTGCCGGTCGACCCGGGCGCTGTGCTCCTCGGAGGGCGCCTTGGACCTGGGCCGGCCGGCCGCGATGTAGGGGATGGCGTCGTCGCGCTCGTCGGCCAGGGAATGGGCCAGCGCGAGGGCGTCCTGGGTCTGCCCGGCGAGCGTCACCAGCTCCTGCGAGTCACTGAGCTCCTCGGAGGCCGTGAGGACGGAGGGAGCCCCGGCCGCGGCGATCGCCGCGGCCACCACCGCCACGGCCACGATGAGCCGGTTGCGTACGTGGGTGGGGCGGCCCCTGCCGACGGTGGGCGTCTGCTCGTCCCCCGCGGGGGCCGTCTGCTTGCCTTTGCGACGAGGCCGCGACTTCTGCACCGGTGCTCGCATTCCTGACTCGTGTACCCATGGGCCCGGGTGACGCTCCGTCAACGGTTCGGGCGTTCACCCCGAGCTCTTGAGCGCGCTCGGACAGCGAGGCGCCCCCATCGCTCCCCGACCCTCCCAGTGCCCGTGGACAGTGGATGCGCATCACCTGGCCCGCCACTCGAAGGAGTGAACATCGGACAGGAGTTGAGGGGCAAGTTCCGGCGTCCCGCGCGGCGGCGCCGCGCGGGACGCCGGTTGGACGTCTGCGGCGGGCGGTGGCAGTATTCGCCGCCACTGCTTCCCGGAGCGCGGTAATCCCCCTCAAACCAGGCGTCTGACCTGCGCCGCTGTGTGGATCCAGCAGGTGCCGCCACCCTTTCGGGGCCCTTGTGAAGGGCTCGTGCAGACTGGCCGGATGCGTACGGAACTGGTCTCGGAGCCCGGTGGTCCGGGCCGCCCCAACGAGGACTTCGCGAGTGTCGGACTCCCGGCCTCCGGGCAGGGCGGTTCGCTCGTGGTGCTGGACGGTGTCACGCCACCGGGGGACGGGGGCGGTTGTCTGCATTCCGTTCCCTGGTTCACCGCCAGGCTGGGCGGGGCGCTGACCGAACTGGCCGTTTCCCTCCCGGATGTCCCCCTGCCGGAGCTGCTCGCCCGCGGCCTCTCGCGCACCGCGGGGAGCCACGCGACGGCCTGTGACCTTTCTCACCCCCGTACCCCTCAGGCGACGGTGGCACTGGCCCGCTGGTCACCGGCCTCGGTCGAGTACCTGGTCCTGTGCGACTCGGTCCTGCTCGTCGAGTCCCCCGACGGCGCGGTCACCGCACTGCTCGACGACCGGCTGGCCCGGCTGCCCCGCTCGGCCCTGGCCACCGACGCCCTGGTGGACGCCACGCTGCGCAACCGGGAGGGCGGCTTCTTCACGGCGGCGGCGGACCCGTCGGTGGCCTCCCGCGCGGTCACCGGTTCCCTGCCGCGCGGCGAGGTGCGCTCCCTGGCCGCGCTGACGGACGGGGCCGCGCGCTGGGTGGAGCGGTTCCGCCAGGGCGACTGGGCGGACTGCCTGACGCTGATCCGCAAGGAGGGCCCGCAGTCCCTGGTGGAGCGCGTACGGACCCTGGAGCGGGCGGACGCGGACCGGGTGCCGCCGCCCCGGGGCAAGGCCCACGACGACGCGACGGTGGTCTACGTGGAGCTGTGACCCGGTCACCGGCGCGGAACCGGGACGGCCGGCGCGGAACCGGAACCCCGGGCACGAGGCCGGGGCCGTCGACGCCGGGCGGGCCGCCGCCCGGCCCGCTTCCTTCCGCCGCCCGGCCCGCTCCCGTGCCGCCCGGTTCACTCGTCCGCCCCGGCCCGCTCCTGCGGCCTCCGCCTCACCCCACCGGGCCCGGGACCACCCCTCCGGCCTCCGCCTCACCCCACCAGCCTCCGCCTCACCCCTCCGGCCTCCGCCTCACCCCACCGGCCCCCGGATCACCCCACCGGCCCCCGGTTCACTTCTCCGATGCCCGGTTCAGCTGGTTCAGCAGCCGGGCCAGTTCGGTGACCTCGGCGGGGTCCCAGTCGGCGAGCCGGCCGGCGTAGCGGGCGCGGCGGGCCTCGCGGACCCTCCTCACCCGGTCGTGTCCCTCCTGGGTGAGGGCGACCAGCCAGGCGCGTCCGTCGGCGGGGTCCGGCTCGCGGGCGACCAGTCCGAGCTGCTCCAGCGCGCGCAGCTGGCGCGACATCGTCGCCTTGCCGACGCCGATGTAGGCGGCGAGTTCGGTGGCCCGCTGCCGGCCGCACTCGTCCAGACGGACCAGCAGCCCGTACGCGGACGACTCGAGGTCGGGATGGACCGCGCGGGCCATCTCCCCCTGGCTGGCCCGGGCGCGTCGCAGCAGCACCGTCAACTCGCGTTCCAGCGCGAGGAACCCGGGCCGGTTCACATCGGGTCCGGACCCCGGGGAGGCGTCGTGCCCCTCCCCGCCGTTTCCGTCTTCGTGCACGTCTGACCCTGCCTCGGTTTTCCGGTTCTGAAGGTTTCCCGCCAAGTGGCGACGTCGCCGCAGCTCCGCCAGTATTTCGCAGGCGTAGACCAACGGCAGCCCGCGGACGTTCCGCCCCGCCGTGGTCCACGTGCGCAGTGTGCCCACCAGGCGATTGCGTGGCATGCCCACTACATGCGATGTGGGTCACATCCGGGTTCGCCCCCACCGACCTTTCGGAGATGCGTCATGCCTGTGCCCAGATCCGGTTCCCCCCGTATACGCGCCCTCGCGACCGCCGGCGCGGTCCTGCTCGCGGCCCTCTCCCTCCCCCACACGGTCCAGGCGGCCGAATCCGCCCCCACCGCTCCCCCGCGCGGCTCCGCCCGCATGGGCATGGGCGTCCTCGCCCACGACGGCGGCGGCGGCCTCCCCACCACGCGCACCACCCATACGGAGGGCGTGGACGTCTCCAGCCACCAGGGCGCGGTCGCCTGGACGACCCTGTGGAACAGCGGAGTCCGCTGGGCCTACGCGAAGGCCACGGAGGGGACGTACTACACCAACCCGTACCACTCCCAGCAGTACGACGGCGCGTACGACGTCGGCATGATCCGCGGCGCGTACCACTTCGCCACGCCCGACACGGCGAGCGGCGCCGCCCAGGCGGACTACTTCGTCGACCGCGGCGGCGGCTGGTCCGCGGACGGACGGACCCTGCCGGGCGTGCTCGACATCGAGTGGAACCCGTACGGCGCAGCCTGCTACGGCAAGTCACGGAGCGCGATGGTGAGCTGGATCCGCGCCTTCCTCGACCGGTACCGGGCCCGCACCGGCCGCGACGCCGTCATCTACACGGCCACCAGCTGGTGGAAGGAGTGCACCGGCGACTACGCCGGCTTCGCCTCCGCCAACCCGCTGTGGATCGCCCGGTACGCCTCCACCGTGGGCGAACTGCCCGCCGGCTGGGACACGTACACGATGTGGCAGTACACCTCCACCGGCCCGACCGTCGGCGACCACGACCGCTTCAACGGCCCCCTCGACCGGGTACGGGCCCTCGCGCTCGGCTGACCCGCCCGTTCACCCGGCCGGCCCGCCCGGCTCGGTGAAGGCCCGGGCCTCCTCGCGGGACCCGGGCCTCCCCTCATCCGGCCACCGCCGTCACACGGCGACCGGAACCTCCGGCGCCGCGCCGTTCGTGGCCGGTGACAGCGCCAGTTCCAGCACCTGGCGGACGTCCGTGACGGGGTGGACGTCCAGCGTGTCCAGCACCTCCGCCGGGACGTCGTCCAGGTCGGGCTCGTTGCGCTTGGGGATGATCACGGTGGTGATCCCCGCCCGGTGCGCGGCGAGCAGCTTCTGCTTCACCCCGCCGATCGGCAGCACCCGCCCGGTCAGCGAGACCTCGCCGGTCATCGCCACATCGGTGCGGACCAGCCGGCCGGAGAGCAGCGAGGCCAGGGCGGTGGTCATCGTGATGCCCGCGCTCGGGCCGTCCTTGGGCACCGCGCCCGCCGGGAAGTGGATGTGCGCGCCCCGGTCCTTCAGGTCGCCCACCGGCAGCTCCAGCTCGGCGCCGTGGCTGCGCAGGAAGCTCAGCGCGATCTGCGCCGACTCCTTCATCACGTCGCCCAGCTGGCCGGTCAGCGTCAGCCCCGCCGCTCCCGTCTCCGGGTCGGCCAGGGACGCCTCCACGTAGAGGACGTCACCGCCGGCGCCGGTCACGGCGAGCCCGGTGGCGACACCGGGGACGGCGGTGCGGCGCTCGGCCGGGTCCTGGGCGGACTCGGGCACGTGGTGCGGCCGGCCGATCAGGTCCCGCAGGTCGGCGTCCGTCACGGTGAACGGCAGGTCCCGCTCGCCCAGTTCGTGCTGGGCCGCGACCTTGCGCAGCAGCCGCGCGACGGACCGCTCCAGGGTGCGCACCCCCGCCTCACGCGTGTACTCGCCGGCCAGCTTGCGCAGCGCGCCCTCGTCGATGCCCACCTCGTCCTTGTCCAGCCCGGCCCGCTCCAGCTGGCGCGGGAGCAGGTGGTCGCGGGCGATGACGATCTTCTCGTCCTCGGTGTAGCCGTCCAGGCGGACGATCTCCATGCGGTCCGCCAGTGCCTCCGGGACGGCCTCCAGCACGTTGGCGGTCGCGAGGAAGACCACGTCGGACAGGTCCAGCTCGACCTCCAGGTAGTGGTCCCGGAAGGTGTGGTTCTGCGCCGGGTCGAGGACCTCCAGCAGGGCCGCGGCCGGGTCGCCCCGGAAGTCCGAGCACACCTTGTCGATCTCGTCGAGGAGCACCACCGGGTTCATGGACCCGGCCTCCTTGATCGCCCGGACGATCCGGCCGGGCAGCGCGCCGACGTACGTACGCCGGTGGCCGCGGATCTCGGCCTCGTCGCGGACGCCGCCCAGGGCCACCCGGACGAACTTGCGGCCCATCGCGTGGGCCACGGACTCGCCGAGGGAGGTCTTGCCGACGCCGGGCGGACCGACCAGCGCGAGGACCGCGCCGCCGCGCCGCCCGCCCACCACGCCCAGCCCCCGGCCGGCGCGCCGCTTGCGCACCGCCAGGTACTCGGTGATGCGCTCCTTCACGTCCTGCAGACCGGCGTGCTCGGTGTCGAGGACCGCCTGGGCGCCCCGGATGTCGTAGGCGTCCTCGGTGCGCTCGTTCCACGGCATCTCCAGGACCGTGTCGAGCCAGGTGCGGATCCAGGAGCCCTCGGGCGACTGGTCGGAGGCGCGCTCCAGCTTGTCGACCTCCTTGAGCGCGGCCTCGCGGACCTTCTCCGGCAGGTCGGCGGCCTCCACCCGGGCCCGGTAGTCGTCGGACTCCTCGGCGGGGTCCTTGCCCGCCTCGCCGTTCAGCTCGCGCAGTTCCTTGCGGACGGCCTCCAGCTGACGCCGCAGCAGGAACTCGCGCTGCTGCTTGTCGACGCCCTCCTGGACGTCCTTGGCGATGGTCTCGGCGACCTCCTGCTCGGCGAGGTGGTCGCGCAGTTGCTGGGTGGCGAGCTTCAGCCGGGCCACCGGGTCGGTGGTCTCCAGCAGGACCACCTTCTGCTCGGTGGTCAGGAACGGCGAGTATCCGGAGTTGTCGGCGAGCGCGGAGACGTCGTCGATCGCCTGGACGCGGTCGACGACCTGCCAGGCGCCGCGCTTGCGCAGCCAGGCGGTGGCGAGCGCCTTGTACTCCTTCACCAGTTCGGCGACCTGTCCCGGCAGCGGCTCCGGCACGCTCTCGTCGATCCGGGTGCCCTCCACCCACAGCGCCGCGCCCGGCCCGGTGGTCCCGGCGCCGATCCGTACCCGGCCGCGGCCGCGGATCAGGGCGCCCGGGTCACCGTCGGCCAGCCGGCCGACCTGCTCGACCGTGCCCAGCACACCGGTGCCGGCGTAGGTCCCGTCGACGCGTGGCACCAGGAGCACCCTGGGCTTTCCCTGTGTGGTCCCGGCGGCGGCCTGGGCGGCCTCCACCGCGGCGCGCACCTCGGAATCGCTCAGGTCCAGCGGAACCACCATCCCGGGCAGCACGACCTCGTCGTCGAGCGGCAGCACAGGCAGGGCGAGTGGTGTGGACTCAGCAGCCATGATCTCCCCTTCGGCAGTCAAGTTGAGCTATGCCGACTCAATGCTCGTGAGCCGACGAATGTTCCCGGGACCGCGTTCGCTCTGAGCGATCATCTTCCGGGCGCCAGGAGGCCGTGACCGCCACGAGGCCGTGACCGCCGGGAGAACGGAGCTGCTTGGATGAACACATGTCCACCCCGTACGACATTCCCGAAGTCCTGGACCGCCGCGAGGGCCCGTACGGCGAAGTGGTGCTGCGGCGGCACGGTGGCCTGCTGCAGATCATCGCCAACGGCTGCTTCCTGATGGACACCTCCGACGGCCGTTCGGAGCGGCGGCTCGTCGACGCCGCCCTGGCCGCCCTCGACGCGGCCGGCGCTCCCGGGGGGCCCCGCCCGCACGTCCTCATCGGCGGACTCGGGGTCGGCTTCTCGCTCGCCCACGCCGCCGCGCAGCCCCGCTGGGGGCGGATCACCGTGGTGGAGCGCGAACCGGCCGTCATCGACTGGCACCGCGGGGGCCCGCTGGCCGAGCTCTCCGCCCGGGCCCTCGCCGACCCGCGCACCCGGATCGTCGATGCGGATCTCGTCGAGTACGTCAATGAGACGTCCGACACATTCGACGCCCTGTGCCTCGACATCGACAACGGACCCGGCTGGACCGTCACAGAAGGGAACGAGGGGCTCTACTCACCGGCCGGACTGGCAAGCTGCGCACGGGTGTTGCGACCGCGCGGCGTACTCGCGGTGTGGTCCGCGAAGCCGTCGCCGGAATTCGAAGGAACCTTGCGGAATGCCGGGTTCCAGCAGGTGCGTACCGAAGAGATCCCCGTTGCCCGGGGCGTTCCGGACGTCGTGCACATCGGCGTCCGCCCTGAATAGCAAAGGCGCGGTGACTCCCCGTACGCTGCTGCCCTGACGCCGATCATTAAAGCGTCAATCGCAGTCATGCGCAGATGACGGATCACCCCACTGATTCGAAAAGCACACCTCAGGGGCGGGCGATGGAGCAGACACACACCTCCCACAACGGCACGGCGACGACCACCCCCGGCGCTCAGCGCAGGGTTCTGGTGGTGGAGGACGACGCGACGATCGTGGACGCCATCGCGACCCGCCTTCGTGCCGAGGGATTCCTGGTGCAAACGGCGGGCGACGGTCCGTCCGCGGTGGACACGGCGGAGGCCTGGCAGCCCGATCTGCTGATCCTCGACATCATGCTGCCCGGCTTCGACGGCCTGGAGGTCTGCCGGCGCGTACAGGCCCAGCGGCCGGTGCCGGTGCTGATGCTCACCGCGCGCGACGACGAGACCGACATGCTGGTCGGGCTGGGCGTCGGCGCCGACGACTACATGACGAAGCCCTTCTCCATGCGGGAGCTGGCGGCACGCGTGCATGTGCTGCTGCGCCGCATGGAGCGGGCGGCCCTCGCCGCCACCACCCCGCGCAGCGGCATACTGCGCCTGGGCGAACTGGAGATCGACCACGCGCAGCGCAGGGTGCGGGTGCGCAGCGAGGACGTCCACCTGACGCCCACCGAGTTCGACCTGCTGGTGTGCCTGGCGAACACGCCCCGCGCGGTGCTCTCCCGGGAGCAGCTGCTGGCCGAGGTCTGGGACTGGGCGGACGCCTCCGGCACCCGGACCGTCGACAGCCACATCAAGGCGCTGCGCCGCAAGATCGGCGCCGAGCGCATCCGCACCGTGCACGGCGTGGGCTACGCCCTGGAGACGCCGACGCCATGAGCGACGGGCCGGCCGGACGCAGAGGCCCCGGGGAACCGCAGCCCTGGGGCGCTGTACGCCCGTTCTCGATCAAGACCAAGCTGGGCGCGCTGGTCGTCGTCTCGGTGCTGATCACCACGGGTCTGTCGGTGATCGCCGTGCACACCAAGACCGAGCTGCGCTTCATCACCGTCTTCTCGATGATCGCCACGCTGCTCATCACGCAGTTCGTGGCCCACTCGCTCACCGCGCCGCTGGACGACATGAACGCCGTGGCCCGGTCCATCTCGCACGGCGACTACACCCGCCGGGTGCGCGAGAACCGCCGCGACGAGCTGGGCGACCTGGCCCAGACGATCAACGCCATGGCCGACGAGCTGGAGGCGCAGGACAGCCAGCGCAAGGAGCTGGTGGCCAACGTCTCGCACGAGCTGCGCACCCCCATCGCGGGCCTGCGCGCGGTGCTGGAGAACATCGTCGACGGTTTCACCGAGGCCGACCCCGAGACGATGCGCACGGCCCTGAAGCAGACCGAGCGCCTGGGTCGCCTGGTGGAGACGCTGCTGGACCTGTCCCGCCTGGACAACGGCGTGGTCCCGCTGAAGAAGCGCCGGTTCGAGGTGTGGCCGTACCTGTCCGGTGTGCTGAAGGAGGCCAACATGGTCGCGTCGGCCCGCGCGGGCATGGCCTCCGGATCGGGCAGCCACACCCGTACGGACGTCCATCTGCACCTCGACGTCTCCCCGCCGGAGCTCGTCGCGCACGCCGATCCGGAGCGTATCCACCAGGTCGTCGCCAACCTCATCGACAACGCGGTCAAGCACAGCCCGCCGCACGGCCGGGTGACGGTCAGGGCGCGGCGCGGCGCGCAGCCGGAGTCGCTGGAGCTGGAGGTGCTGGACGAGGGGCCCGGCATTCCGCGGACCGAATGGCACCGCGTCTTCGAACGGTTCAACCGGGGCAACGTCAACCGGCCGCACGGGCCGGGCAGTGACGGCGGCACCGGTCTCGGTCTGGCGATCGCGCGCTGGGCGGTCGATCTGCACGGCGGCCGGATCGGAGTGGCCGAATCCGAGCGGGGCTGCCGAATTCTCATCACTCTTCCGGGAGCCTCTCCGGCACCAGGTTGACGTAAAGTTCGAAGCGGAGCCGCACGATCCATGGGTGTTCGCGCTGACGGACACGTGTGATCAGGCACAGGCCCGCGCGAACTGCGCGTCGAGGCCCGGCCAAGTGATCCCTGATGCCGCCCGAAAAACCGGAACCTCGCTTGTTTCCCGCCATTTCCTGCGCCGAAACACGCGCTGAGATGTGACTTACGCGACGATGAACGGACCCGGCCTGACCTTCTCGCTCCGGGGGGCGTAGCCTTTATTTCCGCTGTCCATCACCTTGTGAAGCGGAAGAGGGCGGTTGCCGCCGTGTCGCCACAGTCCCCCAGTAACTCGAGCATCTCGACCGACACCGACCAAGCGGGCAAGAACCCCGCTGCGGCCTTCGGTGCCAACGAGTGGCTCGTCGACGAGATCTATCAGCAGTACCTCCAGGACCCGAACTCGGTGGACCGAGCCTGGTGGGACTTCTTCGCCGACTACAAGCCGGGCACGCCCGCCGGCTCGGGTCCGGCGGGCAACGCGGCCGCGGGGGCCGCGGGGACCACCGCTCAGCCGGCCGCTCCGGCCCAGCCCGCCGCGCCCGCGCAGCCCGCCGCTCCGGCCCAGCCCGCCGCGCAGCCCGCCGCCGCCCAGCCGGCCGCCAAGGCCCCGGCCCAGGCACCCGCTCCGGCGAAGGCCGCTCCCGCCGCGAAGCCGGCCGCCGCCAAGCCCGCGGCCGAGCCCCCCGGCGAGGCCAGGACCGGCCCCGAGCAGGTGACCCTGCGCGGTCCGTCCGCCGCCGTGGCGAAGAACATGGACGCCTCGCTGGAACTGCCCACGGCCACGTCCGTGCGCGCGGTCCCGGTGAAGCTGCTGTTCGACAACCGCATCGTCATCAACAACCACCTCAAGCGGGCGCGCGGCGGGAAGATCTCCTTCACGCACCTCATCGGCTACGCCATGGTCCAGGCCATCAAGGCCATGCCGTCGATGAACCACTCGTTCGCGCGGGTGGACGGCAAGCCCACCCTGGTCAAGCCGGAGCACGTCAACCTCGGTCTCGCCATCGACCTGGTGAAGCCCAACGGCGACCGCCAGCTGGTCGTCGCGGCCATCAAGAAGGCCGAGACGCTGAACTTCTTCGAGTTCTGGCAGGCCTACGAGGACATCGTCCGCCGCGCCCGCGACAACAAGCTGACGATGGACGACTTCACCGGTGTCACGGTCTCCCTGACCAACCCCGGCGGCCTCGGCACCGTCCACTCCGTGCCGCGTCTGATGCCCGGCCAGTCGGTGATCATGGGCGTCGGCGCCATGGACTACCCGGCGGAGTTCCAGGGCACCTCCCAGGACACCCTGAACAAGCTCGGCATCTCCAAGGTCATGACGCTCACGTCGACCTACGACCACCGGGTCATCCAGGGCGCCGCCTCCGGCGAGTTCCTGCGCCAGGTCGCCAACCTCCTGCTCGGCGAGAACGGCTTCTACGACGAGATCTTCGAGGCGCTGCGCATCCCCTACGAGCCGGTCCGCTGGCTCAAGGACATCGACGCCTCCCACGACGACGACGTCACCAAGGCCGCCCGCGTCTTCGAGCTGATCCACTCCTACCGGGTCCGCGGCCACGTGATGGCCGACACCGACCCGCTGGAGTACAAGCAGCGCAAGCACCCCGACCTCGACGTCACCGAGCACGGGCTGACGCTGTGGGACCTGGAGCGCGAGTTCGCCGTCGGCGGCTTCGCGGGCAAGTCGATGATGAAGCTGCGCGACATCCTCGGCGTGCTGCGCGACTCGTACTGCCGCACCACCGGCATCGAGTTCATGCACATCCAGGACCCCAAGCAGCGCAAGTGGATCCAGGACCGCGTGGAGCGCCCGCACTCCAAGCCGGAGCGCGAGGAGCAGCTGCGCATCCTGCGCCGGCTGAACGCCGCGGAGGCCTTCGAGACCTTCCTGCAGACGAAGTACGTCGGCCAGAAGCGCTTCTCGCTGGAGGGCGGCGAGTCCGTCATCCCGCTGCTCGACGCGGTGCTGGACTCGGCCGCCGAGTCCCGTCTGGACGAGGTCGTCATCGGCATGGCCCACCGCGGCCGGCTGAACGTGCTGGCGAACATCGTCGGCAAGTCCTACGCGCAGATCTTCCGCGAGTTCGAGGGCAACCTCGACCCGAAGTCGATGCACGGCTCCGGCGACGTGAAGTACCACCTGGGCGCCGAGGGCACCTTCACCGGCCTGGACGGCGAGCAGATCAAGGTCTCGCTGACCGCCAACCCCTCGCACCTGGAGGCGGTCGACCCGGTCCTCGAGGGTGTCGCCCGCGCCAAGCAGGACATCATCGGCAAGGGCGGCACGGACTTCACGGTCCTGCCCGTCGCGCTGCACGGTGACGCGGCCTTCGCGGGCCAGGGCGTCGTGGCCGAGACCCTGAACATGTCGCAGCTGCGCGGTTACCGCACCGGCGGCACGGTCCACATCGTCATCAACAACCAGGTCGGCTTCACGGCCGCCCCGGAGTCCTCGCGCTCGTCGATGTACTCCACCGACGTGGCCCGCATGATCGAGGCGCCGATCTTCCACGTGAACGGCGACGACCCGGAGGCCTGCGTCCGCGTGGCGCGGCTGGCCTTCGAGTTCCGTCAGGCGTTCAACAAGGACGTGGTGATCGACCTCATCTGCTACCGCCGCCGCGGTCACAACGAGACCGACAACCCGGCCTTCACCCAGCCGCTGATGTACGACCTGATCGACAAGAAGCGCTCGGTGCGCAAGCTGTACACCGAGTCCTTGATCGGCCGCGGCGACATCACCCTGGAAGAGGCCGAGCAGGCGCTGCAGGACTACCAGGGGCAGCTGGAGAAGGTCTTCACCGAGGTCCGCGAGGCCGCCTCCCAGCCGGCCTCCGTGGACTCCCCCGAGCCGCAGGCCGAGTTCCCGGTCGCCGTGAACACGGCGGTGACCACGGAGGTCGTCAAGCGGATCGCCGAGTCCCAGGTCAACATCCCCGACCACATCAGCGTCCACCCGCGTCTGCTGCCGCAGCTGCAGCGCCGGGCGTCGATGGTCGAGGACGGGACGATCGACTGGGGCATGGGCGAGACCCTCGCCGTCGGCTCGCTGCTGCTGGAGGGCATCCCGGTCCGGCTGTCCGGCCAGGACTCCCAGCGCGGCACCTTCGGCCAGCGGCACGCGGTGATCATCGACCGGGAGACCGGCGAGGAGCACACCCCGCTGCTCTACCTCTCCGAGGACCAGGCCCGCTACAACGTCTACAACTCGCTGCTCTCCGAGTACGCGGTGATGGGCTTCGAGTACGGCTACTCGCTCGCCCGTCCGGACGCGCTGGTGATGTGGGAGGCGCAGTTCGGCGACTTCGTCAACGGCGCGCAGACGGTCGTGGACGAGTTCATCTCGTCGGCCGAGCAGAAGTGGGCCCAGACCTCCGGCGTCGTGCTGCTGCTGCCGCACGGCTACGAGGGCCAGGGCCCGGACCACTCCTCGGCCCGCCCGGAGCGGTTCCTGCAGCTCTGCGCACAGAACAACATGACGGTCGCCATGCCGACCCTGCCGTCGAACTACTTCCACCTCCTGCGGTGGCAGGTGCACAACCCGCACCACAAGCCGCTGGTCGTCTTCACCCCGAAGTCGATGCTGCGCCTGAAGGCCGCGGCCTCGAAGGCGGAGGAGTTCACCACGGGCCAGTTCCGCCCGGTCATCGGCGACGCCTCGGTCGACCCGGCCGCGGTGAAGAAGGTCGTCTTCTGCGCCGGCAAGGTCTACTACGACCTGGAGGCCGAGCGGCAGAAGCGCGGCGCGACGGACACGGCGATCATCCGCATCGAGCGCCTGTACCCGCTGCCGGGTGCCGAGCTCCAGGCGGAGATCAAGAAGTACCCGAACGCCGAGAAGTACCTGTGGGCACAGGAGGAGCCGGCGAACCAGGGTGCCTGGCCGTTCATCGCGCTCAACCTGATCGACCACCTCGACCTGGCGGTCGGCGCCGACATCCCGCACGGCGAGCGCCTGCGCCGCATCTCGCGGCCGCACGGCTCGTCCCCGGCGGTCGGCTCCGCCAAGCGCCACCAGGCCGAGCAGGAGCAGCTGGTGCGCGAGGTCTTCGAGGCGTAACCGGAGGCCGTACGCGGGCGGGCCGCACCCCTTTCCGGGGTGCGGCCCGCCCCGTTTCCCGCACCTATCCTTGTCCTCATGTACTTCACGGACCGTGGCATCGAGGAACTGGAGAAGCGGCGCGGCGGGGAGGAGGTCACCTTCGAGTGGCTGGCCGAGCAGCTCCGTACGTTCGTCGACCTCAACCCCGACTTCGAGGTCCCGGTGGAGCGCCTGGCCACCTGGCTGGCCCGCCTGGACGACGAGGACGACGCGTAGTCCCGCCGGGGCCGGGACCGCCGTGGGAGGGCGGTCCCGGCCCCGCGCACCCGGCGCGGGCACGCACGGGCCGGGCTCTTGTCCGCAGCGCCCGGAGGTCAGTGCGCGTGGGGCGTCAGGCCCAGGGCGCCGTGGAGCAGGAGGAGCGCTCCCGCCACGGTCCAGCCGGTGTCCCGGTGGCGCAGGCCCCAGACCGTCAGCGACAGGCCCACGGCCAGCTGGGCCAGGTCCCCGGGGCGCGGTACGGGACCGGCGGGCCGGGGCGCGGGAGCCTCGGCGGTCGTCTTCGCCGGCTGCCGCTCCTCCTCGACGGGCCGGGCCTCCGGCCGGGTCCGGGCGGCTTCGAGGAGGCGGGCGGGCGACTCGCCGGGGACCAGGCCCGGGGGCACGAGGACGCCCGCACGGGTGAGGACCGCGAGGACGCCGCTCAGCCGGGCCGTCGCGTCGGCGGCGGGATCCGGCCCGGTCAGCAGGTCGAGGCTGCGCACGTCCAGGACCGGGTCCAGCCCCAGCCGGGCGGCGAAGGTGCGCATCGCCTCGTCCTCGCCCGCGGGCGTGCCGTTGGCCAGCCACACGTAGCCGACGGGACGGTGGAAACCGGAGGCGAGGCTGAACCCGGCGCGGTCGGCGTCCCACCACAGGGCGATGACCGGCCAGGACGCGCCCACCGCGAGCGCGGTGGCCCAGCCGGTGGCGGCCCGGTCCACCGGCTCGGTGCCGTCCCGCCAGGGCCGGCCCTCGGGCACCAGCGCGCTCCATTCCTCGCCGGCCCCTACGACCAGCATGGGTTCCCGCAGCAGCCGGGCGGCGGGGGCGACGGATCCGGCCCCCGCACGGCACAGCAGCAGGGCGCCCGGCGCGGCCGGTCCGCCCCGCCGCCCGGGCATGGACTTTTCCGTCGACATGCTCACACGCTAGGCCACTTCGCCCGCTTCGCATGCGGGCTGATCACCAGAACGGGTGTCTTGACTTTCCTCCACCGCGATATATCGTGAATAACGTAAGACGCGATATGGCGCGTTGTTGTGTTCGTTGCCAGGAGGTCGTCAGATGCCCGAGTGGTCCGTCGCGGAGCCCAGGAAGCTCACCTTCGACGCGCCCGTGAGCGAACTCCGGGTGCGCATCGTGGGCGGAGCGGTGAACGTCGTGGGGACCGACGAGGGGTGCGCCCGTCTGGAGGTCTCCGACATCGAGGGACCGCCCCTGGTGGTCACGGAGAAGGACGGCACCCTCACGGTCGCCTACGAGGACCTGCCCTGGAAGGGCTTCCTCGCCCTGCTGGACCGTCCGGGCCGGCGGCGCAGCGCGGTGGTCTCCCTGGCCGTCCCGGCACCGACCCGGGTGGAGCTGGGCGTGGTCGACGCGGGCGCCGTCGTCTCCGGCATCCGGGGCCCCTCCCTGGTGAGGAGCGTCGCGGGCGACACCACCCTGGTCGCCCTCTCCGGCCCGGTCCGCGCCGACACGCTGTCCGGGAACGTGGAGGCCCAGTCGGTCACCGGCGGCCTCCGCTTCGCCTCCGTCTCCGGCGACCTCACCGTCGTCGAGGGCTCCGGCTCCTCCGTCCGGGCCAACACGGTCAGCGGCTCCGTCATCGTGGACCTCGGCCCCGGCGGCCCCACCGACGTCCGGCTGAGCAGCGTCTCGGGCGAGATCGCGATCCGGCTGCCCGAGCCGGCGGACGCCGAGGTCGAGGCCAACACGGCGAGCGGCGCCATCTCCAGCGCCTTCGGCGGCCTCCGGGTGCACGGCCAGTGGGGCGCCCACAAGCTCACCGGCCGTCTGGGAGCGGGCAGCGGCAGGCTGCGGGCGACCACCGTCTCCGGCTCCATCGCCCTGCTGCGCCGCCCGGCCGGGGAGGACGGGCCCGCGCCCTGGGACGCCCCGGGGGACCATGCCCCTCCCGGCCCGGACGAGGGCGCGCCCCATGCCCCGGCCGACGGTACGACCGACAAGAAGGTGCTCTGACATGCCCCCCGTCTTCGCCCACGGACGCCTCCGCCTCTATCTGCTGAAGCTGCTGGACGAGGCGCCGCGTCACGGCTACGAGGTGATCCGTCTCCTGGAGGAGCGTTTCCAGGGGCTGTACGCGCCGTCGGCCGGCACGGTCTATCCCCGCCTGGCCAAGCTGGAGGCGGAGGGCCTGGTCACCCACACCACCGAGGGCGGCCGCAAGGTGTACTCGATCACGGACGCGGGCCGCGCCGAACTGACCGGCCGCAGTGGCGAGCTGGCCGACCTGGAACTGGAGATCCGGGAGTCGGTGGCCGAACTGGCCGCCGAGATCCGGGCCGACGTCAGCGGCGCGGCGGGCGATCTGCGCCGCGAGATGCGGGCGGCGGCCGGCAAGGCCGGCCAGGCCCGGGGCGGCGGCGAGGACGGGATCCCCGGGGACTTCCCGGTCTTCGGCGACAGCGAGGCCTGGCGCACCGTCAAGGAGGAGATGCGCCGCGCCAAGCAGGAGTGGAAGGAACAGGCCCGGCGCGCCAAGGACGAGAGCCGCCGCTCGCGCGAGGAGGCCGAGCGCGCCCGCCGCCAGGCCAAGGAGGCGCAGGAGGAGGTGCAGCGCATCGTGCGGCAGGTCCAGGATCAGGTGCAGGACCACTTCGCCCGGGGCGACTGGCCGACGGGACTGCGCGAGGGCCTGGGTGAACTGGC
This sequence comes from Streptomyces sp. NPDC016640, assembly GCF_043076215.1. Taxonomy (NCBI): domain Bacteria; kingdom Bacillati; phylum Actinomycetota; class Actinomycetes; order Kitasatosporales; family Streptomycetaceae; genus Streptomyces; species Streptomyces sp. NPDC016640. Next base: position 151,984 of record NZ_JBIBRG010000001.1, read on the forward strand.
CAAGGAGATGGGCGAGTTCGGCAAGGGCTTCGCCTTCGGCCGCACCGGCACGGGCACCTCGGGCCGGTCCTCCCGGCCGTCGTACTCGGGGCCCCCCGAGGACTTCCCCGCCGACTACGTCCCCGCCTGGGCGCACGAGGACGCCTCGCAGTCCACCGGCGACCCGGCCCGTGATCTGGACCGCCTGCTGGACCGGTTCCGGGACGACATCCGGGACGCGGCCCGCGACCGCGGCGTCACGGCGGACCAGCTCCGCGACGCCCGCGACCACCTGTCCACGGCGGCGGCCAGAATCGGGGCACTCCTGCGCGCCCCGAAGCCCTGAGCGGCCCGGCCCGCCCGGGTCGTCCGGATCGCCGGGTCCGGCCGGACCGCCCGGACCCGGCGTGCGCCGCCGTCAGCCCGCCTTGGCCTCGCCGACGCCGTACAGCACCCGGGTGACCGACTCGTACGTCACCCCGTGGTCGGCGAGGACCTCGGCGGGGACACCGGGACGGGCGGTCAGCGCGAGCAGGATGTGCTCGTCGCCGATGTGACGGTCCCGCCGGGCGGTGGCGGCGCGCAGGGCGCCGGTGAGGAGGTCCTTCGCCTCCCGCTCGAAGGGCCGGTGCCCCGACCGCCGGCCACCGCCCCTCCGGTCGCCCGACAGGGCCCCGGCCCCGTGCACCTCCTCCACCCGGGCCACGATCCCGGGCACATCGATCCCGAGCCCGGCGAGGGCATCGGTCTCGGCCTGGGTCAGTCCGCCCCGCCGTCGTGCCCGCCCCAGCGCGGCGCGTACCGCATCCCGCCGCCCGCCCAGCCCGAGGGCGGCCAGCGCGAAGGAGGCCCGGCCCGCCTCCCGGTCGAGCAGCGCCAGCAGCAGATGCTCGGCGCCCACCCGCCCCGCACCCATTCCCTCCGCCTGTTCGACCGCCCCCTTCACCACGGCCCGGGCGTCCTTCGTGAACCGCTCGAACATCACTGCCTCCCGTACTTCTTGTGCACGGCCTGCCTGCTCACCCCGAGTGCGGTCGCGATCTCCTGCCACGACCAGCCCTGCCGGCGCGCGTTGCGCACCTGCACGGTCTCCAGCTGCTCCAGCAGCCTGCGCAGCGCCGCGACGGCCCGCAGGCCGACGCGTGGATCACGATCACCCGCGCGCTCGGCGAGGTCGGTTGCCTCAGTCATGATGTCAACTTAGATTGACAGCCCCGTATGCGTCAACCCCGGTTGACATACCTGCGGCCGGCCCGGAGAACCGGACCGGCCGCAGGATGCAGGAGCCGCAGGCGGGGCGCACACCCCCTCGGGGGCGGGTGAGCACGACTTCAGGGGTGGGTGAGCACGATCTTCCCGAACTGCCCGCCGGCCTCCATGCGTGCGAAGCCCTCCCGCGCCCGGTCCATGGGCAGCACCTCGTCGATGACCGGCCGCACGCCGGTGGCGGCGCAGAAGGAGAGCAGGTCCTCCAGCTCGTCCTTGGTGCCCATCGTCGACCCGACGACCCTGAGCTCCAGGAAGAAGATCCGCGTCAGCTCGGCGTGCGAGGGCCGGTCACCGCTGGTGGCACCGGAGATCACCAGTGTGCCGCCGGGGCGCAGCGACTTCACCGAGTGGGACCACGTGGCCGCCCCCACGGTCTCGATCACCGCGTCGACCCGCTGCGGCAGCCGCGCGCCGGGCTCCAGCGCCTCCACGGCCCCCAGCTCCAGCGCCCGCTTCCGCTTGGCCTCGTCCCGGCTGGTGGCGAAGACGCGCAGCCCCGCGGCCTTCCCGAGCACGATGGCGGCGGTGGCGACCCCGCCCCCGGCGCCCTGCACGAGCACGGAGTCGCCGGGCCGCACCCCCGCGTTGGTGAACAGCATGCGGTACGCCGTCAGCCACGCGGTCGGCAGACAGGCGGCCTCCTCGAAGGAGAGTTCCCGGGGCTTGGGCAGGACGTTCCAGGTGGGCACGGCGACCTGCTCCGCGAACGTGCCCTGGTACCGCTCGGTGAGGATGGAGCGGGGCTCCCCGGGCCCCACCCCGTGACCGCTCTGCCCGATCACCGAGTGCAGGACGACCTCGTTGCCGTCCTCGTCGACACCGGCGGCGTCGCAGCCGAGGATCATCGGCAGCTTGTCCTCCGCGAGGCCGACGCCCCGCAGGGACCAGAGGTCGTGATGGTTGAGGGAGGCGGCCTTGACCGTGACGGTGCTCCAGCCGGGTCGGGACCCGGGAGCGGGGCGCTCTCCCAGTTCCAGACCGGCGAGCGGCCGGTCGCGGTCGATTCGGGCGGCGTAGACGGCGAACATGACCCCGACGATAGGTTCCCCGCCCCGCCGAAGGAACAAGGGGCCGCTGTGAGACACGCCCTCTTGCCACGCGGCGGCGGCGCCCACCCGGTCGGCCCAGTGCCCGGGAAGACGATCGGTCCCGCCCTCCACCGGAGGACGGGACCCGCGGGGAACGCGCGCCTCAGCGGCGGGCGACCCCTTCCGCCCGGGCGGCCGCGGCCACCGCCGCCGCCACCGCGGGGGCGACCCGCTCGTCGAACGGGGACGGGATGACGTAGTCGGCGGCGAGGTCGTCACCGACCACCGACGCCAGCGCCTCGGCCGCGGCCAGCTTCATCCCCTCGGTGATCCGGGAGGCGCGCACCTGCAGCGCCCCCGCGAAGATCCCCGGGAAGGCCAGCACGTTGTTGATCTGGTTCGGGAAGTCCGACCGTCCGGTGGCCACGACCGCCGCGTACCGGTGCGCGACCTCCGGGCGCACCTCCGGCTCGGGGTTGGCCATGGCGAAGACGAACGCGCCCTCGGCCATCGACGCGACCGCGTGCTCCGCCACCGTGCCGCCGGAGACGCCGATGAAGACATCGGCCCCGGCCAGCGCCGACTCCAGCGACCCCGAGAGACCGGCCTTGTTGGTGAACGACGCCAGCTCCGCCTTGACCGGCGTGAGGTCCGCGCGGTCGCGCGACACGACGCCCTTGCGGTCGGCCACGGCGACGTCCCCGATGCCGGCCTCGACCAGCATCCTGGCGATCGCCACACCCGCGGCGCCCGCACCGGAGATCACGGCCCGCAGGTCACCGAGCGGCCGTCCGCTCAGCCGTGCCGCGTTCCGCAGCGCCGCCAGCGTCACGACCGCCGTGCCGTGCTGGTCGTCGTGGAAGACCGGGATGTCCAGCCGCTCCTGGAGCCGCTTCTCGATCTCGAAGCACCGGGGCGCGGAGATGTCCTCCAGGTTGACCCCGCCGAAGGACGGGGCGAGCCGGACCACGGTCTCGACGATCTCGTCCACGCCGGTGCAGGCCAGCGCGATCGGGACCGCGTCCACGCCGCCGAACTGCTTGAAGAGGATCGCCTTGCCCTCCATCACCGGGAGGGAGGCCTCGGGCCCGATGTCACCGAGTCCGAGGACGGCCGTACCGTCCGTCACGACGGCGACGACCGACGACTTCCACGTGTAGTCGTGGACGAGGTCCGGCTGTTCGGCGATCGCGCTGCACACCTTCGCGACGCCGGGCGTGTAAGCCAGGGACAGATCGTCCTTGTCGCGGACCGGCACGGTGGCCTGGACGGCCATCTTGCCCCCGCGGTGCAGCGCGAACGCCGGATCGAAGGAATCCAGGGGCTCGGCCCCGCTCTCCTGCTCCGTATGGCCGTCACGGCTTTCGCTGTCGCTGCGAGGATTGACAATCTCCGCTGCCACTTGGTTTTACCCCTTAAATGTTCACGGTTTGAGGGTTGCCACTCCTGGTGAGGGGTGGGCGGGACCGCGCACGGCCCGGGGGGTGATGCGTACGGGCCGAACACGACGGGCGCGCCGCACACGCGCCCTGAGCCCCGGGTGAGGGGTGTGAAGAACCTTCTTACCGGACACGCACCGTCGGCGACGAGTCCATAACGCGAAGGTCACAGGGCGGCACCCCGAATCTTCGTCCGATATCAGGACAAGGGTCGGGCGAACTCGCAGCAAGCCCGCAATCACACCAAAGGCTTCGGCGGCCCTTCCTGTTTTCCGGCCGACACCGGAGATCTTCCGGCTGGAATGGCGGATTCCCGCAGACTGTCCGGCCTTACTGCACAGGAGTACTGCGGTTCGGCCGTCACCCGTTACCCGATTTTGACATCGCGGGCCCCCTGAACAGCGCAGTCCGAATGGCAAGATGCGGTAATCAGACGAGGTCGCGACACTCGAAGGCGTGTGCTCATGACCCAGGGCGATGCCGCACAGGCAGTCGCCGGCCCCAAAGGCAACTCCACCCATCCGCCGGAGGAACCCACCATGACCGCAAGCACCACCCGTCGTACCACCGCCGCCCGGTCCCGGCTAGCAGCGGTCGGTGCGGTCGCGGTCGCAGGCGCGCTGCTTCTCACCGGCTGCGGTGACCAGACGGACAAGGCCGACGACAGCGGCACCGCGGACGCGTCCACCGCGCCCCTCGCCGACCGGCTCCCCGCCGACATCCGTGAGGCGGGCGTGATCAAGGTGGGCTCCGACATCGCGTACCCGCCGGTCGAGTTCATGAAGGACGGCAAGGCCGTCGGCATCGACCCCGACATCGCGGCGGCCCTCGGCAAGCAGCTCGGCGTGAAGTTCGACTTCCAGAACGGCAAGTTCGACCAGCTCATCGTGGGTCTGCAGTCCAAGCGCTTCAACGTGATCATGTCCGCGATGAACGACACCGAGGACCGCCAGAGCGGCATCGACCCGGACACCGGCAAGAAGGCCGGCAACGGCATCGACTTCGTCGACTACTTCACCGCCGGCACCTCGATCCTCGTCCAGAAGGGCAACCCGAAGGGCATCGAGTCCCTGGACGACCTGTGCGGCCAGGTGGTGGCGCTGCAGCGCGGCACCACCTCCGAGGGCATCGCCAACGAGCAGAACAAGAAGTGCACCGAGGACGGCAACGAGGCGATCAAGCTCCAGACCTACGACACCGACCCCGAGGCGCTGCTCCGTCTGAAGCAGGGCGCGTCCGTCGCCGACCTGAACGACTTCCCCGTGGCGGCGTACAACGCCAAGACGTCGGGCGGCGGCAAGGACTTCGAGGTCGTCGGCGAGCAGATCGAGGCCGGCCCGTACGGCATCGGCGTCAGCAAGGAGAACACCGAGCTGAGGGACGCCCTCCAGGCGGCCATGAACGCCATCATCGAGAACGGCGAGTACACGAAGATCCTGGAGAAGTGGAACGTCACGGACGGCGCGGTGACCGAGGCGAAGATCAACGGCGGTTCCTGAACCTCGGCGACACTGAAGGGCAGTCACTGTGACCGACACGGTCGACAAGGCTCCGGCGCCATCGGTGCCACCGGAGCAGATCAAGGCGATCCCGGTGCGCCACTACGGCCGCTGGGTGGCGGGCGCGGTGGTCATCGCCGTACTGGTGCTGATCGGAATCGCCTTCTCCAACGCGAACATCAACTACGGCGTCATCCCGGACTACCTCACGGACGGCACGATCCTCTCGGGCGCGTGGCACACGCTGTACATCTCCGTGCTCGCCATGCTGCTCGGCCTGGTCCTGGGTGTGGTCCTCGCGGTCATGCGGATGTCGTCGAACCCGGTCACCAGCACGGTGGCCTGGGCCTACGTCTGGTTCTTCCGCGGCACGCCGGTCCTGGTCCAGCTGCTCATCTGGTACAACATCGCCCTGGTGTTCCCCGTCCTCAACCTGGGGTTCTACAAGGACGAGATGAACCAGGTGATGACGCCGTTCCTCGCGGCGCTGCTGGGTCTCGGCCTCAACGAGGCGGCGTACATGTCCGAGATCGTCCGGGCGGGCATCCAGTCCGTGGACGAGGGGCAGACGGAGGCGTCGCACGCGCTGGGCATGACGCGCGCCAAGACGCTGCGCCGGGTGGTGCTCCCGCAGGCGATGCGGGTGATCGTGCCGCCCACCGGCAACGAGTACATCAACATGCTGAAGACCTCCTCGCTGGCCTACGTGGTGCAGTTCAGCGAACTCATCAAACGGTCGACGGACATCTCCAGCACCTCGCTCGCCGTGGTCGAGATGTACTTCGTGGCCTCGATCTGGTACCTGGCCCTCACCAGCGTCTTCAGCGTCGGCCAGTACTACCTGGAGCGCCGCTACGCCCGGGGCGCGACGCGCAGTCTGCCGCCGACGCCGCTGCAGCGCCTGAGGAAGAACCTCCGCCTCTTCAACTCCCTCGGCCGCCCGGAGGTGACCCGATGAGCGGTCTCGGCAAGGACATCGCGAGCGGCACGAGCGGTCACCCGATGGTCAAGGCGGAGGGCGTCCACAAGTCCTTCGGTCTCACGCACATCCTCAAGGGCATCGACCTGGAGGTGAACCCGCGGGAGGTGTTCTGCCTGATCGGCCCGTCCGGTTCCGGCAAGTCCACGTTCCTGCGGTGCATCAACCACCTGGAGAAGATCAGCGCCGGCCGGCTGTACGTCGACGGTCACCTGGTCGGCTACCGGCAGAAGGGCGACAAGCTCCACGAGCTCAAGGAGAAGGAGGTCGCGGCGCAGCGGCGGGACATCGGCATGGTGTTCCAGCGCTTCAACCTCTTCCCGCACATGACGGCGCTGGAGAACGTCATGGAGGCTCCGATGCAGGTCAAGCGGGAGACGAGGGCGGTCGCCCGGGAGCGTGCGCAACGGCTGCTGGACCGGGTGGGCCTCGGTGACCGCACGGGCCACTACCCCGCCCAGCTCTCCGGCGGGCAGCAGCAGCGCGTGGCCATCGCGCGTGCGCTGGCGATGCAGCCCAAGCTGATGCTCTTCGACGAGCCGACCTCCGCCCTCGACCCGGAGCTGGTCGGCGAGGTCCTCGACGTCATGCGCGACCTCGCCACGGACGGCATGACGATGATCGTCGTCACCCATGAGATGGGCTTCGCCCGGGAGGTGGGCGACTCGCTGGTGTTCATGGACGACGGCGTGGCCGTCGAGACCGGGCACCCGAGGGACGTGCTGACGAATCCCCAGCACGAGCGGACGAAGTCGTTCCTGTCCAAGGTGCTCTGACCTGCGGTACGCGCGCGGCGAAGGGGCGGTACGGACTCTCCGTACCGCCCCTTCGCCGTGGCCTACTTCAATGCCAGCAGCAGGGTGTCCGAGGGCGAGCACCACACCGGCCGCGCCTCGCCGAAGCCCGCCTCGCGCAGCACGCGCGCGTGCCAGGCCGCCGAGGGCGTGTCGCCCTCGGCGTGCTCGCCGTAGATCTCGTAACGCCGGGCCGTGGGACCGGCCAGGACGGGGTCCTCGGCGGCGAGCCGCCACCACTGGGCCCAGTCCAGGGCACCGTCCCGCTTGGCCTGATCCATGCGGGCGTGGCGCAGGGCACGCTCGGCCGCGTTGATCCGGGGCGTGGTCTCGTCGATCATGTGGTCCGCGTTCATGAAGACACCGCCGTCGCGCACCAGGTCCGCGATGTGCCCGTAGAGGTCCGCGAGGGGTTCCCGGTGCAGCCAGTGGAGGGCCGTCGCGGTCAGCACGGCGTCGTAGGAGTCGTGCGGCAGTGCCGCCGCCCACCCGGGGTCCTTGAGGTCGGCCGTCACGAAGGAGACCCGGCCGTCCCCGGCGAAGGTGCCCTCGGCGATGGCGAGCAGCGCCGGGTCCAGGTCGACGCCGGTGCTGGTGGCGTCCGGGAACCGGGCGAGCAGCCGGGCCGTGATGCTGCCCGTGCCGCAGGCGAGGTCCAGCACGCGCGGGGAGGTGCCGACGAGGGCCTCCACCATGTCGAGCATGACCCGGAACCGCTCCTCGCGGTCGGGCATGTACCACTCCTGCTGCCGGTCCCAGCTCTCCTGCCAGGCGTGCCAGTCGGCGGCGGCCGTGGTGGTGTCGGCGTCCGTCATCGAGCCCCTCCCGCGTGTACGTCCCGTAATACCCTGTTACTGCGATCGTCTGTTACCCAACCGCACGCACGACCATAGAGCCCCTGCGTAAGGACTACAAGTGGAACTGGCCTATTACTCGGATTACGCGGTGCGCCTCGTCAACACCGAGGAGCCCGCCCGGGGGAAGGACACGCTGACCTCGGTCGAGGCCGTCCGCGATCTGTTCGGCGGGAACCAGTCGGCCGCCCGGCGCGCCACCGACGCCGATGTGACCCGGTTCCGTTCGGTCCGTGCCAGGCTGCGCGCGGTCTTCGAGGCGGCGGACAGCGGCGACGAGACGCTCGCCGTCGACCTGCTGAACTCGCTGCTGCTGGAGTTCCCGGTGAGCCCGCAGATCTCCGGACACGACTTCCGCGACGACGACGGCCGCCCGCTGTGGCACATGCACCTGGCCGACCACCCGTCCAACGCGACCGCGGGCTACGCCGCCATCGCCGCGATGGGCCTCGCCTTCCACCTCACCGAGTACGGCGTGGACCGCCTCGGCCTGTGCGAGGCGCCGCCCTGCCGCAACGCCTACCTGGACACCTCGACCAACCGCTCCCGGCGCTACTGCTCCGACCGCTGCGCCACCCGGGCCAACGTGGCGGCCTACCGCGCCCGCAAGCGCCTGGAGGCCGACCGGTCGGAGAAGACGGGCCGCGCCGACGACAGCGCCCAGCCCACCACGGCCAGCGGCGACCGCCGACCGGGCCTGCGCGGCCGGTAGCGGAAGCGGACCCGGCCGAGCACCAGCTCGTCCGGCACGACCCCGTAGTCGGTGCTGTCGCCGCCCGCGTACGCGTTGTCCCCGAGCACCCACCAGCCGTCCGCACGCCGCTCGGCGGCCCGCTTGACGACGAGCAGGTCCTGCTGGAACGGGTGCCGCAGCACGATCACGTCACCGCGTCCGACCCGGGCGCCGTAGTGCACCAGCAGCAGGTCCCCGTGGTGCAGCGTGGGCACCATGGACGGCCCCGTCACCTCGGCCACCCCGAACGGGAGCGGCGCCCTCACGCGCTCGGCCTCCCGCGGCACTTCCGGCATCACCCGGCACCTCCCCGGTTCTTCCTCCACCAGTCTCGGTCACACCCGGACTTTTGTCCTAAGCCCACGGGGGCACTCGCGAAAACCCGTCCGGCACGGAGTAATGTCCAGTGTGAGAAGACGATCACGAGGAAGGAAACGCTTCATGCTTTCCCGCCTGTTTGCCCCCAAGGTCAAGGTCAGCGCGCACTGCGACCTGCCCTGCGGTGTGTACGACCCGGCTCAGGCCCGCATCGAGGCGGAGTCGGTCAAGGCCGTCCAGGAGAAGATGGCCGGCAACGACGACCCGCACTTCCAGACCCGTGCCACGGTCATCAAGGAGCAGCGCGCCGAGCTGGCGAAGCACCACGTCTCCGTGCTGTGGAGCGACTACTTCAAGCCCCCGCACTTCGAGAAGTACCCGGAGCTGCACCAGCTGGTCAACGACACCCTGAAGGCCCTCTCGGCCGCCAAGGCGTCGACCGACCCGGCCACCGGCCAGAAGGCGCTGGACTACATCGCCCAGATCGACAAGATCTTCTGGGAGACCAAGAAGGCCTGAGCCTTCGTGCCTTCCGACCTGCGATTCCCTTCGGTTTGCAGCGTCTTTCGGACCGCACCCGGCCCGCAGCCCGCCCAGCACGGCGTATCTGACGGTCCGGGTGCGGTCGTCTTTCCACGGCTGCCGTGACGGCGTGGGATGCTGAGCGGATGGAGCTGGAGGATCTGGTCCGGCTGCGGGGGGCCCGGGACCGGATGGACCGTGAGTACGCCGAGCCCCTCGGCATCGCGGAGCTGGCGCGGACCGCGCTGATGTCGCCCGGCCACTTCCAGCGCAGCTTCCGCGCGGCGTACGGGCAGACGCCGTACGGCTATCTCATGACGCGGCGCATCGAGCGCGCGAAGGCGCTGCTGCGGCGGGGCGACCTCACGGTGACGGAGGTGTGCCTCGCGGTCGGCTGCACCTCCCTCGGGTCGTTCAGTTCCCGGTTCACCGAGCTGGTCGGGGAGACCCCCAGCGCCTACCGGGCCCGTTCGCACGAGGCGAGCGCGGTGATCCCGCCGTGTGCGGCGCGGATGTACACCCGCCCGGTGCGGGGCCGGTCCCGGGCCGATCCGGGCGGACCCCCGCCGACGCGGCACTAGCGTGGGCGCATGGACACAGGAAACGACGTGCGGCTCGCCCAGTGCTTCATCTCCGTCGACGACCACGACAAGGCACTGGCCTTCTACCGCGACGTGCTCGGTCTCACGGTCCGCAACGACGTGGAGTTCGAGGGGATGCGCTGGGTGACGGTCGCCTCGCCGGAGCAGGACGTGGAGATCGTGCTGGAACCGCCCGCGGCGAACCCGGACTCCTCCCCCGGCGACAAGCAGGCGATGGCCGAGCTGCTGGCCAAGGGCATGCTGCGCGGGGTCAACTTCACCACCGCCGACTGCGACGCCCTCTTCGAACGCGTCCGGGCCGCCGGTGCGGACGTGCTCCAGGAGCCGCTGGACCAGCCGTACGGCATGCGCGACTGCGCGTTCCGCGACCCCGCGGGGAACATGCTGCGCTTCGTCGAGCGCCCCCGCCGGTGAGCGTCCGCCGGGCGTACGCCCTCCTCGACCGGCCGGCACCCCGAGTCGGTCCGGGGCCGCCCGTCGTGCGCGGCAGCCGTCCGGGCCGGGTGTGCCTCGATGTCCCGCCGTCCGCTTACGGCGCCGGGGCGCCTTCCGAGGTGAGCTGTCGGCCGGCCGGAACGCCGCTCCCGGCTCACCGCCGGAGTTCCGTGTGGCCGGGCCGCCCGCTCGCGTCCCGCTGCGGCGGCTGAACGAGGAACGTCCGGTCTCCGCCCGTGTGGACCCCGCCCGTGCGGGCATCGGGGCGGCCCGGGCCCGGCACGAGGAGCTCGGCGCCGTGGCGGCTCAGCGCTCCCTGCCGTACGTCCGCACCACGGCGCCGTTGCCGAACACGCGCACCGGCCCCAGCGTGAACCGCGTGACCGAGAAGCCGGAGGCGAACATCGGCATGCCGGCGCCCTGCACCATCGGGTACGTCTTGATGACCAGCTCGTCGATCTCCTCGACCAGCTCGCCGGCGAGCTCGGCCCCGCCGCACAGGTAGATGTCGAACGCGCTGTCCTCCGCCTTCAGCGCGCGCACCCGGCCGGCCAGGTCGTCCGCGATGATCTCGACGTTCGGATCGGGCGACTCGAGCGTGCGGGAGGCGACGTACTGGCGCAGGTGGGCGTAGGGGCTGGTGATGCCCTCCCGCAGGGCCACGTCGTAGCTGCCCCGGCCCTGGACGATCGTGTCGAACCGCCTGTTCGGCAGATCGTCGATGTCGAGCTGCCGACGGCCGTGGGTCGCGATGGTCTCCGGGTACTCCGCGGTCAGGAACCCGAGGAACTCCTCGTCGACGTAGGAGAACATGACCGACGCGTCGCCCTCGGGGTCTGCGATGAAGCCGTCGATGGAGCAGGCGACGAAGTAGGTCAGCTTGCGCACAACGGCCTCTTCCGGTGGACGTGCACTCTGCGTGAACAACTCCAGTTGTAGTACTTCATACGTAGTGGAGGCAAGGGAACAACGGCTTCGGCGGTAGGGGCGGTGAGCCCGACGGAGAGCGGCCGGGGTGAGAGCGGGTCCCGCACATCGTGGGGAAGTGCGGGACCCGCAGGGCCGGAGCCACGGTGCCGCGGCGGGGTCAGGAGCCGCACGGCAGCCGGTGGTTCCGGGTCCGGGGGAACGGCGGGCGGGCCGTCAGGTGCTGCGCCGTGTCACGAACTCGGCCAGGGCGAGCAGCCCGCCCGCCGCCTCCGGGTCGGGCACCGCGCGGGCCACCTCCTGCACCGCCCGGGCCATCCGGTCGGCCGCCTGGGTCTGCGCCCAGTCGCGCCCGCCGGCCCGTTCCACCGTCCGGGCGAGGTGTTCCAGGTCCTCCTTCTGCCGCGGCGCCGTGTAGAGGGCGGCGAGTTCGGCCGCCGCCGGGGTGCCGGAGGTGAGCGCGGCGACCACCGGCAGGGACTTCTTGCGTGCGGCCAGGTCCGCACCGGCCGGCTTGCCGGTGCGCAGCGGATCACCCCATATGCCGATCACGTCGTCGATCAGCTGGAAGGCCAGCCCCGCCGCACGGCCGAACGCGTCCAGAGCCGCCACGTCCGGGTCCGCGGCCTGCGCGTACAGCGCACCGATCGCGCAGGCGCAGCCGAGCAGCGCGCCCGTCTTGGACTCGGCCATGACGAGCGTCTCGTCCAGGGTGACCTCGCCGGGGCCGAGCCGCTCCATGGTGGTGTCCGCGTGCTGCCCCGCGCACAGCTCGATCACACAGCCGGCGAGCCGGACCGCCGCGGCCGGGGCCGCCGGATGGCGGTCCTCGGCGAGCAGCCGCAGGGCGAGGGCCTGGAGGGCGTCCCCGGCGAGGATCGCCTCGGAGGCCCCGAACACCGTCCACGCGGTGGGCCGGTGGCGGCGGGTGGTGTCCCGGTCCATCACGTCGTCGTGCAGCAACGTGAAGTTGTGGACCAGTTCCACGGCCGCCGCCGCCCGCACGGCCGCGGCCCGGGCCGTGGGGCCGCCCAGCGAGGAGGCCGCGGCGAGCACCAGCGCGGGACGTATCGCCTTGCCCGAACCGCCGTCGGCCGGGGTGCCGTCCGCGTGCTCCCAGCCGAAGTGGTAGAGCGCGATCCGGCGGATCGGGCCGGGCAGCGAGCCGATGGCGGCCCGCAGCACCGGGTCGACCGCGGCCCGCGCCCGCTCCAGCAGGAGCGTCGCCTCGTGCCCGTCGCCGGGACGCTGCTCCGGCTCCGCCGTGGTCCCGGTCGCGCACCCGGCCGTGAGCCCGGCCTTCGGCTCCGTCATGGACTCCGTCATCGGCTCCCCCCTGTGACCGGCTCGGCGAGGGAGCGGAGGGACGACGCTTCCGCACCCGTCGAGCGCGTACCTCCCTGATGTACCCGTCCGGACGGGCGGGGACACGGAGGGAGCCCGCGGGCGGTCATCGCCAGCGGCCGATCTCGACGTTCTCCAGGACACCGAGCGCGTCCGGTACCAGGACCGCGGCGGAGTAGTAGGCCGTGACCAGGTACTTGATGACGGCCTGTTCGTTGATGCCCATGAACCGCACGGAAAGACTCGGCTCGATTTCGTCGGGGATGCCGGCGGCCCGCAGACCGATCACGCCCTGGTCCTCCTCTCCGGTGCGCAGGGCGATGACGGAGGTCGTACGGGCCTCGGTCACCGGGATCTTGTTGCACGGGAAGATGGGCACCCCGCGCCAGGTGGGGATGCGGTTGCCGCCCATGTCGATGGTCTCCGGGACGAGCCCGCGCCTGTTGAGCTCGCGGCCGAACGCGGCGATCGCGCGCGGGTGGGCGAGCAGCATCCTGGTTCCGCGCCGCCTGCTGAGCAGTTCGTCCATGTCGTCGGGGCTCGGCACGCCGTCGTGCGGCTGGATCCGCTGGTCGTACTCGCAGTTGTGGAGCAGTCCGAAGTCGCGGTTGTTGACGAGTTCGTGTTCCTGGCGCTCCTTCAGTGCCTCGACAGTCAGCCGGAGCTGCTGCTCCGTCTGGTTCATGGGCTGGTTGTAGAGGTCGGCGACGCGCGTGTGGATGCGCAGCACGGTCTGGGCGACGCTGAGTTCGTACTCGCGCGGGCTCGCCTCGTAGTCGACGAAGGTGTGCGGGATGTCCGGCTCTCCGCTGTGGCCGGCCGCGAGGTCGATCTCCCGCTCGCCGTACTTGTTGGTGCGCTGCCCGGTGCCCGTGAGCCGCCGGCGGAGGTGGTCGCGCAGGGTGTCCGACCGCTCCGCGACCTGTGCGACGGCCTCGCGCGGCAGCACCAGCACGGTGCAGGCCGTGAGGGTGCGGGCGGTGTACTCCCAGACGGCGTCCTCGCCCAGCAGCGCCTGCTCGCCGAAGTAGGCGCCGTCGGCGAGGACTCCGAGGGATTCGTCCTCGCCGTAGGGGCCGGTGCCGACCCGCTCCACCCTGCCGTGCGCCAGCAGGTACACCTCGTCGGCGGGGCCACCGAGGGAGGCGATCACCTGGCCGGCCCCGATCTCCCGCTGCCGGCAGCGGGCGGCCAGTTCGGTCAGCACCTCCTCGTCCTCGTACGACCGCAGGGCGGGCAGCTCGGCCAGCTCCGCGGGGACGATCTCGACCCGGTCGCCGGTCTTCACGAACGCCATCCGGCCGTCACCCACGGCATACGTCAGCCGCCGGTTCACCCGGTAGGTGCCGCCCCGCACATCCACCCAGGGCAGCATGCGCAGCAGCCAGCGTGAGCTGATCTCCTGCATCTGCGGCACGGACTTGGTCGTGGTGGCCAGGTTCCGCGCGGCTGCCGTACCGAGGCTCTGCTGCTGCCCGGTCTGCTCCGTACGGACGTCTTCGCCTGCCGACATAGAGAATTGCCCTCCCCGAATGGTGATCCACGCCCGGCCACGCCGGGCACGGCACTGCGCGATCAAGCGTTCCTCACGCAGCGTGCGGGCGCCATTACCCGATCGAGCGGGGTTGGATCTTGGAAGGGCTGGGCATACGCGGGCGGCCGTCCAACGGCGCCCTGCCGGAAGGAGATTGTCCGGATCGGCTCGTACAGGACCCGAACGATTCGTTGAACGCCTCCCTTTCAGGTATAGGCACCGATACAGGCGGTTGCACCGGGCGGCCGCCGCCCAGCACGAAGGAGGGCGGTCATGGCCCCTCCCATGTCCGCGAGCGCGTTCCTGCGCGCCCTGAAGGCGGAAGGTCTCGCGGTCGTCGAGGTCGGCGACTGGCGTGATCACAACCGGAACCACAAGGGCCCCTGGGGCCCGGTCCACGGCGTCATGATCCACCACACGGTGACCAGGGGAAGCGCCCCGACGGTGGAACTCTGCCGCAGGGGCTACGCGGATCTGCCGGGGCCGCTGTGCCACGGCGTCATCACCAAGGACGGCCGGGTCCACCTCGTCGGCTACGGCCGGGCCAACCACGCGGGGCTCGGCGACGACGACGTACTGCGCGCGGTGATCGCCGAGCGGGCGCTGCCGGCGGACAACGAGGCGAACACCGACGGCAACCGGCACTTCTACGGCTTCGAGTGCGAGAACCTGGGCGACGGCGAGGATCCCTGGCCGAAGGCGCAGCTGGAGGCCATCGAACGGGCCGCGGCCGCCGTGTGCCGCCACCACGGGTGGAACGAGCGGTCGGTGATCGGGCACAAGGAGTGGCAGCCGGGGAAGGTGGACCCGCGCGGGTTCACGATGACCTCGATGCGGAACCGGATCCGCGACCGGCTGACGTGACGCGCCGTCGCCACACCGTGCGGTCCGACGGGCGCCGACCCGCCGGAGAGCGGCAGCCCGCCGGAACCCGTCGTCCGGCCTTCCGGTGCCCCGGTCCCCGCCCGGGCGTCCGCCGGCGCGGTGCGCGGCACCGGCCGCACGCCGCCTCCGCCACCACCCCGCCCGCCACCACCCCGCCTGCCACCGCCTCCGGGTGACAATGACCCTGTGACCAGTTCCGACGGCCCCGGCTCCGGCGCCCTCCAGGGCCTGCGCCCGCGGCTGCCCTCGCCCCTGCTGGAGGTGGCGGACGAGCGGTTCGCGCGGCGAGGTGTCCGGCTCCTGCTGAAGCGGGACGATCTGATCCACCCCGAGCTGGCCGGCAACAAGTGGCGCAAGCTGGTGCCGAATCTGCGGACGGCGGCCGGGCGGACCGTCCTCACCTTCGGCGGCGCCTACTCCAACCACCTGCGGGCCACGGCCGCCGCCGGCCGGCTGCTCGGCCTGGAGACGGTCGGGGTGGTGCGCGGCCAGGAGCTCGCCGGCCGCCCGCTCAACCCCTCGCTCGCGCGGTGCGCGGCCGACGGCATGCGGCTGCACTTCGTCGACCGGCCGACGTACCGCCGCAAGAGCGAGCCGGAGACGCTGGCGGCCGTCCTGCGCGCGGCGGACGCCGAGGACGCGTACGTCGTGCCCGAGGGCGGCAGCAACTCCGCCGCCGTGCGCGGCTGCCGGGCGCTGGGCGAGGAACTGGCCGGCCGGGCCGACGTGGTGGCGGTGGCCTGCGGCACCGGCGGCACCCTCGCCGGGCTCGCCGCCGGACTCGGCGGCGGGCGCGCGCTGGGCATACCGGTGCTCAGGGGCGGCTTCCTGACCGGCGGGATACGGGACCTGCAGACCGGGGCGTTCGGCGGCCCGCGCGGCGACTGGAGCCTGGACGACCGCTTCCACTTCGGCGGCTACGCGCGCGTCACGCCGGAACTCGAGGCGTTCGCGGCGGACTTCGAACTCCGCCACGGCATTCCCGTGGAGCGTCTCTATGTCGCCAAGTTGCTCTACGCCCTTGCCGCCCTGCTGGAGGAGGACGCGTTCCCGCGCGGCAGCACGGTGGCCGCCGTGATCACCGGCCGTCCCTTCCCGTGAGCGGCGGACCCTACGCCGTCTCCCGGTAGGCCGCCGCCTCCTCCAGGTCGAGCCGGCGCAGCAGGGTCCGCAGCATCTCGTCGTCGATGTGGCGGCCGTCGCGGAGTCTGACGAACATCTCGCGCTCCGCGCTGATCATCTCGCGCGACAGCCGCCGGTAGGTGTCGTCCACCGACTCCCCGGTGACCGGGTTGACCTGCCCGAGCCGTTCCCAGACGGCGTTGCGGCGGCGCTCCAGGACGGTGCGCAGCCGGTCGGCGAGCGGTGCCGGCAGGGCGTTGCGCTCGTCGGACAGGAGCTCGTCGAGGCGCTGTTCGGCGGCCCGGGACGCCTGCGCCTGGGCGTTGGCCTCCGCCAGGGTCTCGGCCTGCGCGTCACGGCCGGGAAGTTCGAGCACGCGGATCAGCGGGGGCAGCGTGAGGCCCTGCACGACCAGGGTGCCGATGACGGTGGTGAAGGTCAGGAAGAGCAGCAGGTTGCGCTGCGGGAAGTCCTCGCCCCCGGTGGCGACCGGGATCGAGAAGGCGATGGCCAGCGAGACCACGCCCCGCATCCCGGCCCACGCGATGACGAACGGCGCCTTCCAGCCGGGCTTCCCCTCGCGTTCCCGGATCCGTGCCGACAGCAGCGGGGGCAGCCAGGTCGCCGGGTACACCCAGACGAACCGCACCACGACGACCACCGCGAAGACGGCGAGCGCGTACCAGGCGGCGTCGGCGCCCTCGTACTCGCCCAGGCCCGCGAGGACGACGGGCAGTTGCAGACCGATGAGCGCGAACACCACGGATTCCAGCACGAACGCGACCATCCTCCACACCGCCTCCTCCTGGAGGCGGGTGGCGAAGTCGACCTCCCACGCGCGGTGCCCCAGGAACAGGGCGACGACCACGACGGCGATGACGCCGGAGGCGTGCACCTGCTCGGCCGCGGCGTACGCGACGAAGGGGATCAGCAGGGAGAGCGTGTTCTGCAGCAGCGCCTCGCGCACATGGGTGCGCAGCCAGTGCAGCGGCACCATCAGTACCAGGCCGAACGCCGCCCCGCCGACCGCCGCGAGCAGGAAGTCCCCGACTCCCTCGGCCCAGCCGGCGCCCTCGCCGACCGCCGCCACCACGGCCACCCGGAACGCGGTGATCGCGGTGGCGTCGTTCAGGAGCGACTCGCCCTGGAGGATGGTGGTGATCCGGGACGGCAGGCCCACCCGGCGGGCCACCGCCGTCGCCGCGACCGCGTCCGGCGGGGCCACCACCGCGCCGAACACCAGCGCCGCGGTCAGCGGCAGCCCCGGCACGATCCGGTACAGGGCCCAGCCCACGGCGAAGGTCGCGAACAGCACGTACCCGACCGACAGCAGCGCCACCGGCCGCAGTTGCGCGCGCAGGTCGAGGTAAGAGCTCTCGGTGGCCGCCGTGTGCAGCAGCGGGGGCAGGATCAGCGGCAGGACGATGTGCGGGTCGAGCTCGTACGTGGGCACCCCGGGGAGGAAGCCGGCCGCCAGGCCCGCCGCGACCAGCAGCAGGGGTGCCGGCACGGGTGTGCGCCGGGCGGCCGCGGCGACCGCGGCGCTTCCCGCCACCAACAACAGCAGTGGCATCACATCCATGTCCGCCGCCCCTCCGTTTTTCCGCGCGGTCGCCCACGCGCGCGTCGTAATCTGGCAATCATGAAACAGTGCACGCACGCCGACGCGCTGCCGCACCCGGAACCCGTCCCGCTCGGTGAGACATGTCCGGAGTGCCTGCGGGACGGCACCGATCCGGTGCAGTTGCGCGTCTGCCTCACCTGCGGTCACGTCGGGTGCTGCGACTCCTCGCCGCACCGGCACGCGACCGAGCACCACAGGGAGACCGGCCACCCCGTGATGCGGACCCACGAGCCCGGCGAGAACTGGCGCTGGTGTTTCGTCGACCACGTACTCGTGTGACCGGACGTGACCCCGGTGCCGGACGGTTCGACCGTCTGACGTCTGGGTACGTCAATGCGGCGCGCGCTCTTCCCATTTGGCAGCCGCAGACCCCTAGCCACGGAGCGTGTTCATAGTTTTACTATGAGTGACGGCAATGGGCCGGGGTCCCGGGGACAGGACCGCCGCGAGCGCGATAGCGTCACCGCTGAACCACGTAGCGCGTTACCCGGGGGCGAACCCGGCCCTGAAACGCTTGTACCACCTTGGAGGTGAGGGTGTCCCAGATCGCAGGCGAGCCCGCGACCCAGGACTTCGTGGAAGTCCGGCTGCCGGCCGCGGGTGCCTACCTGTCGGTGCTGCGTACGGCCACGGCCGGTCTCGCGGCCCGTTTGGACTTCACCCTCGACGAGATCGAGGACCTGCGCATCGCGGTCGACGAGGCCTGCGCGATCCTGCTGCAGCAGGCCGTGCCGGGGTCGGTGCTCAGCTGTGTCTTCCGGCTCGTCGACGATTCGCTCGAGGTCACCGTCTCGGCGCCCACCACGGACGGGCACGCCCCCTCGCGGGACACCTTCGCCTGGACCGTCCTGTCCGCGCTCGCGGGCAAGGTCTCCTCCGCCGTGGACGAGGACAGAACCGTTTCGATCAGCCTCTACAAACAGCGCGGCGCGGGACCCGGGCCGGCGTGAGGAACGAGGACGGGCCGGTGCGGGACGAAGAACGCGGCACACGGGAGCTGCCGGCCGAGCGCGTGCCGGAGGGTATCGACGGCATCCCCGAGCAGGCCCGGCCGCATCCGGAGGACGACTCGGCGGAGGCCGTCCCCCCGGGCGGCGGGCGGCCCGGCGGTGCCACGCGGAGCAGGCCTCCGGCCGGGCCGGCCGGGGCGGCTCCCGGCCATGGGGGCGTTCCCGCGCGGGCGAGGCCGGCGGGGGACGAGGCGAGCGCTCGGGGAAGGGCGACGGGCGGGACGATGAGCGAGCACGAGCGACACGCCGAGGACGAGGCGCCGCGGGCGCCCGGCGCCGAAGGCGGCGCGCGGCGCACACCGGGTGCGCCGGGTGCCCAGGGCGGGCACGCGCACCACCACCCGCAGGACCGAAGCGGGGCGCGTGCCCTGTTCCTCGAGCTGCGCACGCTGCAGGACGGCACTCCCGAGTACGCGGAACTGCGCAACCGCCTGGTGCGCATGCACCTGCCGCTCGTCGAGCATCTCGCGCGCCGCTTCCGCAACCGCGGTGAGCCGCTGGACGACCTCACCCAGGTCGCCACCATCGGACTGATCAAGTCGGTCGACCGCTTCGACCCGGACCGGGGCGTCGAGTTCTCGACGTACGCGACCCCGACCGTGGTCGGCGAGATCAAGCGGCACTTCCGCGACAAGGGCTGGGCGGTGCGCGTGCCGCGTCGGCTCCAGGAGCTGCGCCTGGCGCTCACCACGGCCACCGCGGAGCTGTCCCAGCTGCACGGCCGCTCCCCCACGGTGCACGAGCTGGCCGAGAGGCTGGCCATCTCGGAGGAGGAGGTCCTGGAGGGCCTGGAGTCCGCCAACGCGTACTCCACGCTGTCCCTGGACGTCCCCGACACCGACGACGAGTCCCCGGCGGTCGCCGACACCCTCGGCGCCGAGGACGAGGCGCTGGAGGGCGTGGAGTACCGGGAGTCGCTCAAGCCGCTGCTGGAGGACCTGCCCCCGCGCGAGAAGCGGATCCTGCTGCTGCGCTTCTTCGGGAACATGACCCAGTCGCAGATCGCGCAGGAGGTCGGCATCTCGCAGATGCACGTCTCCCGGCTGCTGGCCCGCACCCTGGCCCAGCTGCGGGAGAAGCTGCTCGTCGAGGAGTGAGTCCGCGGCTCGCGGAGCGCTACCCGGCGGTGTTCCCGGGCCCGCGGATGCCGAGGGCCCGGGTCGTCTCGGGGTTGATCAGCAGGACGAGCGCGGTGACGGCCACCAGGGCGAGCACGATCCCGGCCGGAATGGCCACACCGTCGGACCGGAGCAGGTTGTAGGCGACCGGCAGCGCCATGATCTGGGTGATGACGGCGGGGCCGCGGCTCCAGCCGCGCAGGGCGAACAGTCCCCGCACGGCGATCAGCGGCAGCAGCGCCAGCGCGATCAGCGTCACCCCGCCGGTGACGGCCTGCCGGCGGTCGTCCGGTTCGCCCGCGAGACCGTAGACCAGCATCCAGACCCCGCCGGCCACCAGCGCGAGTCCCTCCAGGGCGGCCAGCGCCGCCGCGTACGTGAGGCGGCGCGGGCGGGGGCCGATGGCGTCCGGGGCCGTGGTGGGGGTCTGCTCACTGCTCACCCCTGAAGGGTAGCCCTCGCCGCACGCGCCCCCGTGCGGAGGTTCACGTCCCCCTCCCCCGCCTCCGTCCCGCCTCGGTCTGGGCCCGGTACCACTCAGTAGGTACCCTGCACGTCATGCGTGCACTTCTCGTGGTCAATCCGGCGGCAACCACCACGAGTGCGCGCACGCGCGATGTGCTGATCCACGCGCTCGCCAGCGAGATGAAACTCGAGGCGGTCACCACCGGGTACCGCGGGCACGCCCGGGACCTGGGCCGGCAGGCCGCGGAGAGCGACGACATCGACCTGGTGGTGGCCCTCGGCGGGGACGGCACGGTCAACGAGGTGGTCAACGGTCTGCTGCACGCGGGACCCGATCCGGAGCACCTGCCCGGCCTCGCCGTGGTCCCCGGCGGCTCCACCAACGTCTTCGCCCGCGCCCTCGGGCTGCCGAACCAGCCCGTGGAGGCCACCGGCGTCCTGCTGGACGCGCTGCGCGAGGGCCGGGAGCGCACCGTGGGCCTGGGGCTGACCTCGGGCACGCCGGGCTCGGAGGACGAGGCCGTACCGGAGCGCTGGTTCACCTTCAACGCGGGGCTGGGCTTCGACGCCGGTGTGGTCGGCCGGGTGGAGCAGCAGCGGGAGCGCGGCAGGAAGTCCACCCACGCGTTGTACATGCGGCAGGTCGTCCGGCAATTGCTCGGCGAGCCGCACCGCCGGCGCGGGGTGATCACCCTGGAACACCCCGGCGAGGAACCCGTCACCGATTTGGTGCTCTCCATAGTCTCGAACACCTCGCCATGGACGTTTCTCGGCAATCGCCCGATCTATGCGTCACCTAAGGCCTCGTTCGATACGGGTCTCGATCTCTTCGGTCTGAGCCGGCTGTCCACCGCCGCGGTTGCCCGGTATGGCACCCAGTTGCTCACTTCGTCCCCGGAGCGCGGACCCCGTGGCAGGCATGCGGTCTCCCGGCACGATCTGACCCGCTTCACCTTGCATTCGAAGGTGCCACTACCCCTCCAGATGGACGGTGACCACCTGGGGCTGCGTACCAGCGTGACGTTCACAGGCGTACGCCGTGCACTGCGTGTGATTGTGTGAGCAGAAAGGGCCAAAGTCCTTTCACTCGAACGTTTAGGCCAGGGTCCACCCCATGGAAGTACGGCTGTGACCTAGTCGACACCGAAGAATCAAAAAAAACTTTTCGGAAGGGGTTGTATCCGTCGCCGAGGTTTGCGAGTCTCTACATGGCGATCGGGACGGCCCGCAACACCAGCCTCCACAGATCGCCAGAATCCCTCTCCAAAGCCAAGGACGACGTCAGCGACCCTGACGGTCGGGCCTTCACTTGTTGAGGGTTTCGTGAAAGCGTTCACATTCACAAGCACCTGAAGTAATACCAAGGAGAGGTAGCAGCCATGGACTGGCGTCACAACGCCGTTTGCCGCGAGGAAGACCCCGAGCTCTTCTTCCCCATCGGCAACACCGGTCCCGCGCTGCTGCAGATCGAGGAAGCCAAGGCCGTCTGCCGTCGCTGCCCGGTGATCGAGCAGTGCCTGCAGTGGGCGCTCGAGTCCGGTCAGGACTCCGGCGTCTGGGGTGGTCTCAGCGAGGACGAGCGTCGTGCGATGAAGCGCCGCGCCGCCCGCAACCGGGCCCGTCAGGCCTCCGCCTGACAGCCCCGCCCCTGCTGGACAGCCTGAGCTTGGCGGCGCGTGTGCCTGACGGCATCACTCCGTAGACAGCGCGTACGCATCCCCCGCCCCCGAGCCGCAGCGCGCGGTTCCCCCCAGTGCTCGACCTCGAGCAGGGGGACCCCGAAGCAACGAGCATCAGCCCCGGACCGTCACCCGGTCCGGGGCCTTTTGCCGTGCCCGGAACCACCCTCCCCGGTCCCGGCTTCCGCCCGGCTCACTTGTCCGACTGCACGGGGACGTCCAGGATCACCCTGGTCCCCCGCCCCGGGGCGGGGACCATGTCGAAGGTGCCGCCCAGCTCGCCCTCCACCAGGGTCCGTACGATCTGCAGGCCGAGGTTGCCCGCGGTGCGCGGGTCGAAGCCCCCGGGCAGACCCACGCCGTCGTCCTGCACGGTGACCAGCAGGCGGGACTCCCTGGTGGTGCCGCCGCGGACCGCGGACACCTCGACGGTGCCGGTCTCGCCCTCGCGGAAACCGTGCTCCAGGGCGTTCTGCAGGACCTCGGTCAGCACCATCGACAGCGGGGTGGCGACCTCGGCGTCGAGTATGCCGAAGCGGCCCGTGCGCCGGCCGGTGACCTTGCCCGGGGAGATCTCGGCGACCATCGCGAGGACGCGGTCGGCGATCTCGTCGAACTCCACCCGCTCGTCCAGGTTCTGGGAGAGCGTCTCGTGCACGATCGCGATCGACCCCACCCGTCGCACGGCCTCCTCCAACGCCGCACGGCCGCGCTCGGATCCGATGCGGCGGGCCTGGAGGCGCAGCAGCGCCGCCACCGTCTGGAGGTTGTTCTTCACCCGGTGGTGGATCTCCCGGATGGTCGCGTCCTTGGTGATCAACTCGCGTTCGCGGCGGCGAAGTTCGGTGACGTCGCGGAGCAGGACCAGCGACCCGATGCGCGTCCCCTTCGGCTTGAGCGGGATGGCCCGGAACTGGATCACCCCGTCGTGCGCCTCGATCTCGAACTCGCGCGGCGCCCAGCCGCTGGCGACCTTGGCCAGCGCCTCGTCCACCGGCCCCCGGGAAGGCGCCAGTTCGGCGGTGGTACGGCCGAGGTGGTGGCCCACCAGGTCGGCGGCGAGCCCCATGCGGTGGTACGCGGACAGGGCGTTCGGGGAGGCGTACTGGACGGTGCCGTCGGCGTCGAGCCGGATCAGCCCGTCGCCGACGCGCGGCGAGGCGTCCATCTCGAGCTGCTGGTTCGCGAACGGGAAGGAACCGGCCGCGATCATCTGGGCCAGGTCGGAGGCGCTCTGGAGGTAGGTGAGCTCCAGCCGGCTCGGGGTGCGCACGGTCAGGAGGTTGGTGTTGCGCGCGATGACGCCGAGCACCCGCCCCTCGCGCCGTACGGGGATGGACTCGACCCGTACGGGAACCTCCTCGCGCCACTCCGGGTCGCCCTCGCGCACGATGCGGCCCTCGTCCAGGGCCGCGTCCAGCATGGGCCGGCGTCCGCGCGGGACGAGGTGGCCGACCATGTCGTCCTGGTAGGAGGTGGGGCCGGTGTTGGGCCGCATCTGGGCGACGGAGACGTAGCGGGTGCCGTCGCGGGTGGGGACCCACAGGACCAGGTCGGCGAAGGAGAGGTCGGAGAGCAGTTGCCACTCCGAGACCAGCAGGTGGAGCCACTCGAGGTCGGTGTCGCCGAGGGCGGTGTGCTGGCGTACGAGTTCGTTCATGGAGGGCACGTCAGCGAGCGTACCCGGGGGCCGGCGCCGTCCCGGAGGACACCCGCGGGCCGCGGCGCCTGAGAGGGACCCTCAACCCTCCCGGCACCGCAGCCCGGAGCACTGCCGGCCGTGGGGTGTGCGGCCCCGGTCGGCCGGGACGAGGAACCGGGCAGTCAGGGCAGAGAGCTCCGGAACCTCGGTCCGCCTTCCTGTGCGGGGAAGGCAGGTTTCTGTGTCCTGCTACGCAATTGTGGACTAGACCACTGCCCGTGTAAATGCGCGAGGCGCTGTTCTTTTCCGTCGGGTCCCCGTGCGCGCCCGGACGCGGAGACGTCCGGCGAAGAGCCTAACCCGCGGGCGTTCCCCGCGGGGCCCGGCGGCCATGGTCATCCGGACGGGGTGATCCCGGTGCCGCCCGCCGCCCCGTCCGCGCCCACCGCGGCCCGTGCCGGCCGGGGCCGTTCGTCCGTCCGGGACGCCCGGGACGCCTGGGAGGGAGGTGGCCGCTCTGCTAGATTGAGATTGGTCTAAACCACATGGTCCCGCCCTCCCGGGTCCAGTCCCAGTCGAGTCCTCCTGAAGATCGGCAGGCCCACCGTGGAAGTTGTCATCGTTGCGGACGCCAAAGCGGGCGGCGAGCTCATCGCCGAGGCCATGGCACAGCTGCTGCGGCGCACACCCGACGCCCTGCTGGGGGTGGCCACCGGCTCGACGCCGCTGCCCGTCTACGAGGCGCTGGCGGCCAAGGTGCGCTCCCGCGCCGTGGACGCCTCGCGGGCGCGGATCGCCCAGCTCGACGAGTACGTCGGGCTGCCCGCCGAACATCCCGAGTCCTACCGCTCGGTGCTGCGGCGCGAGGTGCTGGAGCCGCTCGGGATCGGGATGGACGCCTTCATGGGCCCCGACGGCACCGCCGAGGACGTGCAGGGCGCGTGCGAGGCGTACGACAGGCGGCTGGCCGAGGCCGGCGGCGTGGACCTCCAGCTGCTCGGGATCGGCACGGACGGGCACATCGGGTTCAACGAACCGTGTTCCTCCCTCGCCTCGCGCACCCGCATCAAGACGCTGACCGAGCAGACCCGGGTGGACAACGCGCGCTTCTTCGGCGGCGACATCGGCCAGGTCCCGCACCACGTCATCACCCAGGGCATCGGCACCATCCTGGAGGCCCGTCACCTGGTGCTGCTGGCCACCGGCGAGGGCAAGGCCGACGCGGTCGCCGCGACCGTCGAGGGACCGGTGGCGGCGGTCTGCCCGGCGTCCGCGCTCCAGCTGCACCCGCACGCCACGGTGGTCGTCGACGAGGCGGCCGCCTCCAAGCTGAAGCTCGCCGACTACTTCCGGCACACCTACGCGAACAAGCCGGGGTGGCAGGGCATCTGAGCCGGGGCCGTGGACTAGACCAGCCCTTGTCGCAAAGGTATACAGAGGAGATCACGGAGCGTGCGGGGCGCACCCCCGCGGCGGGCCGTGCCACGATGTCAGCCGTGGCCGATGCGGATGTCGGCCGTTTCGGCACTCGGAGCCGGGAAGGCAGAGCATGAGCACCGACGTCAGCAGTGCGGAGAACGAGGGTGGGACCACGGTCCGTACGGCGCGTGTGCCCAAGTACTACCGGCTGAAGAAGCATCTGCTCGACATGACCGAGACGGCGCCGCCCGGCACGCCGGTGCCGCCCGAGCGCACGCTGGCGGCGGAGTTCGACACCTCGCGCACCACCGTGCGCCAGGCACTCCAGGAGCTGGTGGTCGAAGGGCGCCTGGAGCGCATCCAGGGCAAGGGCACCTTCGTCGCCAAGCCCAAGGTCTCCCAGGCGCTGCAGCTCACCTCGTACACCGAGGACATGCGCGCCCAGGGCCTGGAACCCACCTCGCAGCTGCTGGACCTCGGCTACATCACCGCCGACGACCGGCTCGCCGTGCTGCTCGACATCGCACCCGGCGGACGGGTGCTGCGCATCGAGCGGCTGCGCATGGCCAACGGCGAGCCGATGGCCATCGAGACGACCCATCTGAGCGCGAAGCGCTTCCCGGCGCTGCGCCGCAGCCTGGCGAAGTACACCTCCCTCTACACCGCCCTCGCCGAGGTGTACGACGTCCACCTCGCGGAGGCGGAGGAGACCATCGAGACGTCCCTGGCCACCCCGCGCGAGGCCGGTCTGCTCGGCACCGACGTCGGACTGCCGATGCTGATGCTCTCCCGGCACTCGCTGGACCGGGACGGACAGCCGGTGGAGTGGGTGCGCTCGGTGTACCGGGGCGACCGGTACAAGTTCGTCGCGCGGCTCAAGCGCCCCCGGGACTGAGCCGGCCCCGGACCGCGTTCGCACGTCCCGGCAACCGGACCGCGTTCACACATCCCGGCAAAGCGGGCGGCGGACGGGGTCTTCATTGCTGTTTCCTCTCGGTTGGGCGGCGTCTGGATACCGCCATGCGGACGAGGGGTTACCACCGGCGCCGTCCCTGACCTAGATTTCCTGCGCATTACCGTCGGTGATCAGTAAGGGGACGGGAGCCGTCTGATGTCACAAGCCCCAGAATCCACAGGAGGCCCGGTGGTGACGCCCGTGCGCGTCGTCATCGCCCTCTGTCTCGTCGCGCCGTTCGTGGCCATGCTCTGGGTCGGTTCGTACGCGAAGACCGACCCCGTCGTCATCGGCATCCCGTTCTTCTACTGGTACCAGATGCTCTGGGTGCTGATCTCCACCGCGCTCACGATGGTCGCGTACAAGCTGTGGCAGCGTGACCAGCGCGGCCGCTCGGCCTCGAAGGGCGGTGCGTCGCGGTGAACGAGGGCGTGAACGGCGTGGCACTCGCCGTCTTCATCTTCTTCTTCGTGCTCGTCACGGTCATGGGCTTCCTGGCCGCGCGCTGGCGCAGGGCCGCGAACGAGCACAGCCTCGACGAGTGGGGTCTGGGCGGGCGGTCCTTCGGCACCTGGGTGACCTGGTTCCTGCTCGGCGGCGACCTGTACACCGCCTACACCTTCGTGGCCGTTCCGGCGGCGATCTACGCGGCGGGCGCGGCCGGCTTCTTCGCGGTGCCGTACACGATCCTGGTGTACCCGCTGATCTTCACCTTCCTGCCCCGGCTGTGGTCGGTGTCGCACAAGCACGGCTATGTGACGACGTCCGACTTCGTGCGCGGCCGGTTCGGCTCGAAGGGGCTGTCGCTGGCCGTCGCGGTCACCGGGATCCTGGCGACGATGCCGTACATCGCGCTCCAGCTGGTCGGCATCCAGGCCGTGCTGGACGTGATGGGCGTCGGCGGCGGCGAGGACACCAACTGGTTCGTCAAGGACCTGCCGCTGCTGCTCGCGTTCGGTGTGCTGGCGGCGTACACGTACTCGTCGGGGCTGCGGGCCCCCGCGCTGATCGCGTTCGTCAAGGACACGCTGATCTACCTCGTGATCGCGGTGGCGATCATCTACATCCCGATCAAGCTGGGCGGCTTCGACGAGATCTTCGCCTCGGCGAGCGAGGCGTACAGCCAGACCAACCCGGCCACGGGCGCGCCGCGCGGGGCGCTGGTGCCGGGTGAGGCGGGCCAGTGGACGTACGCCACGCTGGCGCTGGGCTCGGCGCTCGCACTGTTCATGTACCCGCACTCGATCACCGCGACGCTGTCCTCGCGCAGCCGTGAGGTGATCCGCCGCAACACCACGATCCTGCCGCTGTACTCCCTGATGCTGGGGCTGCTGGCGCTGCTGGGCTTCATGGCGATCGCGGCCGGGGTGAAGGTGGAGAACGGGCAGCTGGCGATCCCGCAGCTGTTCGAGGACATGTTCCCGGACTGGTTCGCGGGTGTGGCCTTCGCGGCGATCGGCATCGGCGCGCTGGTGCCGGCGGCGATCATGTCCATCGCGGCGGCGAACCTGTTCACCCGCAACATCTACAAGGACTTCATCAAGCCGGACGCGACCCCGGCGCAGGAGACCAAGGTTTCCAAGATCGTCTCCCTGCTGGTGAAGGTGGGTGCGCTGGCCTTCGTCCTGACCATGGACAAGACGGTCGCCATCAACTTCCAGCTCCTCGGCGGCATCTGGATCCTGCAGACCTTCCCCGCCCTGGTGGGCGGTCTCTTCACCCGCTGGTTCCACCGCTGGGCGCTGCTCGGCGGCTGGGCGGTCGGCATGGTCTACGGCACGGCCGCCGCGTACGGGGTGGCCTCGCCGACGCAGAAGCACTTCGGCGGCTCGTCGGAGGAGATCCCGGGCATCGGCGAGATCGGCTACATCGGTCTCACCGCCTTCGTGATCAACGTCCTGGTGACGGTGGCCCTGACCTTCGTCATGAGGGCAGTCAAGGCGCCCGAGGGCGTCGACGAGACCAAGCCGCAGGACTACACGGCGGACGCGGGTGACCCCGGCGTCCGGGTGGAGCTCCCGCCGGCCACGGCGGGCAGCTCGCACTGACGCCGCGGACCTCGGGCGACGGGCCGTCGGAGACATCCGGCGGCCCGTCGCCGTACCCGTCCGGCGGCCCCCGTGGACATCGCCGCACAGGGCCCGTCCGCTGGACGGGCCGCTCGGCTTCGGGAAGAGCGACGCCTGCCCCGGCGAGCTCAGGGACGTGGCGAGGCGCGCGGCCGAGGTGCCGGTCGCCGCGGAGAACGGGCCGGTGCCGGGCGGGTGGCCTTCGTGCCCGGCGGCGGTCCGACGGCCGGCACATCCGGGCCCGGCGCGCCGTGCGCTCCGTCCACCGCGTCCACCGCGTCCACGAGCGGCGGGTCCCACCCGCGCCCCCGAGCACGACCGGAACCCTCCGCCGGAGCTGTGCGACCTCACTCTCCCCACCTACGAGTTGACGCTCCGAGAGCAGCGCGACACAACATATGGGATTGCGGGCGGCACCCGACACAAGATGTATGCTCATGCTCGCTGTCGCCGCAGGGGAATCCGGTGCGAATCCGGAACTGTCCCGCAACGGTGTACCCATGCCCGCGCGCCTTCGCGTACGCATGGACGTCAGTCCGAGGACCTGCCGACAGTGCGCCCGGCCGTCCGGTCCGGGTGCATGGACGTCCGGGCCTCGTGGGATGGGCCGGTGGACGCGACGCCGCGTGCGCTCGTGTGCTGCCGCCCGCCCCCGTGAGGCCCCGTGCCGAGCGAGGGAGAGCCACACGTGACCATCGCGCCAGCCGATCCGGCTTCAGCCATCGACGTGACCGAGGGGGCGACGGCCCCGGTGCCGCGCTGCTGCGGACCCTGACCGGGCTGACCGCCGACCTGCCCGACGCCGACCCCGGCCGGGTCGCCGCCGCCGCGCTGCGCGGCCGGTCCGCCGGAGCCGACGAGGCGGAGCTGCGGGAGCTGGCCACCGAGGCGGCGGCCGGGCTCATCTCCGAGGACCCGGTCTACTCCCGGCTCGCGGCCCGCCTGCTGACCGTCGGCATCCGCGCCGAGGCCGCCTCGCAGGGCGTCACGTCGTTCACCGGGTCCGTCGCGACCGGGCACCGCGAGGGGCTGATCGCCGACCGGACCGCCGAGTTCGTCCGGCTGCACGCGGACCGCCTCGACGCACTGATCGACACCCGGGCCGACGACCGCTTCGGCTACTTCGGCCTGCGCACCCTGCACAGCCGCTACCTGCTGCGCCACCCGGTCACCCGCAAGGTCCTCGAGACGCCCCAGCACTTCCTGCTGCGCGTCGCCGCCGGTCTCGCCGAGGACGACACCGCGCGCTCGGTGGACGAGGTCGCCTCGCTCTACCGGCTGATGAGCCGCCTGGACTACCTGCCCTCCTCCCCCACGCTGTTCAACTCCGGTACGCGGCACCCGCAGATGTCGTCCTGCTACCTGCTCGACTCCCCCAAGGACGAGTTGGACTCCATCTACGACCGCTACCACCAGGTGGCCCGCCTCTCCAAGCACGCGGGGGGCATCGGCCTGGCCTACTCCCGCATCCGCTCCCGGGGTTCGCTGATCCGCGGCACCAACGGGCACTCCAACGGCATCGTCCCGTTCCTGAAGACGCTGGACGCCTCGGTCGCCGCGGTCAACCAGGGCGGGCGGCGCAAGGGCGCGGCGGCGGTCTACCTGGAGACCTGGCACTCCGACATCGAGGAGTTCCTGGAGCTGCGCGACAACACCGGTGAGGACGCCCGCCGTACGCACAACCTGAACCTCGCGCACTGGGTGCCGGACGAGTTCATGCGCCGGGTCGACGCGGACGCGCCCTGGTCGCTGTTCTCCCCGGCGGACGTGCCCGAGCTGGTCGACCTGTGGGGCGAGGAGTTCGACGCGGCGTACCGGGCCGCCGAGGCCGCGGGCCTGGCGCGGAAGACGCTCCCGGCCCGCGAGCTGTACGGCCGCATGATGCGCACCCTCGCCCAGACCGGCAACGGCTGGATGACCTTCAAGGACACCGCCAACCGCACCGCCAACCAGACCGCCGAGCCGGGGCAAGTCATCCACTCCTCCAACCTCTGCACGGAGATCCTGGAGGTCACCGACGACGGGGAGACGGCGGTCTGCAACCTGGGGTCGGTCAACCTCGGCGCGTTCGTCGACCCGGCCGCCGGCGACCTCGACTGGGAGCGGCTGGACAGCACCGTACGCACGGCCGTCACCTTCCTCGACCGGGTGGTGGACATCAACTTCTACCCGACCGAGCAGGCGGGCCGCTCCAACGCCCGCTGGCGGCCGGTGGGCCTGGGCGCGATGGGCCTCCAGGACGTCTTCTTCAAGCTGCGCCTGCCCTTCGGCTCGCCCGAGGCGAAGGACCTGTCCACCAGGATCGCCGAGCGGATCATGCTCGCCGCCTACGAGGCCTCCGCCGACCTCGCCGAGCGGGACGGCCCGCTGCCCGCCTGGGAGAAGACCCGCACCGCCCGGGGCGTGCTGCACCCGGACCACTACGGCACGGACCCGGCCTGGCCGGAGCGCTGGGCGGCACTGCGGACGCGGATCGCCTCGGTCGGGATGCGCAACTCGCTGCTCCTGGCGATCGCGCCCACCGCCACCATCGCGTCGATCGCGGGGGCGTACGAGTGCATCGAGCCACAGGTGTCCAACCTGTTCAAGCGCGAGACGCTGTCCGGGGAGTTCCTCCAGGTCAACTCCTACCTGGTCGACGACCTGAAGCGGCTCGGCGTGTGGGACGCGCGCACCCGTGAGGCGCTGCGCGAGGCGGGCGGCTCGGTGCAGGACTTCACGTGGATCCCCGAGGAGGTGCGCCGGCTGTACCGCACGGCATGGGAGATCCCGCAGCGCTCCCTGATCGACATGGCGGCCGCCCGCACCCCGTTCCTGGACCAGGCGCAGTCGCTGAACCTGTTCCTGGAGACGCCGACCATCGGCAAGCTCTCCTCGATGTACGCCTACGCCTGGAAGCAGGGCCTCAAGACCACCTACTACCTCCGTTCCCGCCCGGCGACCCGGATCGCCCGAGCGGCGCGCGCGTCCGTCCCCGTTCCGCGGGCGGCCGACCCCGAGGCCGTCGCCTGCTCCCTGGAAAACCCCGAGTCCTGCGAGGCCTGCCAGTAATGCCCACCCGCCGCCCGACCACCACCCCTGGAGGACGGCGCTCCGCGCCGACTGTGATGACGACGAAGAACCTGCTCGACCCGGGCTTCGAACTGACGCTGCGCCCCATGCGCTACCCCGACTTCTACGACCGCTACCGGGACGCCATCAAGAACACCTGGACCGTGGAGGAGGTCGATCTCCACTCCGACGTGGCCGACCTCGCCAGGCTGAGCCCCGCCGAACAGCACCTCATCGGCCGGCTCGTGGCCTTCTTCGCCACCGGCGACTCCATCGTGGCGAACAACCTGGTGCTCACCCTCTACAAGCACATCAACTCCCCCGAGGCGCGGCTGTACCTGTCGCGACAGCTCTTCGAGGAGGCGGTGCACGTCCAGTTCTATCTGACCCTGCTGGACACCTACCTGCCCGACCCGGAGGACCGGACGGCGGCCTTCGCGGCCGTGGAGAACATCCCGTCCATCCGGGAGAAGGCCGAGTTCTGCTTCCGGTGGATGGACTCGGTGGAGAAGCTCGACCGGCTCGCGACCCGGGCCGACCGCCGCCGCTTCCTGCTGAACCTGATCTGCTTCGCCGCGTGCATCGAGGGCCTGTTCTTCTACGGTGCCTTCGCCTACGTGTACTGGTTCCGCAGCCGGGGCCTGCTGCACGGCCTGGCGACCGGCACCAACTGGGTGTTCCGCGACGAGACGATGCACATGTCCTTCGCCTTCGACGTGGTCGACACCGTGCGCAAGGAGGAGCCGGAGCTGTTCGACGGGCAGCTGGAGCGGCAGGTCACCGACATGCTGCGCGAGGCGGTCGAGGCGGAGCTGCAGTTCGCGCGTGACCTGTGCGGGGACGGGCTGCCGGGCATGAACACCGAGTCGATGCGGCAGTACCTGGAGTGCGTCGCCGACCAGCGCCTCGTCCGGCTGGGCTTCGCTCCGGTGTACGGCTCGGAGAACCCGTTCTCCTTCATGGAGCTCCAGGGCGTCCAGGAGCTGACGAACTTCTTCGAGCGGCGCCCGTCCGCGTACCAGGTCGCCGTGGAGGGCACGGTCGACCTGGACGAGGACTTCTGAGACCCCGCCGTCGGCCCGGCCGGCGGACCCGTGCTGCGCCGCGGCACGGGCTTCACCCTCCGGGTGGAACCCGGTCGCGGGCGTCCGGCGGCGGACCTCATCGCCGTGCCCACCGGTTCGCAACCACGCCCGCCGGCGGACGTCCTGCGGCCCGGAGGCCGCCCGAACGCCCGCCGGCGGGCGGGTCTCACCGTGTGACCGGCCTGAGCAGCAGCCGGTTCGGATGCAGCGTGATGCCGATGCGCGGGTCGTCGTCGGACTCGGCCACCCGCTCGAAGCGGTACCGGTGGGCCAGGGACGCCGTGATCAGCGTCAGCAGGGCCATCGAGAAGTGGTCACCCGGGCACTTGCGATTGCCCACGCCGAAAGGACGCATGGCATATTTCGGAATGCTCTGGGAGCGTTCCGGGAGCCACCGGTCGGGATCGAACTCCAGGTGACGCTCGTACGACGCGGGATCGCGCTGGATCGCGTACGGGCTGTAGATGATGTCCGCCCCGGCCGGAATGCGATAGCCGCCGAGTTCCGTTTCGGTCACCGCCCGGCGGGTCAGGATCCAGACGGCGGGACGCAGACGCATTGCCTCGACGACGACATTGTTGGTGTGCGACAGCCGGTGGACGTCCCGTAATGCCACAGGGCGCCCACCCGTCACGGCTTCTACTTCGTCGCGCACCTTGTCCCCGTGTTCCGGGTGCACGGCGAGCATGTAGAGCAGCGACATGATCGTGGACGAGATCGTCTCGCCTCCGGGGGTGAGTATCGCGACCACCTGGTCGTGGATCTCCTGTTCCCCGATGGGGTCGCCATTGTCGTCCTTCGCCTCCAGCAAAGTCGTCAGCAAATCGTCCGGCTTTTGACCGGATGCGCGGCGCTCGGCCACGATCTCGTCGACGAGGAGGTGCAGATCGGCCAGCGCCCGGTTGAATTCGCGATGGGCCGGGATCGGCAGCTTGTAGAGCGGTCCGAGCGGCACCACCATCCGCTGGTACATCCCGCGGAAGACGGTGGCGAGGGCGGCGCACAGGCGCTCGGCCCGCTCGTCCATGAACCTGCTGCGCAACAGGCAGCGGGCCGCGACGCGCACCGCGACCCGGTAGGACTCGGCGGTGCAGTCCAGGGTCCGCCCGGGGACCCACCGCTCGGTCAGGGCGTGCACCTCCTCCTCCATGACCGGGCCGTAGCCGGGTATGGCGCCGAGCCGGAAGGCGGGCTGGATGGTGCGTCGCTGGCGCCGGTGCAGCGGGCCGTTGGCGGTGGCCACGCCCTCCTTCCCGAGCAGGTCCTCCAAGGACTCCCACAGGGGGCCGGAGATGATGTAGTCGGGGCTCAGCGCCAGCGCCCCGGTGAGGGCGGGGGTGGTCACGGCGTACACCGTCTTCGGACCGAGCTTCAGGCGCACCACGTCGCCGTGGTCGCGCAGCCGGCACATGAAGGCCAGCGGATCGCGCACCAGTTTCCAGCCGTGACCGAGGACGGGGACACCGCCGCCGGCCACGGGCGGCTCGCGCAGCGCGGTCGTCGCGGATGTTCCGGATCTCACCGATTCGACGGTCATTTCCCACCTGCCGCTTCGTTGTCGACGTACGGGGGCGTGGACCGGTCGTCCCAGCTGTCGACCCGGTACCGGCCGGACTCGTGGTGGAACCAGTAGACCGAACTGAACCAGTTCCGCATGTTGCCGACGCAAGCGCGCACCGCGGCACTCATCTCTTTTCCTTCCACCGTGCCGTCGTCGAGGCCGTCGGCGAAACGTAAGGCGTCCTGTTCGGCGTCCAGGAATGCACCGATGCATTGCTCGACGCGGCGCCTCACGTCCCTGACGGCTTCTTCCAGTGTCAGTCCCTCGTGGGTGATGAGACTTATTCCGAGATTGTGCACCTCACTGCCCGCTATTTCCTTCGGCAAGGAACAAAGGTCGTTGTACCAGGCGGCGAACTCCTGACTGAGCAGTGCCGCCTTCCGGAACGCCGGGTTCTTGCGTACCGCGTACGGGAGTTCACTCCCCGCGCTCGGTTCCAGGAGATCGGTCCAGATCCAGTGCGCAAAGGTGAGCCGACGCAGTTCCAGGTATTCCCCCACGGTGGGGACGATGCCCTCCGCACGGTTGTGGAATTCCCGGTCGTACGCCTCGATCACCGCGTGGAAGTGCCGGGCGAACCGGGCGTTCCAGCTGCCCGGCAGGAACGTGTACAGCCGCCGCACGCTGTCCGCGAGCCCCGCCACCACCGGATCCTCGTGACCCAGGTGGGCCCCGGGGCGGTCGAGGGCCGTGTGCAGCCGGTCCTTCAGCCGCCGCCAGGCGGCGGGGCGTCCGTGCACGATGTCGCGGTCGTGCCGGTCGTCCCAGACGAAGAACCACGCGCTGTAGTCCGCTATCGCCTGCAGGACCTCGTCGGGGGCGCCCATGTAGTAGCCCGCCATAAGGTCGGTGTAGCGCAGACCGTCGGCGTGATCCTCCACCGTGTCCGCCGGCATGAGCCGCTTTTCGAGCAGCCAGGCCCGGGTGGTCTCCTGAAGCCTGGGCCAATACGGGTGGAGTCGCCGGGAAAACGTCGTCTCGATCACCGGGAGAGACAGCGCCGGTGGAACTGCGATGGTGGTCGGTGCCGATGTGGTGCCGTGTGACAAGGCATGCACGAACAATCCCCTCTCAGCCGCCAGTCGGCGTGCGGCCGCCCCCAAACCGGCCGCACACCGTGCGTATCGCCGCCTCACCATTCAGCACTACAACTGACCTTGCTGTGAACGTATTTACTCCTTCTCCTACGTCAAGGAGCGTACGCACGAACGGCGTCCGACCGGAGGGGGTCCGATCGAACGCCGTGCACGAGGAAGCGGGGTGGGCCTTCGCGGCCGGTCAGTCGTTGGCGACCACGGGGTAACGCGGCTCGTTCTCGGCCATCTGCCGCAGCGCGTCCTTGCGTTCCCGCTTGGACAGCCGGTCGATGTAGAGGTAGCCGTAGAGGTGGTCGGTCTCGTGCTGCAAACACCGCGCGAAGTAGCCGGTGCCGCGCACCCGGACCGGGTTGCCCTTCTCGTCCTGCCCGGTCACTTCGGCGTAGTCGGGGCGGGCCAGCTGCGCATAGGCGGTGGGCACCGACAGACAGCCCTCGTTGCTGTCGTCCAGCCGGCGCCTCTCGGCGGGCAGTTCGACCAGCTCGGGGTTGCAGATCGCACCGACGTGCCGCACGCCCTCGTCGTCCGGGCAGTCGTAGACGAAGACCTTCAGATCGACACCGATCTGGTTGGCGGCCAGGCCCACGCCCTCGGCGGTGCGCTGGCTGGCGAACATGTCGGCGACCAGCTGCTGGAGTTCCTCGCCGAAGTCCGTGACGTCCTTGCACTCCTTGTGCAGCACCGGGTTGCCGACCACGGTGATGGGACGCGAGGTGCCGCGCTCCCGCCAGGACGTCTCGCGCGCCTCGCAGTCCTCCGTGTCGATGACGTACCCCTCGTCGTCGACGGGGAGCACGCCCGCGTGCTGCTGATCGGTGTCCTGCTGAGCCATGACCGAGGTGTGCCTTCCTGGAAAAACAAGGGGTGTGATCCTGATACAGGGTACGGGGACCGCGTCCTCGGGGGCGCGGAACCGTACCAGTGCGCGGCTCCGCCGCGAGGGCGCCGGCGACCACGACGGACCCGCAGCCGGCCGACGGCCTCAGCAGACCTCTTCCAGATCCCGCCAGTCCCTGGAGTCCGGACTGTCCGCGACCCAGCCGTCCAGCAGCCCCTTCACCAACGAAGCCGGCGCAGCCACCCCGCACTCCCGCTCCGGCACCCACAACTGCCCGTCGGTCCGGTGGCCGAGCGGCCCCGGGTGGCCGGGCTCACTGTGGTCGTGCGGGTCGAGGTGCTCGCCCTCGCCCTCGTCGGACGGCATCCGGGACTCCGAGCACATCCGGCACAGCAGCCGTACGGACGAGGACCAGTCCTCGGCGGCGAACCCGGCGTCGGAGGCCAGCTGCTCCAGCGCGTCCCGGTCCGCCTCGGACGCGGCCTCCAGCAGGACCACCCAGGTCGGGACAGGCGAGGGCGCCCACAACTCGATCTCGTCGAACACCGGGTAGGTGTGCCCGGCGGCGGTGCTCCGCTCGCCGTGCGGCACGCCGTCGTGCAGGACGACCTCGCCCCAGCGCCGCCCGGAGGACGGCAGCGGAATGGACAGCACCTCGATCCGTGCGGGGTCGAGGCGCCGCCCCCACACCACTTCCGCCTCCCCCTCCGGGGACAGCCGTACGGCGGCGCTGCCCAGGTCCATGCCCAGCGGCTCACCGGAGTCGGTGGGCGGGCCCGGCACCTTGAGCCCGTAGGCCTGCCAGGCCCGCCGGGCCAACGGCCAGTCCTGCAGGGCGGTGGCGGCGATGCCGACGTTCCACCAGTCGGGAGCCCCGGCGTCGCGGTCGAGCAGCGCCACGGCACGCAGCCCGGCCGCGCGCGCCTGCTCCCAGTCGTGCCGGAACTTGTGCAGCAGGGCGAGGTTGAACCAGGACTCCGACAACCACGGCTCCAGATCGGCGGCACGTGTCAGCAGCGCACCCGCGTCCTCGTACCGGCCATCGCCTATGAGCGTGAACGCGCGGTCCGTGGCCTGCCGCCAGGAGGCGGAGGGCCGGTGCCGTCCCTTGCCGAAGATCCTCACGATTCCCGCCTGCCAGTTCCGTTCGCTGGGCCGGCTGTACCTGTCCGCGCCCCCGGACACCCTCTCCTTCGCATCCAACCACGTACGGCCGGAGAGGCGCTCATTACCCATGGGTTACCCAGCCTCGGCAGGGGTCAGACAGTCGCATTCGCAGCTCTCACCACGCCCGGTCCCCGCATTCACACGCCCCCGCGTTCCGTGCCAGTACCCGGGCCAGTGCTTCGACGACCTCGGGCGCGTACTCCCCGGCGGTACCCAGCCGCAGTTCCTCGAGCGCGGTCAGCGGCCCGCCGGGTCCTCCTGCCCGGGACTTCTCCTCGTACGCGTTGACCACCCGGACGATCCGCGCGGCGAGCGGCTGCTCCCGGTGCGGATCGGCCTGCCGTTCCACGATCCCGGCCACCCGGGGGTCCACCCCGGTCTGGCGCACCACGGCGCCGCCGAGCAGTGCGATCCGCCGCTGCTCGGCGGCCGGCAGGGCGGCGGTGGCACCCGCGGGGACCGGGTCGACGAGGCTGAGCTGGCCGATGTCGTGCATCAGGGCCGCGTACTCCAGCACGGTCAGCTCGGGCTCGGTCAGCCCGAGGTCCCGGCCCACCGCCTGGCTGAGCGCGGCGACCCGGCGCGCGTGCCCGGCCGGCGTGTACCCGGCGATCTCGGTGGCCCGCGCGAGGGAGGCGATGGTCTGCCGGTAGGTGGCCCGCACGGCGGCGTAGCGCCGGTAGGACAGCTGCGCGAGCAGCAGGGGCACGGAGAAGACCGGCAGCGCCCACAGCCCCACGACCGCGACCCCGAGCGCCATCACCGCGCCCGTGGCGACGACGGCGGCCCCGATGCCGGGCACGGCCCGCAGCTCGTCGCGCAGGGCCGGCAGGAAGGGCCGTCCGGTGCGGGAACGGGCCGGCACGGCGGCGAGCACGGCGTCGCACAGCGCGGTGAGGGAGAGCAGGGCGAGCAGCAGCAGCGCGTGCGCCGGCCCGCCCCAGTCGTCGAAGGTGCCCCGGTTGTACAGGGGCTGGAAGCACACGGCGACGAAGCCGACCGTCAGCACCCGGCGGGCGGGCGCGTCGAGGGTGGGCCCGTCGCCACGCCCGACGTGCGGCACGCTGCCGAGCAGGGAGGCGGCGAGCACGACGGTGACGACCTGGGCGGCGCCGTGGTGGGTCGGCCGGCCCGCGGTCTCGCCGAGCAGCGCGTACGACAGCGCGCCGGCGGCGGCGAGCGGGGCGGCCTCCCTGATCCGTGTCCCGTTGCGCCGGGTGAGTTCGCCGACGGTGATGAGCACGCCGAAGGCGAGAGCCGTACGGCGGTCCTCGACCCCCTGGTAGAGGGTGGTGCCCAGGGAACCGGCGGCGAGGGCGGCGGCGCACAGGTGCACGACGGTGTGGAGCCGGTGCCTCATCGGCGCGCCCCGGGCCGGTCGCCGACCGGTGCGGCGGGCTCGGGGACGGCGGTGGACCGGGCGTCGTCGGCGGTCACCGCCGGATGCCACCCGGCCCGGCCGATCGCCCGTACCAGCGCGCCCACCATCCTCGGGTCGAAGTGGGTTCCCGCGCACCGCCGGAGCTCCTCCAGGGCCACGGGCACGGGCCGCGCCCTGCTGTAGGAGCGGGTGGAGGTCATCGCGTCGAAGGCGTCGGCGACCGCGACCACCCGCGCGGACTCGGGGATCTGACCGCCCGCCAGTCCGTAGGGGTATCCGGTGCCGTCCAGCCGCTCGTGGTGGTGGAGGACCGCCGCGCGGGCCTCACCGAGGAAGGAGATGCCCCGCACCATCTCGTGCCCGTACTCGGGGTGCAGTTCGATCACCCGGCGTTCCTCGGGGGTCAGCGGACCGTTCTTGGTGAGCAGCCGGGTGGGCACGCCGAGTTTGCCGACGTCGTGCAGGATGCCCGCGAACCGCAGCACCTCGACCCGCTCGTCGTCCATGCCGAGTTCCCGCGCGATCATCATGGACGCCCGTCCGACGCGCTCGCTGTGCCCGCGCGTGTAGCCGTCCTTGATGTCGACGGCCTGGACGAGCGCGCGGATCGTCGCCTGGTGGGCGGCCCGTTCACGGTGGTACTGGCCGAACGCCCACCACGAGACGCCCATCGGCAGCAGCACGAGCAGCGCGGCCACGGGGCCGTAGGGGCTGCGCCACAGCAGCGCCATCATGAGGCCGGCCAGGCCGTGCACGGTGAGCGGTGCCAGGGACCGCAGGAACAGCCGGCACCAGGCGCCCGGTGCCGTGCGTCCCGCGCGCGGGAGCGCGCCGGACGTCAGCGCCAGGATGCCGCCGTCCAGCAGGGTGAGCACCAGGCAGAACGCCGTCGTCGCGGCCCCGGCCGTCACGAGCGCGCCCGGTACGTCGCAGTCCGCGACCGCGTCCCGGCCCCCGGCCGCCAGGTGGACCCGGCCCGCGGCCCACACGGCGAGCACCAGCCGGGCGGCCCGCCAGAGCCTGCGCGTCAGGTACGGCCGTCGCTCCACGGACAGCAGCAGCGCTCCGGGCACCGCGACCAGCGCCGCCGCCGACGGGGGCAGCAGGAACGCCCCGGCGAGCAGAACGGGGTGGAAGGTTCCGCCCGGGTGCGGGGCGGCGACCGGACGCGAACCGGCCAGGCGCTCGCAGCCGGCGTACAGCGCGGCCGGCAGGGCCACCTCCCACCAGGGGACCGCGACGCCCGGCGACGACGGCAGGGCGCCCGACAGCGGGAGCAGGCAGAGAACGGCCGACAGGGCGACGACGGCGACGTACGCGCGGGCCCGCCCCGGTAACCCCTCCATAGCCCCTCCCCGCCCGCGCCCGCCGCACTCGATCTGCCGCCTGCCAGGATCCGGAGCCTAGGACGGTGAGAGGGGGCTCCACGGGTCGATAACCCGCGGATTAGCACGTACGAGTGACATGGGGGTGCCGGGGGAAGGCGGGGTGTCAGGACTCCCGCGGAGTGGCCGACGAGGCCGTGACGTCCTGGTCGGGCACGGCCTGGCCGGAGCGGATCAGGTCGATCCGCCCCATGACCTTGGAGCGCAGGTCGCCCGGTACGTCGTCCTGCCCGCAGCAGCGCTTCACCAGCTTCTTCACCGCCCGCTCCAGACCGTACTTCTCCAGGCAGGGCGAGCATTCCTCGAAGTGATGCTCGAACTTCACACAGTCGGAATCCGGCATCTCACGGTCGAGGAACTCGTAGAGATGATCGAGGATTTCGCTGCAATCCGT
Source organism: Streptomyces sp. NPDC016640 (assembly GCF_043076215.1). Classification (NCBI taxonomy): domain Bacteria; kingdom Bacillati; phylum Actinomycetota; class Actinomycetes; order Kitasatosporales; family Streptomycetaceae; genus Streptomyces; species Streptomyces sp. NPDC016640. The sequence goes on from NZ_JBIBRG010000001.1 coordinate 192,187, forward strand.
CTCGTGCGGCTCTCCGCAGCTCATGACCCCGAGCCTTTCGCTTCGTTCGACTCTCCGGCGCCGGCGGGAACGAGTCCGCGCTCACGCGCGTAGTCCTCGAGCATGCCGCGCAGCTGACGGCGGCCCCGGTGCAGCCGGGACATCACCGTACCGATGGGTGTCCCCATGATGTCGGCGATCTCCTTGTAGGCAAAGCCCTCGACATCGGCGAGATACACCGCGATGCGGAACTCCTCGGGGATCGCCTGGAGTGCTTCCTTGACGTCCGAGTCGGGCAGGTGGTCCAGCGCCTGCGACTCCGCGGAGCGCAGACCCGTCGACATGTGCGACTCGGCGCGCGCGAGCTGCCAGTCCTCGATCTCCTCGGCCGCGCTGCGCTGGGGCTCGCGCTGCTTCTTGCGGTAGGAGTTGATGAAGGTGTTGGTGAGGATCCGGTACAGCCACGCCTTGAGGTTGGTGCCTTCGCGGAACTGGTGGAACGACGCGTACGCCTTGGCGTACGTCTCCTGCACCAGGTCCTCCGCGTCGGCCGGGTTGCGCGTCATGCGCAGCGCGGCCGAGTACATCTGGTCGAGGAACTCCAGCGCGTCCCGCTCGAAGCGCGCGCTGCGCTCCGCGGTCGACTCCGCGCCCGTGCCGCCCCGGCCCTCGGGCTGCTCCGCCTGGCCGTGTTCGGTCCCTGCGTCGGTACCGGGAACCGGACCCACCTCCTCCAGTGTTGTCGCGAGACCGACACCGGTCTCACCCGAATCGGAGGATAGACGACGATCCGGTCCGCCCGCCGCCCGGACGGGGGCGGTCCTGGCCGCGTGCAGCACCGTCCACTCCAGGTCGGCGCGGCTGCTGCGGCTCGGGCAGTAGATCGAACCCATGCGGCGGACTCCCTCTGCTACGACGGCGGTGCCGCTGACCGGCACGTACGTCCGCCTCAACAGGGGAAGCCGCCCCGGCATTCCCGGCGTCTCACGCGAGTGATCCGGCCCACCGCACGACCGCGTCCGTGATCACCGCCATGGCCTCCCGCTGCGTGATGCCGGCCCGTTCGGGGACGGCGAAGCCGTGGTCGCCGTACGGCACCTCGACCAGTTCGTACGCCCGCCCGTCCCCCGCCCGTGCGCCGGCGTTCCCCCGGAGCCGAACGCCCGGGGGGACCCCCGTCGCGCGGCCCCTGCCGCACTCGGGGAACTCCCCGGGCCTGCCGAACGGGTCGTTGCCGCCCTGGACGACGAGGGTGGGCACCCCGGCGCCGAGCAGCTCGTCCGCGCGGGACTTCTCCGGCCTGCCCGGCGGGTGCAGCGGGAAGCTCAGGGCGAGCACCGCGCGGGCGCCGAGTTCCGTCGCCGTGCGGCAGGCGACGCGGGCCCCGGCGCTGCGCCCGCCCGAGATCACCGGCAGGCCCGGCGCGGCCAGCGCGGGCCAGATGCCGCGCCAGCCGGTGTCGAGGGTCTTCGGGGCGGGGGCCACCTTCTTGCCGGCCACCCGCCAGGGCTGTTCGACGAGGGCGACGGTCACACCGTGCGCGGGCAGCTCGGCCGCGAGCGCCGTCAGGTCCCGGGCCTCGATGCCGCCGCCGGCCCCGTGGCCCACCGCGAGGACGAGCCGGGCGCCGCGCCCCGCGCGGTGCCAGGTGACGCGGGCGGTGCCGGCGTCGGTCCCGACGGTCTCGGTGGTTACCGCGGTTCTGGGGGTCACGTCAGAAGAGTGTGCCCTCTTCCGGGGCGGCCAGCTCCTCCAGCAGCTCCGGTCCGTTGTTGCGGACGTTGCCGACCGCCGTGGTGACCGGGTAGGCGCGCATCAGGCCGGGCGGCGGCGGGGCGAGCAGCCCGCGCAGTTCGCCGACGTCCGTCCTGGCGGGGTCCAGCCAGGCGTCCCAGCGGTCCGGCGTGAGCATCAGCGGCATCCTCGGGTGGATGTCGGCGAGGGCGTGCGGACCGTCCGCCGGGGCCGCGGCGAGCGGGCCGGTCTCCGCCTCGGTGGTGAGGACGGAGCACGTCGCCCACCACGCCTGCGGGTGGTCCTCCGGCAGGGTCCGGTCCCGCCAGAACTCGTACAGCCCCGCCATCGCGAACACCGAGCCGTCGGCCGGCGTCACGAAGTACGGCTGCTTGCGGGGCCGCTTCTTCCTGCCCTCGACCTCCAGGTCCCGCTCCTCTTTGCCGGTGACCCACTCGTAGTAGCCGTCGGCGGGCAGGATGCAGCGCCGGGTGGAGAAGGCGCGGCGGTAGGCCGGCTTCTCGTGGACGGTCTCGGCGCGGGCGTTGATCATGCGGGCGCCGCCCTCGGGGGTCTTCGACCAGGAGGGCACCAGCCCCCACTTCAGCTTCCGCAGCTGCCGAACCGGGCGCGGGTCCGACACGTCCTTCAGGGCACGGTCGAGTACGGCGAGGACCTCTTTGGTCGGCGCCACGTTGTAGTCGGGCCCCGGGGTCTCCTCCGGCTCCCACTTCTCGACCCCGAAGATTCCCGCGAGATCCTCGGGCCTGCGACTCGATGCATACCGTCCGCACATACATGCAACACTGCCAGACTCCGCCCGCCCAGAGGAAACGATCCGAAAGCACATGGAAGCCATGGTCAGCACCGTGTCCGCCTCCCTCGCCTCCCTCTGGGACGAGGTTTCCGGCACCCAGCCCGAACCGGACGTGTGGGTGGTCGTCGCCACACTGGCCGCCGCGGCCGCCGTCGTCGTACCGCAGGGGCTGTGGCGGCTGTCCCGCAACGCCGTCACCATCGCCCACGAGGGCGGGCACGGCCTGGTGGCGCTGCTCACCGGCCGCACGCTGACGGGGATACGCCTGCACTCGGACACCAGCGGCCTGACCGTCAGCCGCGGCAAGCCGCACGGCATCGGCATGATCCTCACCGCCGCGGCCGGCTACACCGCTCCCCCGCTGCTCGGCCTGGGCGGCGCCGCGCTGCTCGGCACCGGGCGCATCACGCTGCTGCTGTGGCTGGCCACGGGGCTGCTGGTGGCGATGCTGGTGATGATCCGCAACGCGTACGGGGCGCTGAGCGTGTTCGTCACCGGCGGCACGTTCGTACTGGTGTCCTGGCTGACCGGACCCCAGGTGCAGGCGGCGTTCGCCTACGCCGTGGTGTGGTTCCTGCTGCTCGGCGGGGTGCGCCCGGCGTTCGAGCTGCAGGCCAAGCGGTCCCGCGGCGGCGCCGGCGACTCGGACGCGGACCAGCTGTCCCGGCTGACGCATGTTCCCGCGGGGCTGTGGCTGTTCCTGTTCCACGCGGTGTCGCTGTGCGCGTTGCTGGGCGGAGGGCGATGGCTGCTCGACCTGTGACGCCCCCGAAGCACGGCGCGCCCGCCGACCGGGACGGTGGCGGCCGGCCCGGGGAGGCGGGCCCGGGCCGGCGTACGGCTCCGCCGCGCGGGCGCGACAGTGCGCAGCGGTGCCGCACCCGGAGGCGGCCATGGCTCCCGGCCTCCTTATAAAGTGGGCCCATGGCCCCGAACCCCGCGCACACCGCCCTCTGGCCCGCCCCGCACGCAAGCGGAGCCGTCGACGCGACGGTCCACGTGCCCGGGTCCAAGTCGGTCACCAACCGTGCCCTCGTGCTCGCCGCCCTCGCCTCCGAGCCGGGCTGGCTGCGCCGCCCGCTGCGCTCCCGGGACACCCTGCTGATGGCGGGCGCGCTGCGCGCCATGGGCGTGGAGATCGAGGAGGGCGTGGGCCCGGACGGCACCGGGGAGGCCTGGCGGGTGGTCCCCGCCGGTCTGCACGGGCCGGCCACCGTCGACGTCGGCAACGCCGGCACGGTGATGCGGTTCCTCCCGCCGGTCGCCGCGCTGGCCGACGGGCCCATCCACTTCGACGGCGACCCGCGCTCCTACGAGCGTCCCCTGAACGGCGTCATCGACGCGCTGCGCCGGCTGGGCGCCCGGATCGACGACGACGACCGCGGCGCGCTGCCGATGACCGTGCACGGCGGCGGCGCCCTGGACGGCGGCACGGTGTCGGTCGACGCCTCCTCCTCCTCCCAGTTCGTCAGCGCCCTGCTGCTGTCCGCGCCGCGCTTCAACCAGGGCGTCGAGGTCCGGCACACCGGCGCGACGCTGCCGTCCATGCCGCACATCCGCATGACCGTCGACATGCTCCGCGCGGTGGGTGCGCAGGTGGACACCCCCGAGTCGGGCGGCGAGCCCGACGTCTGGCGGGTCACGCCGGGCGCCCTGCTCGGCCGGGACCTGACCGTCGAGCCGGACCTGTCCAACGCCCAGCCGTTCCTGGCGGCGGCGCTGGTGACCGGCGGCAAGGTCGTCGTCCCGGACTGGCCGGCCCGCACCACCCAGCCCGGCGACCGGCTGCGGGAGATCTTCACCGAGATGGGCGGTTCCTGCGAGCTGACCGAGTACGGCCTGGTGTTCACCGGCTCCGGCGCGGTCCACGGCATCGACGTGGACCTCGGCGAGGTCGGTGAGCTGACGCCGGGCATCGCGGCCGTCGCGGCGCTCGCGGACTCCCCGTCCACCCTGCGCGGCGTGGCCCACCTGCGGCTGCACGAGACGGACCGGCTGGCCGCGCTCACCAAGGAGATCAACGAACTCGGCGGTGACGTCACCGAGACCGCCGACGGTCTGCGCATCCGCCCGCGCCGGCTGCACGGCGGGGTCTTCCACACCTACGAGGACCACCGCATGGCGACCGCCGGCGCGATCATCGGCCTCGCGGTCGAGGGGGTGCGGATCGAGAACGTGGCGACCACGGCGAAGACCCTGCCGGACTTCCCCGAGCTGTGGACCGGGATGCTCGGGGCGTAGGGGTTCATCATGCGCCGCTACGGCAAGCACACCGACGAGGACGACATCCGCTCCCGCCCCAACCGCAAGGGCAACCGGCCGCGCACCCACATCCGGCCCAGGCACGAGGACGCCGCCGAGGGCATGGTCCTCACCGTCGACCGGGGCCGGCTGACCTGCCTCGTCGAGGGCCGCACCGTGACGGCGATGAAGGCCCGGGAGCTGGGCCGCAAGGCGGCGGTGGTCGGTGACCGGGTGGCGATCGTCGGCGATCTGTCCGGCCGGAGGGACACCCTCGCGCGGATCGTGCGCATCACGGAGCGGACGTCGGTGCTGCGCCGCACGGCGGACGACGACGACCCCTTCGAGCGGGTGGTGGTGGCCAACGCCGACCAGCTCGCCGTGGTCACGGCGCTCGCCGATCCCGAGCCCCGCCCGCGGCTGATCGACCGGTGCCTGGTCGCGGCGTACGACGGCGGTCTGACGCCGCTGCTGGTGCTCACCAAGTCGGACCTCGCGCCGCCGGACAAGCTGCTGGAGCTGTACGGCGACCTCGACATCCCGTACGTCGTCACCAGCCGGGCGGAGCTGGAGAGCGGTGAGGCGGTGGACCGGGTGCGCGAGCAGCTGGACGGACGGATCACGGCGTTCGTGGGGCACTCCGGGGTCGGCAAGACGACACTGGTGAACGCGCTGGTGCCGGAGGAACAGCGGCGCACGATCGGGCACGTCAACGCGGTGACGGGGCGGGGCCGGCACACGACGACCTCCGCGCTGGCGCTGCCGCTGTCGGGCTCGCAGGGCTGGGTGATCGACACCCCCGGTGTGCGGTCGTTCGGGCTCGCCCATGTCGACCCGACCCGGGTCATCCACGCCTTTCCCGATCTGGAGCCGGGCACGGAGGGCTGTCCGCGCGCGTGCGGTCACGACGAGCCGGACTGCGCGTTGGACGCCTGGGTGGCCGAGGGCCATGCGGGACAGGCGCGGCTGTACTCGCTGCGCCGGCTGCTGTCGTCGCGGGAGCGTACGGAGGGCGACTGACCCCCGCGGTGTTTGTCGGGGCGTTCGGGCGGTAAGTCCATAATCGCGCCGATCCGGAGCCGGCCCGGCGAAGCGGTCACCGTGCGTGGGGAACTACGGGAGGACGACACATGGCGTGGCTGCTGGTCGTGGTGGCCGGGTTGCTCGAGACCGGTTTCGCCGTGTGTCTGAAGCTGTCGCACGGCTTCACCCGGCTGTGGCCGACCATCGCGTTCTGCGCGTTCGCGCTGGGCAGCTTCGGGCTGCTGACCCTGGCGCTGAAGAAGCTGGACGTGGGCCCCGCGTACGCGGTGTGGACGGGCATCGGCGCGGCGGGGACGGCCATCTACGGGATGGTGTTCCTCGGCGACCTGGTCTCCGCCCTGAAGATCGTGTCGATCACCTTGGTGATCGTCGGCGTGATCGGACTGCAGCTGTCGGGGTCCGCGCACTGACGGCCCGCGGCGTCGCGGGGCGCTCGCGCGGCACCACGGCACCGGCCGCCGGTGCAGGGCGCCGCGCACCGGATCGGCGACGCCGTCGCCGGCCGGCGGTGCGACGACGCGGGACAGAGCGGGGCGGACCACGAGCTCACAGGACCGGGCCAGGCCGGCGGTGTCGTCCCCGGGACCGCCGGGGCCGGCCAGGACGGCGACGACACGGTCGCGGACGAGGGCGACGCAGCCGGCCGGTGAGGGCGGGGGCGCGGCGCGGGCGTGGCGGGCGCGGCGCTGCGCGGGCGCGGCGGAGGGGAAGCGGACGGTACGGGCGGGAGGGCCGGGGCGGGCAGGCGCTCGCTCCAGCAGCCGCGCGGCGGGCCACGGCCGGCGCGCCAGTGCCGTGCGAGCGGCGTCCGGCAGTGCCTCCCGCGCCGCAGGCACCGTCGCCTCCCCCGGGGCGAGCGGCCGCCCCGCCGTCCGGATCCGAGGCGCCGCCGGGGGCTGTCAAGGGTTCGCGGGCCCCCGGTGGCCCCGCACCGACCTCGACGGATACCGTTCGTTGCATGCCCGACTACCTCGACGACCTGCGTCTCGCCCACGTCCTCGCGGACGCCGCCGACGCCGCGACGATGGACCGGTTCAAGGCCCTCGACCTCAAGGTGGAGACCAAACCGGACATGACGCCGGTGAGCGAGGCCGACAAGGCCGCGGAGGAACTCGTCCGCGGCCATCTCCAGCGTGCCCGCCCGCGGGACGCCGTCCTCGGCGAGGAGTACGGCGTCGAGGGCACGGGACCGCGCCGCTGGGTGATCGATCCGATCGACGGCACCAAGAACTACGTCCGCGGTGTTCCCGTGTGGGCCACGCTGATCGCTTTGATGGAGGCCGGCGAGGGAGGCTTCCAGCCGGTCGTGGGGGTCGTCTCGGCTCCCGCCCTGGGCCGCCGGTGGTGGGCCGCGAAGGGGCACGGCGCCTTCGCCGGCCGCAGCCTGTCGTCGGCCACCCGGCTGCGGGTCTCCAGGGTCTGCGAGCTCTCCGACGCCTCCTTCGCGTACTCCTCGCTCGGCGGCTGGGAGGAGCAGGGACGGCTGGACGGCTTCCTGGACCTCACCCGCGAGGTGTGGCGCACCCGCGCGTACGGCGACTTCTGGCCCTACATGATGGTTGCCGAGGGGTCGGTCGACCTGTGCGCCGAGCCGGAGTTGTCGCTGTGGGACATGGCGGCCACGGCGATCGTCGTCACGGAGGCCGGCGGCTCGTTCACGGGGCTCGACGGCCGTCCCGGACCGCACAGCGGCAACGCGGCCGCCTCGAACGGCCTGCTGCACGACGAGTTGCTGGGGTACCTCAACCAGCGCTACTGAGCGGCACGGGGGTTCGCGTGCGCGCCCCCGACCGGCCGCACGCGCCTCTTGTTGACCCCCGCTCGGCCTGTCACTCTGGGAGTCCCCCCACTTGTGAACTTGTGAAACCGTGGACGAGCGGACCCCGTGCCCGCCGGCCGAGCGGTTTCCGGTAGGAGGTGGCTCCATCCATGCTCGTCCGTGACGCCATGAGCACCGTGGTCCTCACCATCGGTCCCGCCCACACCCTCCGCCAGGCCGCCGCCCTGATGTCCGCCCGCCGGGTGGGTGCGGCCGTGGTCCTCGACCCCGACGGCACCGGCATCGGCATCCTCACCGAGCGCGACGTCCTCGACTCCGTGGGCCTCGGCCAGGATCCGGACGCCGAGTGCGCCCACGCCCACACCACCACCGACGTCGTCTTCGCCGCCCCGTCCTGGACGCTGGAGGAGGCCGCCGCCGCCATGGCCCACGGCGGTTTCCGCCATCTGATCGTCCTCGACCGGGGCGAGCCCGCCGGCGTGGTCTCGGTCCGCGACCTCATCCGCTGCTGGGCGCCTCGGCGGCAGGCCCAGAACGTACCGGCGTAGTGGCACGAGAGGCGGGCCGGGCCCCCGAGGGGAGCCCGGCCCGCCGTTCGGCAAGCGGTCCAGCGCTGGAATCAGCCGCGCAGGGCCTGCACCGCGGCCTCCAGCCGCTTGCCGAAGTCCTCGTCCGCCTGACGGAAGTTGCTGATCGCGCGCTCGGCGATGTCGTCGCGCGTGACCCCCGAGATGGCGTTCGCCAGGTTCTTCACCAGGCGCTCCTTCTCGTCCTCCGACATCAGCCGGTAGAGGTTGCCCGCCTGCACGAAGTCGTTGTCCTCGGCGTGGACGGGCGTGACCGTCTCGCCGGTGACACCGGTCACCGGGATCGGCTGCCAGAGCGGACGGTCCGCCTGGAACGGGCCGCCGAAGCTGTTCGGCTCGTAATTCTTCGCACCCTTGTGGCGGCCGTCATAGAGGTGGCCGTCACGGGAGTTGGTGCGCGCCTCGGTGGCGTGCGGGCGGTTCACCGGCAGGTGGTCGGCGTTGATGCCGACGCGGTAGCGGTGGGCGTCGCCGTACGCGAAGAGGCGGCCCTGGAGCATCTTGTCCGGGGAGGGACCGATGCCCGGCACGAAGTGGGCGGGGCTGAAGACGGACTGCTCGACCTCGGCGAAGATGTTCTCCGGGTTGCGGTTGAGCTCCAGCTTGCCGATCTCGACGACCGGGTAGTCCGCGTGCGGCCAGACCTTGGTCAGGTCGAACGGGTTGAAGCGGTAGGTCGCCGCCTCGGCCGCCGGCATGATCTGCACACCCACGGTCCAGGACGGGAACTCGCCGCGCTCGATGGCCTCGCGCAGGTCCCGCTGGTGGGAGTCGGGGTCCTTGCCCGCGAGGACCTCGGCCTCCTCGGCGGTCAGGTTCTTGATGCCCTGGTCGGTCTTGAAGTGGTACTTGACCCAGAAGACCTCGCCGGCCTCGTTGTTCCACTGGTAGGTGTGCGAGCCGAACCCGTCCATGTGGCGGTAGGACGCCGGAATGCCGCGGTCACCGAACAGCCAGGTCACCTGGTGCGTGGACTCGGGCGACAGACCCCAGAAGTCGAAGACGTTGTCCGCCTCCTGCGAGCCGGTGTACGGGTCGCGCTTCTGGGTGTGGATGAAGTCGGGGAACTTGATGGCGTCCCGGATGAAGAACACCGGGGTGTTGTTGCCGACGAGGTCGTAGTTGCCCTCCTCGGTGTAGAACTTCAGCGCGAAGCCGCGCGGGTCGCGCACGGCGTCCGCGGCGCCCAGATTGCCGGCCACCGTCGAGAAGCGGAGGAAGGTCTCCGTCTGCTTGCCGACCTCGGAGAGGAACGCGGCCCTGGTGTACTTCGTGACGTCGGCGGTGACCGTGAAGGTGCCGTAGGCACCGGCGCCGCGGGCGTGCACGACACGCTCCGGGATGCGCTCGCGGTTGAAGTGGGCCAGCTTCTCCAGCAGCAGCTGGTCCTGGACGAGGACCGGGCCACCGATGCCCGCGGTCTCGCTGTTCTGGTTGTCGGCTACCGGGGCACCGGCCTCCGTAGTGAGCGGTCCCTGCGTCACGTACGCCTCCTGCGTCATTACCAGCCTGTCTCTTGGCTAAAGCCGGTCTCGATCCTACAATAGACATTGTCTAAGTCAAGCAAAGCTCCAAAGTCACACCCGTTCGGGACCTGGTCCCCCTGCTGTTAGGCTGGTGCCTATGAGTGACCTTCTGGAACGGCTGCGTGGACGTGGATGGCGGATGACCGCGCAGCGCCGTGTCGTGGCCGAGGTCCTCGACGGCGAACACGTCCATCTGACGGCCGACGAGGTGCACGCCAGAGCCGTCGTCAGGCTGCCCGAGATCTCCCGGGCGACCGTCTACAACACCCTGGGCGAGCTGGTCTCGCTCGGCGAGGTGCTGGAGGTCGCCACGGACAGGCGGGCCAAGCGCTACGACCCCAACGCCCACCGGCCGCACCACCACCTGGTGTGCGCGCGGTGCGGCTCGATCCGCGACGTCCACCCGACCGGCAATCCGCTGGCCGACCTCCCCGACTCGGAGCGCTTCGGTTTCACGGTCTCCGACGTCGAGGTGACGTACCGCGGTCTCTGCCCGAACTGCGCGACGCCCTAGACGGCCCGTACCGGCGAAAGCCCCGTCACCCAAGGTGACGGGGCTCGTCCTCGTGCCGTGAACAGGGTGACGCGTACGGAGGACTCGGCGTGTGGTCGCCGCCCATACACCGAGGGCCGGAACCCTTTCGGGTTCCGGCCCTCGGACTTGAGTAGCGGGGACAGGATTTGAACCTGCGACCTCTGGGTTATGAGCCCAGCGAGCTACCGAGCTGCTCCACCCCGCGTCGGTGAATGCAACATTACGTCAAGGACGCGGACAGAAGCAAATCGCTTCTGTCCGCGGGCCGACGGAGCGCCGGCCGCGCCGTCTCACGCCGACAGTTCCTGGCGCAGGGCGTCGCGGAGACGGGTCGCGCGCTCGGTGACCGCCGCGGGGCCCAGGGCCGCCGCCCGGTCCGCCCAGCCCTGGCCCTCGGCCAGCTCGCCCCGGCGCGCGTAGGCCAACGCGAGCCGCAGCGCCGCACGGCCGTGCCCGGCGTCGGCCGCGCGGGTCCACCAGGCGGCCGCCTCGGGCTCGCTGCCCTCACGGGCCAGCAGCAGGCCCAGGTTGAAGGCGCCGTTGCGGGAGCCGGCCTCGGCGGCCTCGCGGTACCAGCGGGCCGCCTCGGCCACGTCCCCGCGGGCCGCGGCGAGCATGCCGACGCGCACCTGGGCGCGGCGGTGCCCCTGCGAGGCCGCGCGCTCGTACCACTCCTCGCACTCGCTGCGCCGGTTCACCGGCTCCCCCAGCTCGTGTGCGGGCTCGGGCGGCCGGCGGGCGTCCAGCACGGTCGCCAGGCGGTAGGCGGCCTCGGCGCTGCCGCCGCCCGCGGCGCACCGCAGGAACCGCTCCGCCTCGCTCTCCTCGCCGTCCCGCAGCCGCGCCATGCCGACCTGGAGCGCCGCCTCGGTGTGCCCGGCGGCCGCCGCCCGCTCGTACCACCGCAGCGCGGCCCGCTCCTCGCCCCGGCCCGCGTGCAGGATGCCCAGGTTGAAGGCGGCGTCCACACTGCCGGCCTCCGCCGCCTTGGAGAACCACGGCTCCGCGCCGGTCTCGTCCCCGGCCCGCAGCAGCAGGATCGCCAGCGCGTTGGCCGCCTCGCGGTGCCCCGCGTAGGCGGCACGGCGGTACCACTGCTCGGCCTGGGCGGTCCGGCCCTGGTCGGCGCAGAGCAGCGCGAGGTTGTACGCGCCGTTGATGTCACCGGCGTCCATCGCGGCCCGGTACCAGCGCTCGGCGGTCTGGGTCTCGCCCCGCTCGGCGTGCAGCGCGCCCAGGGCGTTGGCGGCGTTGCCGTCGCCGTCCTGGGCGGCCCGCAGCCACCACACGGCGGCGTTCTCGGTGTCCCCGGCGTCGCGCAGCAGGAAGCCGAGCGCACAGGCCGCCCGCGCCTCCCCGTCCTTGGCGGAGGTCAGGTACCAGCGGCCGGCCTCCTTGAGCTCGCCGCGCCGCTCCAGGATCGCCCCGAGGTGCAGCGCGGCCCGGCGGTGTCCGCGGGCGGCGGCCTGCCGGTACCACTGCTCGGCCTCGTCGGCCGGCGGAACGCCGTCGTCGCCCTCCGGCGCGGCCTTGCGGTCCAGCGCGCGGGCCAGCCGGTACGCCCCTTCCCGGTGCCCCCGCTCGGCGGCGGCCCGCATCCAGCGCTCGGTCCCGGCCGTGTCACCGCGGTGTTCCAGCAGGTCGGCCAGGGCGTACGCGCCGAGGGTGTGGCCCTGCTCGGCGGACTGGCGCAGCCAGTACTCGGCGGCGGGTTCGTCACCGCGCTCCCGGTGGTAGCGGCCGAGCGCGTGCGCCGCCGCGGTGGAGCCGGCGACGGCGGCGATCCGCCACCATCCGGCGGCCTCGTCGGCGTAGCCCCGCTGGTGCAGCAGGACGCCCAGGTTGTTGGCGGCGGCGCGGTCGCCCGCGGCGGTGGCGGCACGCAGATGGGGCTCGGCCCCGTCGAGATCCCCGCGGCGCAGCAGCATGGCGCCGAGAACGCTCATCGCCTCGACGTCACCGGCCTCGGCGGCGATCCTCCGGCGCAACTCCTCGGCCGCCTCGTCGGCGGCTTCCCCCGTCTCGTCGCGGGGTTCCTCCCGGTGGGAGGACTGCACAAAACGCCCGGTCCTGAACAGAGTTGCCTTGTCCCCCATAACGTCCATCGTCGCACCACCTGCAACCTGGGTACACCTGGTATACCGCAGCCAGTGAGGTCACTTCAGCGTTTTGTCGACATGCCCACAGAGAGACAAGTCAAACACAGATCGCCCAACTCCCGTCGGCGGCGCGGCCGTCCTCCACCCGATGCACATGCGTTCGCGCACCACAAAGGCCCGGATTCCTGGAGGAATCCGGGCCTTTGGTGTCGCCGACTGCGCGACGTCAGTAGCGGGGACAGGATTTGAACCTGCGACCTCTGGGTTATGAGCCCAGCGAGCTACCGAGCTGCTCCACCCCGCGCCGTTGTGTTGCAACCGTAGCACGGCGCGGGAGGGGTCTTTGACCAGCCTGCTCGCTAACTGCTCGGGCTCGCGTCGGGAGCGGGACTCCCGTCCCCGCCGCCGGCGCCGTCACCCCCTTCGGCCGACTGGGCCTCCTCAGCCCTGCGCAACGCCTCCTCAAGGTCCTTCTGCGCCTGGCCGTAGGCCTCCCAGTCGTTGTTCTTCAGGGCCTCCTGGCCGGCCTCGAAGGCGTCCTGCGCATCGTTCAGGGCCTCCTGGACGGTGGGGTTGTCGGACGTCGGCGGAGGCGTCTCGCCTTCCTCCTCGCCCGCGCCCTCGTCCTCGCCGGGTGGTGGCTCGGTGGTCGTGCCCTCCCCTCCGAAGAGCTTGTCCAAGGCCTGCTCGAGGGTGTCCTCGAACGCGGTCTGGCCGCCGTAGGTCACCAGCACCTTCCGCAGCAGCGGGTACTTCAGTCCGCCACCGCGCACGTAGACCGGCTCCACGTACAGCAGTCCTCCGTCCAGGGGGACGGCCAGCAGGTTGCCGTACTCGACCTCGGAGTCGCCGCCTCTCAGCAGCCGGATCGTCTCGGCGATGTCCTGCTGGGAGTTGAACTGGCTCTGCACCTGCTTGGGTCCGGAGACCGTGGTGCTGGTCGGCAGTTTCAGGATTCTGATCTTGCCGTAGTCATCGGTGCCGGGATCGGCGTTCACCGCCATGAAGGCACTGAGGTTGTCACGGCCGTTCGGGGTGAACGTCGTGGTGAGCGAGAAGGTCTGCTCCTGCTGATCGGGCATCTTCATGCTCAGGTAGTACGGCGGCACCGCGTCGCCCGTCCTGTTGGTCGGGTCGTCCGGCACCTGCCACACCTCGCTGCCGCTGAGGAACGTCGTGGCGTCCTTCACGTGGTAGCGGGTCAGCAGCTCGCGCTGCACCTTGAACAGGTCCTGCGGGTAGCGCAGGTGGGCCATCAGCTCGCCGGAGATCTCGGCCCTCGGCTCCACCGTGTCCGGAAACGCCTTCATCCACGTCTTGAGGACGGGGTCCTGGGTGTCCCACTGGTAGAGCTTGACCTCGCCGCTGTAGGCGTCGACGGTCGCCTTCACCGAGTTGCGGATGTAGTTGACCTGGTTCTGCTGGGCCACCACCGCGCGCTGGTCGTTGGTCGCGGTCAGCGAGTCGGCCGTCGTGTCACCGAGGGTCGTCCGCGACGCGTACGGATAGCCGTTGGTGGTGGTGTAGGCGTCGACGATCCACTGGATCCGGCCGTCCACGACCGCCGGGTAGGCGTCGCCGTCGATGGTCAGCCAGGGCGCGATCGCCTCGACCCGCTCCTTGGGCGTGCGGTTGTACAGGATCCGCGAGCCCTCGCCGATCGCACCGGAGTAGAGGATCTGCGGCTCGCCGAACGCGACCGCGTACGCGGCCCGGTTGACCGGGTTGGCGAGGTTGACCCCGCTGTCGCCCCGGTAGCTGTACGTCTTCTCGCCGCTGTCGTCGGAGTAGTCGATCTCCTTCTGCGGACCGCCGACGATCGAGTACGTCGTCGTGCGCTCGCCGTAGTAGACGCGCTGCTCGTACGTCCCGAGGTCGCCCTTGGACGGCAGGTCGGACTCCGTGAACTCCGGGCGGCCTCCGGCGTCGGCGCTGGTGCCCTCGGCGGCGACGACACCGTAACCATGGGTGTAGCGGAAGTGGTCGTTGATCCAGTTCCGCTTGGGGATCCCGTTGTAGTTCAGCTCCCGCAGACCGATGACCGTGTCCTGCTCGGTGCCGTCCTTGCTGTACCGGTCGACGTCCAGGTTGGTCGGGAACGCATAGTAGTTCCTGATCTGCTGGAGCTGCTGGAACGTCGGCGAGACGACGTTCGGGTCCATGATGCGGATGCTCGCCGCCGAGTCGACGTCGTCGCGCAGCTGGGTCTTGTCCTCGGTCCGGCTCGTGCCCGGGTACTCACTGACCTGCGAGTCGTCGATGCCGTAGGCCTCACGCGTCGCCGCGAGGTTCTTCTCGACGTACGGCGCTTCCTTGGCCTGCTCGTTCGGCTGGACCTGGAACTTCTGCACGATCGCCGGGTACAGGCCGCCGATGAGGATCGCCGACAGCACCATCAGACCGAAGCCGATCACGGGCAGCTGCCAGGTGCGCCGCCACAGGGTGGCGAAAAACAGCAGCGCGCAGATCACGGCGATGCAGAACAGGATCATCTTGGCCGGCAGATAGGCGTTCGCGTCGACGTACCGCAGACCGGTCCAGCTGTCGGTGGCCTTGAAGTCGCTGGACTTCACCGCGAGACCGTACCGGTCGAGCCAGTACGCGACCGCCTTCAGGGCGACGAAGACGCCGAGGAGCACCGACAGGTGCCCGGTGGCCGCGGCCGTGGCGCGTGCGCCCGGGCTGGTGACGCGCAGCCCGCCGTACAGGTAGTGGGTGAGCGCGGCGGCGATCAGCGCCAGGATCGTGGCGGCGAAGCCGAAGCCGAGCAGGAACCGGTACCAGGGCAGGTCGAAGGCGTAGAAGGAGACGTCGAGCTTGAACTGCGGGTCCTTCTGCCCGAAGGACACGCCGTTGAGCCACATCAGCCAGGTGCGCCACTGGCCGGACGCCGATGCGCCGGCGATCAGGCCCACCAGCGCGGTGATGCCCAGCAGCAGCCACTTCTTGTAGGGGGCGATGCCCATCCGGTACCGGTCGAGGTTCTGCTGCTCCATCGACATGGCGCTCAGCGGTGGCCGCATCCGGTGCGCCAGCCAGATGTTGAAGCCGACCGCCAGGGCCATCAGCAGGCCGAAGACGAAGAAGAGCCCGATCTTGGTCCACAGGGTCGTCGTGAAGACCGACGAGTAGTTGACCGAGCGGTACCACAGCCAGTCCGTCCAGAAGCCCGCGAACATGGTGAACACCATGCCGAGGACGGCCAGGACGCCCAGTGTCATGAGCAGGGTCCGGACCCGCCGGGACGGGCGGCCCACTCTGATCCGTGGCCCCGTCGGGCCTCCGCCGCGGTCCGGCATCTGGAAAGCCAAGGTAGGCACCTCGAAGTTCGCTGTCGATTCGTCAGGCCCGCGCTTTTCGTGGACCGGGTGCGGACCCGTGATCGCGGGCCCACACCTATTGCAACTTACTCACCCTTTACTCGGTTCCCGATTCGGGTCGGCAACGAGAGAGGATTGTGACCATGTCCAACACACCCATGGCGGCAAACCCGCTCACCCGGGCCGTGCTCGAGATCGACGAGTACGTCTCCGGCCTCGGCTGGGACCAGCCCGCCCGTCTGTTCGCCCTCGTCGACACCGCCCGGCTGCGGGCCGAGCAGCCCTCGCTCGCGGACCGGCTCGGTCTGGGCGGCGAGCAGGAGACCACCGCCCTGACCCCGATCGAGCAGGACGAGGTTCCGGCGGGCAAACCGCTGGACGAGTTCCTGGGCACCATCGCCTGGCCCGGCTCCGTGGCCGGCTGCGCCCTGAGCGTGGAGCGGCTGATGCTGCCGCCCTCCGCGGAGGCCCAGGTGCCGAAGGACCTGGACGAGGCCGCGCTGACGAAATGGGTGGCGCGGCACCCGGAGCGCCAGGAGGTCCGCATGACGGTCGCGGTGCTGCGCGACGGCGCCCGCGAGTCGGCGCTCCGGCTGCGCGAGAAGGACTCCCCCACGGAGGTCCTCACCGGTTCCGACCTGGTACCCGGACTGGCGGAGGCGTTGACGGCGACGTTCGAGGAGTAGCCGGCCCGCTCAGGAGGCCGTGCACGTGGGCAGGCCGGCGGTGTCGCCGGAGCGGATGTCCTTCAGGGCGCCCAGGGCGTCGTCGATGGTGTTCACCTTGACGAGGGTGAGCCCCTCGGGGGTGTCCTCGGCGGCGGCCGCGCAGTTGTCGGCGGGCGTGAGGAAGTACCGGGCGCCCTTGTCGCGCGCGCCGACCGTCTTCATCTCGATCCCGCCGATCGGTCCGACCCTGCCGTCGTCGTCGATCGTGCCGGTGCCGGCGACGAACGCGCCGCCGGTCAGGCTGCCCGGGGTGAGCTTGTCGTAGATGCCGAGGGCGAACATCAGGCCCGCGCTCGGCCCGCCGACGTCGGCGAGCTTGATGTCGATGGTGAACGGGAAGGTGTGGTCGGTCCCGGCGGAGATCCCGACGACGGCCCGCTTCTCGCCGCCGTCGTCGGAGGTCGTGGTGGTGATCGTGACCGTCTCGGTCTTCGTCGCCGTCCGGTTCTCCTTCTCGGCGGCGGCCTGCTCCTTGGCGGGCACGATCGTGAAGACGACGTCCTGGCCCGGCTCGTGCTCGGTCACCAGCTCGGCGACGTCGGCCGGATCCTTCACCGCCGTGCCGTCGACGGCCTTGATCACATCGCCCGCGTGCAGTGCGCCCTCGGACGGCGATCCCTTGACGACCGTGGAGACGATCACCCAGGACTTCACCGGGACGTCGAGTTCCCTCAGGGCCGCGACCTTGGCGCTCTCCTGGGACTGGCTGAACTCCTCGGCGTTCTCCTGGGTGGACTCCTCCTCCGTCTTGCCGTCGGGGTAGAGGGTCTCGCGCGGCACGACCTTGTTGTCGTGGGCGAGCCACCCGTAGACGGCCTCGGCGAGGTTCATCCGGTAGTCGGCGCTGGTGACCCGCACCGTGGTCATGTTGAGGTGACCGTCCGTGGGATAGGTCCTGCGTCCGTCGATCTGCAGCACCGGCTCGCCGTCGTGGTCACCCAGCGTGTTCACCGTCGGCCCCGGGGACATCTCCGAGTAGGGCACGGGGATGAACACTCCCGCGCACAGGAGCGCGATCAGCATCAGGGTGGAGGCGAGCATCGTCGCGGTGCGGCGTGGCATGACTCGACAGTACGGGACGGGGCTGTCGGCGCCCCGTCAGGGCCGCCCCGCCGGGATCACCCTGACGGGGGGCGGTCCCGCCCGCCGGGAACGCTCCGACAACCCGTTGTTCTCCGGCCCTCAGCTGCCCGGCCGTGGCCGTTCCATGGCCTCGCGGAAACGGGCGTACCCGACGAGTTCGGGCCCGTCGCCGCGCACCTTGCGGGTGCGGTTGGCCCAACTGCCCCACAGTCCCGCACCTATCGCGGCCACGAGCGGAATCAGCAACCAGGCAAGCGCCGCCATGCCGACCTCCCAACCCCATGAGCGTCCGCAACTGACTGATCAGCAGATTAACCATCCGCAGTGACAACGCTCACGCCGGGGGTGCGGTTACGCAACCGGAGTCCCGGCAGCCGACTTCAGCGGAACCGGCCCCCCGCCCACCCGTCGCCCGGCCACCACCCCCAACGACGGCGCTATGCGCCCACCCGCCCTCCCGTCGCCCGGCCACCACCCCCAATGACGGCGCTATGCGCCCACCCATTCCTCGGCGCCGTCGGAGAACCTCTGGTGCTTCCAGATGGGCACCTCGTGCTTGAGGTCGTCGATCAGCTTCCGGCAGGCCTCGAAGGCCTCGCCGCGGTGCGGGCACGACACGCCGACGACCACGGCGAGGTCCCCCACTCCCAGGTCCCCCACCCGGTGCACGGCGGCCAGGGCCCGCACGGGGTACTCGGCGGCGACCTTCTCGGCGATCCTCCGCATCTCGGCCTCGGCGCTGGGGTGGCACGAATAGCCGAGCTCGTCGACGTCGGCGCCTCCGTCGTGGTTGCGCACGGTCCCCACGAACAGCGCCGTCCCGCCCGCCGCGTCGTCACCGACGGCCTGGAGGACCTCGTCCACGGACAGCGCCGTGCCGCGGATGGCGATCAGCTTGATCGGGTTCTGTGCGGCCTGCTCACCGGGGTGATCGTGCGTGGATGCCATGCCCCCATCGTGCCCCACCCCGACGACAACGCGGAACGGTGTGCTCGCCCCGCACGCGCGCGTGCCGGCCCGGAGCCTGCCGCCGGGCCCGGCCCGGGCCGGTCCGCCCGGCTCCCTTCGCGCTCAGATCCGCCGCCGGGCCTTCCGGGCCCGCCGTACCACCGCCGCCGCGCCCAGCAGGGCCACCGTCGCACCCGCGGCACCGGCGGCCGTCGCGTCCTTGCGCCCCAGCCGCCGGCCGGCGACCGTGTGCCTGCCGGAGACCTCCTCCAGCAACTCCGCCAGCACCTCCTCGTTGGTGTACGCGGGCCGCCATCCGGCGTCGTGCAGCCGGCTCCCGCTCACCACCCAGGGGTACATCGTGTACGCCAGGTCACCGGCCGGGGACGGGGTGAGCCCGATCCGGTGCAGCCGGGCCGCCGCGCCCAGCGCGACCGCCGACGGCAGCTCCATCCGGCGGATCCCGCTGAGCTCCTCGACCTCCTCCTGCTCCAGCCAGCCGTCACAGCCGACGGCCAGCTCGCCGTCGACCTTCTCCAGCACGGCGTACTCCAGGGCGCCGCACAGATCCTCGACGTGGCAGAACTGCCACGCGGGCCGCGACCCCGCCACCACGAGCAGTCGGGGCGACTCGAAATACCTGGTCAGCGCCGTGTCGGTGCCGCCCACCAGCACAGCGGGGCGTACCACGGTGACGTTGAGGCCGGGGTGCGCCCGCGGCGCCCGGCGCGCGAGCCGCTCGACCTCCAGGAGGTCCCCGACCCCCGTGGCCTCCGCGGTGGCCCGCAGTTCCGCGTCCTCGGAGAGCGGCAGCTCGTTGTCCGGCAGCGCCCCGTAGACCATCGTCGAGGTGCACAGCACGACCCGGTGCACGCCGGCGGCCGCGGCGGCCGTCAGCACGGTCTGCGTTCCGCGCACGTTGTAGGCCGTTCGGGCGGCGGCATCGGTCTCCAGATCGAGATCGAGGGCCAGGTGGACCACCACGTCGGCCCCGCGCAGCTTGTCCGCGATGGCCGGATCCCGTACATCGAGAATGTGCCATCGGGCCTCGGCGCACTCGCCGCGCCGCTCGTCGATGGCGATGACCTGCTTGATCTCCTCCGATGCGGCGAGCCGCTCGGTGAGCAGCGCGCCGACGCCGGACGCGGCGCCGGTGACCGCGACGACGGGCCCGCGCGCCACGGGGCTGGTTGACTGGTTTCGCGCTGCGCGAACCTGCGGATCTGGGGAACTCACCGGGCGTCTCCAGAGGTTGTCTTCAGTACGAGCGCGAGCGACGCGTACGTACCAGGTGGCATCCATCCTGCCGCAGGCCCTCTGTCGGCGAAGCACCGAGGCCCGAACCGCTTCAGGTGTCTACGCTGGGTGGTGTTGTCGGGCAGCCGTGCCGCCGGAAAGAACCGGTGGCCCTACCAGCCGAGGAAACCCGTGAGTGACACCCCATTCGGATTCGGCCTTCCGCCGGAGGAGCCGGACGACGGCGACGAAGGCAAGAAGAAGGACCCGCAGAGCGGTGGTGGTCAGGGCCCGGCCAACCCGTTCGGCTTCGGCACGTCCGGAGCCGGAGGTTTTGGCGGCCCTGGCGCGGACAATCCGTTCGCCGCGATGTTCGGTTCCCTGAACCCCAACGACCTGGGCGCCGCGTTCCAGCAGCTCGGCCAGATGCTCTCCTACGAGGGCGGGCCGGTGAACTGGGACATGGCCAAGCAGATCGCCCGGCAGACCGTCTCCCAGGGCACCGCGGAGGGTTCCAAGGACGCGAGCGTCGGCCCCGCCGACCGCAAGGCCGTGGAGGACGCCGTCCGCCTGGCCGACCTGTGGCTGGACGACGCGACCTCGCTGCCGTCCGGCGCCCACTCCGCCGTGGCCTGGAGCCGCGCGGAGTGGGTCGAGGCCACCCTTCCGGCGTGGCGGGAGCTGGTCGACCCGGTCGCCGAGCGCGTCGGGAACGCGATGGGCGACGTCCTGCCGGAGGAGATGCAGGCCATGGCCGGCCCGCTGATCGGCATGATGCGCTCCATGGGCGGCGCCATGTTCGGCACCCAGATCGGCCAGGCCGTCGGCGTGCTCGCCGGTGAGGTCGTCGGCTCCTCCGACATCGGCCTCCCGCTCGGCCCGTCCGGCAGGGCCGCGCTGCTGCCGCTGAACATCCGGACGTTCGGCAAGGACCTCGGTGTGCCGCAGGAGGAGGTGCGGCTGTACCTCGCCCTGCGCGAGGCCGCCCACCAGCGTCTGTTCGCGCACGTCCCGTGGCTGCGCTCGCATCTCTTCGGCGCCGTCGACGGCTACGCGCGCGGGATCAAGGTCGACACCGGCAAGCTGGAGGACGTCGTCGGCCAGTTCGACCCGCAGAACCCCGAGCAGTTGCAGGAGGCCCTCCAGCAGGGCATGTTCCAGCCGGAGGACACGCCGGAGCAGAAGACCGCCCTGGCCCGTCTGGAGACGGCTCTGGCGCTCGTCGAGGGCTGGGTGGACGCGGTGGTGCACGCGGCGGCCAAGCCGCGGCTGACGTCGGCCGACGCGCTGCGCGAGACGCTGCGCCGCCGGCGCGCCTCGGGCGGTCCGGCGGAGCAGACGTTCGCCACGCTGATCGGTCTGGAACTGCGCCCGCGCCGGCTGCGCGACGCCTCGCGCCTGTGGGCCTCGCTCACCGACGCACGCGGGGTCGACGGCCGGGACGCCCTGTGGGCCCACCCGGACATGCTGCCGACGGCCACCGACCTGGACGACCCGGACGGGTTCGTGCACCGCGAGCAGATCGACTTCTCCGAGCTGGACAAGATGCTCGGCGAGGCCGCCGACAGGCCCGACCTCCGGAAGAAGGACGAGGGCGGGAGCGGCGAGGGCGGGAACAGGGGCGACGGCACCGAGTGAGCCTGTACGACGACGCGGTCCTCGTCCTCAAGGGGTACGAGGACCAGCCCGGGCTGCGCCAGGCCTACCTGGACCATCTGGCGGCCCGTCCGGACGGCATGTGGAAGGCCTGCCACGCCGGCCACGTCACGGCGAGCGCCCTGGTGGTCGATCCCGAGCGGGGCCGGGTGCTGCTCACCCTGCACCGGAAGCTGCGCATGTGGCTGCAGATGGGCGGCCACTGCGAGCCCGGTGACGTCTCGCTCGCGGCGGCGGCCCTGCGCGAGGCGACGGAGGAGTCCGGCATCGCCGGCCTGACGCTGCTGGCAGGCGGACCCGTACGCCTTGACCGGCATCCGGTCCCGCCGCCCTGCCACTGGCACTTCGACGTCCAGTACGCGGCCCTCGCCGCGCCGGACGCCGCGCACGCGATCAGCGAGGAGTCTCTCGACCTGCGCTGGTTCTCCTACGACGAGGTCGCGGAGGTGGCCGACGCCTCGGTCCTCCGTCTCGTCGGGGCGACCCGGGCGAGGCTGGGCGTCTGAGGTACGCGCAAGGGGCGACCGCCGTCGCGATCGCCCCTTGCCTCGGTCCGGCGCGCGCCGTCAGCTCCAGGCGTTGCCCTGGTTCTGGCCCCGGGCACCCTGCTGCCCCATGCCGTACTGCGCGGTGAGGCCCCCGCCGACCTGGGCGTTCTGCGGCGGCAGCAGCTCGCTGGGCTGCACGAGCGCGAACCCGTTGCCCATGAAGCCGAGCTCCCAGCCCTCACCGGTGCTGCCGCGGCGCCGCCACACCCCGGAGGAGTGCGTCTGCGCCTGCATCTGTACGCGCAGCGACGTGGACCAGGCGACGATCGCGTCGGCGTCGCAGTTGACGTACTTGTCCGGCGTCACCTGCATCAGCAGCGGCATGCCGGAGGTCATCAGGGCGACCTTGCCCCGGCCGGTGATGTTGAGCTGGTACTTCCCGGAGCCGGAGATTCCGTACAGGCTGTCGACGGCGATGACCTCGTGGTGCAGCGAGGAGTCCATCGCGAGCACGTAGCTGCTGTCGACCGTCAGCCCGTCCTGCTCCACCTCCATGACGTGGACGCGCTGGGCGAGGTTGGCGAGGTAGACCGTGCCCTGCCCGTGGCAGCGCATCAGGTCGAGTCCCTCACCGGTGTGCGCACGCGCGCGTGACTGGTCGTTGCTCTGGTACTCGGCGTCGAACTCGACGAGACCCTGGTAGGCGACCATCGTGCCCTTGCGGGCGAGGATGTCGTCGTGGCCCTCCAGGGCGACGCGGAGCATCTGCTGGTTCTGCAGGCTCCAGCGCTCCTGGGTCTGCTGGTCGTGGTGGGCGAAAAGCGGGCTCTGCATGGTGTGGTTGCTCCCCCTCAGCCCCGGACCCGGAGACGGTCGGTGCTGTCCTCACTGGGCTGGACGACGACGATGCCCTGACCGGAGAAGGCCATCTGGTAGGCCTCACCGCTGCCGCGGCCGATCAGCGACTGGGCCCGGAAACTGCGCTTGCCCTTCACCTTGAGGTTCGGGGACCAGGCGACCAGGGCGTCCGGGTCGACGTACGTCTCGTCGTCGCCGCCACCGCAGTCGACGACGATCGGCTTGCCGCGCGAGGTCAGCGCGACCCATCCCTGACCGGAGATCCTGGTGTTCCACAGGCCCTGTCCGGCGAACTTCGCCAGGCCCTTGACCCGCTCCACGCCCCACGTCAGATGGGCGTCGAAGGCGAGCAGGTTGGTGGCGTTGACGGAGATGCCGTCGCCGTTGAGATTGATCACCACGACGTTGGCGCCGTAATCGGCCAGGTAGAGCAGGCCGTCGCCGGAGCACTTCATCAGGGGCGCGCCCTCGCCGGTGAGCCAGTCCTTGGCGATCTGGCGGACGGCGGGCGGGTTGGGCTCGTACTGGACGAACCCCTCGTAGGCGACCATCGAGCCCACGCGCGCGAGGAGGTCGCTGCCGGTCTGCATGGCGACCTTCAGCATGTGGTTGCCGTGGTTCTCCATGCGGGCGGTGACGGGGGTAGGGGCGTAGCCCGCGAGTGGCTGGTTCATGACGGGCTCCCTCTAGATCTCGTACGGCTGGACGACGATGAAGTTGCCGGGTGCGCCCCGGAACTGGAGGTTGACGCTCTCCCCCGTGTCACCGGGGTAGGAGTTGCGGCGCATCCGCACCTGGCTGGAGACGACCACCTGGGAGGCGGCCGACCAGGCGACCACGGCGTTGCAGTCGGCGAAGGTGGTGGGCGTGACCGGCAGCACCACGGGCACGCCGTGGGTCTTCACGACGATGGTGCCGGTGCCCTGGAACTGCATCGTGAACAGCGCCCCGCCGGGGATGCCGTGCCCCTCGATCCGGCGGACCTCGTACTGGAGGCCCTCGTCGAAGGCGAGGACGTTCTCGGCGGAGACGCACACGGCGTCGCCCTGGAGCTCGATCGGGTGGAGCATCGTGGAGTTCTCCGCGAAGAACACCTGGCCCTGGCCGGTACAGCGCATCAGCTGCATCTCCTGGCCGGTGGCGTTGCCCACGATCCGGCCGGAGAACCCGGCGCCCTTGTAGCTGAAGTCGACCTTGCCCTGGTAGAGCACCATGCTGCCCTGACGGGCCAGCACCGGCTGGCCGCCGATGCCGAGGTCGGCGCGGACGAGCTTCTTGTTCTGCTGGGTCCAGCGCTGCCCGGTGGGCGTCTCCCGGAACTGCTGGAGCGCGCCGAGGACACCGGGGGTCTGCGGTGCGCCCTGGGGGGCTCCCTGGGCAACGCCCTGGGGAACGCCGTAAGGGGCGTGCTGGTGCGGCAGTGGGCCCGGCGGGGGCTGCTGTCCGTAGCCCGGAGGGGGCGTCGGCTGGCCGTAGCCGGGCGGCGGGGCGGGTGCCTGGGGCTGGCCGTAGCCCGGGGACGGCGGGGCGGTCTGGCCGTACGGTGGCTGGTGGCCCGGCTGGCCGTAGGGGGCGGGCGCCGGCGCCGGGGGCGGCACCGGGGAGCCGCCGGGCGGGGTGTGCAGGGGCGCGACGATGGTCGGCGCGGTGTGCACCGGCGGAGCCGGGGGTGCGGGGGCCGGGGGCGGGGTCGCGCCCGGCGGCGGCGCGAAGCCCTGGACGGCGGGCTGGGGGGTGGGGGTCGGTGCGGGAGCGGGGGCCGGTGCGGGACCGCCGGCGGGTGCGGGACCGCCGGCGGGTGCGCCGAACGCGGGCGGCGCGGAGGCCTGGGCGGGCGGCGCGAAGCCGGGCGCGGCCGCGCCGGCCTGCGGCTGCTGCGGAGCGGCCGGTTCCTCCTCGGCCACCTCCCCGCCGAAGTTCCTCAGCAGCGCGTCGAGTCCGCCGTCGAAGCCCTGTCCGACGGCGGCGAACCGCCACACGTCCTTGAAGTAGAAGTCGCCCAGCATCACGGCGCGCTCGGTGGAGAACTCCGAGCCGCTGAACGGGTACCGGGCCACTTCCTCGCCGCCCGCGACGATGCGGATGTATCCGGGAGCGATCTGCGACATCTGCCCGGCGCCGTCGAGCGTCGCCGTGAAGGACAGCTTCCTGATCTGCTGCGGGATCCGGTCCAGCGTGACGCGGAAGGACTCCGAGTCGCCCGCCTGGGCGCCGAGGAGCTGGATGGACTCCTCGGGGGACTTCGGCTGGTTGTAGAAGATGAAGTACCGGTCGTCCGAGAGCCGTTCCTCGGCGTCGAGGCCGAAGCAGCTGATGTCGAAAGTCAGCCCCGGACCGGAGATCTGCACACCTACGTACAGATCCGTACCCGCCGTGAGGTCACTGATCCTGGCCTTGTGGCCGCGTTGGAATTCCCTGGCCATACGTACGACCGTCCCCCATCCCGAATGTGAGTGCGTCGCGCCAGGCTAACGGCAAACTCCGACACCGGATGATGTCGGTACAGACCCGGTACACAACGCGTGCGGGCGCATACGGCCCGCTCACCTGGGGCGGCGCTCACTCGCCGGGCACGTCCGCCACATGCGGCAGCCGCTCGGCCGCGACCACCCCCTCGAGGTAGCCACGGGCCCGCTCGGTCCTCGGATACGCCTCGAGCAACCGCCAGAACCGGGGTCCGTGCCCGGGCACCAGCAGGTGCGCCAGTTCGTGGCAGAGGACGTAGTCGACGACGTACTCGGGCATGCCCTGCAGCCGGTGCGACAGACGGATGCTGGCCTCGGCCGGGGTGCACGAGCCCCAGCGCGTGTTCTGGTTGGTCACCCAGCGCACGGAGGCGGGCCTGGCCCGTCCGCCGAAGTACTGCTCCGACAGCAGCCGGGCACGCTCGGCCAGCTCGGCGTCCCCGAGCGCACGCCGGCTCTCCTGGGCGGCCAGCTTGTCGAGCATGACGGTCACCCATCGCTGCTCCTCCGCCTCGGACATCCGGGCGGGGATGAGCACGACGGTGCGATCGCCCTCGCGGTACGCGGAGACCGTCCTGCGTCGGCGGGTGCTCCTGCGGACCTCGATCGCGCTCGCCCGTGAGCCGTTCGGCGGCTGGCTCGTCGTGCTGCGCTGTGGCGTTCCGGCGCGGTGCAGTGGGTCGGCGGGCACGCCTCGACGTTACCCGGTGCACACGGTGAAGTCTTGGCTCCCGGCAGGGTTCGGTCGCGATCCCCCACCGGCCGCCGGATTCGTACGATGAGTTCTCTCACCTGTGGACAACTTTCGGCGGCCTCCGCCACGTCCCGGCATGCTGGTATGCGTCGGCCGTACCGCGAACGGGCTCGGCCGCTTCAGGGGACGATCCAGGACATACGGGGGCCTGTCATGCATCCGATGGTCAAGCCCGCGCTCCGGCGCGGATGGCGCGATCTCAACACCGTGCAGTTCGGGATGACGCCGGCGCACGCGCTGACGCTGGGCCCGATGGACACGGCCACGGGCAGCTTCCTCGACCTGCTCGACGGCACCCGCGGTCTCGACCTCCTGCGGGAGGAGGGACGGCGCATGCAACTGCCCGACGGCCACGTCGACCGGCTCGTACGACGGCTGTCGCGGGCCGGGCTGCTGGACGACTCCCGGGGCGGCGGACCGGCGGCCGGCACGCTGCGTCAGAAGACCGAGGTGCTCGACCGGCTCCGTCCGGACCTGGCCTCGCTGAGCCTGACCACCTCCGAACCGGGCGATCCGCTCCGCCGGCTGGCGGCCCGTCGCAGCACGCGGGTGCAGGTGAGAGGCGCGGGCCGGGTGGGCGCGGCACTCGCGGCACTGCTGTCGGGTGCCGGCGTGGGCGACGTCGATGTGCGCGATGTCGGGCGGGTGGAGCCGTGGGACGTCGCGCCGGGCGGACTGCCCGTCGAGGCCGTCGGCGACCGCAGGGACGAGGCCGCCCGCCGCACCGTACGCCGGGCGGCGCCGGACCGGCCGCCGCGCCGGACGGCCCGGTCCCCCCTCGACGAGGGCGATGCCGGCTTCTGTCTCGTGATCCTCGCCCCGCGGGACGATGTCGCCGTGCACGCGCCCGACCCGTCGGCCGCCGAACCCCTGCTGGCTTCGGGCACACCCCATCTCTACGCCGGTGTCGTGGAGGGAACCGGTGTGGTCGGCCCGCTCGTCCTGCCCGGCGAGACCGGCTGTGCGGGCTGTCTCCAGCAGGACCGCACCGACCGGGACCCGACCTGGCCGCGCCTGGCCGCCCAGTGGCGCTCCGGCCGGCAGCGCCGGGTGGGCGCCTGCGACCTGACGCTGGCGACGACGGTGGCCGGACTGGCGGCGGCCCACGCGCTGGCCTTTCTGGACGGCCGGGTTCCGTCCAGCGCCGGAGCGCGGTGGGAGGCCTCCGTTCCCGGCCTGCACTGGCACGCGCGGCCGGTCCCGCCCCATCCCGCCTGCCCGTGCGGAGCGGGGGCGGGCGGTCCGGAGGAAGGTGAGAAGAAAGGTAAGGGAGAACACACCTCCGAGGAGGGGGTCCCGCACGAGACAATGGCCGTGCACGGGCCGACGGAGCCGTGGCGCCGTCAGGCGGACGCGGAGCGGCCGGCAGGGACTTGGAGGGCGCATGTCTGATCTTCCCCGGAAGGCGGTCACCCGGACCGCCAAGCTGGCCGCGCTCCCGCTCGGCTTCGCCGGGCGGGCGACCTGGGGGCTCGGCAAGCGGATCGTGGGCGAGTCCGCGGAGATCGTCGGCCGCGAACTCCAGCAGCGCACCGCCGAGCAGCTCTTCAAGGTGCTCGGCGAGCTCAAGGGCGGCGCGATGAAGTTCGGCCAGGCCCTGTCGGTCTTCGAGTCGGCCCTGCCGGAGGAGGTCGCCGGACCCTACCGTGCGGCGCTGACCAAGCTGCAGGACGCGGCCCCGCCCATGCCGACCCGTACCGTCCACGCGGTGCTGGAGGAACGGCTGGGCGAAGGGTGGAGCGAGCTGTTCCTGGAGTTCGAGGACAAACCCTCCGCGGCGGCCTCGATCGGCCAGGTGCACCGGGCGGTGTGGCACGACGGCCGTGAGGTGGCGGTCAAGGTGCAGTACCCGGGCGCCGGGGACGCGCTGCTGTCCGACCTGACCCAGCTGAGCCGCTTCGCCCGTCTGCTGGGTCCGCTCATCCCCGGGATGGACGTCAAGCCGCTGATCACGGAACTGAGGGACCGGGTCTCGGAAGAACTCGACTACGGCCTGGAGGCCCAGGCCCAGCAGGCCCACGCCGACGAGTTCGCGGGCGACCCCGACGTCGTCGTGCCGCACGTGGTCCACCAGACCGATCAGGTGCTGATCACCGAGTGGATCGACGGCATACCCCTGTCGGAGATCATCTCGGAGGGCACCGGGGAACAGCGCGACCGGGCCGGTCAGCTCCTGGCCCGCTTCCTGTTCTCCGGCCCGGCCCGCACCGGCCTGCTGCACGCCGACCCGCATCCGGGCAACTTCCGCCTGCTGCCGGGTGGCCCGGACGGCGAGGACGACTGGCGCCTCGGCGTACTGGACTTCGGCACCGTCGACCGGCTCCCCGGCGGTCTTCCCGAGCCGATCGGCGAGGCCCTGCGGATGACGCTGGACGGCGAGGCGGAGGCCGTCTACGAGAAGCTGTGCGCGGAGGGCTTCGTCAAGGAGTCGATGGAGCTGGATCCCGAGGCCGTCCTCGACTACCTCCTGCCGATCATCGAACCGGCCCGGGTCGACGAGTTCACCTTCACCCGCGGGTGGATACGGAGCCAGGCTGCCCGGATCGCCGACCCCCGCTCCCCCGCCTCACAGCTGGCCAAGCGGCTCAACCTTCCCCCGGCCTACCTTCTGATCCACCGGGTGACCCTGAGCACGATCGGTGTGCTCTGCCAGCTCAACGCGACGGTGCGGCTGCGGGAGGAACTGGAGGAGTGGCTGCCGGCGTTCGTGCCGGAGGAGCCGACGACGGAGGAATCGGCCGCCCAGGGATGACGGACACGGCGGGCGGCGGGCGCATCGTCGGCGCCGGCCACCCCTGCCACCACTGCGTGGCCGGCCCGCCCTCGACCGCCCGCGGGTTACCGCGGGAACGCCTCTCGCGGGAACGCCGACGGGCGCCGTTCTCCGCGGAGAAGGTGCGGGTCGGCCGCCGGCCCCCGGCCCGGGTGCCGCAGCGGGCGCACACCAGCGGCTCGGACTCCGCTCCGGAGCCGCCGTCCCCACCGCCACCGGGACGACTCGGCACCCGGCGGCCATGACCGCCGTTGCCGGTGGCCCGCCCCGTACGACGCGCCCCGGGGGCCGCTCCGTTCACACGGACCGGCCCCCGGGAAAAGCTGGGCCTCCGGCCGGGGAGGCCATCGCTCGGGATCGGATCGGTTACTGCATGACCGCCATGGCGAGCGCGCGGCGGGCGCGCCGGGAAGCGCGCTCGGCCCGGCGCTGCATCCGGCGAGCGGTCACCAGGCGTACGGCCCGGCGCTCCAGCTGCGCCTCCTGCAGTCGCTCGTGCATTCGCGCACGGGCGAGGGCTTCTGGGATGAGTTGCATCTCTCGGGTCCTGTTCTGGCGCGAGTCGTTCGCACCACTGGTGGTGAAGTCTTCGGTCGCGGAGCCTGCGGGTTCGTGAGTGGACGGCATCATCGGGGCCTGCTTCTGGGGGTCGTGCGTGAGGGGACGGTCGATCGTTCCTGGGACGTTCATGCCGAGACCGGGTTCTTGCGCGGGCGGCCACGCGGCCGCTTCCGGGCGACGACAACGCCCTGGACGAACAGCTCGCCACCCCAGACGCCCCAGGGCTCACGCCGCTCCTTGGCACCGGCGAGGCAGGCCTCGACCAGCGGGCAGGTGCGGCAGAGGGACTTGGCGTACTCGACGTCCGCGGGCGACTCGGCGAAGAAGACCTCCGGGTCGTAGGAGCGGCACGGGACGGGTACGCCGAGGTTCTCGATGGCGTCGTCGAGCGCGGTGAGCGCGGTGAGCGGAGTCAAGGTCGGGTCCTCCGTGGAGCCGGGCTTGGGGATCGTGTCGGAAGGCGGTACGGACGGGGCGTGCGCTTCGAGTTGCACGGTTCGTCTTCCTCGTCTGGTCGTTTCCGGCCGGTCGGCCGGGGCGGCTGGGTACCGGGTTCTTTTCTTGTCCCGAGGCGCTTCGCCGTGTCTCCCCGTTCGGGGAAAACAGAAGGGCCGCGGATCCCGGATGGGGTTCCGCGGCCCTGAAGGCGCCGGCCTGATCGAATCAGGCTGGATCACTCCAGGGTTCTGGCCCACGGAAGGCCCACATCAGGTGGTGCTGCGTCGTCTGCTTCCGGAATCCGGCACCGGCCGCCGCAAAGGCATAGGCCTGGGCCTGTGCCGCTACCGCTTCCAGTACCTTGATCGGTCGCTCATCGCGCTCACGGACGGCAGGAGCCGCGGGAGCGAGGGAGGACACCAGACGCGCGGCACGGATGCCGGACAGACCGGTGCCCTGGTCGGAGGCGCCGAGAATGCACAAGGAGACGGCCGAGCGATCGGTCGTTTTGACGACGGAGCTGTTGTTGATGCTGATCACTGGACTCGCCTCCTCTCGGCGTCTCGGGGGACTGGGGTGAGCCAGTCCGCGGATATGCAAGTACAACACGGAATCAGTGCCTCCGAGAAGGCCGCTGTTCCCCGTGCCTAAGAACCTATGGGGATCGCCGGGGCATGCGCAAACTATTTTTTCGACGAGTTCGCATCAGCCGTGACCTTGGTCCCCGCCGACGTCACGGCCTGCGCAGATGGCCAGAACCTCGGCCCCGTAACGGCCCAGCTTGCGCATCCCGACCCCGGGGATGCGGGCGAGGGCGTGCTCGTCGTCGGGCGCCGTCTCGGCGATGGCGATCAGCGTCTTGTCCGTGAACACACAGAAGGCCGGCTGCCCGCTGCGCAGCGCCTGGCCGGCCCGCCACTCACGGAGCCGCTCGTACAGGCCCTCGTCCATGTCGGAGGGGCAGTCCTCGCAGCGCATCAGCTTCATCTCGCCCGCCTCCGTCAGCGTCCGGCCGCAGACCCGGCAGCGCGCGGGGCTGCGCTGTCCGCGTCTCGGGCTCGGCGCGGCCGGGGCGGGCGCCGCGGTGAAGGAACCGCGCTCCACGCCGCCCGCGCCGGCCGCACCGCCACCGCCCGCGGCGGCGTGCGAACCCAGGCGCAGTCCGCCGAGGAAGCGGCTGGGGCGGCGGCTGGGCCGTCCGCCGGGCGAGCGGGACAGCGCCCACGACAGGTGCAGGCGCTCGCGGGCCCGGGTGACGCCGACGTAGAGGAGGCGTCGCTCCTCCTCGACCTGCTCGTCCGTCTTTGCGTAGGTGATCGGCATCATGCCCTCGGCGACGCCGACCAGGAAGACGACGTCCCACTCCAGCCCCTTGGCCGAGTGCAGCGAGGCGAGCGTGACACCCTGCACGGTCGGGGCGTGCTGGGCGCCGGCCCGTTCGTCGAGTTCGGCGACGAGGTCGGCGAGCGTGGCACCGGCTCTGGCGGCGGCGAAGTCCTGGGCGAGATGCACCAGCGCGGCCAGTGACTCCCAGCGTTCCCGGACCGCGCCCGAGCCGGCCGGCGGCTCCGGTGTCCAGCCCTCGCCCGAGAGGACGGCGCGCACCTGGGAAGGCAGGTCGGGAGCGTCGTCGAGGAGCGCGTCGTTGCCGCCGAAGCGGGCCGCGCCGCGCAGGGCGATGCCCGCCTTGCGCACCTCGGGCCGGTCGAAGAACCGCTCGGCGCCGCGCAGCTGATAGGGCACCCCGGCATCGGCGAGGGCCTGCTCATAGGTCTCGGACTGCGCGTTCGTACGGAAGAGGACCGCGACCTCGCTCGCCGGGACCCCCGCGTCGATCAGTTCACGGATGCGGCGCGCGGTGCCCTCGGCCTCGGCGGGCTCGTCGGTGTACTCGGTGAAGACCGGTTCGGGTCCCGCGGTGCGCTGGGAGACCAGTTCCAGCCGGTGATCGGCGGCGCGGCCACGGGCCTGGGCGAGCAGGGCGTTCGCCAGACGGACGACCTGGGGGGTCGAACGGTAGTCGCGGACCAGCTTGACGACGGTCGCTCCGGGATGGCGGATGCGGAAGTCCAGCAGATGGTCGGGGGTTGCGCCCGTGAACGAGTAGATCGTCTGGCTGGCGTCGCCAACCACGCACAGGTTCTCCCGGTCACCGAGCCACAGCTCCAGCAGGCGCTGCTGCAGCGGGCTGACGTCCTGGTACTCGTCGACGACGAAGTGCTGGTACTGGGCGCGGACCTGCTCGGCGATGTCGTGCCGGTCCTGCAGGACGGCGACGGTCAGCAGCAGCACGTCCTCGAAGTCGATGACGGCGCGCTCGCGCTTGAGGTCCTCGTAGGCGGAGTAGAGCTGGGCGACCTCGGCGGGGTCACGGGGCATCTCCCGGCCGGCCCGGGCGGCGGCGGCCGCGTAGTCCGCCGGAACCGTCTGGGTGACCTTGGACCACTCGATCTCGGCGGTGACGTCCCGCAGCTCGCCGCGGTCGAGGCGGATGCGGCAGGCGACGGCCGCGTCGGCGACCAACTGGATCTTGCGGTCGACGAGCCGGGGAAGGGAGCCGCCGATCGCCTTCGGCCAGAAGTACTGGAGCTGGCGCAGCGCCGCGGAGTGGAACGTCCGGGCCTGGACACCGACGGCGCCGAGCTGGCGCAGCCGGCCGCGCATCTCCCCGGCGGCACGGTTGGTGAAGGTGACGGCGAGCACACTGGACGGCTGGAGGATCCCGGCGCGCACCCCGTAGGCGATCCGGTGGGTGATCGCCCGGGTCTTGCCGGTGCCCGCGCCCGCCAGCACGCACACCGGACCGTGCAGGGCGGTGGCCACCGCGCGCTGCTCGGGGTCGAGCCCTTCGAGCACCGCGTCGGCCGAGTCCGGTACCTGCGGGAAGAGGGTGGAGTGCGTTGCTGCTGTCACACCGCCATGCTGCCAGGTCGCCCGAGACGGGTGAGCCGGTTGTCCACAGGGAGGGCCTCGCGGTCGTACCGATGCGGCGAGCGTCACGCCGGGACCGCCGGCGGCTCCCCGGCGGCGGGAATGCATGCGCTTTCAAGTACGTTCCCCGTACAGCGAGGACTTTCCCGAGCCGCCGAAGGAGCACGAGAGACATGCCGGGCACTGTGACGATGTACAGCACCACATGGTGCGGCTACTGCCGTCGGCTGAAGAGCCAGATGGACCGTGAGGGCATCGCGTACACCGAGGTCAACATCGAGCAGGACCCGGAGTCGGCCGCGTTCGTGGAGAAGGCGAACGGCGGCAACCAGACGGTACCCACCGTCCTCTTCCCGGACGGTTCGACGCTCACCAACCCGTCGCTGGCACAGGTGAAGCAGAAGATCGGCGCCTGAGCGGTTCGCACGGAGCGGGGTGGCACTCCCTCACGGGACGGCCACCCCGCTTCCTCGTGTCCGGGCTCAGAAGGCGCTGCGGGTCGGCAGATCCTTGCCGTACCAGCGCTCGATCAGGCGGGCCGCGATCGAGATGCCGTACGGCGGCAGCACCTCGCCGGAAGCGAAGGCGGCGCCGAGCTCGTCGCGCGAGAACCAGCGGGCCTCGTGGATCTCGTCGCCGTCGACGTTGATGTCGGTCGAGGTGGCACGGGCCGTGAAGCCGAGCATGAGGCTGGACGGGAAGGGCCAGGGCTGGCTGGCGACGTACTCGACCTCGCCGACGCTGACGCCCGCCTCCTCGTGGACCTCGCGGCGCACCGACTGCTCGATGGACTCGCCGGGCTCGACGAATCCGGCGAGCGTGGAGAAACGGCCCTCGGGCCAGTGGACCTGGCGGCCGAGCAGGATGCGGTCGTGGTCGTCGATGACGGCCATGATCACCGCGGGGTCGGTGCGCGGGTAGTGCTCGGCGCCGCAGGCGGGGCAGCGGCGGATGTGACCGGCGGCGGCGATGACGGTGCGCTCGCCGCAGCGGGAGCAGAAGCGGTGCAGCCGCTGCCAGTTCTCCAGGGCGACCGCGTGCACCATCAGTCCGGCCTCGCGCGGTGACAGGAGCAGCCCCGCCTCGCGCAGGCCCGCCGGACGGGCGGAGGCGTCCATGCGGCCGGGGAGGGAGTCCTTCTGCAGGGCGAAGTAGCTGACGCCGTCCTCGTCGTTCCCGAGGAAGTAGCGGTGTGCCTCGGTGAGCGGTGCCTCGAAGGACGGGGTCATGACGATCTCGGTGCGCCCGTCCGCCGTCTCGTCGATGAGGACCTGGCCGCCGGAGACCACGAAGCAGCGGGTCGAGGGGTGGCTCCACGCCGCCGCGAGCCATGCCTCGTCGAGCCGGTGGTGGGCGGCGCGGTCGATGCCGCTCGGGGCGGTGAGCGAGATGGGGCGGTCGGCGGTGTGGTCGGTCCAGGTGGTCACGGGTGCTTCCAACTCCCCCGGTGGAACGGATTGGGTCGGCGGGTGGTTCGGCGGGACGTGCGGCGGGAGGGGACCGGGTCCGGCGGGCGCGGTGGCGGGCCCTTCCAGTGTGCCCCGCGCGGACATCGGGTTCGGACGGCGCGGGCGGTCAGGATGCGTGCCGCCAGTGCTCGGCGAGGTCGCCCCACAGGTACGCGCTGGTTTCGGCGCCCTTGAGGAGCAGGTCCAGCTCGACCTTCTCGTTGGGGGCGTGCCAGCCGTCGGACGGGACGGAGATGCCGAGGAAGAGCACCGGTGCGCCCAGGACGTCCTGGAGGTCGGCGGCCGGTCCCGAACCGCCTTCGCGGGTGAAGCGGACGGGTGCGCCGAAGGCGCGGCCCATCGCGCGGACCACGGACTGCAGGGCCGGGTGGTCCAGCGGTGTGAGGCAGGGCCGGGTGGCGGGGCTGAAGGCGATCTCGTGGCGGATGCCGGCGGGTACCTGCGCGGGCACCCAGGCGCGGACGGCCCTCGCCACGTGCTCCGGGTCCTGGCCGGCGACCAGCCGGAAGGACAGCTTCACCATGGCGGAGGACGGAATGATCGTCTTGCTGCCGGGGCCCTGGTAGCCGCCGCCGATGCCGTTGACCTCGGCGGTGGGACGGGCCCAGACGCGCTCCAGTGTGCTGTATCCGGCCTCGCCTCGGGTGCCGTGGGACTTGGCGGTGCGCAGCCACTGCCGTTCGTCGAAGGGCAGCTCGGCGAAGAGTTCGCGTTCGCGGTCGGTGAGCTCGACGACACCGTCGTAGAAACCGGGGATCGCCACGCGTGCGTGCTCGTCGTGGAGGGCGGCCACCAGGCGGGCGGCGGCGGTGGCCGGGTTGGGGACCGCGCCGCCGAAGGAACCCGAGTGGATGTCCTGGTCGGGGCCGTACAGCCGGATCTCGCACTCGGCGAGGCCGCGCATCCCGGTGCAGACCGTGGGGGTGTCCTCGGACCACATGCCGGTGTCGGAGACGATCACGGCGTCGGCGGTGAGCCGTTCCGCGTGCTGTTCCAGGAGCGCCCGGAAGTGCGGCGATCCGGATTCCTCCTCGCCCTCGACCAGCAGTTTCAGGTGGACGGCCGGGGTGGTGCGGCCGGTGCCGGCGAGGTGGGCGCGGATCCCCAGGGTGTGGAAGAACACCTGGCCCTTGTCGTCGGCGGCGCCCCGGGCGTAGAGGCGGTCGTCGCGGACGACGGGCTCGAAGGGTTCGCTGTCCCAGCCGTCCTCGCGGGCGGCGGGCTGCACGTCGTGGTGGCCGTAGACCAGCACGGTGGGCGCCCCGGGGTCGGCGGAGGGCCACTCGGCGTAGACCGCCGGCGCCCCCGGGGTCTGCCAGACCTCCGCGGTCGGGAACCCGGTCTCCTCGAGCTTGGCGGCGAGCCAGTCGGCGCTGCGGCGTACGTCGGGCGCGCGGTCGGGCCGGGCCGACACGGACGGGATGCGCAGCCACTCGGCGAGGTCGTCGAGGAAGGCGGCGCGGTGCTGCTCGATGTACGTACGGACGGCGCTGACGGCACTGTCAACGGGCTGGCTCATGGTCACGAGCCTATCGGCCCGCGCCGGCGTCCTCGGAGTGCGGTATCTCACCGGACGGCTCCTCGAGCAGCAGCCGTTCCAGCTCGGCGCGGCCGGGCAGGGCGTCGGGGCGGACGACCTCGCCGGTGCGGACGTACAGGAACGCGGCGGTGACGGACTCCGGGGGGACGCCCTGCTGCTCGGCCCAGGCGAGCCGGTAGACGGCGAGCTGGAGCGGATCGGCGGTGCGGCCGCGGCCGGTCTTCCAGTCGACGATCTCGTACGTCGTCCCGTCCCCGTCTTCCTCTTGGTAGACGGCGTCGATGCGGCCGCGGACGACCCGGCCCGCGATCGTCAGCTGGAAGGGTGCCTCCACGCGGTGGGGCGTCCGGTGGGCGTACTCGGTCCGCTCGAAGGCCTCCTTGAGGGCCTCCAGGTCCCGCTCGTCGGCGATCTCGGCTTCGCTGCCGGGCAGCTCCTCGGGGTCGAGCATGGGCAGCGTCAGTTCCTCGAAGCGCGCCTCGACCCAGGCGTGGAAGCGGGTGCCGCGGCGTGCGGCGGGCTGCGGCGGGCGGGGCATGGGGCGGGCCAGCTCCTGTGCGAAGCCGTCCGGGTCCGCGGCCAGGCGGAGCAGCTGGGACGCGGTCAGTGAGGCGGGCAGCCGGACCTCGGTGACGCTCGCGCGGGTGCGCAGCAGCTCGCCGGTGAGGGCATCGAGATCGCGGTCCCAGGAGGCGACGGTGCGGGCCTCCTCGGGGGTGAGCCGGGCTCTCCCGGGCTTTCGCGCGAGGTGGGGCGGCTCCGCCGCGCGGTGGCGCGCGGTGGCTTCCGGGGCCGTCGCCTGGCGCGGGACGGCGGGGCGGCCGGTGGTCCAGGAGTCCCAGCCGCCGGGGTCGGTGTCCGTGAAGGGGCCGTCCTCGAAGGGGCCGTCCTCCTCGGGAGGGAAGCCGTGGTGCTCGGGAGGGACGTCCTCGTCCTCGGGGAGGAGATCCTCGTCCTCGGGCGGGGGTGGCCAGTCCGGGTCCTCGTACGTGTCCGGGTCGTGCACGGCCGTGGCGGGGCCGTCCGGGCGCCCGGCGAGGCGGTCGAGGTGGGCGAGGACGGTCTCGGCGGCCGCGCGGCGGCGGGCGAGCGCGGCGTCGTCCAGGGGAAGGGGCCACGCCTGGGCGTCGGTGGCCCGGCGCAGGGCGGGGTTCTCCTCGTCCTCGGTGGGCTCGTCCGCCCAGGCCTCGATCTCGCCGTGGCCGGCGGCGCAGTGCGTGTAGAGGGCGTGGAGGAAGTCGGAGGGACCGCGCGGTCTCTTCTGGCTGGGCCCCCACCAGTGACCGGAGCCGAGCAGCAGCGAGCGGGGGCGGGTGAAGGTGACGTAGCCGAGGCGTAGTTCCTCGGTGTGCTGGTGTTCCTTCATGGCCTCGTGGAAGGCCTTCAGGCCCCGGGAGTCCCAGGAGGCGACGTCGGGCAGGGTGTCGGCGTCGCCGCGCAGGGCGTGCGGCAGCACCCTGCCCTGCGCGGTCCACTTCTCGCGGCCCTGGCCGCTGGGGAAGGTGCCGTTGACCAGTCCGGGGACGGCGACGACGTCCCACTCCAGGCCCTTGGCCTTGTGCGCGGTGAGCACCTTGACGGTGTTCTCGCCGCCGGGCAGCGCGTTGTCGAGACCCTTCTCGTACTGGGCGGCGGTGCGCAGGAAGCCGAGGAAGGCGAGCAGGGTGGCCTCGCCGTCACCGGTGGCGAAGGAGGCGGCGATGTCGAGGAAGTTGGAGAGGGTTTCGCGGCGGCGGGCGGCCAGGGCGTGCGGGGATGCGGACAGTTCGACCTCCAGGCCGGTGACGGCCAGGACGCGGTGCAGTACGTCCATGAGGGGGTCGGCCAGGGAGCGGCGCAGGTCGCGCAGTTCGGCGGCCAGGCGGGCGAACCGCACGCGCGCGTCCGGCGAGAACGGCAGGCCGTCGTCGTCGCCCCGGCCGTCGAGCGGTGTCTCCAGGAAGGTGTCGAGGGCGTCCGCGAGCGAGATCACCTCGGCGGGGTCGATGCCCTCGACGGCCGCGGCGAGCCGCCGGTCGGGATCGTCGTCGCCGTGCGCGTGCGCGTGGGAGACGAGCAGCCGTGCGCGCCGTCCCAGCAGGGCGAGGTCGCGCGGGCCGATGCGCCAGCGCGGTCCGGTCAGCAGCCGTACGAGGGAGGCGTTGGCGCCGGGGTCCTGGAGGACCTCGCAGACGGCGACGAGGTCGGCGATCTCGGGCAGGTGCAGCAGCCCGGACAGGCCCACCACCTCGACGGGGACGTCACGTGCGACCAGGGCGCCCTGGATCTCGGCGAAGTCGCCGGCGGTGCGGCACAGCACGGCGATCTCGCCGGGTGCCTTTCCGGTGCGTACGAGGTGGGCGAGGGAGTCGGCGATCCAGTCGATCTCCTCCGCGTGGGTGGGCAGCAGGGCGCAGCGGACGGTGCCGTCGTGTTCGGCGCCCGGGGCCGGGCGGAGGGCCTCCACGCCCGCGTGCATGGCGCGCAGGGGTTCGGCGAGGCCGTTGGCGAGGTCCAGCAGGCGGCCGCCGCTGCGCCGGTTCTCGCTGAGCGACTGACGGGTGGCGGGGCGGCCGTCGGCGTGGGCGAAGTGCTCGGGGAAGTCGTCGAGGTTGGCGACGGAGGCGCCGCGCCAGCCGTAGATGGCCTGGCAGGGGTCGCCGACGGCGGTCACGGGGTGGCCGGTGCCGGCGCCAAACAGCCCGGCGAGCAGGACGCGTTGGGCGACCGAGGTGTCCTGGTACTCGTCGAGGAGGACGACGCGGAACTCCTCGCGCAGGACGCGGCCCACCTCGGGGATCTCGGCGAGCCGGGCGGACAGGGCGATCTGGTCGCCGAAGTCGAGCAGGTCGCGTTCTCGTTTGGCCCGGCGGTAGCGCAGCACGAGGTCGGCGAGTTCCCGCCGCGCGGCGGCGGCCTCGGGGATCTTGCGCAGGTCGGCGTTGGTGAGCTTGACGTTCTCCAGGGTGCGCAGCAGTGCGGCGTCGTGGGCGCGCAGGTCCTCGGGTCGTACGAGGTGCTCGGCGAGTTCGCCGTCGAGGGTGAGGAGGTCGCCGACCAGGTCGGGGAAGGAGCGGGTGAGCGCCGGGTAGGGGCCGGGTGCCTCGCGCAGGACGCGTGCGGCGAGTTGGTAGCGGGTGGCGTCGGCGAGCAGCCGGGAGGTCGGTTCCAGGCCGATGCGCAGGCCGTGGTCGGTCAGGAGGCGGCCCGCGAAGGCGTGGTACGTGGAGATCACCGGCTCGCCCGGCGGGGTGTCCGGGTCCGACGGGGAGGGGCCCGCGCGAAGTGCCGTCGCCGAAGGGTGGTGGCCGGGTGGCGGGAGGGCGTCGGGGTCGGTGACGCCGGCCTTGATCAGCGCCTTGCGGACGCGTTCGGCCAGTTCGCCGGCGGCCTTGTTGGTGAAGGTGAGGCCGAGCACCTGTTCGGGGGCGACCTGGCCGGTGCCGACCAGCCACACCACGCGGGCCGCCATCACCGTCGTCTTGCCCGATCCGGCTCCGGCCACGATCACTTGCGGGGCGGGCGGCGCGACGATGCAGGCCGTCTGCTCCGGGGTGAACGGGATCCCGAGCAGCTCCTTGAGCTGATCGGGACCGGTGATGTGAGCGGGCACAGACAGAGGCTAGCGGCGGGCACCGACACCGGAGGCCACGAGAGCGCTCCGCGGCGAGGAACCGCAGGTCGACGTGGGTGGTGCGATGCGTCACGCCGTTCACTCGACCACGTGCCGGCCCTCCGGGCGGGCGCTGCACGAGGCCCGGAACGCGCAGTGGGTGCAGTGCTGGCCCGCGGTCGGGGTGAACCGTTCGTCAAGGACCTTGCCGGCGGCGGTGGCCAGCAGATCGCCGACCCACTCGCCCGCCGGCGGCTCCTGGGCCTGCACCTTGGGCAGGATCTCGCCGCCGTCCCGTCGGGCGGCTCCCTGCCGCAGCTGGACGAGTTCGGCACCGCCGGGTTCGGGGCGTGTGCCGTCGAAGACGTCGTCGACGGCGCCCTCGCGGACGGCGAGCTGGTAGACGGCGAGCTGGGGGTGACGGGCGACCTCGGCCGAGCTGGGCGCCTGCTTGCCGGTCTTGAAGTCCACGACGTAGGCGCGGCCGTCGCCGCCGGCCTCGACGCGGTCCATCTGGCCGCGGATGCGGACCTCGTACTCGCCCGCTCCGAGGGTGACGTCGAAGTCGTGCTCGCTGGCCACCGGGGTGCGGCCGGTGCGGTCCATGACGTGCCACTTCAGGAAGCGTTCGAGCGCCACGCGCGCGTTCTCCTTCTCCTGCGCCGACTTCCACGGCGCGTCGAAGGCGAGCGCGTTCCACACGGAGTCGAGGCGCTCCATGAGGACGGCGAGATCGGCCGGGGTGTGCCCCGAGGCCACCTCGTCGGCCAGGACGTGCACCACGTTGCCGAAGCCCTGGGCGGCGGTCGCGGGTGCGTCGGCCTTCACCTCGCGGCCCAGGAACCATTGCAGGGCACAGGTGTTGGCGAGCTGGTCGAGTGCGCTGCCGGAGAGCACGACGGGCTGGTCGCGGTCGCGCAGCGGCACCTTGGACCGCGTCGGTTCGAACATGCCCCACCAGCGGTACGGGTGTGCGGACGGCACCAAGGGGCGGCCGTCCTCGTCGGCGAGCGCGGCGAGGCGGGCCAGCCGCCCGGCCGCCGCTTCCCGGAGGGTGTCGGAGACCCGCGGGTCGACCGTGGTGGCGCGCAGTTCGGCGACGAGCGCGGCGACGGACAGGGGGCGGCGCGGCCGTCCGGTGACGTCCTTGGGCTCGACTCCGAGTTCGGTCAGGAAGCGGGAGGGCTGGTCGCCGTCGTCGGCGGGTGCCTTCACGGCGGTCACGACGAGACGCTCACGCGCGCGTGTGGCGGCCACGTAGAACAGGCGGCGTTCCTCGGCGAGCAGCGCGCCGGGGGTGAGGGGTTCGGCGAGTCCGTCGCGGCCGATGCGGTCGGCCTCCAGGAGGGAGCCCCGGCGGCGCAGGTCCGGCCACAGGCCCTCCTGGACGCCGGCCACGACGACCAGCCGCCACTCCAGCCCCTTCGAGCGGTGCGCCGTCATCAGGCGCACCGCGTCGGGACGGGCGGCGCGGCGCGTCAGGGTGTCGGCGGCGATGTCCTGGGCCTCGATCTCCTCCAGGAAGTTCAGGGTGCCCCGGCCGCCGGTGCGTTCCTCCGCGCGGGCGGCGGTCGCGAACAGCGCGCACACGGCGTCGAGGTCCCGGTCGGCGTTGCGGCCCGCCGCTCCGCCGCGCCGGGCGGAGCGCTCCAGACGTCGGGGCCACGGCGTGCCGTCCCACAGGTCCCACAGGGCCTCTTCCGCCGTACCGCCGCCCGCCAGGCGTTCACGCGCCCGGCGCAGCAGGGCGCCGAGGCGCTGCGCGCCCCGCGCGTAGACGGGGTCGTGCACGGCGAGCCGCTCCGGCTCGGCCAGCGCACGCGTGAGCAGTTCGTCCGAGGGCGGCGGCAGTGGGTTGCCGGCGGCCCGCTCCTCCTCGCGCAGGGCCCGCCCGAGCCGGCGCAGATCGGCGGCGTCCATGCCGGCGAGGGGGGAGGCGAGCAGGGTGAGGGCGGTTTCGGTGTCGAGCCAGCACGGTTCCGCTTCGGCGTCCGCCTCGGCATCGCCCTCGACCTCCGCCCCGGCTTCGGTGTCCGCCCCGGCTTCGGCGTCGGCCTCGGTGTCCGCCCCGGCTTCGGCGTCGGCCTCGACGTCGCCCTCGGCGTCCGCCCCGGCGTCGGTGCCTTCTGCGTCACCCGCCTCCGCCGTCGCCACCGCGCGCAGCGCCGTCAGCAGCGGGGCCACCGCCGGTTCGTGGCGCAGGGGCAGGTCGTCGCCGTCGACGTCCACGGGGACGCCCGCCGATGTGAGCGCGCGGCGGACCAGAGGCAGGGTCCGGGAGCCGGCCCGCACCAGAACGGCCATGTCGTTCCACGGAACGCCGTCCTCCAAGTGCGCCCTGCGCAGGATGTCGGCGATGTTGTCCAGCTCCGTGCCGGCCGTCGGATAGGTGTACACCTCGACCCCGCCGCCGTCCCGTGCGGCGGTCAGCTCGCGGTGGGCGCGGACCTTCTCGGCGGGCAGCCGGGGCAGCGGCATGCGCCGGGTCACCCGCCGGGTGGCCTCCAGCAGCGCGGCACCGGAGCGCCGGGAGACGCGGAGCACCTCGACGGGGGCCGGGCGGCCGTCCGCGCGGGGGAACGTGTGCGGGAACTCCAGGATGCCGTTGACGTCCGCGCCCCGGAAGGCGTAGATCGACTGGTCGGGGTCGCCGAAGGCGACGAGGGTGCGTCCGCCGGCCAGCGCGCGCAGCAGCCGTACCTGGGCGGGGTCGGTGTCCTGGTACTCGTCGACGTAGACGGCGTCGTACCGCGCGGCCAGCTGTCCGGCGGTCTCCGGGCGGCGGGCGAGGAGCACCGCGCGGTGGACCAGTTCGGCGTAGTCGAGGGTGCCCTGCAGGTCGAGGACGTCGAGGTACTCGGCGAGGAAGGCGGACGCGGCGCGCCAGTCGGGGCGTCCGATGCGGCGGGCGAAGGCGTCCAGGGCGCCGGGGCCCAGGCCCAGTTCGCGGCTGCGGGCGAGCACCGCGCGGACCTCGTCGGCGAAGCCGCGGGTGGTCAGGCAGGCGCGCAGTTCGTCCGGCCAGCGCACGTGGGCGAGCCCGAGCCGTTCCAGGTCCACCTGGCCGGCGAGCAGTTCGCGGACGGTGACGTCCTGTTCGGGGCCCGACAGGAGGCGCAGCGGCTCCACGAAGAGGTCGCTGTCCTGGTGGGCGCGGACCAGGGCGTAGCAGAACGAGTGGAACGTGGTCGCCTGCGGGGCGCGCGCGGCTCCGATCCGCAGGGCCATGCGGTCGCGCAGTTCGACGGCCGCCTTGCGGCTGAACGTCAGCACCAGGATGCGCTCGGGGTTCGCGCCACGGGCGATCCGCGCGGCCACGGACTCGACGAGGGTGGTGGTCTTTCCGGTGCCCGGACCCGCGAGAACGAGCAGCGGGCCGGTCCCGTGCTCAACCACGGAGCGCTGGGCGGCGTCCAGTCGGGGGGGAATCGCGCGAACCGGCGGGGTACGCACCAGTCGATAAGCGCCACGGCTTCCCCGCCGCACCTGGGGGTGCGACAGGCCGCTTGTGGAGGAAGAGGAGCTCACGTGGTTCGCCGGTCCTGGTGGGTGTGCTGTTGGGCCATTCGCCACGCGTGCGGGGCGGTGGTTCGCGGGGCGAGGGGGACACGCGCAGCCGACGCTACGCCGGTGAAAAGCGCGGAAGCAGACTTTCCGCTTCTTCCCTCCGGCCCCTCACGACGCGCATGTCCCTCGTCTCACGAACGTACGTCATGCCGCGGATATGCCTCATGTCCCCCGGAAGCATCACAGGTCACACGGCGGTGTGCGCGATGGCGGAAGCTGTCAGGTGTGACCCCCGGTGTGCCCGCCGCCGTCCCACCGCGCCCGTCTCATGTCGAGGCGCGGCACGTGGCCCCCCGCGGCCCGGCCCGCCTCCTTCAGCGGCGTGCCCTCCGCGCGGTAGTGGCCGAGGGCTCTCGGTTCGTGGCCCGGCAGCAGCACACCGTCCGCGCGGACCACGCGCCACCACGGGACGGCCCCTCCGTACAGGGCCATCACGCGCCCGACCTGCCGGGGCCCGCCCTCCCCCAGCCACTCGGCCACGTCGCCGTACGTCATGACACGCCCCGGGGGGATCAGTTCGGCCACCTCGAGGACCCGCTCGGCGTAGTCCGGCAGGGCGTCGGGGTGCTCGGGGCCGCCGTCGGACGGAAGGCTCTCCTGGCTCATCCGGCCCATCCTGCCCCACCCCACCGACAACGCGGCGTGGTCACGCGCGTGCGCACGGCTCACTCCCGGGGGTCCCTACGGGCCGGCTGCGCCGCCTGCCTTTCTGACCCTGATGCCCCCTGGAGCCGGTACGGCATGCCACCATCATGCGGGCGGTGACTGGTGATACGAGATCGAGAAGAGACGATGAAGCAGCAGGGCGCACACGCCGGGGACACGGAGGGCACCGCTGACGCCTCGTCGCGCCCGGACCCCGTGGACCGCCCGGACACGGCGGATCCCGACACCGCGCACGTCGACGAGGTCGAGGGCGACGAACCGCTGCTGCCCGCGCGC
This sequence comes from Streptomyces sp. NPDC016640, assembly GCF_043076215.1. NCBI lineage: Bacteria > Bacillati > Actinomycetota > Actinomycetes > Kitasatosporales > Streptomycetaceae > Streptomyces > Streptomyces sp. NPDC016640. The sequence continues at coordinate 235,878 of NZ_JBIBRG010000001.1, forward strand.
GTGCACCGCCCGTCCGATCTCGTGCGGCTGCTGGTGGGCGTCCTCGCCGTCGTGGTGCTGCTGGCGATCGCCGCGTTCGCCAGCAGCACCACCTCGGGCCTGGAACAGGACATCAACAAGGGCACCGGTCAGGCGCCCGACCTGCTCATCAAGATCGCGGGCCTGGCGTCCAGCATCGCCATCCTCCTGGTGCCGGTCGCCTTCGCCATCGAGCGGCTGATCAAACGGGACGGGCTCCGGATCGCCGACGGCGTGCTCGCCGCCGTCCTCGCGCACGGCGTGACCCTCGCCACGGACCTGTGGGTCGCGCGTGCCGCCCCCGACTCGGTCCAGGACGCGCTCACCCAGCCCTCCCCCGGCGACTTCGCCGCGCTCACCGATCCGGTGCACGGTTATCTCGCCCCGGTCATCGCGTACATGACGGCCGTCGGGATGTCCCGCAGACCCAGATGGCGTGCGGTGCTGTGGGTCGTGCTGCTCCTCGACGCCTTCTCGATGCTGGTCACCGGGTACACGACACCGTTCTCGATCATTCTCACGGTGCTGATCGGCTGGACCGTGGCCTACGGCACCCTCTACGCGGTCGGCTCGCCCAATGTGCGCCCGACCGGCCGCACCCTCATGGCGGGCCTGCGGACCGTCGGATTCCGCCCCGTGACCGCGTCCCGCGTGGAGTCCCCCGACGCCTCCGAGGCCGGGGACCGCGGACGCCGGTACTTCGTCACCCTGGAGGACGGGCCTCCGCTGGACGTGACGGTGGTCGACCGCGAGCAGCAGGCCCAGGGCTTCTTCTACCGCGCGTGGCGCAATCTGGCCCTGCGCGGCTTCGCCACGCGCAGCAGCCTCCAGTCGCTGCGCCAGGCGCTGGAGCAGGAGGCACTGCTGGCCTACGCGGCCATCGCGGCCGGCGCCAACGCACCCAGGCTGATCGCGACCTCCGAACTGGGCCCCGACGCGGTGATGCTGGTCTACGAGCACAGCGGCGGACGCACCCTCGACTCGCTGCCGGACGAGGAGATCACCGACGGCCTGCTGCACGACACGTGGCACCAGGTACGGGCACTGCAGTCCCGCCGCATCGCGCACCGCAGACTGGTGGGCGACGCCATCCTGGTGGATCCCTCCGGCACGGTGATCCTCACCGACCTGCGGGTCGGCGAGATCGCGGCCGGTGAGCTGCTGCTGCGCATGGACGTCTCCCAGCTGCTGGTGACGCTGGGCCTCAGGGTGGGCGCCGAACGGGCGGTGGCCTCCGCGCTGAGCGTCCTCGGGCCCGACGCCGTGGCGGACTGCCTGCCGATGCTCCAGCCCATCGCGCTGAGCCGTTCCACGCGCGCGACGCTGCGGAGGCTGGGCCGGGAACGCGCGGAACGCGAGCGCGAGGCGGTCCTCGACGCCTCCCGGCAGGCCAAACTGCTCCGCGCCGAGCAGGCCGCCGAGGACGCCGACGGACCCGCGCTCGACAAGCCGGACAAGAAGGCCGTACGCGCGGAGCAGCGGGCCGAGAAACGGGCCATCGACGAAGCCGTCGAGGAGGCGCGCGAGGAGGACCTGCTCACCCAGATCCGGCACGAGGTGCTGCGCATCAGGCCGCAGGCCCCGGTCGAACCGGCCCGTCTGGAGCGGGTGCGGCCGCGGACGCTGATCAGTTTCATCGCCGGCGCGATCGGCGCGTACTTCCTGCTGACCCAGCTCACGCACACCAAGTTCGGGCCGCTGATCGCCAACGCCGAGTGGGGCTGGGTGGCCGCGGCCGTGCTGTTCTCGGCGGCCAGCTACTTCGCGGCGGCCATGTCGCTGCTCGGGTTCGTGCCGGAACGGGTGCCGTTCCTGCGCACCGTGACCGCGCAGGTCGCCGGCTCGTTCGTGAAGATCGTCGCCCCGGCGGCGGTGGGCGGGGTCGCGCTGAACACCCGGTTCCTCCAGCGCGCGGGGGTGCGGCCGGGGCTGGCGGTGGCGAGCGTCGGCGCCTCGCAGCTGTTCGGGCTGGGCTCGCACATCGTGCTGCTGCTGTCCTTCGGCTACCTGACCGGCACCGAGAAGACGCCCTCCCTGTCGCCGTCCCGCACGGTCATCGCGGGTCTGCTGACGGTGGCGGTCCTGGTGCTCGTGGTGACCTCGGTGCCGTTCCTGCGGAAATTCGTCGTCACGCGCGTGCGCTCGCTCTTCGCGGGTGTCGTGCCACGCATGCTCGACGTGCTGCAGCGCCCGCAGAAGCTGGTCACCGGCATCGGCGGCATGCTGCTGCTCACCACCTGCTTCGTGATGTGCCTGGACGCCTCGATCCGGGCGTTCGGCGGCGACACGGCCTCGGTCAGCCTCGCCAGTGTCGCGGTCGTCTTCCTCGCGGGCAACGCCCTGGGGTCCGCGGCACCGACCCCGGGCGGTGTGGGCGCGGTCGACGTGACCCTGACGGTCGGCCTGATCGCCGTCGGGCTCCCCCAGGAGGTGGCCGCGCCCGCGGTGCTGCTCTTCCGGCTGCTGACGCTGTGGCTGCCGGTGCTGCCGGGATGGCTGGCCTTCAACCACCTCACGCGCAAGGAAGCGCTGTAGGACGGCACGCGCGGGAGCCGGCGTGCTTACCTCGTACGGCCGGTGCCCGGGGCGCCGGCCCCTCCCCGTCTCCCCTGCCGGACGGTGGCACCCGGACCTGCGCCGCCATGAAGGTGCCCCTGGACCGGGAGGAGCCGCGCGGCGGGCACCGTCGGCCTCGTGCTGATCCCGGGCGGAGTCGAGCGGCCGGGCTGTTCGGCGGCTGCCTCGCGTGGGGGATGCCCGGCTGCACCGGCTGGGCCGTGCCGGGAGCGGCCGACCATCCGGACGTGAGCGCCCCGGGCGCGGCGCCGCTCCCGGTGACCCGACCCGGTGACCCGAGCGGACGCCCGGCTCCGGGCGGTCCTGTGTAGTTGCAGTTCAGAGCGTTGTCCACAGGCAGTCCCGGCGAATCGCGGATCTGCCTACCATGGCCTGACCGCCATCTGCGGCACAGTGCGGACGGCCAGCGAGGGGGGGAATCGGCGCATGACCGGTATCACACGGTGGACGGCCCTGGCGGTCGCCGCCGCGCTTCTGACGGCCGGCTGCAGCGGCGGCTCGTCGGACGACGGCTCCGGGAACGAGGGCAGGAGCGGCGGGGCGGCGCTCGACTGGGGACGCTGCAGGGCCGCCGGGGACGCCCCCGCGCCGGGCGGTGACTGGCAGTGCGCCACGCTGCGGGTGCCGCTGGACTGGTCGGAGCCCGACGGCTCGACCATAGGGCTGGCGTTGATCCGGGCCAAGGCCACGGGCGACGACCGCCTCGGCTCCCTGCTGTTCAACTTCGGCGGCCCCGGTGGCTCGGGGGTGTCCATGATGCCGTCCTACGCCGACACGGTCTCCGAGCTGCGGGAGCGGTACGACCTGGTGAGCTGGGATCCTCGAGGAGTGGCCGCCAGCGGGGGCATCCGCTGCCGCGACGACGAGAGCATGCGGGCCGCCGAGTCGTCGGTGGACGGCACCCCGGACACGCCGGCCGAGGAGCAGGCCTTCCTCCAGGACGCGGCGGACTTCGGCCAGGGCTGCCGGCAGGCGGCCGGGAAGCTGATGGCCCATGTCTCGACCACGGACAGCGCCCGCGACATGGACCGCATCCGCCAGGCCCTCGGCGACGACCGGCTGAACTACTTCGGCATCTCCTACGGCACCGAACTCGGCGGCGTCTACGCCCACCTGTTCCCGAAGAGGGTCGGGCGGATGACGCTCGACGCGGTGGTCGACCCCGGCGCGGACACGGTGGGCCACGCCAGGAACCAGACCCGGGGCTTCCAGACGGCGCTCGACAACTATCTGAAGTCCACCGGCCGGGACCCCGAGCGGGGTTCGCGTGAGATCGCGGAGCTGCTGGAGCGGATCGACGCCGAACCACTGCCGACGTCCTCCTCCGGGCGTGAGCTGACGCAGACCCTGGCGCTGACCGGCATCGTGCTGCCGCTGTACAGCAAGGACGGCTGGCCGGCGCTGACCAGCGCGCTGAAGGCGGCACAGGAGGGGGACGGTTCGGAACTGCTGGCGCTGGCCGACGGCTACAACGAACGTGACTCCTCGGGCCGCTACGGCACCACGACCCACTCACAGCGCGTCATATCGTGCCTGGACGCCAAGCAGCGGCCGACCCCGCAGGAGACGAAGAGGCTGTTGCCGGAGTTCGAGGAGATCTCGCCCGTGTTCGGCTCCTTCCTCGGCTGGGACACGGCCGGCTGGTGCCACGACTGGCCGGTCCCCGGTCAGCACGACACCCCCGAGGTGAGCGCGCCGGGCGCGGCGCCGATCCTGGTCGTGGGCAACACCGGCGACCCGGCGACGCCGTACGAGGGCGCCCGGAGGATGGCGGACGAACTGGGCGAGGGCGTCGGTGTGGTGCTCACCTGGAAGGGCGAGGGCCATGGCGCGTACGGCAGCGGCAGCGACTGCGTCGACTCCACGGTGAACGCCTACCTGCGGGAGGGCACGGTGCCCGAGGACGGCAAGGTCTGCTCGTGACGACGGCGGGGGCCCCGCGCACCCGTGGTGCCCAAAGCCCCCGCCCCGGCTTCCGTGCCGGGCGTCGTCGCTCAGTAGACCGGCTTCTCCGGTTCGATCTGGTTGACCCAGCCGATCACGCCGCCGCCGACGTGGACGGCGTCGGCGAAGCCCGCGGACTTCAGAACCGCGAGGACTTCCGCACTGCGGACACCCGTCTTGCAGTTCAGGACGATCTTCTTGTCCTGCGGCAGGGTCTCCAGGGCACTGCCCATGAGGAACTCGTTCTTGGGAATCAGCCGGGCGCCCGGGATGGACACGATCTCGAACTCGTTCGGCTCGCGGACGTCGATGAGTTCGATGTTCTCGCCGTCCTCGATCCACTCCTTGAGCTGCTTGGGAGTGATCGTGGAGTCGGCGGCCGCCGCCTGGGCCTCCTCGGACACGACACCGCAGAAGGCCTCGTAGTCGATGAGCTCGGTGACGGTCGGGTTCTCGCCGCAGACCGCGCAGTCGGGGTCCTTGCGGACCTTGACCTGGCGATACTGCATCTCCAGGGCGTCGTAGATCATCAGACGGCCGACGAGGGGCTCACCGATGCCGGCGAGCAGCTTGATGGCCTCGTTGACCTGGATGGAGCCGATGGACGCGCACAGCACGCCGAGGACGCCGCCCTCGGCGCAGGAGGGGACCATGCCGGGGGGCGGGGGCTCCGGGTACAGGCAGCGGTAGCAGGGGCCGTGCTCGGACCAGAACACCGAGGCCTGGCCGTCGAAGCGGTAGATCGAGCCCCACACGTACGGCTTGTTCAGCAGGACGCAGGCGTCGTTGACCAGGTAGCGGGTCGCGAAGTTGTCCGTGCCGTCGACGATCAGGTCGTACTGACCGAAGATCTCCATCACGTTGTCGGCCTCGAGCCGCTCCTCGTGAAGGATCACGTTCACGTACGGGTTGATGCCCTTGACGGTGTCACGGGCGGACTCGGCCTTCGGCCTGCCGATGTCGGCCTGGCTGTGGATGATCTGACGCTGCAGGTTCGACTCGTCGACCTCGTCGAACTCCACGATGCCGAGCGTGCCCACACCGGCCGCGGCCATGTACATCAGCGCCGGCGAGCCCAGGCCACCGGCGCCCACACAGAGCACCTTGGCGTTCTTCAGCCGCTTCTGCCCGTCCATGCCCACATCGGGAATGATCAGGTGGCGGGAGTACCTGCGGACCTCGTCTACGGTGAGCGCGGGGGCCGGCTCGACCAGGGGTGGCAGCGACACGGGGACTCCGTTGGTCGGTCGATCACTACGGTTGTTCTCCGCTCAACACTGCCATGGCCTTTTTCATTCCGAGACACCCGTCCCGATACGCGAGACGATGTCGTCCCAGTAACCGGGCAGTGGCTCCCAGCATTCGTCGCGGCCGCCGCGTCCCGTGTGATCGGTGAAGTAGATCGTCGCGGCCCCCTGCCAGCGGGCGATGCGCAGGGCCTCCTCCAGATGCGGCCCGGGAACTCCGTGCACGAAGTGGCAGAAGCGTTCGGGCGGGTGGTCGGCGGTCCACTCCGCCGCCTGCGACCAGCGGTAGTCGTTCCACGGGCCGGAGAAGGTGACCAGCTGGTCGGCGTGTTCGGCGTACTCCGGACAGGGGTGGGTGCCGTGCCCGAGGACGATGTGGGCCTCTTCGTGGACCACCCGGAGCGTGGTGACGGTGCGCCGGACCTCGGGAAGCGCTGCGCGGTCGGCGGGGCAGCGGCCCAGGAGGAAGCCGTCGACCTGGTACCAGTCGAGGAAGCGGTGGGCGTCCGAGACCACCTCGCCGAAGGTACGGAGGCCGTATGCGGTGTCGAGGTGGCCGAGGACGCGGACCCCGGCGTTGCGCAGACGGCCGGCCGACTCCAGGCAGTGCGGGTCGGGCCGGTCGCCGGGGCCGTCGGCCACGTTGAGCACCACCCAGTGCAGCGGGGTGCCGGGGCGGGTGAGTCCGTTCCACTCGGCGCGGGCGATCAGGGGGTGTGCGAAGCCGGGGATGCCGATGCCGGTGCGGACGCCCGTGCTCGCCGTGCCGGGTCTGACCCTGGTCAGATGCGGCATGCCGCCTCCATCCAGATGTCGGCCAGGGACTCCTCGAGATTGATCCGGGGGCGCCAGCCCAGCCGGTCGCGGGCGGTGCGCACATCGGCCTGCTGCCAGCTGCCGCATCCGTCCGGGTACGGGAAGGCGGCCGGGTTCGCCGGGTGGTCGGGGTCGGATCGGGGGTGGCCGATGGTGGGCCGGAGGTGGGAGGACTGACTGGCGTGCGACGCGTGGGTGGTGTGGTGGGAGTACGCCGTGCCGTGGGGCGGGTGGTGCAGGCCGGGCGGGCCGTCCAGTTCGTTGAGGGCGCCGGCGTAGCCGGCCACGCGGGCGAGGGTCGCGGCGGCGTCGCGGAGGCGGACGGCGCGGCCCGAGCCGATGTTGATGACGCCCTGCGCGGCGGAGAGCGAGGCGGCGTGGACGGCGCGGGCCACGTCGCGGACGTCGACGAAGTCCCGTTGGACACCGAGGCCGCCGAGTTTCAGCTCCCCGTCCCCGGACTGCATGGCGCGGCGCATCGCCTCGGCCAGCCGGCCGAGCGGGGAGCCGGCGGGGGTGCCGGGACCGACGGGTGAGAAGACCCGCAGGACCACGGCATCCAGTCCGGAGCCGAGGACCAGCTCGGTGGCGGCGAGCTTGCTGACGCCGTAGGGGCCGCCGGGGCGGGGGACGGCGTCCTCCGCCGTGGAGGAGCCGGGCTGGCTGGGGCCGTACTCCGAGCCGCAGCCGAGTTGCACGAGCCGGGCGCCGCAGCCGCTGCGGCGCAGCGCCTCGCAGACGGTGGCGACGGCGACGGTGTTGTGCCGGGTGAGTTCGCGGGCGCCGCCCCGCGTGGCGCCGGCGCAGTTGACCACGACGCCGGGGTGGACGGCGTCGAGGAAGCGGGTGAGGGCCCCGGGGCTGCCGGTGGCGAGGTCGAAGCGGACGTCGGCGTCGTCGCCGCGGCCCAGGGCGGTGAGCTGGACGGCGGGATCGGCCAGCAGGCGGTCGGCCACGAAGCGGCCGAGGTAGCCGTTGGCTCCGATCAGCAGAACTCTCATCGGGCGGCTCCTTCGGAATGCGGCGGGGCGGGGCGGGTGGTCATGCGGGGTCTCCTTCGGGCGGGGTCACCGTGGTGGCTCCGGTGGGGTGTGGGCCGAGGCCCGGGTGAGTGTGCGGAAGGTGTGGATCAGGAGGATCAGGGCCGCTCCGCCGCAGGTGAGGGCGGGGAGCGCGGCGGCGTCCCAGGCCGTGAGGGTCTCCACGGGCGCGGCCAGCGGGGCGCAGCCGGGGAGGCGGCCCGCGAAGACCGAGGCCAGGGCTGCGGCCTGGGTGGCGGCCGTGATCGTGAGCATCACCTTCGGCGCGTGGGTGAAGCCATGGGCGGTGAGGAGGCGGGCGAGGAAGAGGAGGGCGCCCAGGGTGAGCGTTTCCGCGAGGGCGAAGGGTTCCTCCAGGAGGGCGGACGACGCGGCGAGAAGGGCTGCCAGCGCGGCCAGGTACAGGGCGACCGTGCCGGACAGCAGGGGCCGTACGGAGGCGGCGAAGTCCTCCAGGCCACGGCTCGATCCGAGCCTGCGGCGGGCGCGCGCGGTGAAGAGGTGCGCGGTCCAGGCCGCGGGCGCGCAGGACAGGGTGAGTGCCAGGACGGGGGCGACGGTGAGCGGCCAGTGCCCCTGAAGCGTGCCGTTGGGCAGGCCGTCCGGGCCGCCGCTGATCGCCGCCCCGAGCAGGCCGTCGCCCAGGAGGGCGTAGCCGGTCAGCCACCAGGTCCGGGACGCCGTGGCGGAGCGGGGCGGGACGCTGCCGCGGGTGCCCAGCGGTCCACGGCGCAGGACCGCGCGCAGGGCGAGGGTGACGGCGAGCACGCCGACGGCCGCCGCGTAGAGGCGGGTCCGGCCGCCGGTGTGACGCAGGGCGATCACCGACGCCGCGCACAGGGCGCCGGGCAGAAGGGGGAGGAGGAGGCGGACGGTCCGCCCGGCGCCCCTCCTGGGCGGCGTGGGCTGCGGGGCGGGCCGCGGCGTCTCTCCGTGGCCGGGGGCCCGGGCGTAGAGCTCCTCCGCGAGGGAGAAGACGTCGCGGTGGCGGAAGCGGGCGGCGGTCCGGTCGGTGATGCCGTGGGCCTCCAGGCCCGCTGCGATCTCCAGGGGGTCCACCGCCCGTTCGCACAGGTCGCGGTGGCGGTGCAGCAGTGCCTTGACCGGGTCGGCCGTGCCCGGCCGGGTGCCGCGGTCCAGTTCTCCCGGGTCGGTCATCGGGCCGTCCTCGTCGCGGGAGCGGGGGTGTCCACGGCCCAGCCGGGGACGGTGCGCGGCGGGGGGTCGCTCCAGTGGCCGGGGACGTGGACCTCGGCGGGAGTGGCGAAGGGCAGGGGGTCGCCGGTGTCGTCGAGGAGGAGCCGGTGGACCGGTGCCCGCGCGACGATCTCCAGGTAGATGCCGTGGAACGCCGCGACGTTCTGGTCGACGGTGAACAGTTCGAGTGCGCGGGCCCGCGCCGCGGCACCCAGGCGCGCACGGCGCCCGGGGTCTCGCAGCAGGGAGACGCACGCCTGGGCGAGCGCCCGCGGATTGCGCGGCGGTACGACGAGACCGGTGCCGCCGACGGCCTCCACGACCGCGCCGACGTCCGTGGAGACCGTCGCCCGACCGCAGAACATCGCCTCGACCAGGCCGACCGGGAACCCCTCGACGACGCTGGAGAGAACGGTCACGGCGCCGCACGCGTGGGCGTCCGCGGAGGTCGGCACGTCCGGACCGCCGAGTTCCTCGAAGGACACGGGGTTGTCGCCGACGGCGTGCGGGCCCTCGGCCTCGTCCGGGAAGAGGTGGGCGGCCAGGGCCGTGCAGTGGCCGAGGTAGGCGGCGCCCTCGGGGCCGGAGGGGGAGCCGACGATCCGCAGGCGGGTCTTCGGCTCCTCCTTGCGGATCTCGGCGAAGGCGTGCAGCAGCGAGACCAGGTCCTTGGCGGGCTCCACCCGGCCGACCCAGACCAGGGTGTGCGGGTCGGTCCGCTCCGGGGACTCGCCCACCTCCGCGAAGGGCTCGGCGTCCATGCCGGGGTACACGGTGCGGAGCTTCGCCCGGTCGGCGCCGCAGCGCTCCTGCCAGCGGCGGGCGTGTGTGTTGCCCGCCGTGACGAACGCGGCCCGGCGGTAGACCTCGGCGGCGAGCCTGCCCTGGAAGGCGGCGAGCAGGGAGCGGACCGCGGGCGAGGAGTCCGGGCGGGTGAGGTAGTGCGTCCGCAGGCGCACGCCGTATTCGGTGACCAGCAGCGGGATGCCGAAGAAGTGGTGGGCGAGCAGACCCGGGAGCGCCGTCACCCCGCCCGCGGCGGCGTGGCACAGGTCGACCGCGCCGAGCCCGTCCTCCTCGTACCAGTCGAGCGAGAGGGGGCGCAGGGCGCGCTCGAGGTACGCGGCGACGGCCAGCAGGTCCGGTACACGCGCTTCGCGCGCGGTGCGCGGCGCGCCGTGCGCCCTGCAGGCGCGCTCCAGGGCGCGTACGGCGATGTCCGAGCGGAGGGCGGAGGGCAGTCCGCCTTCGTCGCGGGCGAGTTCGGCGAGGCCGTGCAGAGCGGTGGCGAAACGGTCCGCCTCAGGGGCCGCGTCGGGCGTCGCGGGCTCGGGGCGGGGGGCGAGGGGGGCCGCCGCGGCGCAGAGGACGGCGGCCAGTTCGCCGTAGTGCTCCGAGAAGCGCCGGCGTGCGCGGCGGCCGTACACCACCCCGTCGTCCTCGGCCGTCCACAGCGGCGCGGTACGCACCCTGCCTACCTGCGGCGGCAGCGGGACCCAGCCCGCTTCCTCCTGGACAGCGCTGCCGCTGAACGCGTAGACGTCGAACTCGTGTCGGCCGAGTCCGCGCACCAGGCGGTCGCACCAGAGCCCGCCTTCACCGCCCACATACGGATAACCACGCTCCGTAAGCAGTCCGATGCGCATGTGTGCACCCTCGATCTCCCGTACGGGGAGCCGCCGTTGATCCGGCGACTCGCAGCGGGACGAACGTATGCGGACAAGGCGGTGGCGCGACGGACGGTTGTCCATCACGCCACCAGAAGGGGTGAACGGGCGTAACTTTCCCGCGCGGGACGCGTTCCGTCGCGCCAGGCGATCAGGGCGCGATCAGCCGGTGATCAGCTTTTCGGGTAGGGCCACGGGTTGGGGCGGCAGCTGATCCCGTCGTGCTCGAGGAACTTGGTCTGCTGCTGCATGACCGGGGCCAGGTCGCCGTCCTTGTCGCAGGTGACGTGGCCGTAGCCCAGGCGGTGGCCGATCTCGTGGTTGATCAGCATCTGGCGGTAGGCGTGCATCTTCCCGCCGTACGTCTCCGCCCCCTGCGCCCACCGGTACGCGTTGATCATCACACGTTCGGTGGCCGCGGAGTCGCAGGAGACGTTGTCCACCGTGGTGTCCAGGCCGGACCTGGCGCACCATTCGGCGGTCGTCTCGGGACCGGCGAGGGTGATCACGAAATCCGCCTGCCCGGAGTGGATGCGTTCGAAGGCGCGGGCGCCGTTGTGCGCCCAGCTGCGATCGTCGTTGAGCGTCTTCTGCACCGCTTCGGCGAAGAGTTCGCCGTCCAGGCCGAGCCCCCGCTCCACGTCCACGCGGTAGGTGATCTTCTGACCCGCGCCCGGTGCCTTGTCGATGCCGGGAATCGCGTCGAACTCCCCCGTGCCTCCGCTCGAGGCACTGACCGGGTACCTCTTGTCCATCTTCTGCTCGTACGTCAGCGGCTCGGCGGCGGGAGCCGAGGGGGTCTCCCGGTCGTCCCCGCGCGAGGCGGAGTCCCGGACGTCGCGCGCCGGGTCGCCGGCGGACTGCGCCCGTACGCCGGTGCCGCCGCGCTCGCCGGCGGCCTGGCCGGCCACGACGACGATCAGCACCGTGGTGACGGCGGCGGCCGCGACCCCGGTGAACGCGCGCCCCTTGCCGCCCTTGGCCGGCGCGGGCTCTCCGGCCGGCGGGGCCTTGTCGCCGCCGGGACCGGGGCCGGAGGGGATGCCGGTGACCGGAGCGGCGTTCCGTTCGATGACGGCGGCGCAGGGATCCCCGGAGCGCGCGGCGGCGGGCCGGCGCGGGGTGAAGAGGTCGTCCTCCTCGCCGAAGGCGTCGAGGTAGTCCTGGCGGGGCCCCTCCGAAGGGGCCCGCCGCTGCCGCGGGAGCGGCACGCCCTGTCCGGCGGGCGGCATGCCGTGCCCGGCCCCGGACCCGGCCGCTGTCCGGCCCTGCGACGTCCCCCAGCCGCCCCCTGGTTCCCGCTGCTCGGGATGTCCCCCCCGGGCGCGCGGGACACCGTGCGCGGGGGTCCCGTCGGGAAGCCGGGGCACCCCGTGCGCGGGGGTGCCGTCCGGCGTACGCGGCACCCCGTGCGCCGGGGTCCCGTCCGGAAGCCGGGGGAAGCCGTGCGCCGGTGTGCCGTCCGGCATGCGCGGGACGCCACCTGCCGGCGCTGCCCCCGCAAGCCATCCGTCCGGAAGGCGCGGCACCCCGTCGGCGGGGGTTCCGGGCCGCTGGGCTCCGTATGCCGGCGTTCCGTGCGGCGGCGTTCCGTGCGGTCCGTCGTCCCGGCCGGCACCCGGCCGGTCGTCCCGGCCATCGCCCCGTCGGCCCTCGCGGCCGGCCCGGCCGCCCCGCGCCGCGGTGGTGTCCGCGGTGTCGCCCTTCGGTGCGGGTCCGCGACGGCTGTGGCGTCCCACGTCGCGCCTCAGCCCCTCATGCTCTCGACGGTGGTCCCCCCACCGGTGTCGGCGGGCGGCCCCGGGGCGTCCTGCGCACCCGGCTCCCCAGTATCCCCCTCGTCCACCGAATCCGTTGCGTCCGCGAGGAGTTCACGGAAGGCGAGGGCCACGGTCTCGGGATACTCCATCATCGCCACGTGCCCCGCGTCCGGGAGCGTCACCAGCCTCGAGTTCCGGAACGCGCGTGCCGACCGCTGCGCCATGCGGAAGCCGACGAGCTGGTCCCGGCCGCCGTAGACGAGCAGGGTCGGCGCGAGCACCCGCTCGGCCTGACGCCACAGTCCCTGCTGGCCACCGAGCATGTACGCGCTGACGAGCCCCCGCGCGGAGCGTGCCATCGCGTCCCAGAAATACGGCAGCCGCAGCCGCCGCTCCATCTCCTGCACGGCGTGCCCGAACGCTTCCGGCGTCACCCGCGCGGGGTCCCCGTAGCAGAGGTCCGTCACGCCCCGGACCCGCTGTTCCGCCGTCCACTCCCGGGTGATCCGGTTGAACAGCGGCACGATCCCGGGCAGCGCCAGCAGCCCCGTCGGGACGGCGGTGCGCTGCACCCGCAGTTCGGGCAGGGCCGGCGACACGAGCGTGAGGGTGCGGACGAGGTCGGGGCGTACGGCGGCGACCCGGGTCGCGATCGCGCCACCGAGCGAGTTCCCGAGCAGGTGCACCGGGCCGCGGTCGGCGGCCTCGAGATAACGGATCACCGCGCGTGCGTGCGCGGTGATGGAGTAGTCGCCGTCGTCCGGGGGCGGGGAGTCGCCGAAGCCGGGCAGGTCCACGGCCTCACTGGAGACGACGTCGTCCAGCAGCGCCATGAGCGCCGACCAGTTCAGCGAGGAGCCGCCGAGTCCGTGGATGTGGAGCGCGGGCGGCAGTCCCTCCCGCGCGGGTGGTCTCGACCGCACCGACAGGGTGATCCCGGGCAGTTCCACCGACCTGAGCCGCTCGCCCTCCGCCACCCTGACGGCCACGGCCCCGGGAAGCGCGGTTGCGGGCGGCACGGACGGCAGCTCGGTCGAAGACATGCGGCAATGTTACGAGACGATCACGCACTGGCTCATGTGTTCGCCATCACACGGGCATCGGTTTCCGCACCTCCCGGGTGCGCGCGCCGTCACGTCCCGGTCGCGGATCGCATAGCGTCCGGATCGGGTGTCTCCTAGGCTCGTACAGAGGGCACCCGGATGTGGCCCCTGTATTCATCAGGGACGTGCGTAGGAAGGGAGCCCAGCATGGCCGTGGATCCGACCGACCCCGAGACGTTCGCGGAGGACGAGGACGTTCGCGAGGACCAGGAGTTCGACGTCGAGGCGCCCGAGGGCGACGCCGCCGAGCAGCACACCGAGGTGAAGCCGGACCGCGACGACCCGCTGACCGGTATCGACCCCGACCGCGCCAACGAGGCGGACCTGGTGGAACAGACCCGGGTCGTCTCCCTCGACGAGGACGACTACCGGTGACGAACCCTTCGGCGGGGACGGCACCGAGCAGCGAGGGGGACGATTTTTGCCCGCTCTGAAACCTTTTGAAACCGACCGTTCCGCTTTCACCCCCGTCCGGTCCGTGAAATTCTGCGTCCTCACCGCGCACACCGCGGTTACCGAAAAGTACGATGGCGGCGCGGCTCACACCGCACGTGGACGACATTGGGAGGCGGCGTGACAGCCATCGAGCAGACAGAGGCGGTACGCCCGAAGGGCACTCGCCTGCCGCGCCGAGCCCGACGGAACCAGTTGCTGGGCGCCGCCCAGGAAGTCTTCGTCGCGCAGGGATACCACGCGGCCGCGATGGACGACATCGCCGAGCGCGCCGGCGTCAGCAAGCCGGTGCTCTACCAGCACTTCCCCGGCAAGCTCGATCTCTATCTCGCGCTGCTGGACCAGCACTGCGAGGCACTGATCCAGTCGGTGCGCCACGCGCTGGCGTCGACGACGGACAACAAGCAGCGCGTCCGGGCGACCATGGACGCCTACTTCGCGTACGTCGAGGACGACGGCGGGGCGTTCCGCCTGGTCTTCGAGTCGGACCTGACGAACGAGCCCGCCGTGCGCGAGCGCGTCGACAAGGTGACCACCGAGTGCGCGGAGGCGATCTGCGACGTGATCGCCGAGGACACCGGGCTGTCGCGGGCGGAGTCGATGCTGCTCGCCTCGGGGCTCGGCGGACTCGCGCAGGTGGTGGCGCGGTCCTGGCTGCACAGCGACCGCAGCGTGGCACGCGACCAGGCGGTGCAGTTGCTGGCCTCGCTGGCCTGGCGGGGCATCGCCGGGTTCCCGCTGCACGGCAACGAACAGCACCACTGAGCATGCGGCGGGTGCCGGCAGCCGCTTGTTCCCGCCGGCTGTTCGCTCCTGGCGTTGCCGGGCGCACGGTGCACGTCCCCTCACCGGGCTAATGTGTGCTGGTACGGCGCGAAAGGTCGCGCATTCACTGACCGTCGGAGGGACATAGCCGTGGAGGTCAAGATCGGCGTGCAGCACGCGCCCCGCGAGATCGTTCTGGAGAGCGGTCAGAGCGCCGAGGAGGTCGAGCGCGTGGTGGCCGAGGCGCTGGCCGGGAAGTCTCAGCTGCTGAGCCTCGTGGACGAGCACGGCCGCAAGGTCCTGGTCCCCGCCGACCGTCTCGCGTACGTCGAGATCGGCGAGCCGGCCCCGCGCAAGGTGGGATTCGGCGCGCTGTAGGCGACGACCGGCAGTCACGGGAGGGCCCGGCGGTGCAGAACCGCCGGGCCCTCCCGCGTTCCGGGCCGTGCGCGGATGTCCGTCCCGCCGTGCCGTCCGTGAATTCCACTCACGGACGGAGCACAAGTGCTTCACAGAGAAGGATTGGATTCCGCAGGTCAGGGGTAAACCGGGCTACAACCGATACGAGCGGGCCGGCCATGTGGGAGGGACCCCGACATGCTCTTGGAAGCGTTCAGCTCCGCCATCCTCGGCCTGGCTCTGGCGTGGGCGGCCTGCCACCGCCTGCCGCACCGTCTTCCCGCCCGCGCCCTGGTGCTGCCGACCGGTGTGGCCGGAGCGCTCTTCGGCGCCTTCGTCATGAACAGCGCGCTGGACGCCGGCAATCTGCTGACGATCTTGCTCGGCGCGGTGATCGTGTCCGTGGCGTCCCTGTCCCTGCTGCTGCGCCCGGCGGCAGGACTGCGCCGCCGGTCGGCGACCGCCTGACCGACCGCCCGACCGCCCGACCGCTTGACCGCCCGCCGATGGCTGCGCCGGGGGTGACCAGGCCCGGCGCGCCCTCAGGCCGCCAGGCCCAGTGCCGCCATCCGCTTGGTGTGCGCCTCGGTGATGCGGGAGAACATCTTGCCCACCTCAGCGAGGTCGAACCCGTCCGCGACGCCCCCCACCAGCATCGTCGACAGCGCGTCCCGGTCGGCGACCACCCGCTGGGACTGCGACAGCGCCTCGCCCATCAGCCGGCGTGCCCACAGCGCGAGCCGCCCGCCCACGCGCGGGTCCGCGTCGATCGCCGCGCGCACCTTCTCCACGGCGAAGCCGCCGTGGCCCGTGTCGTCGAGCACGGCCAGCACCAGGGCGCGGGTGTCGGAGTCCAGACGGGCCGCGACCTCCCGGTAGAAGTCGCTGGCGATGGAATCGCCGACATACGCCTTGACCAGCCCTTCCAACCAGTCGGAGGGCGCCGTCTGCTTGTGGAAGCCGTCGTAGGCGGCGACGAACGGCTCCATGGCGTGCGTCGGCTCCTCGCCGATCCCGGCGAGCCGGTCGCGCAGCCGCTCGAAGTGGTGGAACTCGGCCGAGGCCATCTTCGCCAGCGCCGCCTTGTCCGCCAGCGTGGGCGCCAGCTTGGCGTCCTCGGCGAGCCGCTCGAACGCCGCCAACTCCCCGTAGGCGAGCGCGCCGAGCAGATCCACGACAGCGGCGCGGTACTGGGGTTCGGCGGAGGCGGCCGTCCAGTCCATGGCGGCGACGCCGGTGTGTCCGGGGGTGGTCTCGGGACTGTCCGCGGCGTTGTCAGGCTTGTCAGAGCTCGTCATGAAGCGCACAATAGCCCGCTTGCCACATGCCGGAAGGCCCCGGCGAATCAGTGTGACGACGACTACGTGGCCAAATCGGCCATGGCGTGTGCGCGAATCCAGGGTATGGTGGTAATGCGCCTGCTGAGAACTCTCACGTACTCGACAGGCCGCATGCATGAGGATGCCCGGTCGGTGGCCCGATCGGCTCCGACCCGACAGCCCTCCTTGCCGTACGCCACGCTGCGCACGGATCCGGAGGGGGACCCTCAGCGGTACGAGCGCTGGGCCTGATCCGGTGGACAGGCCCTTGAGCGTCGGCAGTGGTCCCGTGCCCTACGGCACCGCCCGTAAGGCAGCCGACGTCCCCCGGCACGGTCCCTACACGACCCCCGCGCTCGCCTCGCACCGCGCACACAGAAGAGGCAGCACCCTGACTACGACGTTCCGAGAGCTCGGGATCCTCCCCGAGACCGCCGAGGCCCTGGAGGCCGTCGGCATCATCACCGCCTTCCCCATCCAGGAGATGACGCTTCCCGTGGCCCTGTCGGGCAAGGACGTCATCGGCCAGGCCAAGACCGGCACCGGCAAGACGCTCGGCTTCGGCCTGCCGCTCCTCGATCGCGTCACCGTCCCCGCCGACGTGGAGGCGGGCCGCGCGAAGCCCGAGGACCTCACCGACACCCCGCAGGCGCTCGTCGTCGTTCCCACGCGCGAGCTGTGCACGCAGGTCACCAACGACCTGCTGCTCGCCGGCAAGGTACGCAATGTGCGCGTCACCGCGATCTACGGCGGCCGTGCCTACGAGCCGCAGGTCGAGGCGCTGAAGAAGGGCGTCGACGTGATCGTCGGCACCCCGGGCCGGCTGCTCGACCTCGCCGGGCAGAAGAAGCTGAACCTGAAGCACGTGAAGGCGCTCGTCCTGGACGAGGCCGACGAGATGCTCGACCTGGGCTTCCTGCCCGACGTCGAGAAGATCATCAACCTGCTTCCGGTCAAGCGCCAGACCATGCTGTTCTCGGCGACCATGCCGGGCGCGGTCATCGGACTCGCCCGCCGCTACATGTCGCAGCCCACGCACATCCGCGCCACCGCGCCGGACGACGAGGGCGCGACGGTCGCGAACACCACGCAGTTCGTCTACCGGGCGCACAACATGGACAAGCCCGAGGTGGTCTCGCGGATACTGCAGGCCGACGGCCGGGGCCTGGTCATGGTCTTCTGCCGCACCAAGCGGACGGCCGCCGATCTCGCCGACCAGCTCAAGCAGCGCGGCTTCGCCTCCGGCGCCGTCCACGGCGACCTCGGCCAGGGCGCCCGCGAGCAGGCCCTGCGCGCGTTCCGCAACGGCAAGGTGGACGTGCTGGTCTGCACCGACGTCGCCGCCCGCGGCATCGACGTCGAAGGCGTGACGCACGTCATCAACTACCAGTCCCCCGAGGACGAGAAGACGTACCTGCACCGCATCGGCCGTACGGGCCGCGCGGGCGCGAAGGGTACGGCGATCACGCTGGTCGACTGGGACGACATCCCGCGCTGGCAGCTGATCAACAAGGCGCTCGACCTGGGCTTCGGCGACCCGCCGGAGACGTACTCCACGTCCCCGCACCTGTTCGCGGACCTCGGCATCGCCGAGGGCACCAAGGGTGTCCTGCCGCGCTCGGAGCGCACACGCGCCGGGCTGGACGCGGAGGAGCTGGAGGACCTGGGCGAGCCGGGCGGCCGCGGACCGCGCGGACGCGGTGGCCGGGGCGGGCGCGACGAGTCCCGTCCGGCCGAGCGCGAGACCTCCGCCCGTACGCCGCGACGCCGTCGCCGTACGCGGGGCGGCACCCCGCTGGACGAGGCGGCGCAGCGGCCCGCGAGCCAGGCCGCCGAGAGCGTCGGCGAGGGCACCGGCGAGGCGGAGACCGGCACGGTCACCGCACGCACCCCGCGCCGCCGTCGCCGTACCCGCGGTGGAGCCGCGGCCGGGTCGGCGACGACGGCAGTGGAGCAGGTGGAGCCGTCCGCACCGTCCGAGGCGGTCGTGGACACGGCCGAGGGCACGGCCGCGGACGCCACCGAGGCCCCCGCCCAGCCGCGCCGTCGCCGCACCCGCAGGACGGCCGGGACGGAGGCCGTGGACACGGCCGTCGCCACCCCGTCGGTCGACGAGGCCGCGGCGGCCGTGGTCGCCCCGGTGATCACGGAACCCGAGGCTCCGGCCGCCGAGCCCCGTCGCCGCACCCGCAGGACCGCGGCGAAGACCGAGACGGCGGCCGACACGGCCGGGAACAGCGCCGAGCCGGCGGCCGGCACGGCGGAGAAGAGCGCCGAGCCGGTCGAGGCGGCGGAGACCAAGCCGCGCCGCACGCGGAAGACCGCCGCCGAGAAGGCCGAGGCCGCCGTCGACACCGCCGAGGCCACCGAGGCCACCGAGGCCAAACCGCGCCGCCGCACCCGCAAGACGGCCGAGGCGGACCCGGCGGTCGCCGTCGAGATCCCGGCGCAGACGGCTCAGGAGCCCGAGGCGGCGGAAGCCAAGCCGCGCCGCACGCGGAAGACCGCCGCCAAGAAGGCCGAGGCCGCCGTCGACACCGCCGAGGCCACCGAGGCCAAACCGCGCCGTACCCGCAAGACCGCGGCCACCGCCGCCGTGCAGGAGCCCGGGGCAGCCACCGAGGCCAAGCCCCGCCGCGCCCGCAAGACGGCCGTCGCCGAGGCCGCCGACACCGCGGAGGCCACGCCCCGGCGCCGCACCCGCAAGGCCGCCGAGATTCCGGCGCAGGCCACGCCGGAGCCGGAGGGCGCGGAGGCGAAGCCGCGCCGCACCCGCAAGGCCGCCACGGCCGCGCAGGAGCCGGACGGCACGGCGGAGGCGAAGCCCCGGCGGACCCGGAAGGCGGCAGCCGCCGTGGAGTCCGCGGAAGGCTGACACAGCGAACCGGCGGCCCGGCCCCCACCCGTGGGGGCCGGGCCGCTGGCGTCTGCGCACCCGCTACTCTCGCCCCGTGACCAGCCACTCCTCCCCCGTCCACGCCCGCCGGCTCCGCACCCCCCGCGGGGAGTTCGCCGTCGTGGACGCGCCCCCCGCCGCCGGGGTCCCGGTGAGAGGAACCGCGTTGCTGCTGCCCGGGTACACCGGCAGCAAGGAGGACTTCACGCTGGTGCACGAGCCGCTCGCCGCGCGCGGGTACCGCACGGTAGCCGTGGACGGACGGGGGCAGTACGAGTCGGAGGGGCCCGTCGACGACGAGTGCGCCTACGCGCAGACCGAGTTGGCACGGGACGTGCTCGCGCAGGCCGAGGCGCTCGGTACGTCCGTGCATCTCGTCGGGCACTCGCTCGGCGGCCAGATCGCCCGTGCCGCCGTCATCCTGGACCACTCCCCCTTCCGCTCGCTCACGCTCGTCTCCTCCGGTCCCGCCCGGATCTCCGTCTCCCAGGAACAGCGGGTGCGGCTGCTGCGGGACGCCCTCGCGGTGATGTCGATGGCGGAGTGCTGGGAGGCGATCCTGGCCATGGGCCCACCGGAGGAGGTGGGTGGTCCGGCGCGCGGGATCGGCGACCGGGAGCAGTTGCGGCGCCGCTGGTCGGCTACGAGTCCCGCGCAACTGCTGGCCACGGGAAGGCAGTTGTGCGTGGAGCCGGACAGGGTCGCCGAACTGGCCGCCGTGCCCCTGCCGTTCCACGTCCTGTCCGGCGTGCACGACGACACCTGGCCGGTGGCGGACCTCGACGAGATGGCTCTGCGGCTGGAGGCGCGTCGCACCGTCATCGACGGAGCCGGGCATTCACCGCCCGTCGACCGCCCCGAAGCGACCGCCCGTGCCCTCGCCGACTTCTGGGACGGCCACACCCGGACCCCTGGGTGAGCAACCCCACGGATGGCTCGCTCATCCCGGATCGACAAGGCAGGGAGGACCGACGACAACGCGGTAGCCGCGCGTGCCGGACCCGTCGTCCGCGGCATGACCCGGACGACGGGCCTCAGTACTGCGCCTGCAGATGGTCCCAGAAGCCGTCGCGCAGGGCGCGTCGCAGGTCCGCCTGGCCGCGCAGGGAGTACTGCAGCAGCCCCTCTGCCTCCACCAGCAGATCCTGGTCGACCGAGCCGGGCAGGTAGGGATGACCGGGGAGCAGTTCCACCAGCGTGTCCCGGCCCCGCGCGGCCAGCCACTTCGCGGCGATCTGCGCGCCGACGAACCGGACGTCCTCGCGGGTGGGCCGGCCCGTCGTGGCCTCGTGCGCCTGGGCCGTGCGTCGGGAGACGTACGGCTTGAAGAAGTCCAGGTCGAGGGTGCGCTGGCTGTCCACCTCCCAGAGCAGCGGCTCGGCCTGGTTGCGCCCCTCGGGCGCCTCGATGCCCCAGAGGTGGACCCGGGCGCCGTAGCCCTGTGCCGCCTCGACCGCCGAGACGAGGTCCTCGTCGCCGCCGAGCAGGGCGGCGTCGCTGATGGCGCGGTGCCGGGCCAGTGACTCCAGGTCGCCGCGGATGAGGGAGTCGACGCCCTTCTGCTGGTTGTTGGCGTTGAGGTTGCCGAGGCGGACCTTGACGTCGGGGAGTTCGGCGATGGTCTGCTGCTCGGAGGTGTGGATGCGGCGCCTGGCGCCGTCGTACCAGTAGACCCGCAGCAGCCTGCTGTCCGCGAAGACGGTGCGGGCCCGGTCGATGAGCGCGTCGATGAGTCCCTCGGCGTCGAGGTCGAAGGCCCGGCGGTCCTCCGTCCCGGCCACGAGCCGCCCCGCGGCGGCGTACAGGTAGCCGGCGTCGACGAAGATCGCGTGCGTCGAGGGCGTCTTCGCCACCTCGGCGAGCATGCGCTGGAGCAGCTCGTTCGTGCGATCGATTCGGGCGTGCAGGGCCGCGAGGTCTTCGTTCATCACCTCCATTCTCCTGGTGGTCACGCTACGAACACAACCGGTCCCGATCGGTCCACCGCGAAACACTTACCGATCAGTATTTAGCAGCTCGAAAATTTTCTTTAGCGTAGGGAATGTTTGCATCAGGCGGACCGTTGAACTCTCCATGGAACACGGGCCCCACTGGCCCGTGGGCCGTCCACCCAGTAGTTCTCCTTCAGGAGGATGACCAGACGAAGGGAGAAGCCCTTGCGCTTCCAGATCATGCGACTCGACGACGTCGACGGCGCCCCCGTGGACACCACCGTCGTGGACGCCGCCTCCGTCAACCGCATCGTGCAGCAGGCCGCCGCCATCGGGCAGCGCCTGTGGATCCGCCCGGCAGACGCACCGGCCTCATAACGCGGGACGCCGGCCCCAGGGGCCGGGTCCTCACGCCGTACGCCTCGGAGCCCCCGTACCGCATGGGTACGGGGGCTCCGTGTGTGCCGCGGCGGTGACGGGGTCAGCCGCCCCGGACCACCTGGGTGACGCCGTTGATGATCTGCTGGACGGCGATCGC
This sequence comes from Streptomyces sp. NPDC016640, assembly GCF_043076215.1. Classification (NCBI taxonomy): domain Bacteria; kingdom Bacillati; phylum Actinomycetota; class Actinomycetes; order Kitasatosporales; family Streptomycetaceae; genus Streptomyces; species Streptomyces sp. NPDC016640. Next base: position 257,548 of record NZ_JBIBRG010000001.1, read on the forward strand.
GGACAGCATCATGCCCGCCAGCCGCGTCACCAGGACCACGCCGCCGTCCTTGATGACCCGGATGATCAGCAGCGAGTACCGCATCACCAGCCACAGCACGACATGGATGGCGAGGATCGCCGACCACACCGAGAGCTGCCCGGTGACGCCGTCGGCCTTCTGCACGGCGAGGATGACCGACACGATGGCACCGGGCCCGGCCAGCAGCGGCATCCCCAGCGGGACCAGCGCGACGTTGACGTCCTTGGTCTGTTTGGGCTCGTCGGTCTTGCCGGTGAGCAGGTCGAGCGCGATCAGCAGGAGCAGCAGCCCGCCCGCGATCATGAGCGCGGGCACCGACACGTGCAGGTAGTCGAGGATCCGGTGGCCGAGCAGTCCGAAGACGGTGATCACGCCACCGGCCACACAGACGGCCTGCAACGCCATCCGCTTCTGCGTCTTGGCGGGCCGGCCGGCGGTGAGGCCGAGGAAGATCGGGGTGATCCCCGGGGGATCCATGATGACGAAGAGGGTCAGGAAGAGGGAGCCGAAGACGGCGATGTCGAGCATGACTGCCTTGCCGAGGAACGAACGGGGGAGCGCGCCGGGGAGGCACAGGGACGCACCGGGGCGGGCGCGCGGCGAAGGGGGCGGTGGGGGAACGGGAGGTGAGGAAGCGGGAGGGGAGGGAGCGGGGCGGGCGCGCAGGAGGCGCGCGCTCAGAATCCGCCGGTCCCCGGCACCGGGAAGGCCCCGGTCGCACGCCGGGTGATCTCGCCGTACACCTCGGGATCCGTGGTGAACTCGCCGAGCACACAGGTCTTCCGGCTGCCGTGGTAGTCGCTCGAGCCGGTCACCAGGAGCCCCAGCTCCTTGGCGAGGCCCCGCAACCGCGCCCGGGTCCCGGGATCGTGGTCCATGTGGTCGACCTCGATGCCGTCGAGGCCGGCCCCGGCCAGCGCGGCGATCGCGGACTCCGGCACGGTCCGGCCCCGCTTGCTCGCGGCGGGGTGCGCGAAGACGGCGACCCCGCCCGCGTTCCTGATCAGCCGCAGGGCCTCGAACGGGTCGGTCTCGTGCTTCTCCACGTACGCCCGGCCGCCGTCGGCCAGCCACTCCTGAGTGAAGGCGTCGCTCACGGTCGGCACGACGCCCAGCTCGACGAGCGCGGTGGCCACGTGCGGGCGCCCCACCGATCCGTCACCGGCGATCCGCGCGACCTGCTCCCAGGTGACCGGCACGCCCAGCGCGTTCAGCCTGTCGATCATGCCGCGGGCCCGCGGCACCCGGTCGTCCCGGACCAGCTCGCGCTCGGCGAGCAGCGCGGGTTCCTCCGGGTCGAAGAGGTAGGCCAGCATGTGCATGCTGATGCCGTCGAACCGGCAGGAGAGTTCGGCACCGGTGACCAGGGTGAGTCCCGCCGGCAGCGCCTCGAGGGCCCCGGTGTGGCCCCGGGTGGTGTCGTGGTCGGTCAGCGCGATGACGTCGAGTCCTGCGGCGGCGGCCTTGCGGACCAGTTCGGCCGGCGTGTCCGTACCGTCGGACGCGGTGGAGTGGGTGTGCAGATCGATGCGCACGACGCGTTACTCCAAGCAGGTGACGGACGAAGGGACGCCTCAGGATAACCGGATTTCCGAACGTCCCTTGTCACACCCGAACCGGCCGTGCACCCCCTACCGATGCCCTGTGGGACGCCCGGGCCGCCCGCGGGGCCGCCCGCACGGACGGCTCAGGTCCCCCGCACGAGGGCCTCGGGGCGCCTGCGCCTCCCCCAGGGCCTACCGCACGGGTGTCTACGCCTCCAGCAGGCGCGGTGACAGGGCCCCGCAGGGCACCAGCTCCACCTCGGCCCCGGCGTCCCGCAGGTCGGCGAGCACCAGCTCGTCGTACATCAGCAGCCCGGACTGCTCGGGCCACACCACCGCCCACAGCCACATCCCGAGCGCCTCGCCCGCGAAGACGGCGCGGTCGTCGGGTGTCTCGGCGACATGCCAGAGCGGTGTCGGGCGGCCGGCGGCCAGTACCTTGGCCTGCGGCGGCTTCTCCACGTCCATGTACGGCCCCGGATCCGGGCCGTCCATGCCCGCGTACCGCGCGCCGAGGCCGACGCCGAGTTCCTCGGCGACCAGGATCAGCTCGCCCATGCCGCCGAGCGGTCCGGGCCCGGTGCACGCGACGGCGGCCGCCCGGCCCCCGTTGCGGTCGTCGCCCGCACTGGCCACGCCCGTGAAGAGCCAGCCGACCGGCAGCGGCCAGGGCATCCACACCGGCACCCGCGTGCGGTGCACGACGACCTCGAGGGCCTCGACGCTCGGCGGTATCACGGGCTGGAGCGGGTGCACGGTGCCGTGCGCGTCGCACTGCCACGCATCCGAGAAGAGGCCGGGAGCCCTGACCCGGCCACCACACTTCGGGCAACTGGGTTCGCCCCTCATGGGATCCCACGGTCCTACCCCCGCCGCGCCACGTCAAGGACGATCACCCGTCCGGACGGAACCGGTCACCGGAAAACCGCACGCGTCCACCACCACCAGCATGCCCGGGCCCTTGCGCGCCCTCGCCAACTCGCGCGACCGGGTGCGGTGTTGGTGAGCTTGCTCACTCCAGCGGCACGGACCTCCGGGCTGGATCCCTGAGGTCCGTCCCCTGGCCCAGCCAGCGCTCCCGGAGCGCCTGGGCGCCGTGCACCCGCTTCCAGGCGGCCTCGTTCGGGGTCATCGGCAGCAGCGGCAGGAACCGCACGGGATCCAGGGGCGCGTCGAGCTCCAGGTCCTCCACCAGACCGCCGGGCTCGGCGACCAGCACCGAGGTGAACGGGGCGCCGGGCCACAGCGGCCCGCCGACGTCGAGCGAGGCACCGGGGGCCACGACCACGCCCTCGACCTGCGGCGACGCGGCCAGCACGGCGAGCGGGCGGAGCACCTTGTCGGTGTCGGCGACACCGGACCGCACGGACAGCACCAGCTCGACACGCGGACCCCTCACCGGATCCGCGACCACCGCCGTGGGATCGGTCATGGGCTGCGCCGACATGCCGAGAGTGGCGTAGCGCACGATGTCGCCCTCGTGGAAGCGCAGCACCTCGATGCGGTCCGTGCCCAGGAAGGTGACCGCCGCGCGCGCGTCCGGTTCGCCCAGTGCCGTACGCAACCGGGCCTCGACCAGAGGAAGAACATCAGCCATGCCGCGAGCATAGAACTCGCCGGTAAGGGGCAAAGCCGAGCCTTGACATGGCAGTCGGCTGATACGCTTGGCCGGCGGTTCGGGACAGCACGCAGCGGGTACACCACCCAGGCCCTCCGGGTTCCGGGAGAGTCCGATCGAGTTCCGATCGAGTCCCGACCGCCGATGTGACACTCCCCGCTCGAGGGGAATCCCCCAGGGGATCGTGGATCGTCCCTCACGAGGGACCGGCCGGAGGAGGTGGGGCTGGCATGGACCGAAGTCGGCCGTGCAGTACCACCCGCTCTTCCGCCCGCTGACGCAGCCGCTTCTTTCCTGGCTGTCGCCTCTCGCATTCGCGTCTTCATCGGAAGAGCACTTCGTTTCGTTCTGCCTGATCTGCCCCAGAAGCTGAATCAGCGACGAAGCCCGCCACCGCGACGGCGCGGTGCTCCCCGCTTTGTGGACGTGCCGGACATCCGCAGTTGAGGACGTCCCCATTCCGGGTTGTTCCACCCGTCGTACCGGCGCCTTTCGTTGCCCGTCTGCGAAGGAGCCCGCCATGTCGATGATCCGCGACCTGCGCGCCGCAGTCCGACCCGCCTCCCGCATCTCCCTGCGCAAGGAGAGCGGTCCGTACGACACCACCCGTGACCCGGCGGCCACCACGGCCGTCGTCGACTGCGCCGTCTACCGCGACGGCCGGCGCCTGGAGACCGGCAGCGCCCTCGGCCCCCAGGAGGCGATGCGTCTGGTGCGTCGCGACGGAGGCTTCGTGTGGATCGGGCTGCACGAGCCGAACGAGGCGGAATTCGCCGGTATCGCCCAGGAGTTCGGGTTGCACCCGCTCGCCGTGGAGGACGCCGTGCAGGCGCACCAGCGGCCCAAGCTGGAGCGCTACGACGACTCGCTGTTCACGGTCTTCAAGACCGTGCACTACGTCGACCACGACCAGCTCTCCGCCAGCAGCGAGGTCGTCGAGACGGGCGAGGTGATGTGCTTCACCGGCCGGGACTTCTTCATCACCGTCCGGCACGGCGGACAGGGCTCCCTGCGCGCCCTGCGGCACCGTCTCCAGGACGACCCCGAACTGCTGGCCAAGGGCCCCTCGGCCGTGCTGCACGCCATCGCCGACCATGTGGTGGACGGCTACATCGCGGTCGCCGACGCGGTGCAGGACGACATCGACGAGGTCGAGACGGAGGTCTTCTCGCCGGGCCGCAAGGGCACCCCGCGCGGCACCGACGCCGGACGGATCTACCAACTCAAGCGTGAGGTACTGGAGTTCAAGCGGGCCGTGTCGCCGCTGCTGCGGCCGATGCAGCTGCTGAGCGAGCGGCCGATGCGGCTGATCGACCCGGACATCCAGAAGTACTTCCGGGACGTCGCCGACCACCTGGCCCGGGTGCAGGAGCAGGTCATCGGCTTCGACGAACTGCTCAACTCGATCCTCCAGGCCAACCTCGCGCAGGCGTCCGTGGCGCAGAACGAGGACATGCGCAAGATCACCTCGTGGGCCGCGATCATCGCCGTACCGACGATGGTGTGCGGGGTCTACGGCATGAACTTCGACCACATGCCCGAGCTGCGGTGGAAGTACGGCTACCCGCTCGTCCTGGGGATCACGGTGGCCCTCTGTCTGGGCATCCACCGCACGCTGAAGCGCAACGGCTGGCTCTGAGCGCTCGTGGAGCCCGCGGGGTGCGTGACGCCCGTGGATAGGCTGGGCACATGACAGGCGAGTTGCTCGAGCGGGCCCTCATCGAGGAGGCCACGAAGAAGTCCGGCCTCATCTGGGTCGAGGCGCCCGGTGTCCCGGCCCGTGCGCTGTGGCATGTGTGGCACGCGGGTGCCGCGTGCGTGATCGGCGACGGGCCCGGGGAGCAGCCGCTGCCGGGGCTGGCCGACGGCGTGCCGGCCGAGGTGACGGTCCGCAGCAAGGACAAGGGCGGCCGGCTGGTCTGCTGGAGCGCGACGGTCGTGGAACTGCCGCCGGACTCCGGGGAGTGGACGGCGGCGGTCGCCGAGCTCAAGGGCAAGCGGCTCAACGCGCCCGACGGCGAGGCGATGACCGGCCGCTGGGCCCGCGAGTGCCGGGTGCTGCGGCTGGAGCCGACCGGGGCGACGGCACCGCTGCCCGACGGCTCGCTGGCCGAGGCCCCGCTGCCGACACCGGTGACCACCCGGCGGCCGGCCCCCGCGGGGCTGCCCCGGCTGCTGCTGAAGCGGAGGCGCCGGCGCGGCTGACCGCGCCCTACGAGGTCGGGAGCTGCCCGCCGTAGTCGAGGGTCTCGTCCTCGGCCGGCTCCTCCAGGGGGAAGTCGGTGCCCCAGGCGGAGAACGTGAGGGTGCCCGCCTCACCGGCCCGCACCAGACGCACCGGGTACGGCGTGCCCTCGAGCGAGACGTCCAGGGTGCCGCCGGAGCCCTTGTCGCCGGTGACGCGGACGGTGCGCACGCCCGACTGCTGGTGGTGGCCGTCGGTGGCCAGAGTGCCGTGCAGGGTCAGCAGACCGTCGAGGAGGACATTCTTGTCCGTGAAACCGATGAATTTCTTGTACGACGGATCGCCCTGCGGCACCTTCACGTACTTCTCGGCGAGCTTGCCGGCCGCCGCCGCGTCCGACTCGCCGTCGCCCTCGCCCCCGCCGTCCTCCGTGCCGTCGCCCTGGCCCCAGAACTCGGCACCGGCCTTCAGATAGAGCTCGTCGTCGACGCGCAGGAGGCGGAACGTCTCCCCCTTGGTGGTGACCGAGCCGATGCCGCCCTTCTCCTTCAGCCGCATGTCGAGCGTGTACGTGCGTCCGCTGGTGACCACGGTTCCGTGCAGCCGCACCGTGCCCGCCGACGTGGCGGCCTTCTGCGCTCTGCCCTGGATCTTGTCCGCGGACAGTCTGCCGACCCCGTTCGTCCCCTCGTTCGGGTCCTTCTCGGAGCATCCCGTGAGCGCCGTCCCCGTCACGAGCAGCGCGCACGCGGCGGCAACCAGCGTGGCCCTGGGGGAACGGCCCTGGGAGATCGGAATCACAGGTGGGCTGCCTCTCTGACGGGGGACCTGAACGGCGTACCGCAGGGTACCGGGGCCGGGCGATCCGATCGGAGCCGGACCGGCCGGACCGGCCGCGAGGGCACGGCCGATCGGGACGGGCTAGCCTGAAGCCCACCCGAGCGGGCAATCCGGAAAACAGACGCAGCAGGCAGTACACGGCAACGAAACCTTCCGCACGCAAAGGAGCCGCGGCCATGGCAGCGGGCGCCCCCCGGTTCTTCGTTTCGCACGTCTCCGGTGTCGCCGTCTTCGACCCGGCCGGCGACCAGGTGGGGCGCGTGCGCGATCTGGTCGTCATCCTGCGGGTCGGCCGGCGGCCACCCCGCCTGCTCGGCCTGGTGGTCGAACTCTCCACCCGCCGCCGCATCTTCCTGCCCATGAACCGGGTGACCGCCGTGCAGTCGGGCCAGGTCATCACGACCGGAGTGCTCAACGTCCGGCGCTTCGAGCAGCGGCCCACCGAGCGGCTCGTCTTCGGCGAGCTCCTGGACCGGCGGGTGACACTCGTGGACGGCGGTGAGGAGGTCACCGTCCTCGACCTGTCGGTGCACCAGCTGCCCGCCCGCCGCGAGTGGGAGATCGACCGCGTCTTCGTGCGCAAGGGGAAGAAGGGCGGCGCCTTCCGGCGCGGCAAGGGCGAGGCGCTGACCGTCGAGTGGTCGGCCGTCACCGGCTTCTCCCTGGAGGAGCAGGGGCAGGGTGCCGAGAACCTGCTCGCCACCTTCGAGCAGCTGCGCCCCGCCGACCTCGCCAACGTCCTGCACCACCTCTCCCCCAAGCGGCGGGCGGAGGTCGCCGCCGCCCTCGACGACGACCGGCTGGCCGACGTGCTGGAGGAGCTGCCCGAGGACGACCAGATCGAGATCCTCGGCAAGCTGAAGGAGGAGCGCGCCGCCGACGTCCTGGAGGCCATGGACCCCGACGACGCGGCCGACCTGCTCGGTGAGCTGCCCGAGGCGGACAAGGAGCGGCTGCTGAGCCTGATGCAGCCCGGCGACGCGGCCGACGTGCGGCGCCTGATGTCGTACGAGGAGCACACGGCGGGCGGTCTGATGACGACCGAGCCGATCGTGCTGCGGCCCGACGCGACCGTCGCGGACGCCCTCGCCCGGATCCGCGAGCCGGACCTGTCCCCGGCGCACGCCGCGCAGATCTACGTCTGCCGCCCGCCCGAGGAGACGCCCACCGGCAAGTACCTGGGCACCGTCCACTTCCAGCGCCTGCTGCGCGATCCCCCGTACACCCTGGTCGGCTCGATCCTGGACGCCGATCTGCAGCCCCTGGAGCCGGACGCGGCCCTGCCCGTGGTCGCCGGGTTCTTCGCCGCGTACGACATGGTGGCGGCGCCCGTGGTCGACGAGGCGGGCTCGCTGCTGGGCGCGGTCACCGTGGACGACGTGCTGGACCACATGCTGCCCGAGGACTGGCGGGAGACCGAGTTCCACCTCGACGAGGGGGTGGTGACCGATGGCGCCTGACCGCGAGGAGGGGCGCGAGCGCCGGCCCGCCGGCGCCACGGCCGCCGGACGGCCGCGGGTGCCCCGGCTGGACCAGCCCCGCCCTCCCCGGCGCCGGTTCCTGCCCGAGTGGGACCCGGAGGCCTTCGGGCGGCTGTCGGAGCGGGTCGCGCGCTTCATCGGCACCGGGCGCTTCCTGGTCTGGATGACGGTCGCCATCATCGTGTGGGTGCTGTGGAACGTGTCCGCCCCGCGCGAGCTGCGCTTCGACGAGTACCCGTTCATCTTCCTGACGCTGATGCTGTCCCTCCAGGCCTCCTACGCGGCGCCGCTGATCCTGCTCGCGCAGAACCGGCAGGACGACCGCGACCGGGTCAATCTGGAGCAGGACCGCAAGCAGAACGAGCGGTCGATCGCGGACACCGAGTATCTGACCCGGGAGATCGCCGCCCTGCGGATCGGGCTCGGGGAGGTGGCCACCCGGGACTGGATCCGCTCGGAGCTCCAGGACATGGTCAAGGAGCTGGAGGGACGGCAGGACGGGCACAAGGACCATCAGGGCCCGTTCCCGGCGATGCGGGCGGAACGGCCGCCGGGACGTGACGCAGACGACCACTGACGGGCTTACCGGCGGGTGTGCCCGGCGCCGTACCATCGTCCTTATGGCTACGGAAGACGCGGTGCGCGAGGCACTGGCGACAGTGAACGACCCCGAGATCAACCGGCCCATCACCGAACTCGGCATGGTCAAATCGGTGGAGACCGGCGCGGACGGGGCGGTCGCGGTCACCGTGTACCTGACGGTCTCCGGCTGCCCGATGCGGGACACCATCACGCAGCGCGTGACGGACGCGGTCTCCCGCGTGGAGGGCGTCACCCGGGTCGACGTGACGCTGGACGTCATGAGCGACGAGCAGCGCAAGGAGCTGGCGAGCGCCCTGCGCGGCGGCCAGACCGAGCGCGAGGTGCCCTTCGCCAAGCCGGGCAGCCTGACCCGCGTCTACGCGGTCGCCTCCGGCAAGGGCGGCGTCGGCAAGTCCTCGGTGACGGTCAACCTGGCGGCGGCGATGGCGGCCGACGGTCTGAAGGTCGGGGTCGTGGACGCCGACATCTACGGCCACTCGGTGCCGCGCATGCTGGGAGCCGACGGGCGTCCCACCCAGGTCGAGAACATGATCATGCCGCCGTCGGCGAACGGCGTGAAGGTCATCTCCATCGGCATGTTCACCCCGGGCAACGCGCCGGTCGTGTGGCGCGGCCCGATGCTGCACCGCGCGCTCCAGCAGTTCCTCGCGGACGTCTACTGGGGCGACCTCGACGTGCTGCTGCTCGACCTGCCGCCCGGCACCGGTGACATCGCGATCTCCGTGGCCCAGCTGGTCCCGAACGCCGAGATCCTGGTCGTCACCACGCCCCAGCAGGCGGCGGCCGAGGTGGCCGAGCGGGCGGGTTCCATCGCCGTGCAGACGCACCAGAAGATCGTCGGCGTGGTCGAGAACATGTCCGGGCTGCCCTGCCCGCACTGCGGCGAGATGGTCGACGTCTTCGGCACCGGCGGCGGTCAGACCGTCGCCGACGGCCTCACCCGGACCACCGGCACGAACGTCCCGGTGCTCGGCTCCATCCCCATCGACGTCCGGCTGCGCGAGGGCGGCGACGAGGGCAGGCCCGTGGTCCTGACCGACCCGGAGTCCCCGGCGGGCGCGGCGCTGCGCTCGATCGCCGGCAAGCTGGGCGGCCGGCAGCGGGGCCTGGCGGGGCTGTCGCTGGGAATCACGCCGCGCAACAAGTTCTGAGGCTCCAGGGGCCCCCGGCGTGAGGGCGCCGTCCCGGTGGGACGGCGCCCTCACGCGTACCGCGGCGCGGATGTTCAGGACGTGTACGCGGAGATGTCCTTGACCACGGCGAAACCGAGGCCGTACGCGCTCATGCCCCTGCCGTACGCCCCCACGTGCACGCCGGCCCGCGTGGAACCGGCGAGCACCCAGCCGAACTCGGACTCCCGGTAGTGGAACGGCGTCGCGGTCCCGTCCACGGGCAGGGACAGCGTCGACCAGTGCGGGCCCTCCAGATCGTCCGCGAGCACCCAGGCGGTCTCCGTCTGCTGCTCCAGCCAGTCGTCGCGCAGGGAGTGGTCCATCTGGCCGGGCCAGGTGAAGGACAGCAGCCCCACACCCGCCAGCCAGGCGGCGGAGGAGACCGAGGTGGCCTCCAGCAGTCCGGTGCCGTCGGCGCTGCGGCGCACCGGGTTGGCGGCCACCGTCACCACGACCGCGAACTTCTCCTTGGCGTCCTGGTCGGTCCCGGCCGCGTACTCGCTGCGCACCGAGGGCTCGTCGCCGTGCCCCACCGACCCGTGCTCGACGGCCCCGTCGGCCGCCAGTCCGACCTGCATCAGCCAGCGCGCCCCCGTGAAGGCCTCGTCGAGGCCGTACCACGGGAAGGGCGCACGCAGGTAGCCGTCGGCCGTGCGCCGGGCGGAGGGGACGTGCTGTCCGCCCTCCGCGGCCGGCGCCTGCGCGACTGCCCGACTCGTCGTCTCCATCTGCCCGGACGCCTCCTCGCTCTCGTCGGACCGGGCGGCCCGCCCTCCTCGGGGCGTACTCGTCCGTTCCGCACAACAACTGGGCAGCATAGCCACCCCGCCGCCGCGGGCCGGGAAACCGCCCGGCGCGTGGGCCGCACGGACGTCCGGATCACGCCGTGCGCGGCCCGGGAGGAGTATGAAACGCGTCACGTGCACGGGGGCGTACGCCGCCGGATGCCCGGCTCAGGTGGCGTCCGCGTCGAAGGGCGGGCGGTTGTCGGCCGCCGGTGCCTCGGGCTTCTTGGTCATGTCCACGCGGCCATCGGCGGAGCCGGCGGTCCCGGCGGAAGAGGGGGACGGTGAGTCGCCGCCGCGGCCGTGCACGGCGTCCGTGACCTCGGCCATCTCCTTCTTCAGGTCGAATCCGCTGCGGATCTCCCTGAGCCCCAGGTCGTCGTTGTCCATCTGCTTGCGGATGAACGTCTTGGGGTTGAGGTCCTCGAACTCGAAGTCCTTGAACTCCGGGCCCAGTTCCTGCCGGATGTCCTGCTTGGCGCTCTCCGAAAAGTCCCGGATCTTCCGGATGGTGCGCGTCACGTCCTGGATGACCTTGGGGAGCTTGTCCGGACCGAAGACGAGCACGGCGAGGACGATGAGCGTGACCAGCTCGAGCGGTCCTATGTCATTGAACACCTGAAGCTCCTCGCGATGCCTTCGGTCCTCGGCCCTCGGTGGGGGCTGTGGTCTTCCGTGGTCCGGGCCGGGTCCACGGTACCCGGCCATCCCGTACGACCGGTACCGTCCCGTGCGCCACGGGTGCGGGCACGGATGCGGTTTTCCCGGATGTTCGCCGTCCCGTGCCGCGCCGTACGTCCCGCGCGGGCACGGGCACGGCCGTCCTCGGCCGCCGCCCCTGCCCCGCCGTCACCGGCCGCCCTCCTCGGGCGCCGTCCTCAGCCGCCGCCCGACGACCCGAGCACCAGCGAGACCGTCCGCTCCTTCCCGTCCCGCTCCACGGTGAGCTCCAGCCGGTCGCCGGGGCGGTGGGCGCGGGTCTTGACGATGAGTTCCTCGCCGGAGTGGACGCGCCGGCCGTCGACCTCCGTGATGACGTCGCCGGACTCGATCCCGGCCCGGGCGCCGGGGCCGCCGGTGGTGACCGCGGGGCCGCCGTCGCTGCCCTTGGCGGCGACGCGGGCGCCGTCGCCGCTGTAGTCCATGTCGAGGGTGATGCCGATCACCGGGTGGGTGGCCTCACCGGTGTTGATCAGTTCCTCGGCGACGCGTTTGCCCTGGTTGATCGGGATGGCGAAACCGAGCCCTATCGAGCCGGCCTGCCCGCCGTCGAGGTCGGCACCGCTGCCGGCGGAGCGGATGGCCGAGTTGATGCCGATCACCCGGGCCTCGGCGTCGAGGAGGGGGCCGCCGGAGTTGCCGGGGTTGATCGGCGCGTCGGTCTGCAGGGCGTCGACGTACGACACGTCACTGCCGTCGCCCTTCTCGCCGCCGGCGGTGATGGGCCGCTCCCTGGCGCTGATGATGCCGGAGGTGACGGTGCCGGCCAGGTCGAAGGGGGCCCCGATGGCGACGACGGGGTCGCCGACCCGCACGTTGTCGGAGTTGCCGAGGGGCAGGGGGGCGAGCCCGCTGACTCCCTTCACCCTCACGACGGCGAGGTCGTAGCCGCTGTCCCGGCCGACCACGGTGGCCTCGGCGGTGTCGCCGCTGTTGAAGGTGACGGTGATCTCGCCGTCGTCCCCGGCGGGTTCGACGACGTGGTTGTTGGTGAGGATGTGGCCGCGCGCGTCGAGCACGAAGCCGGTCCCCGTGCCGGCCTCGCCGGCGCCGCTGACGTGCAGGGTGACGACGCTGGGCAGCGCCTGTGCGGCGATTCCCGCGACGCTGTCCGGGTCCCGCCCGGCCGCCTCCTGGCCGGCCTGCGGCAGCTCCACGGTGCCGACGCCGCCATTGCGCTCCAGATAGGTGCCGACGATTCCGCCGATGCCACCGGAGACGAGCGCGAGCACCAGCGCGGCACCGACGACCGCGCGCCTGGCCCGGCCGCGCCGCTGCTTCGCGTCGATCACGGTGGGCCCCGCCTGCTGCAACGGCGCGGCGGCCGCCACCGCCCAGGGGTCGTAGCGGCCCCAGGGATCGGCGGGCGCCGCATCCGCGGGGGCGGCAGTGACGGGGGCCGGAGGTACGGGGGCGGGTTCGGGGGCGGCGACGGGGGCCGGAGGTACGGGCGCGGTGACAGGGGCCGGAGGCACGGGCGCGGTGACAGGGGCCGGAGGCACGGGTGCGGACGGTCCCGGGTGGGCGCCGGGGGACGCCGTGGGCGCGGCCGGGGGAGGCGGCGCGGTCGCCATGCCGTGCGCAGGGGTGACCGCCGGGTGCTGCACGGGCGGTGCGGGCGCCCAGGGGCCCGGCTCGCCGTAGGGCGGGGTGCTGTAGGGGTCGGGGTCGTGCAGGGGCTTCGGCCGCTCGCCCCCGCCGACGGGCACACCGGGTGCCGCGGCGGACCCCGCGGAGCCGGCGTTCCCGAGGACGGACGCGGCCGTTTCGGTGATGGCGCCGGGCGCCGGGGCGAGCACGTCCGACGAGTCCGCCCCGGCGGCGACGGCTCCCGGGACGGACGGCGGCGCGGGCGCGTCCCGCGGGTCGGCTTCGGGACCGATGCCGCCGGACGCCGCCGGTGCGGGGGCGGAGGGCGTGGTGGGCGGTTCGGGACGTGTGGAGGCCCCCGTGGGCTCGGCCGGCCGTTCGGGCACGCGGGGGCGGTTCAGTGGGTGGTCGCCCTCGTGGCCGTCCACGGGGACGGCCCCCGCCCGGTCCGGACGGGCCAGTTCGAAGTCCCCGTCGGATCCTTCCGGACGCGCGGTCGGCTCCTCCCCCGATGGGCCCGGCTTCCCCTCGTTCATGCTCTCCCCACAACGACACGGCACGGTTCGTCGGCTCCGCGGCCCGTCCGCCTGCGCGTCGGAGCCCGGTTCGGCACCCGGCTGTGCGGGCCTGGGCGCGCCACCTGGATTCAATCAGGTTCGGGCGCCCCCGCGCAGTGGACGGGTCAGCGGGCCGTGCGGGAGGTGGCGGTGGGAGTGGGGCCCGGCGTCGTCCCGGCGGTCACGGGAGCGGGTTCCACGAGCCCGGTGGACTCGGTCCAGGTGGTCAGGGTGAGCAGCGGGGCGGAGCCGAGCGGTCGTATCAGCGGTGAGACCGACATCGCGCCTCCCACCATCGGCGTGCCGGGCGTGGGGTGGCGCTGCGCGGGTGCCGGCACTCCGGGCAGCAGCGGCGCGGACACCGCGGCGGGGGCGGCGGCCGTGTGCCCGACCGCGCTCTGGCCGTCCGGCTGACCGAGCAGCGGGCCGACGCCACGGCGCCGCTGGGAATCGGGCGTCGTCGTCGCGCCCGTCCCCTGCGTACGTATCGGCGTCGCGTTGCTGCCCTTGCCCGCGCCGCGCGCCTCGGCGTCGGTGGAGCCGCTCGTGGTGACCCCGCCGAGCGCGATCGCGGCCAGCGACACCGCCCCGGCGGCCACGAACGCGAACCGCAGCCCGCGCGAGGAGGGCCGGTCGGTCTCGTGACGGCCGACGTCATGGATGCGGAAGCCCCGGCCGACCGCCTCGCCCACCGGCAGCACGGACTCGTGACGGCGGACGGGCGCGTACGTGAACTCGAAGCGCTCGCTCCGTCTGGTACCGAAGACCCCGGAGCCCGCCCCGGACCGGCCGGACGCGCCGCCCGGGGGCCCTCCGCCGCCCAGCGGTGAGCCGCCGTCGCCGAGGCCGCTCCCGGCCGGCAGGCCCTGCAGGCGGGCCAGGAAGCTTTCCGAGGGCGGCGGCGGGGCCGCCTCCGCGAACACGTTCTTCAAGCGGCGCTGCGCGTCCACCTCCACCTTGCACTTCGCACAGGTGGCGACGTGCGCCAGTACGCGCTCACGCGCGTCGTGACCGAGCTCTCCGTCCACCAGGGCGGAGAGCCGGTCTCCCAGGTGATGCTCTGCGAGGTGTCCCTCGGAAGACTTCTGCAGTGGCCCGCTCACGCGCTCGCGCCCCCTCCTCCCAGTGCGGCGACACGCGGCACGAAGGAGCGGCGTTCCGCGCGCGCCTGGGGCGAGCGGTGTGCGAGGGCCTTGCGCAGCTGGGAACGGCCGCGGTGGATACGGGACCGCACCGTGCCGAGCTTGACGCCCAGGGTGGCCGCGATCTCCTCGTACGACAGGCCCTCGATGTCGCACAGGACGACGGCGGCGCGGAACTCGGGGGCCAGGGTGTCGAGGGCCTGCTGGACGTCCGCGTCGAAGTGGGCGTCGTTGAACACCTGCTGGGGAGTGGGCTCCTTGCTGGCCAGCCGCTCGGCCGCGTCCTCGCCGAGCGCGTCGAAGCGGATGCGCTGCTTGCGGCGGACCATGTCCAGGAAGAGGTTGGTGGTGATGCGGTGCAGCCAGCCCTCGAAGGTGCCCGGCGTGTACGTCGACAGGGAGCGGAAGACGCGGACGAAGACCTCCTGGGTGAGGTCCTCGGCGTCGTGCTGGTTGCCGGTGAGGCGGTAGGCGAGCCGGTAGACCCGGCCGCTGTGCGTGCTGACGATCTCCTCCCAGGTGGGCGGAGTCCACGCCTGCCCGTCCGCGTCGGTGGAGAAGGTCGCGGTCTGGGTCGGCTCGCCGGTGCGGGCGTGGTCAGCAGCGGTGTCGTTCACGGATTTCGGCCTGCCCGCCGATCCGAGGAAGCGCCGCAGCACCCCTCCGCGATCCATAGGCGCAGCCGCACCCCCTCTATCGGCTCTGGTGGTGTCCAGTGGAGCCCCTACCATAGCCACCTCGCCCGTTAGCTCCGGATAAGCGGTTTTACGAGAATTTGATCTGGGCCGACACAGCTCGTACGCCTGCGTCAGCAGTTGCTCGGCGTCCTCGTCCACCGGCTGTCCCCCCGTCATGACCCACGCCCTTTGCCCACCTCTTCGAACGACCGGTCCCATCTGCGGGTTCCCGACGCCAACGGATACAGTCACGCCCAGGCCACCACGGGGACAGGAGAGGGTCATTACCGCCAACCGGCAGACGAGCTGGGCGTTCGCCGACGCCTATGTCGCCGAGGACGAAGCGCTGCACTGGGCCCGTGACCGGGCCCGCGACGCAGGGCTGCGCTCGGTGTCGCCCGGCACGGGCGCGGCCCTGCGGTTGCTGGCCGCCAGCGTGGACGCCAAGGCGGTCGCGGAGATCGGCACCGGCTGCGGGGTCTCCGGGATCCATCTGCTGCACGGGATGCGTCCGGACGGGGTGCTGACCACGGTCGACCAGGAGCCGGAGCACCAGCAGTCCGCCCGCCAGGCCTTCCGCGACGCCGGTTTCGCCGGCAACCGCGCCCGGTTCATCCCGGGCCGCGCGCTGGACGTCCTGCCCCGTCTCGCGGACGCCGGATACGACCTGGTCTTCTGCGACGGCGACCGGCGGGAGTACCAGGACTACCTCGCCGAATCGTTGCGTCTTCTGCGTCCGGGAGGCCTGGTGGCCTTCGAGGGTGTCTTCGCGAACGGGCGCACGGTGGACTCCGGACCGCAGCCCACGGAGGTGCTGCGGCTGCGGGAACTGGTGCGCACCCTGCGGGAGAGCACGGAGCTGGTGTCGTCACTGCTGCCGGTGGGCGACGGGCTCCTCTGCGCCGTGAAGCGCTGAGACACGGGACCGAGCCGGGACACGGGACCAGACAACCGCCCCGGCACCGCGTGCGGTGCCGGGGCGGCTGGAAGGGTATGGCCGCTTGCGCGTCAGCCGACGACCTTCTTGAGGGCGTCGCCGAGCGCGTCGGCCTCGTCCGGGGTCAGCTCGACGACGAGCCGACCGCCGCCTTCGAGCGGAACGCGCATGACGATGCCCCGCCCCTCCTTGGTCACCTCGAGCGGGCCATCACCCGTTCGCGGCTTCATGGCCGCCATGCTCGTTCCCCTTCCTGAAACCCAGCTCAACCGTCTCGCCGACGGCCCACTGAAGGGCACATGCGGTCCCTGAAGCAGGACACACGCCACCGGCATCGAACACATTGCTTCCAAGCCATTATCCCGCATCTCAGGACCCGATGACCAACATCGGACGGCATCGCTTGGGCAACGCACGCGAGCAAAACCACTCAATTCGGCGATGTGACTGTGATACTGCGCCACCGCACACAGTTCCGCCGACCGGAAACGGGCGGCGTTTGTTGACGCAGGTCACACGCCGACCGCGATCCGCCGCCGGTGAACTCCGTCATGCTGTCCTGCAGACACGGGCGTACCGGCCGGTACGTCCCGAGCCGCCACACGGAGGGATACGCCATGGCCGACACCGTGCTCTACGAGGTGAGCGACGGACTCGCGACGATCACGCTGAACCGCCCCGAGGCGATGAACGCGCTGAACGTCGAGGCCAAGGCCGCCCTGCGGGACGCGGTCCGGTCCGCCGCTGACGACACCGCCGTACGGGCCGTGCTGCTGACGGCGGCCGGGGACAGGGCGTTCTGCGTCGGGCAGGACCTCAAGGAGCACATCGGGCTGCTGGCCGCCGACCGGGAGAGCGGTGCGGGGCAGACCATGAGCACGGTGCGCGAGCACTACAACCCGATCGTGAAGGCCCTGGCCGGCGCCCCGAAGCCGGTGGTCGCGGCGGTGAACGGGGTCGCGGCGGGCGCCGGCTTCGGCTTCGCGCTGGCCGCGGACTACCGGATCGTCGCGGACACCGCGGCGTTCAACACCTCGTTCGCCGGGGTCGCGCTGACCGCCGACTCCGGGATCTCCTGGACGCTGCCGCGGGTGATCGGTCCCGGGCGCGCCACCGACCTGCTGCTCTTCCCGCGCAGCATCTCCGCCCAGGAGGCGTACGAGCTGGGCATCGCGAACCGGCTGGTCCCGGCGGCCGGGCTGCGCGCGGAGGCGGAGAAGGTGGCCCGCGCGCTGGCCGAGGGGCCGACGGTGGCGTACGCGGCGCTGAAGGAGTCCGTGGCGTACGGGCTGAGCCACTCGCTGGAGGAGGCCCTGGAGAAGGAGGACGAGCTCCAGACCCGGGCGGGCGCCTCGGACGACCACGCGATCGCGGTGCGGGCGTTCGTGAACAAGGAGAAGCCGAAGTTCCTGGGCCGCTGAGCCGGGTCGCGCGGCGCCGGGCGGCTCAGCGCCGCCTGGCCACGCAGGTCTCCAGGTGGTCGTCGACCAGCCCGCAGGCCTGCATCAGGGCGTACGCCGTGGTCGGGCCGACGAAGCGCAGGCCACGCTTCTTCAGTGCCGTGGACAGGGCCGTCGACTCCGCGGTCACCGCGGGCACGTCGGCGAGCGTCTTCGGGACCGGGCGGCCCTTCGGCTCGGGGGCGTGCGACCAGATCAGGGTGTCCAGGTCGCCGGGCGCCCACGCGGCCAGCACGCGCGCGTTGGCGAGGGTGGCGTCGATCTTGGCGCGGTTGCGGATGATGCCGGTGTCGGCCAGCAGGCGCTCGCGGTCGGTGCCGGTGAATTCCGCGACGGATGCGATCTTGAAGTCGGCGAAGGCGGCGCGGAAGCCGGGGCGGCGGCGCAGGATGGTGATCCAGGACAGGCCGGACTGGAACGCCTCCAGGCTCAGACGTTCGAAGAGGGCGTCGTCGCCGTGGACCGGGCGGCCCCACTCCTCGTCGTGATACGCCACGTAGTCCGGGGTGGACAGGGCCCAGGGGCAGCGGGGGACGCCGTCCGGGCCGGCGGGGACGGGTGCGTCGCTCACCGCTGCTCGTCCTCCCCGGGGGCGGGCTTGTCCGTGGAGACGTGGGCCGCCGCGGCACGGGCGCCCGCCAGCGCGGACTCCAGGTCGGCGATCCGGGCGTCGCGCTCGGAGATCTCGGCGCCGAGGCGGCCGAGGGCGTCGTCCACATCGGCCATGCGGTAGCCGCGGACGGCGAGCGGGAAGCGCAGGCCGTCGACGTCCGCGCGGCTGACCGGGCGGTCCGGCGGCAGGGCGTCCCACAGGTGCTCGGGGGCGGCCTCGGGCAGCGGGCCGTTGTCGCCGCCGCCCACCACGGCGAGGGTCACCGCGGCGACCACGACGGCGAGCGCGACGACCAGGAACAGGAACATGAGCATCGCCGGGGCCCCCACGGTCGGATGTGTCGGAGTCGGATGTGTGGCTCCGATCGTGCCATGCGAATCTGACAGCCGGGGCCGCCGGGCGGTTTCGCGGGCGGCCGGGACGGGACGTACGAGGAGAGGTCACAGGGGATGCTCAGGCTGGGCAGGCGGGAATTCGCACCGCACGAGCGGGTGGTCATGGCGATCGTCAACCGGACCCCGGACTCCTTCTACGACCAGGGCGCCACGTTCCGCGACGAGCCGGCGCTCACGCGCGTGGAGCAGGCCGTGGCGGAGGGCGCCGCGATCGTCGACATCGGCGGGGTGAAGGCCGGGCCCGGCGAGGAGGTCACGGCCGAGGAGGAGGCGCGCCGGACGGTCGGTTTCGTCGCCGAGGTGCGGCGGCGCTTCCCGGACGTCGTGATCAGCGTGGACACCTGGCGGCACGAGGTCGGCGAGGCGGTGTGCGAGGCGGGGGCGGACCTGCTGAACGACGCCTGGGGCGGGGCCGACCCGCGGCTCGCGGAGGTCGCCGCGCGCCACGGCGTCGGGCTGGTGTGCACGCACGCGGGCGGCTCGGAGCCGCGGACCCGGCCGCACCGGGTGACGTACGACGACGTCATGGCCGACATCCTCGGCGTGACCGTGGGACTGGCCGAGCGGGCGGTGGCGCTCGGCGTGCCGAGGGAGTCGGTGCTGATCGATCCCGGGCACGACTTCGGGAAGAACACGCGCCACAGCCTGGAGGCGACGCGGCGGCTGGACGAGATGGTCGCCACGGGGTGGCCGGTGCTGGTGTCGCTGTCCAACAAGGACTTCGTCGGGGAGACGCTGGACCGGCCGGTGAAGGAGCGGGTGCTGGGGACGCTGGCCACGACCGCGGTGTCGGCGTGGCTGGGGGCGCAGGTGTACCGGGTGCACGAGGTCGCCGAGACGCGGCAGGTGCTGGACATGGTGTCGTCCATCGCGGGGGACCGGGCACCGGCGGTCGCGCGGAGGGGGCTGGCCTGACACCGGGTCCCGCCCCCACCGCCCCGCCCCTCGGGGCGCCGCCCCCGGGGGCGGGCCTTCGCCCACCCGCCGCCCGGCCCGGTGGGTGAGGGTCGCGTCAGCGGCCCGCCTCCTTCGAGACCAGGGCCACCGCCTCGTCCACGTCGTCGGTGACGTGGAACAGCAGCAGGTCCTTCTCCGACGCCTTGCCCTGCGCGATGACCGTCGTGCGGAGCCAGTCGACCAGGCCGCCCCAGTAGTCCGTGCCGAACAGGACGATGGGGAAGCGGGTGACCTTCTGGGTCTGCACGAGGGTGAGGGCCTCGAAGAGTTCGTCGAGGGTGCCGAGGCCGCCGGGCAGGACCACGAAGCCCTGGGCGTACTTGACGAACATCATCTTGCGGACGAAGAAGTAGCGGAAGTTCAGGCCGATGTCGACGTAGGGGTTCAGCCCCTGCTCGAAGGGCAGTTCGATGCCCAGGCCGACCGACATGCCCTCGGCCTCGCACGCGCCCTTGTTGGCCGCCTCCATGGCGCCGGGGCCGCCACCGGTGATCACCGCGAAGCCCGCCTCGACCAGGCCCCGGCCCAGACGGACGCCGGCCTCGTACTCCGCGGAGTCCGCCGGTGTGCGCGCCGAACCGAAGACGCTGATGGCGGGCGGGAGTTCGGCCAGCGTGCCGAAGCCCTCGATGAACTCCGACTGGATGCGCAGCACCCGCCAGGGATCGGTGTGGACCCAGTCCGTGGGGGCGCGCTCGTCCAGCAGCCGCTGGTCGGTCGTGCTCGCCTGCACCTGGCCCCGCCGGCGGAGGACCGGCCCCAGACGCTTCTCCTCCGGCGGCTGCTGCTTCCCCTCCGGGTTACCGGTCGCCATGTGCGCTCCCTCCGTTGTGCGGGTGGTTCCACCTCAGCGTAGATCTACGCGGGTTACGTACGGGGGACGTCAGCATGTCCGCGCGACAGCGTCCCAAACGCCCCGGCGTACCGGCGCCCTCACGCCGTCAGCCAGGACCGCAGCCGCTCCTCCCCCGCCAGGATCTTCGCGGTGTCCACGCGCTCGTCCCGCCGGTGCGCCAAGTGGGGGTTGCCGGGGCCGTAGTTGACCGCCGGGACGCCCAGGGCGGAGAAGCGGGAGACGTCCGTCCAGCCGTACTTGGGCTGCGCGGTGCCGCCCACCGCCTCGATGAAGGCCGCGGCGGCCGGGTGGGACAGGCCGGGCAGCGCCGCCCCGCTGTGGTCGTCGACGACGAACTCCGTCACCCCGCAGTCCGCGAAGACCTCGCGGACATGGGCCAGGGCCTCCTCCTCACCGCGGTCGGGGGCGTAGCGGAAGTTCACGGAGACGACGCACTCGTCGGGGATGACGTTGCCGGCCACTCCCCCGGAGATGCCGACCGCGTTCAGGCCCTCCCGGTACTCCAGGCCGTCGATCACCGGGTGGCGCGGTTCGTAGGCGGCCAGGCGGGCGAGGATCGGTGCGGCCGCGTGGATCGCGTTGGAGCCCATCCAGGAGCGCGCCGAGTGGGCGCGCTCGCCGGCGGTCTTCAGCAGCACCCGGAGCGTGCCCTGGCAGCCGCCCTCCACCTGGCCGTCGGAGGGCTCGAGGAGCACCGCGAAGTCGCCCTGCAGCCACTCGGGGTGCGCCTCGGCGACGTGTCCCAGGCCGTTGAGGTCGGCGGAGACCTCCTCGTTGTCATAGAACACGAAGGTCAGGTCCCGGTTGGGGGCGGGGACCGTGGCGGCGATCCGCAGCTGGACGGCCACGCCCGCCTTCATGTCACAGGTGCCGCAGCCCCACAGCGTGCCGTCGGCGTCGAGCCGGGAGGGGACGTTGTCCGCGATCGGCACCGTGTCGATGTGGCCGGCGAGGATCACGCGCTCCGCCCGCCCCAGCCGCGTACGGGCGACGACGTTGTTGCCGTGCCGGTCGACCGTGAGGTGCGGCAGCGTGCGCAGCGCGGTCTCGATCGCGTCCGCGAGCGGCTTCTCGGTGCCGCTGACGGAGGGGAAGTCGACGAGCTGCGCGGTCAGGCGCGCGGCGTCCAGCGTGAGGTCAAGCGGGGTGTCGGCCATGGCGTCGACCCTAACGCGCCGGGCCCCGGCACACTGTCCACACCCGGCTCACACGTTTCCGTACTCTCCAGTACCTTGTACGCGTGCCAGAGCCGTCCCTTCCCTCCAAGCGTCGTGGCCGCCTCTTCCGCTTCGGGGCGTCCCTCGCGGTCCTGCTCGCGGTCGCCGGGTACCTCGTGGTGCAGTACGTCACCGGAGGCAAGGGCGGCCCGGGCTGCCGGGTCGTGTCCGGCGGGAGCGACGGGGCGACGTACGAGTTCACGCCCGAGCAGGCGGTGAACGCGGCGACGATCACCGCCGTGGGCACCGCGCGGGATCTGCCCGAGCGGGCGGTGACGATCGCGTTGGCGACCGCGTTGCAGGAGTCCGCGCTGCGCAACATCGACTACGGCGACCGTGACTCGCTCGGCCTGTTCCAGCAGCGTCCCTCACAGGGCTGGGGCACGCCGAAGGAGATCATGGACCCGGCGTACGCGTCGGAGAAGTTCTACGAGCACCTGGAGGAGGTGCCGGGCTACACCCGGCTGCCGCTCACGGTCGCCGCGCAGAAGGTGCAGCGCAGCGGGTTTCCGCAGGCGTACGCCAAGCACGAGCCGGACGCCGCGCTGCTGGCCGCCGCGCTCACCGGGCGCTCGGCGGCGACGCTGACCTGCGAGGGCCGTCCGGCGGCGACCCGCGCGGCGGGTGCGGACGCGGTGCGGGCCGCGCTGGTGCGCGACTTCGGGCGGGATCTGCTGGAGCCGGCGGGCGCGGAGGTGGGCGACGCGGCGCCGTCGTCCCCGGCGTCCCCGAGCGCGCCGGCGGCCGTCCCCGGCTCCGACGGGCGCACGGTGACGCTGCCGGTCGCCGCCGAAGAGGGTGCCGACGCCGGGACGCGGGGCTGGCAGCTGGCCCACTGGGCCGTGGCCAACGCCTCCGACCTGCACATAAAGCAGGTGTCGTACGCGGGGCGGGAGTGGACCGCCGGGAACACCGACAGCCAGTGGCGGCCGACCGACGGCAAGGGGTCCGGGGACCCGGGGGACGGCGCGGGCGCGGTCCGGATCACGACCACGCGGTAGCGCGTTCAGGAGTGCGAGGACTCCCCCGCGGGTGTCATAGGCGGCCGATAATGCGACGCATTGCCAACTCTTTACGTCCTCCCGCCGCAACCTTCCCGGCGGTCGAGCGGTAGTCACTGCGTCCGAGCCCGGTGGCCGACAGCCAGTCGATCCCTTCCGGGCAGGCCGGACACCTCATCGTTCTCTCCGTCGAAGGAGCACCATGTCCCTCCCCCTGACCCGCCGGATCGCCCGTGCCGCGCTGATCGTCGCTGCGGGAGCGGCCGCCGGGGTCGGTGCGGCCGGATCCGCCAGCGCGGCTCCGGAGCTGCCGGCCGCGCCGAACGTCGGCGGGCTGACCGCCCTGGACGGGGCGACCGGCGACACCGTGGACGACGTGACGCGTGACGTCACCGGGACCGCGGGTGGCGCCGGCAAGGTGGCGCCGGTCGCCGGCAAGACCGTCGAGAAGGCCAAGCCGACGCTGAAGAAGCTGCCGACCAAGTCGCTGACCAAGGGTGGTGTTCCGTCGGCGAAGACGCTGCCGCTGGTCTGACGCCGGGCTGCGACGGGGGTCCGGGGGCGTTCCCCCGGACCCCCGTCGCCGTGTCCGCGTCGCGTTGCGGGACGGGCCGGGGGCCGGGTCAGGGGGTGAGGCGGGTCACCGCTGCGTGGACGCGGTCGTCCGTGGCGGTCAGGGCCACGCGGACGAAGTTCTCGCCCGCCGGGCCGTAGAAGTCGCCGGGGGCGACCAGGATGCCGTGTTCGGCGAGGTGGGCGACCGTGGTCCAGCAGGACTCCTCCCGCGTGGCCCACAGGTAGAGGCCGGCCTCGCTGTGCTCGATGCGGAAGCCGTGGGCGAGCAGTGCCCCGCGCAGGGCGGTGCGGCGGGCCGCGTAGCGCTCGCGCTGGACCCGGACGTGCTCGTCGTCGCCCAGGGCCGCCGCCACGGCCGCCTGCGTCGGCGCGGAGGTCATCATCCCGCCGTGCTTGCGGATCTCCAGCAGCGGGCCGAGGACCGCCGGGTCACCGGCCAGGAAGGCGGCCCGGTAGCCGGCGAGGTTGGAGCGCTTGGACAGGGAGTGGACCGAGACGATGCCGTCGTAGGAGCCGCCGTTGACGTCCGGGTGCAGCACCGAGACCGGGTCGGCCTCCCAGCCCAGTTCGATGTAGCACTCGTCGGACAGCACCAGGACCCCGTGCTCACGGGCCCAGGCGACGATCCGGGTCAGTTCCTCCTTGGACAGCACCCGGCCCGTGGGGTTGGACGGCGAGTTCAGCCAGAGCAGCTTCAGGTTCGCCGGGTCCAGCTCGGTGGGGTCGTCGTACGCCTCGTGGTCCGCGCGGGCCAGGCGGGCGCCGACCTCGTACGTCGGGTAGGCCAGGCGCGGGTGGGCGACCCTGTCGCCGGGGCCGAGGCCCAGCTGGGTGGGCAGCCAGGCGACCAGTTCCTTGGAGCCGACGACCGGCAGGACGTGGCGGTGGGTGACCCCGCGGGCGCCGAGCCGGCGCTCCACCCAGCGTGTGATCGCGTCGCGCAGTTCCGGGGTACCCCAGACCGTGGGATAGCCCGGCGAGTCCGCCGCGGCGGTCAGGGCCTTCTGGACCGGCTCGGGGACCGGGTCGACGGGGGTGCCGACGGACAGGTCGACGATGCCGTCGGGGTGCGCGGCGGCCAGCTTCTTGTAGGGCTCCAGCTTGTCCCAGGGGAAGGTGGGCAGCCGGTCGGAGACTGCGGACACGGGTACGGGCTCACTTTCTGGTGCGGCAAACACCGCGGTCCCGTACGGCGGTCGAGCCGTACGGGACCAAGGCGGTGCGTCGGCGCGGGGCGGCCGACGGACGGCTACGCCTGTGGCGGCAGCGCGGCGATGAACGGGTGGTCGCGCTCGATCAGCCCCAGCTTGCTGGCTCCGCCGGGCGAGCCGAGTTCGTCGAAGAACTCGACGTTCGCCTTGTAGTAGTCCTTCCACTCCTCCGGAGTGTCGTCCTCGTAGAAGATGGCCTCGACCGGGCAGACCGGTTCACAGGCGCCGCAGTCGACGCATTCGTCCGGGTGGATGTACAAGGACCGCTGGCCCTCGTAGATGCAGTCCACCGGGCACTCCTCGATGCACGCCTTGTCCTTCACGTCGACACAAGGCTGCGCGATGACGTAGGTCACGCTGTCGTTCCTCCTCGATAGGGCGCTGGCGGGCCTCCTCAGGCTCCGCCGCCTGGCGCGCGGGAGCGCGGCGTCGTCGATGCCCGCCCCTAGTATCTCCGTTCTTGGGCATGATCCGAACAGGAGGGGTGAACTGACCTGTGGAAATCTCAGCCGCCGGGCGCCTCGAGGTCCGTATCACCGCTGCTGACGTGGGAAAACGGGTCTCCGTACGCAGCTTGATCGAACACGACCCCCCGGGTGAGCAGTTCACCGACACGGTCGGCGTTCTCACATCATGGGACAACGGTGTGCTGCGGATCACAAGGAAGAACGGTGAGAGCGTCCGCGTCGCGGAGTCCGCGCTGGCGGCGGGGAAGGTGGTGCCGGCCGCCCCCGCGCGCCGGCGCGGTCCCGCCGCCTCGTACGAGGAGCTGGCGCGGGTCTCCGCGCGGGCGTGGCGGCCCGTGGAGAGCGGGTGGCTCGGCGAGTGGGAGCTGCGGGCCGCGGTCGGGGAGGTGCCGCGCGGGGCCGCGGCCGGGCGGCGGGCCGGTTTCACGCGGCGCGCCAACTCGGTCCTGCCGCTCGGCGATCCGGGCGTGCCGCTCGACGAGGCGCTGACGGCCGTACGCCGCTGGTACGCCGCGCGGGGTCTGCCCGCCTACGTCCAGACCGCGACCGGCGCCGAGGGGACGCAGGAGCGGCTGTGCGCGGAGCTGGAGCGGCGGGGCTGGGTGCGGGAGGTGACCGCGGAGCTGTGGGTGGGCCCGCTGGCGCCGGTCGCCGACCTGGCCGGGGACCCCTGGGAGGTGGCGCTGTCGCGGGAGGCCGACGCGGCGTGGCTGGCCCGGTACCGGCGCAAGGGGGTGAGCGAGGTGGCCCTGCGGGTGCTGGGCAGCGGGCCCTCGGTGTGGTTCGCCGCGGTGCCGGGCCCGGACGCGCCGGCCGCCATCGGGCGGTGTGTGGTGGACGGGCGGTGGGCCGGGTTCGCGGCGGTCGAGGTGGACCCGGCGCGGCGGCGGCGGGGGCTGGCGACCGCCGTGATGGCCGCGCTGGCCCGGCGGGCGCTGGACGAGGGCGCCTCGGCGGCCTGGCTCCAGGTCGAGGAGGACAACGCGGCGGCGCGGGCCCTGTACGGCCGCATGGGCTTCGCCGCGCACCACGCGTACCACCACTACCGCGCGCCGGAATCGCCGGCCCCGGCGGGTGACGGACCGCGATGAGCGGGCACGAACCAGGTATGCGCTCCCCCCGTCCCCCGTCGTCCGGCCGCTCCGCCGAGCTGCGCCGGCGGTTCGCCGAGGAGGCCCGCTGCGAGCGGCCGGACCTGTCGACGCTGTGCCTGCTGCTGGGTGCGGTGGCGGACGGCACGCTGGACGAGACGGCCATGGACGAGGCGCAGGTGGAGCTGGACCGGCTGGCCGGCGAACTTCCCCACCGGCCCGGCACGCCCCGCGCCTGGGCGCTCGCGCTGCGGGATCTGCTGGGCGGGCGGTACGGCTTCCACGGCACCCCGGACGACTACCGGCGGCTGGAGTCCTCGCTGCTGCACGAGGTGCTGCGGCGGCGGCGCGGACTGCCGATCCTGCTGTCGGTGGTGTGGCTGGAGGTGGCCCGGCGGGCGGGCGCGCCGGTGTACGGGGTGGCGCTGCCCGGGCACTTCGTCGTCGGTTTCGGGGAGGCGGAGGGGCAGGTGCTCGCCGATCCGTTCGACGGGGGCCGGGTGCTGACCGGCGCCGACGCGGAGCTGCTGGTCGCCGGGGCGACGGGGGCGCCGTCGGAGGCGTCGATGCTGAGGCCCGCCGGCTCCCTGGACGTCGTCCTGCGCGTTCTGAACAACGTCCGGGCGTGGGCGGCGGCCCGTCCCGAGCAGTCCGGCGTGGCGTTGTGGGCGGTGGAGCTGTCCCTGCTCCTGCCCTCGCATCCGGCGCGGCTGCGTTACGAGCGGGCCCGGTTGCTGGTGGGGCGCGGGGACTTCCGGGACGGGGCGCGGGAGTTGGAGGCGTACGCCGAGGTGG
Organism: Streptomyces sp. NPDC016640; assembly: GCF_043076215.1. Taxonomy (NCBI): domain Bacteria; kingdom Bacillati; phylum Actinomycetota; class Actinomycetes; order Kitasatosporales; family Streptomycetaceae; genus Streptomyces; species Streptomyces sp. NPDC016640. The sequence goes on from NZ_JBIBRG010000001.1 coordinate 284,059, forward strand.
TCGCCGCGGTGGACGAACCGGCGGCGGAACGGATCCGGGGCCAGGCCCGGGCGGCGCTGGCCCTGCTCAACTGAGGACGGGGGCGCCCGGTGGTTCACCGGGCACCCCCGTCCTCACCTCGGGTCAGCCGGGGTTCGTCTCGATGACGGCGAGCCGGTCGGTCCTGCTCATCAGCGCCTGGCGGAGGGCGACATAGACGTCCTGCGGGGTGACGGGCGTCTTCTTCCCGTTGCCCCGGGTGACGAGCACACCGTCGAACGTCTGGCCGTACAGCTCCTTCAGGGCGTTCAGGTCGGGCTTGTCGACCAGTGTGCCGCCCACGGCCTCCACCCTGAGGAACTTCCACAGGGACTTCTCGGGGCTCATGGGGATGGAGTGCGCCGGGTCGGTCTGGACGGTCACGATGTCCGACATCGCCGGCTCGGCGTACTCCTTCATCATCCGGTCGACCTCGGCCTTGGAGACCTTCGGCTGCTGGGCGGAGGTCGGGAGGTTCACCGGTGTGGCGGTGCCGGTCTCCACCTGGGTGCGGTACGCCTCCGTCACCGCGTCGGTCGCCTCGGCGACGTCGATGCCCTGGCCCGCCTTGGGGTACACCGGGACGGCCTTGCCGGACTCGAACGTGATGGAGCCCTCGGTCACCGAGCCGGAGCCGCCGGCGGCGTCCCGCAGGGCGGCGTGGAGCTTCTCCTCGTCGACGGGCAGCACCGGGTCGACGACGCGGTGGTTGCCGGCGAGGGAGCCGATCACGGTGACCGGGTTGTAGTCGCTGCCGGTGGCCGCGTCGACGGTGGCGTCGGTGTCGACCTGCAGTCCCGCGTTGTCCGGCTCCAGTTCGACCGTCCTGCCGTCGACGGACAGCTTCAGTGGCTTGTTGAGCCGGTCGTCGAGGGCGGCGTCCAGTTTCTGCACGGCCTCGTCGCGGGTGCCGCCGCCGATGTCGACGCCGAGCACGGTGGTGCCCTTGGGCACGTCGGAGCGGTTCATCAGCAGTCCGGCGCCGTAGGCGACACCGCCGAGGAAGACCACGCAGCCGCAGAGCAGGACGAGTTTGCTGCGCCCCTTCTTCTTCGGCTTCTTCGAGGAGGCCGCCGGGGACGGGGAGACCGGTTCGGGCAGCTTGGGCGGCGTGTGCGGCAGGGGGCCGTCGGTGGGGGTGCCGCCCGGGCCGAAGGTCGCGCCGGGCGACACGACCGGCATGCCGCTGGTGACGGTCTGCCCGGAGACGTTGTCGTGGCGGGGGCCGTAGCCCGGGGTGCCCGGTTCGGCGGGCTTCTGGGGGGTGAGGATCGCGGTGTCGTCGCTCAGGCCGCCGCCGGGGCGGCCCTGCTCGGTGAAGTCCTCGCCGCCCGGGGCGCCGGGTCCCCGGCCGGCCGGCGGGGCCGGCGGGCCGTCGCCGGTGACGGGGCCCGTGGTCGGGCCCGCGGGGCCCTGCGGGCCGCCGGGGCGGCCCTGACCGCCGTAGCCGGGCTGCCCGCCCTGTCCCGGCACGCCGCCCGGTCCCTGCTGCCCGTGGTGGCCGCCGGGCCCTTCCTCCGGGAAGTAGGGCAGGCCGTCGCGGCTCGGCTCGGCGCCGTGGTCCGTGCCCGGGCGGCTGCCGTTGCCCGCGGGCGCGCCGGCCAGTGCCTCGGTCACGTCGAAGGAGCCGGTGCCGCCGCCGTGCCCGGGGGCCACGGGTCCGCCGGTCGCGCCGGTGGGTGCGGGCCCCTTCGTGCCGCCGGGGCGGGAGCCGCCCGGGGCGTTCATGGAGCCGGCCACGCCGCCCGGGTGTCCTGTCGCCGGCCGCGGGCCGGCGGGGGCGGGACGGGCCGCCGCGGGCCCGGAGCCGCCGGGGGCACTTGCCCCGGGGGCGGAGCCGCCGGCCGGACCGCCCTTGCCGGTACCGGACCTGCGCGGCGCGAACCAGTCGCTGGGCGGCTTCTCCCCGGCGGTCTGCGGTGCGGGGCGTGCCGTCCGGGCGGACGGAGCGGGAGGCTCGGCCGCGTCGGCGGACCCGGCCGGGGACGGCGCCGGCGTCTCGGCGGCGGTGGTGTCCTTGCTCTCCGCGTCCGTGACGGGCTTGCGCACGACGACCGGCGGAATGGGCCGTGAGCCGGGGATGTTGATCCGGATCCGGGTCGTCAGCGTGGTTTCGGTCTTGCGTTCCTCCGGTCGCGCGGCCGGCCGGCCCGCGCCCGTGCCCTCGTCCGGAATCGCCGGGATCCCGTAGGGCGGGGTGCCCGACGGGTAGGCGGCTCCGCCGTGCCCGTCGGGCCCGGAGGACGGAGTGTCAGTTTCACGACTCAAGGCAGGTTCTCCTGGTTGGCTCCGCCGCCCGTCACGACCTCACGGTGGGGGTCCCCAGCTCGGAACGGAGCCGAGTGTGCGGGGGAAGGCTCGGCGGCGCGCACCACCTTACTGGCCACGTCCGGCCCGTATCCCAGGACCGCCGGGGAAACCCGCACCGGACCCGCACGCTCGGGACGCGGCGAAGTGGTACGTCACTTGCCAAGTCGGACGGGACGGCCGTCCGGTTGCCCCCCGGGGGCACGCGTGGCGCAGATCACAGCGAGGGCGATGCCGCCGAGCAGGAAGAGGTAGGAGCCGCCACCCGCCGCGAACAGGAAGTCGCCTTCCGGGCGGCTGGCGGTGAGCAGGACGACGGCGAGCGCCCATCCGCCGGCCACCGACGCGCCCCCGGCGCGGCTGCCCAGGGCGCGGGTCGCGCCCAGGCACAGCCCGGCCTGGCCGGCGAGGGCCAGCAGCAGTCCGCCGGGGAACCACGCGGGCTGCACGAGCGCCCCGGCCGCGCCGGCCACGGCGCCGAGGAGGAACAGGCCCAGGCAGGCGGCGATCCGTCCGGCGGAGGGGGCCCGCAGCGGCTGGGCGAGCGCGGAGGACGACCGGTCGCTCACGGTGCCTCCCCGATCCCGGCGAACAGATCGCTCTCCCGCGCCTCGGGACGCTCTCCGCGCACCAACTCGTAGTACTCGGTGGTGAAGAGGGGTTGGGCCAGCTCGTTGGAGAGCACGAAGTACGGTGCCGCCACCGTGATCTGGGTGGCGTGGGCGCTCATCGCGGCGACCTTGGCCGGTGCGTACGCGGCGCCGTCGATCGCGGTGGTGATCCGCTCGTCGGGGACGACGCCCGGGACGTCGCCGACGGTGGCCGCCCGCTCGAAGGGCAGGCCGGGCAGGTCGTCGCGCAGGCGGGCGAAGGACTCCTCGGCGACGGAGCGGGGCACCCGGTTCCAGTAGACCTTGGGGACGTCCCAGCCGGAGCCCGCGGCGAGTTCGACGGCGCGCATGGCGACGCGGTGGGCCTGGATGTGGTCGGGGTGGCCGTAACCGCCGTTGTCGTCGTAGGTGACGAGGACCTGGGGGCGCACCTCCCGGATCACCTCGGCGAGCAGCCCGGCGGCCTGGTCGACGTCGGCCTGCCAGAAGCAGCCGGGGTCGTCGTTGTCGGGCAGCCCCATCATCCCGGAGTCGGAGTACCGCCCGGCGCCGCCGAGCAGCCGGAAGTCCTCGACGCCGAGCGCGCGCATCGCCTCCTTCAGCTCACCGAGCCGGTGTCCGCCGAGGGCGGCCCCGCTCAGATGACCCGACTCCGGCGGAATGACCTCGCCGCGCTCACCGAGGGTGCAGGTGACCAGCGTCACATGGGCGCCCTCGGCGGCGTACCGGGCCATGGTCGCGCCGTTGTTGATCGACTCGTCGTCCGGGTGGGCGTGCACCAGCAGCAGACGCCGGTCGGGCAGTTCCGTCATGGGGTCACCTTACGAGGCGGCAGGCCGGCCACCGGGGTGGCCCGACCCCCGAGGGTGACGTCCGGGGCGATTTCCTCATTCGCCCCACCCGGCGTGACCGACCAGCGGCAGCTCCGCATCCTTGGACTGCGGTACGGCATCATCCGGGCGCAGGCTCTCACACCACGCGAGTCGGCCGTGTTCATCGGTCAACTGCTGGGGGAGACATGAACCGCAACACCCCGTCCAGGGACGCTGTCGACGTCGGCCTTGCGTGGTTCAAGAGCAACTACAGCAGTGGGGCGGAGACCGACTCGTGCGTGGAGGTCGCCACGGAGCCCCGTACCGTCCACGTCCGTGACTCGAAGGTCGCCGAAAGGCCCGGGCTTGCCTTCACCTCCGCCGCGTGGGCGGGTTTCGTCTCCGGCGGCCCCAACGGTCACCTGGAAGCGGGGTCCGGTGCGGTACCGGCCCGGCCGGTCGGCCGGCCCGCACCGGACACCGCTCAGAAGTTGATGCTGCCGATCATCCCCGCGATGTTGGTCGTCAGCTCGCTGATCGTGGGCGCGATCGTCGACGATGCGAGGTAGAAGCCGAGCAGCATGCACACGATGGCATGCCCCGCCTTCAAGCCCGACTTCTTGATCAGCAAGAAGACGATGATCGCCAGCAGCACCACCGCCGAAATCGAGAGTGCCACGGCGGCTCACCTCCAAGGTCCCAGGGCGCGGGGGGGTAGGAATATTGGGGGTTAATAAGTTCACACAACAGCCAGCAGGTTCATACCCACTATGCGCTAACGATCATAACTTTGCGTACGTGCGCATCGATCGGCGCACAGCCGCACAAGGGGGCGCATGGCCAATATGGTCAGGGTATGACGACCGAGGCTGACTCCTTCCCCCGACGACACGCCCGCACCCAGCGCTTCACGCTCGGCGCGCCGCGTTCGTTCACCGTGGCGCCCGACGGCTCACGTGTCGTGTTCCTGCGTTCCGCTTCCGGTACGGACCGGGCGAATTCGCTCTGGGTCCTCGACCCGGCGGGCGGCGGGGAACGCGTCGCCGCCGACCCGCACGCCCTGCTGGGCGGCGCCTCGGAGCAGCTCTCCGCGGCGGAGCGCGCACGGCGCGAGCGGAGCCGCGAAGGGGGTGCCGGCATCGTCGGCTACGCCACCGACGCGGCCGTCGAGCTGGCGTCTTTCGCCTTGTCAGGGCGGCTCTTCACAGCCGAACTGCGGGCCGGCACGGCGCGTGAACTACCCGTTCCCGGGCCGGTGATCGACCCCCGGCCGTCGCCCGACGGACGGTACATCGCCTACGTCGCCCGCGGTGCGCTGCGGGTGGTCGGGGCCGAGGGGGAGGACGACCGCGCGCTGGCGGCCCCGGAGACGGACGAGGTCACCTACGGTCTGGCCGAGTTCATCGCGGCCGAGGAGATGGGGCGCTCGCGGGGCTTCTGGTGGGCTCCCGGGTCGGACCGGCTGCTGGTGGCGCGCGTGGACGACACGCCGGTGAAGCAGTGGTGGATCTCCGATCCCGCCCACCCGGAGCGCGAGCCGGCCGTGGTCCGCTACCCGGCGGCGGGAACGGCGAACGCGGACGTACGACTGTTCGCGATCGGGCTCGACGGGGTGCGCACGGAGGTCTCCTGGGACCGGGCGCGCTACCCGTACCTGGCACATGTGCACTGGTCAGCGGCAGGAGCCCCGCTGCTGCTCGTACAGGCGCGCGACCAGCGCAGCCAGCTCATCCTGGCCGTGGATCCGGGCACCGGCCAGACCCGGATGGTGCACGCCGACGAAGATCGAATTTGGCTGGAACTTTTCCCAGGGGTGCCGTGCTGGAGCCCCTCCGGGCAGCTGGTGCGGATCGCGGACGAAGGGGGCGCGCGGCGACTCGCCGTCGGCGAACGCCCGCTGACGGGAGCACAGTTGCACGTCAGGGCGGTACTCGACGTCTCCGACGACGAGGTGCTGGTCTCGGCATCGGCGGGCGAGGAGGCGGCGGCCCCGGAAGTCGGCGAGGTGCACGTGTACCGGGTGAACGAGCTGGGCGTGGAGCGCGTCTCGCAGGAGCCCGGCGTGCACTCGGCGGTACGCGCCGGGGGCGTGACCGTACTCGTCTCCGCGACACCGGACCGGCCGGGTTCCCGGGTGCAGGTCCTGCGTGACGGGAAACCGACGGCGACTGTCCGCTCGTACGCCGAAGACCCCGGTATGTCCCCCCGTATGACCCTGGTTCAGGGGGGCGCACGCCGCATCCCGTGCGCCGTGCTTATGCCTCGGGACTACACCGGTGACACCCTCCTGCCGGTACTCATGGACCCCTACGGCGGCCCGCACGGGCAGCGGGTGGTCGCCGCCCACCATCCGCATCTGACCTCGCAGTGGTTCGCCGACCAGGGATTCGCCGTGATCGTCGCGGACGGGCGCGGGACGCCGGGCCGCTCGCCCGCCTGGGAGAAGTCGATCCGGGACGAGATCGCCGCGATCGTGGTCCAGGACCAGGTCGACGCGCTCCAGGCGCTCGCCGGGGAGTTCCCGCTCGACCTGGGCCGGGTCGCCATCCGGGGCTGGTCCTTCGGCGGCTACCTGGCGGCCCTCGCGGCGCTGCGCCGGCCCGACGTCTTCCACGCGGCGGTGGTGGGCGCCCCGGTCACCGATCTGCGCCTGTACGACACCCACTACCAGGAACGCTACATCGGCCACCCGGACGAGCAGCCGGAGGTGTACCGCCGCAACTCGGTGATCGACGACGCGGGCCTGGTGGACGCCGCCGAACCGCACCGCCCGATGATGATCATCCACGGGCTGGCGGACGACAACGTGGTGGTCGCCCACTCGCTGCGGCTGTCCTCGGCGCTGCTGGCGGCCGGCCGGCCCCACGAGGTGCTGCCCCTGTCCGGCGTCACCCACATGACCCCGCAGGAGACGGTCGCCGAGAACCTGCTCCGGCTCCAGCTCGACTTCCTCCGGCGGGCGCTCACCCCCGCGAATGGGGACGAACCGCGTTAACACACGGGCAACTCCACCGAAGCGGTACCGATATACGGACACGCGAGGCTGAACGGCGTACGGCCGTGCGGGTGCCGTCGAGCGGGCCGGGGTGCGCCATGTCACCCCGGCCCGCCGCCGTGCCCGGCCGGCGGCACCACCTGCTTCTCCGCCGCGAAGTGGCAGGCCGAGTCGTGCGCCGCCGGGCCGCCGCCCGTGCGGAACCGGGCCGGGACCGCGAGGGCCGGCACCTCCAGCGCACAGCGCTCCTGCGCCTTCCAGCAGCGGGTGCGGAAGCGGCAGCCGGAGGGGACGTTCGTCGGGGACGGGACGTCACCGCTGAGGACGACCCGCTCCCGGCGTTCCCGGGCCGCCGGGTCCGGCACGGGGACGGCGGAGAGCAGCGCCTGGGTGTAGGGGTGCGTGGGGTGCTCGTAGATCTCGGTGTCCGTGCCGGTCTCCACGATCCGGCCGAGGTACATCACCCCCACGCGGTCGGAGATGTGGCGGACGATCGACAGGTCGTGCGCGATGAAGAGGCAGGAGAGCCGGAACTCGCTCTGCAGCCGGTCCATCAGATTGATGACCTGGGCCTGGACGGAGACGTCCAGTGCCGAGACCGGTTCGTCGGCGACGATCACCTCGGGGCGCAGCGCCAGTCCGCGGGCGATGCCGATCCGCTGGCGCTGGCCGCCGGAGAACTGGTGCGGATAGCGGTTGATGTACTCCGGATCGAGGCCGACGACGTCCAGCAGGTCCTGGACCCTGCGGCGCCGGTCGCCCCTGGGGGCCACCTCCGGGTGGATGTCGTACGGCTCCCCGATGATGTCGCCCACCGTCATCCGGGGATTGAGGGAGGTGTACGGGTCCTGGAACACCATCTGGATGTTGCGTCGGACGGCCCTGAGCGCCCTGCCGGACAGCCGGGTGATGTCCTCGCCCTTGTAGCGGATCGAACCGGCCGTCGGCCGCTCCAGGTTGACCAGCATCTTCGCGACCGTCGACTTGCCGCAGCCGGACTCCCCGACGATGCCCAGCGTCTCGCCCCGGCCGAGGCGGAAGTCCACGCCGTCCACCGCGCGCACGGCGCCGACCTGCTTCCTGAACAGGACGCCCCGCGTGAGCGGGTAGTGCTTGACCAGGCCGCTGACCTCGATGATCGGCTCAGTCATCCAGGCACTCCCGCCAGAAGTGGCAGGCGCTCCCCCGCGTCGGCGAGACCTCGTACAGCGGGGGCTCGTCGGTGCGGCAGACGTCCCGGGCCAGCGGGCAGCGGGGGTGGAAGGCGCAGCCCGGCGGGATGTGCGCGAGGTTGGGCGGCAGGCCCCTGATGGCGTAGAGCTGCCCGCCCTTCTGGTCCAGGCGCGGGATGGAGTCCAGCAGGCCGCGGGTGTAGGGGTGGGCGGGTGCCCGGTAGATGTCGTGCACGGGTGCCGACTCGACGATCCGGCCCGCGTACATCACGGCGATGCGGTCGGCGACGTCGGCGACCACGCCCAGGTCGTGGGTGATCAGGATCAGGCCCATCCGGTACTCGCGCCGCAGTTCCGCGAGCAGCTCCATGACCTGCGCCTGGACGGTGACGTCGAGGGCGGTGGTGGGTTCGTCGGCGATGATCAGGGCGGGTTCCAGGGCCAGCGCCATCGCGATCATGATGCGCTGGCGCATGCCGCCGGAGAACTGGTGCGGGTACTGCTTCACCCGCTCCCGGGCGGCGGGGATGCGCACCCGGTCCATCAGCTCCACGGCCCTGGCCCGCGCGTCCTTGCGGGACATGCCGCGGTGCACGGTGAACATCTCGCCGAGCTGGTCGCCGACGGAGAGCACGGGGTTCAGGGACGACAGCGCGTCCTGGAAGATCATCGCCATCTCGGCGCCCCGGATCCGCCGGCGTTCGTCCTCCTTCAGCCTCAGCAGGTCCCGCCCCCGGAAGAGGACCTGTCCGCCGGTGATCCGGCCGGGCGGCACGTCGAGGATGCCCATGACGGCCTGGGCGGTCACCGACTTGCCGGAACCGGACTCGCCGAGCACGGCCAGCGTCTCGCCGGCGTCCACGCCGTAGCCGACGCCGTTGACGGCCCGGGCCACCCCGTCCCGGGTGCGGAACTCCACGTGCAGATCGCGCACTTCGAGCAGCACGGCGGCTCACCTCAGCTTCGGGTCGAGGGCGTCGCGCACCGCGTCGCCGAGCATGATGAACGCCAGGACGGTGACGGCGAGGGCCCCGGAGGGCCACAGCAGCGCGTGCGGGGCGTTGCGGACGTACGGGGAGGCGGCGGAGATGTCGATGCCCCAGGACACGCTGGGCGGCTTCAGGCCGACGCCGAGGTAGGACAGGGTGGCCTCCAGGGCGATGTACGTGCCGAGCGCGATGGTCGCGACGACGATGACCGGGGCGACGGCGTTGGGCGCGATGTGCCGGAGCATCAGCCGGGAGTTGGAGGCGCCGAGCGCCCGCGCGGCCTGGACGTAGTCGTTCTGCTGGGCGGTGATGACGGCGCCGCGGGCGATGCGGGAGATCTGCGGCCAGCCGAGCAGCACGATGAACCCGATGACCGGCCAGACGGTGTTGCTGGTGATGACGGACAGCAGGACCAGTCCGCCGAGGACGACCGGGATGGCGAAGAAGACGTCGGTGATCCGGGACAGGATCGAGTCCCAGGTGCCGCCGAAGAACCCGGCGAGGGCGCCGAGGACGCTGCCGAGGACCGTGACGCCGAGGGTGGCGAGGAAGCCGACCGTCACGGACGTGCGGGCGCCGTGGACGGTGCGGGTGTAGACGTCGCAGCCCTGGCCGTCGAAGCCGAAGGGGTGGCCGGGCCGGGAGCCCTCCTGGGCCCTGGCCAGATCGCACCTGAGGGGGCTGCCGGAGGTGATCGCCGAGGGCCACAGGGAGATGAGGAGCAGGAAGGCGATGACGAGGCCGGAGACGATGAAGACCGGGTTGCGGCGCAGGTCGCGCCAGGCGTCGGACCACAGGGAGCGCGCCCTGTCCTGCGGTCCGGTGCCGTCCGGGCCCGCCGGCCGCTTCTCCAGGGTCTCGGCCTCGTCGACGCCCAGGTCCATGGTGCCGCCCATTCCGGTTCCCGCGACGGCCCGGTCGGGGTCGTAGTGCTGCTCAGGCATAGCGGATCCTCGGGTCGAGTACGGCGTAGAGGAGGTCGACGACGAGGTTGGCGACCAGGAACACCAGCACCAGCACGGTCACGAAGCCCACGACGGTCTGGGTGTTCTGCCGAAGGATGCCCTGGTAGAGCTGGTAGCCGACGCCGTGGATGTTGAAGATCCGCTCGGTGACGATCGCGCCGCCCATCAGGAAGCCGATGTCGGCCCCGATGAAGGTGACCACGGGGATGAGGGAGTTGCGCAGCAGGTGCCTCACGACCACCCGGTGCCGGGGCAGGCCCTTGGCGATGGCGGTGCGCACGTAGTCGGAGCGGCGGTTCTCGGCGATGGAGGTGCGGGTCAGCCGGGTGACGTAGGCCAGCGAGACGGAGGCCAGTACCAGTCCGGGCAGGATCAGCTCGTCGAGGGGCGCCTCGGAGGAGACCGAGGGGCGGATCCAGCCCCACTTCACCCCGAGCAGCAGCTGGAGCAGCAGGCCGGTGACGAAGGTGGGCACGGAGACGACGACCAGGGTGAGCAGCAGGACGCCGCTGTCGACGGGGTGTCCCCGGCGCAGTCCGGTGATCACGCCGAGGGTGACGCCGATGACGACCTCGAAGAGGACCGCGATCAGGGTGAGCCGGATGGTGACGGGGAACGCCGTCGACATCAGCTCGGTGACCTCCTGGCCGTTGAAGGCCGTGCCGAAGTCGCCGGTGAAGACGTTGCCCATGTAGGTCAGGTACTGCTGCCAGACCGGCTTGTCGAGGCCGAACTCCCGCTCGAGCCGGGCGGCGGTCGCCGGGTCGCAGCGGCGCTCCCCGCACAGCCCCGCGATGGGGTCGCCCATCACGTTGACCATCAGGAAGATCAGCAGCGTGGCCCCGGCGAACACCGGGATCATCTGGAGCAGCCGCCGGAGGACATAGCGCCCCATGGCGGCTCAGCCCACCTTGATCTGTTCGTAGACCGGGACGCTGAAGGGGTTGAGCTTCACGTCGGAGAGCCGCTCGGACCAGCCGGCGCTGCCGCTCTGGTACCAGAGCGGGATGGCGGCCATGTCGTCGCGGACCACCTCCTCGGCCTGTTGGAACAGGTCGACGGCCGCGGCGGTGTCGGTCTCCTGGTTGGCCCGGTCGACGAGCCCGTCGAACTCCTCGTTGGACCACTTGCCGTCGTTGGAGGAGGCGTTGGTGTAGTAGAGGGGCTGGAGGAAGTTCTGGATGAGCGGGTAGTCCATCTGCCAGCCGGCGCGGAACGGGCCCCCCATCTTGCGGTCGGTGATCCGGTTGCGGAAGTCGGCGAAGGTGCCGACGGGGTTGGCGGTGCAGGCGCGCTCGTCGTCCAGCGCGTCGTTGATGGAGTTGCAGACGGCGTTGACCCATTCGCGGTGCGAGCCGGTGTCCGCGTTGAAGGTGATCGTCACCCGGCCGCCGGGCAGGCCGCCGCCCTCCTCGATGAGCTTCCTGGCCTCGTCGGGCCGGTACTCGCAGGCCTCGCCGCACAGGCCCTCCCGGAAGCCGCCGGCCTCGCCGAGGACCGGGGAGGTCCAGTCGGTGGCGGGGGTGCGGGTCCCCTGGAAGATCGTGTCGGTGATCTGCTCGCGGTCGATCGCCATGGACAGGCCCTTGCGGACCTTCTCCATGCCGGCCCTGCCCCAGTTCCTGTCGTAGTGCGGGAAGGCGAGGGTCTGGATGATGCCGGCGGGCGTGTTGAGGTAGCGGTCGCCGAGGTCGTTCTCCACGTTCCTCAGCTGGGCGGCGGGGACGTCGTCGGCCAGGTCGAGGTTGCCGGCCATCAGGTCGGTGTAGGCGGTGTTGTTGTCGGTGTAGACCTTGAGGTCGACGCCGCCGTTGCGCGCCTTGTCCTCGCCCGGGTACTCCTCCCACGTGCGCAGGGACATCTGCGAGCCGCGGGTGTAGGAGTCGACGCGGTAGGGGCCGTTGCCGACCGGCTTCGCCACCCAGGCGTCGTGGTCGTCGAAGAAGGCGCGGGGCAGCGGGGCGAAGGCGTTGTAGCCGAGGGTGTCGGGGAAGGTGGAGAACTTCTGGGTGAGCCTGACGGTGAAGGTCCGCTCGTCGACCACCTTCAGCCCGGAGAGGGTGTCGGCGCTCTGCTCGCCCTGCTCGGGGTGGACCTTGTCGTACCCCTCGATGTAGCCGAAGAAGTAGGAGTTGCGCTGGTTGTTCCTCAGGCTCGCGCCGTAGTTCCAGGCGTCGACGAAGGAGCGGGCGGTGACCTTCTCGCCGTTGCTGAAGGTCCAGCCGTCCTTGACGGTGACGGTGAAGTTCCGCGAGTCCGGGGTCTCGATCCTCTCGGCGAGCATGTCCTCGGCCTCACCGGTCTCCGGGTGGTAGCGCTTCAGACCCCGGAAGATCATGTCGAGGACCTTGCCGCCCTGGACCTCGTTGGTGTTGGCCGGCTCCAGCGGGTTCTGCGGATCGCCCCAGGACGCGCTCAGCACGGCACCGGCGTCGCCGCCGCTCCCTCCGCCTCCGCAGGCCGTCGCCGCGAGGGCGACCGCCACCGCACAGGCGGCCCATCGGGCGTGCATGACTCCGCGCATGGGTGCCTCCTCGTACGTACGCCGATCCTTCACGCCAATATCGGCACGGAAGGTGCATGCCGCACATGTACGGCACCTGTACGGGGCCGACACCAGCCATATGTACGTACGAGGAGGCCGAACGGAAAGCGGCTGCCGCCCGCCTCACGGGGAGGGGGACGGCAGCCGCTGCGTGCCCGACGCGGGGTCAGTCCTTGTCGACGTTCTCCAGGGCCTTCAGCGCCGGGTCGAGGACGACGTCCTCCGCGCGGGCCGTGGTGCTCGGGTCCTCCGGGAAGTGGCAGGCCGTCAGGTGCCCCTCGGTGTTGCCGGAGATCCGCACCAGCGGCGGCTCCTCCGTGGCGCACTTGTCCTGCGCCTTCCAGCACCGGGTGCGGAAGCGGCAGCCGGAGGGCGGCATGATCGGCGAGGGCACGTCACCGTAGAGCCGGATGCGCTCCCGGTTCTCGCTCTCGTCGTCCATGGCGACCTCGGGCACGGCCGACAGCAGGGCGTGCGTGTAGGGGTGCCGGGGCCGGTTGTAGATGGAGTCCCGGTCGCCGACCTCGACCACCTTGCCGAGGTACATCACGGCCACGCGGTGCGAGAAGTGCCGGACGACCGCCAGGTCGTGGGCGATGAACAGGAAGGCGATGCCCAGCTCTTCCTGGACCTTCTGCAGCAGGTTGACGACCTGCGCCTGGATCGACACGTCCAGCGCGGAGACCGGCTCGTCCGCCACGATCAGCTTCGGGCTGAGCGCGAGGGCGCGGGCGACGCCGATGCGCTGGCGCTGACCGCCGGAGAACTCGTGCGGGAAGCGGTTGTAGTGCTCGGGGTTGAGGCCGACGAGTTCGAGCAGCTCGCGCACCTTCTTCTCCCGGCCGCCCGCGGGGTTGATCCCGTTGACCTCCATCGGCGACTTGATGATGGTGCCGACGGTCTGCCGGGGGTTCAGCGAGGAGTACGGGTCCTGGAAGATCATCTGGATCTCGGACCGCACGGGCGCCAGCTGCCGGCGCGAGGCGTGCGTGATGTCCTGGCCCGCGTACTCGATCTTCCCGCCGGTCGGCTCCAGGAGCCGGGTGATGAGGCGGCCCGTGGTCGACTTGCCACAGCCGGACTCACCCACCAGGCCGACGCTCTCGCCGACGCCGACGGTCAGGTCCACGTTGTCGACCGCCTGCACGGCGCCGACCTTCCGCTTGATCGGGAAGCCGCCGTAGATCGGGAAGTGTTTGGTCAGGCCCTCCACCTTCAGCAGCGCCTCGGTCGACGCGCCGGTGGAGCCCTGCTGTGCGGGGAGGGTGAGGTTGTCGCTCATGTCTCGGATCTCCCTAGCGCAGCCGGGGCTGGATCTTGTCGATGAAGATGGTCTGCTTCTGCTCCGCCGTCAGGTGGCAGGCGGCGGCGCGGCCCTCGCCGAGCGGCGGGCGCTCGGTGCTGCACCGGTCCCCCGGCACCTGGCTCTTGAACGTGCAGCGGGGGTGGAAGGGGCAGCCGGAGGGCGGGTTCAGCAGGCTGGGCGGGGAGCCGGGGATCGGCGTCAGCGCCTTCGAGGTGCTGCCGCCGAGGCGCGGCATCGAGCTGAGCAGGCCCCAGGTGTAGGGGTGCCTGGGCTCGCGCAGCACCTCGCGGACGCCGCCTCGCTCCACGGCCCGGCCGGAGTACATCACCAGCAGGTCGTCGGCCATGTCGGAGATGACGCCCAGGTCGTGGGTGATGAAGATGATCGCCGAGCCGAACTCCTGCTGGAGGTCCTTGAGCAGGTCGAGGATCTGGGCCTGGACCGTCACGTCCAGGGCCGTGGTCGGCTCGTCCGCGATCAGCAGGTCGGGGTCGCAGACCAGCGCCATGGCGATCATGGCGCGCTGGCGCATGCCGCCGGAGAACTGGTGCGGGTAGTCGTCGACCCGGGTCGTGGGCTGCGGGATGCCGACCTTGGTCAGCATCTCGATGGCCCGCTCCCGCGCCTCCTTCTTGGAGGCGCCGGTGTGCTTCATGAACGGCTCGGCGATCTGCCGGCCCACCGTGTAGTACGGCGACAGGGCCGTCAGCGGGTCCTGGAAGATCATCGCGACCTTGTTGCCGCGGAGCTTCTCCATCTCCTTCTCGGGCGCGGTGACCAGCTCCTGCCCGTCGAGGACGATCTCGCCCTCCACGGTGGTGGTCTTGCGGTTGTGCAGTCCGAGAACGGTCAGGTTGGTGACGGACTTGCCGGAGCCCGACTCACCCACGATGCCGAGCGTCTTGCCGCGTTCGACATCGAAGGACAGTCCGTCGACCGCCTTGACGACGCCGTCCTCGGTGGAGAACCGCACCCGCAGGTCGCGGACCGAGAGGAAGGACTCCGGCCCGGTCGGGGCCTTCTCGCCTTCGGTCTTGGTCAGTGTGGTCACGGTGTTTCTCCTAGCTGAGCCGCACGCGCGGGTCGATGTAGGCGTACGCGAGGTCGACGATGATGTTCAGGATCAGGATGAAGAAGGCCCCGAACAGCATGACGCCCATGGTCACCGGCAGGTCCTTGGTCAGTGACGAGTCGACCGCGAGACGTCCGATGCCGGCCAGGTCGAAGGTGAACTCCGTGACCACGGCGCCGGACAGCAGCGCGCTGAGGTCGATGCCGAGGATCGTGACGATCGGGATCAGCGAGCCGCGCCAGGCGTAGCGGAAGAAGACGTACCGCTGCCTCATGCCCTTGGCGCGCGCGGTGCGGACGTGCTCCTCCTGCAGTTGCTCGATCATGGTCGAGCGGGACATACGCGTGTACTGGGCGGTGAAGATGGTGGCCATCACCAGCCAGGGGATCAGCATGCCGGTGGCCCAGGCCACCGGGTTCTCGGTGAACGGGCTGTACCTCGGGTTCTCCATCCAGCCGGTCTGGTAGACGAAGAGGCCGAGGACGATCGGGCCGAGGAAGTAGATCTGGAACGAGCTGAGCACGATCGAGGCGCCGCTGACGAGCTTGTCCGCCACGGTACCGCGCTTCCAGGCGGCGAGCAGACCCGAGCCGAGGCCGACGATCAGGAAGATCACCAGACCGCCGACGGTCAGCGAGAGCGTCAGCGGGAACCGGTCCATGATCGAGTCCCAGACGAACTGACCGGTGTCGAAGGACATTCCCAGGCACGGCGCGGAGCAGTGCCCCTGAGCGAAGTCCCGCCCGGCCACGATGCCCGTCATGAACTCCCAGAACTGGGTGGTGATGGGCTTGTCCAGGCCGAGGTTCTCGCGGATCACCGCGAGGTTCTCGGGCGAGCAGTTCTTGCCGCAGGACAGCGCAGCGAAGTCCTGGGGGATCGTATAGAACAGGAAGAACGTGAAGGCGCCGATCAGGAACATGATGACGACGGCGCCGATCAGCCTGCGGATGAGGAACTGAAGCATGGCGGGTGAATGCTCTCTTCGAAACGCGGCGGCAGGGCGGGGGTACCGTCCGCGGGGGTGCGCTCCGCCTGGCGCACACCCCCGCGGTCAGCCGAGCTGACGGATTACGGCTGCTTCAGGTACAGGTCGTTGATGTCGATGTAGTTCGACTCCGTGCTGTACCGGGCGCCACCGATGTTCGATCCGTAGAGCTGGATCTGCTTCGAGTAGTAGACCGGGGCGGCGGGGTTGATCTCCTCCACGATGCGGTGGTGAGCCTGCTCCCAGGTCTTGGCGGCCTCCTCCGGCTCCTGCGTCAGCGCCTTCTTGATCAGGTCGTTGACCTGCTTGTCGTTGATGTGCGAGTAGTTGGACGCACCGTCGGCGACCAGCTCACCGTCGTAGACCGGGGTGATGACCGTGGACGCGGACGGCCAGTCCTGGCCCCAGCCGGTCATGTAGATGTCGTACGGGTTGTCCAGCTTGCCGACCTGCTCGTAGAAGCTGGCCCGGTCGATCTCCTTGGCCTGGACGTCGAAGCCGATCTTCTTCAGCGCGTCCTTGATGATGACCTGCTGGGCCTGGCCGCGCGGGGTGTTGGAGTAGGCGTAGGTGAGCTTCGTGCCCTCCTTGACACCCGCCTCCTTCAGCAGCTCCTTGGCCTTCGCCGGGTCGCCGTTGGGCTTCTTCAGCTTGCCGAACGGGTCGTAGGACGGGTCGAAGTTCGACAGGGTCGGGGCGATCAGACCGCCGGCGACCTCACCGCCGTAGCGGCCGCCGTCCGCCTGGACCATGGACTGGTTCGGGATGGCGTAGGTGATCGCGTCGCGGATCTTCTTGTCCTTCACCCGGTCCAGGTTGAAGGTGAGCTGCCACACGTAGGGCTGGTAGCCCTGGATGGTGCGCTTCTTCGTCGCCGCGTCGCCGATGACCGTGGACATCTGCGCCGGGTCCACCGGGTCGGTGAACTGGATGGCGTTCTTGGCCTCGCCCTGGTCGGCGATCAGACGCTTGGTCTGGCTGGCCTGGTCGATGGTGGAGGTGAAGTTGTAGCCGTCGACGTACTGGTGGCGCACCGAGTCCGTCTTCGGGTCCCACTGGTCGTTCTTGACCAGCTTCATCGACTTGCCCGGCTTGTACTCGGCGATCTTGTAGGGGCCGAGCGCGGCGGGGGCGTCGTCGTACTTCTCCTTCGTGTCCTGCTTCTCGGGCACGATGGCGTAACCGGCCATGGCCAGGGCCTGCGGCAGGTCCGGGCGCGGCTGGTCGAAGTGGAAGACGACCGTGCTGTCGTCCGGGGTCTCCAGGACGGAGTCCGGCAGGTGCTTGCCCTTGTAGGGGCCGTCCGGCAGCGCCTTGCGGTAGTCGTTGCCCGAGAGCCAGGACTGCACGTAGGTCGGGCCGTCGAAGATGACCTTCGAGTACATGCGCTCGATGGTGTGGCGGACGTCGGCCGAGGTGATGACGTTGCCGTCCTCGTCCTTGACGCCCTCCTTGAGCTTGAACGTCCAGGTCTTGCCGCCTTCGGAGGACTTCCCGGAGTCGGTGGCGATGTCACCGACGACGGTCAGGTTGCCCTCCGCGTCCTCCTGGAAGTTCGTCAGGCCGCGGTGGACCAGGTTGGAGAACTGGCCGGCGTCGGAGACGTAGATCTGACCCGGGTCCATGTGGGACAGGTCCGACTGCATGTAGACGTTGATGAAGCCACCGGACTTGGCGCCGGCGATCTCCTCGGCCGGGCCGCTGGAGGCGGCGACGTCACCGTAGGCGACAGGGTCCTGCTGCTCGGCAGCGTCCTTCTGCGACTTGGACTCGTCCTTGCCCTTGCTGCCGCCGTTGTCGCCGGAGCAGCCGGTCAGTGCCAGCGAGCCGGCCACGATGGCGACGGCGATGGCGCGCGTGGTGCGCGTTCTGATGGGCTTCATGATGCCGATGCACCTACCTGTCGATAGTTGTCCACGAGTGCTGCCTGACGGACCGGTCACCCGGCACGGGGGCGGCAGCTCCCCCACCACCAATGGACGATTTACCGTCCGGTCTTGGGGTCGAATGCGTCCCGGACGGAGTCTCCGAGAAGGTTGAAGGAGAGTACGAAGACCACCAGCGCCACGCCCGGGAAGAACATGAACATCGGGTCCTGCTCGTACACGTCGGCGCCGATGGCGAACATGCGGCCCCAGTCCGGGGTCGGCTCGACGAAGCCGACTCCGATGAACGAGAGGAAGGCGATGGAGAGGATGGTGCTCGGCAGGATGTAGGTGGCCTGCACCAGGATCGGCGTCACGATGTTCGGCAGGATCTCCTTGCGCACGATGCGCCAGGGAGAGGCTCCGGACACCTTGGCGGCCTCCACGAACTCCCGCTCGGCGAGCGAGAGCACGGAGCTTCGCACGAGACGGGCCAGGCCCATCCAGCCGAGGAACCACATCACCAGGGTGATCGCCAGGGCCCGCAGGTAGGTGGGGGTCTCGTCCTGCGGGGAGACGAACATGGCGGTCACGACCGGCATGAAGGCGATGAAGAACAGCTGCTGCGGGAAGGCCAGGAAGAAGTCCGTCACCCGCCCGAGCCAGTAGTCCACCCGGCCGCCGAAGAAGCCGCTGACCATGCCGATGAGTACGCCCGTGACCACGCACAGCGTCGTGACGACGACGGCCATGTACAGCGAGGTCCGCATGCCGTACAGGAGCATGGTGAACACGTCACGGCCGAGCTTGGGCTCGACACCGAACCAGAAGTCGCCCGAGATGCCGCCGAAGGCACCGGTGGGCATCGCGAAGTCGTCCAGGAGGAACGGGTAGTCCGGCTCCTGGGCGTACAGGGTGTACGGGTTCTTGCCGTAGACCTTCGCGATGAGCGGCGCCAGCGCGGCGACGACGAAGAAAAAAATCACCACGCAGGCGGAGACGACTCCGGTACGGTCGCGCTTGAAGCGCTGCCACATCAACTGGCCGGGGGAACGACCCTCGGGCTGCTTCTCGCCCTTGACGACCGCGTTTTCGGTGGTCGCCGCGAGCTCAGGGTCCAAGACAGCCGCGGACCCGGAGTCCTCGGCCTTGATTGGACTGGTCATCGTGTTCGTCCCCCGGGGGGTTGGAGAGTTGAGCGCAGCACAGATACCGGCAGGTTCTGTGGTTTGGGGGAACTTTCGCCAAACGAGTCAACGCGCGTCAAGGGCAGAAGACATAGGGATCTCCCTACCGTCCATATTTTGAGCAAAAATTGCAAAGATTGACATCTGCACGCGCTTGACACCTCTGGAGAGAAACCGGCGAATCGGACAAATAGGTACGGCATTTTGTTTACATGTCCGAAACGTGTCTTTGCCCATACCGATATCCGAACACATCGTGTGGGTCGCCCGGGGCACGGGGTGCCTCCGGGCTCGCGAGGGCGGACCGCGCCGCGGGCCCGTACCATGGGGTGAGGCCGAGGCATGTTCAGCCCGGCAGGGCCCGCACACCACAGACGCTCGTGCGGGACATTCCTCAGCACTCCGGGAGTACGCCTTTCATGGCACCGTCTTTGACACGTCACGACATCCGCAACGTCGCCATCGTCGCCCACGTCGACCACGGCAAGACCACCATCGTCGACGGCATGCTCAAGCAGGCCGGCGCCTTCGCCGCCCACCAGCTCGACCACGTCGACGACCGCATGATGGACTCCAACGACCTGGAGCGTGAGAAGGGCATCACGATCCTCGCCAAGAACACGGCGGTGAAGTACCACCCCAAGGACGGCGGGGACCTGATCACCATCAACATCATCGACACCCCCGGCCACGCCGACTTCGGCGGCGAGGTCGAGCGCGGTCTGTCGATGGTCGACGGTGTCGTGCTGCTGGTGGACGCGTCCGAGGGCCCGCTGCCGCAGACCCGCTTCGTGCTGCGCAAGGCGCTCCAGCAGCGGCTGCCGATCATCCTGTGCATCAACAAGACGGACCGGCCGGACGCCCGCATCGACGAGGTCGTCAACGAGACCTACGACCTCTTCCTCGACCTGGACGCCGACGAGGAGCAGATCGAGTTCCCGATCGTCTACGCCTGCGGCAGGGACGGCGTCGCCTCCCTGACCAAGCCGGAGGACGGCACGGTCCCGGCCGACTCCGACTCGCTGGAGCCGTTCTTCTCCACCATCCTGCAGCACATCCCGGCCCCCACCTACGACGAGGGCGCCCCGCTCCAGGCCCACGTCACCAACCTCGACGCCGACAACTTCCTCGGCCGCATCGCCCTGCTGCGCGTCCACCAGGGCGAGCTGAAGAAGGGGCAGACGGTCGCCTGGATGAAGCGCGACGGGTCGGTCGCCAACGTGCGCATCTCCGAGCTGATGATGACCGAGGCGCTCACCCGCAGGCCCGCCGAGAAGGCGGGCCCCGGTGACATCTGCGCCGTCGCCGGCATCCCGGACATCATGATCGGCGAGACGCTGGCCGACCCGGAGAACCCCGTACCGCTGCCGCTGATCACGGTGGACGAGCCGGCGATCTCCATGACCATCGGCACCAACACCTCCCCGCTGGTCGGCCGCGGCGGCACCGGCAAGGGCGCCGACAACAAGGCGGCCGTCAAGGACCGCAAGGTCACCGCCCGCCAGGTCAAGGACCGCCTGGACCGCGAGCTGATCGGCAACGTCTCGCTCCGCGTCCTGGACACCGACCGCCCCGACGCCTGGGAGGTGCAGGGCCGCGGTGAGCTGGCGCTGGCCATCCTGGTCGAGCAGATGCGCCGCGAGGGCTTCGAGCTGACCATCGGCAAGCCGCAGGTGGTCACCAAGGAGGTCGACGGCAAGGTCTACGAGCCGGTCGAGCGCATGACGGTCGACGTCCCCGAGGAGCACATGGGCGCGGTCACGCAGCTCATGGGCGTCCGCAAGGGCCGGATGGACAACATGTCCAACCACGGTTCGGGCTGGGTCCGCATGGAGTTCGTGGTGCCCTCCCGCGGTCTGATCGGCTTCCGTACGGAGTTCCTCACCCAGACCCGCGGCACGGGCATCGGCCACTCCATCCACGAGGGGCACGAGCCCTGGTTCGGCACGCTCACGACGCGTAACAACGGTTCCCTGGTCGCCGACCGCGCCGGTGCCGTCACCGCGTTCGCGATGACCAACCTGCAGGAGCGCGGCGTGCTGTTCGTCGAGCCCGGCACCGAGGTGTACGAGGGCATGATCGTCGGTGAGAACTCCCGCTCCGACGACATGGACGTCAACATCACCAAGGAGAAGAAGCTCACCAACATGCGGTCGTCCACGGCCGACGTGGCCGAGTCGATCGTGCCGCCGCGCAAGCTGTCGCTGGAGCAGTCCCTGGAGTTCTGCCGCGACGACGAGTGCGTCGAGGTGACCCCGGAGGCGGTGCGCATCCGCAAGGTGAACCTGGACGCCCGCGAGCGCGCCCGCGCCGCGAGCCGCGCCAAGCACGGCTGATCCCGGCCGGCACACGACGGACGCGAGCGGCACACCCCGGCGGGGTGTGCCGCTCGCGTCCGTGAGGCGTCAGTCCCCGGCCGGCGGCGCGGTGCCCCCGGCGCTCGGCCCCTGCGGGGGCTTCTTCAGGAAACCCATGTCCTCGTACACCGGCGTGCGGAAGCCGAAGGCGCCGGCGTTGGCCAGGCTCCCGCGGGCGGCGGTGAGCTGGGGGCGCTGGTAGAGGGGGATCGAGCCGGCCGCCGCCCAGATGCGGGAGTCGGCCTTGCGGATCAGGCCACGCCGCTCGGAGTCGTCGAGCGTGGTGACGGCCTGGTCGAAGAGCTGGTCGACCTGGTCGGTGCCGACCCGGGTGTAGTTCTGCTCCACGTTCAGGGAGCCGTCGGCGGCCGGGACCGGCTTGGCGTAGACGGGGCGGGCGTCGGTGGCGGGGAAGGCGGTCGCGGGCCAGGAGTACAGGGCGAGGTCGTACTCGCCCGAGGCGATGTGGTCCTTGAAGTAGCTCTCGTCGTCGACCTCGGAGATGTCCGTGCGGATGCCGATCCGCTTCAGCATCGCCGAGATCCGGTCGGCCACGGTGCGCAGCGTGTCCGAGCCCGGCCCCGAGGGCAGGACGAAGCGGAGGGTGAGCGCCTTTCCGTCCTTGGCGACGGGGGCGGTCCCGGCCCGGGCCGGGGCGGCGGTGCCCCTGGGGGCGTAGGCGCCGGGGGCGGTCCCGGCCCGGCTCAGGTGCCGGGTGCCGGAGTCCCGGGGGGCCTTGCTGTCGTCACCGGCGTCCTCGCCGCCGCCCTCGCCGTCGTCGCTCCCGCCGTCGTCGTCCTCGCCGACGATGTACGTGCCGTCGTCGCCGCCCCCGGACTCGCTCGCGGAGTCCCCGCTCTCCTCGTCCTCCGGGCCGGCTGCCTCCTCCCTCTCGTCCTCCGCCTTCTTCACCGGCCCGCCCGGCACCCAGCCGGCGTCCGCGAGCAGGGCCCGGGCCTCCTTGGCGTCCTGCTCGCCGAGGGCGCCGCTGTTGTCGGCGTAGGCGGCCTGCCCGGACAGCGCGAGATGGCTGCCGACCGGCTCGGCGGGCAGCCCGAGCGGCTTCAGGACCGCCTCGGCGATGTCCTCGCGGTCCAGGGCGCGAGCCACGGCGCGGCGCACCCGCTCGTCGGCGAGGGGACCGCCGGCGCCGTTGAGGGCGAGCTGGGTGTAGGCGGGCTCCAGCGACTTGCGCACCTCGAAGCCGCCGAGCGCCTTCTGCCGGCGGGCGTACCCGGCGGCCTTGCGTCGCAGCTTCCCGCGGGCGGCGATCTCCTCGTCGGCGGCCTCCTCGTCGGAGCCGTGGGCGATCGCCCAGGAACGCAGGGCGTCCGCGGCGGACCGGTCCGCGCCGGGGCCCATGAGCGGGCTGCCCGCGCCGCGCGGAAGCGCGGCGGCGGTGACGCGGCGGGCGGCGGCCGGGGTGATCTCGGCGAGGTCGACGGTGCCCTCGCCGAGCGCGGAGATCCGCTTGTCGTGGGGGACGGCGCGCAGCACGATCGTGGAGAGCTTCGCCGGCTCCCCCCACCAGCGCCCGTTGCGCGTGAGGACGACCTCGTCCGCCTTGCCGTCGACCTTCTTCACTCTGAAGGGGCCCGCGGTGACCTGCAGCTTCTTGCGGGCCCCGTCGTTGAAGGAGTCCGGGTCGCCCATGACGTCCTTCGGGTACAGCGGGGTGAACAGGGACCGCCAGTCCGCGTAGGGGCGGCTGAAAGTGACCTTGACTTCGAGGTTCCCCTTGCCGCGCTCGATCTTCTCGATGCGGTCGTAGCCGGCGTTGCGGGCGGTCCAGTAGGCGGTGTCCTTGCCGGACAGGGCGCGCCACTGGGCGGCGAAGTCGGCGGCGCCGATCTCGCGGCCGTCGCTCCAGACGGCCCGCTGGCTGAGCCGGTAGAGGACGACCTGTCTGGGCTCGGTCTCGACGACCTCGGCGGACTCCAGGTAGTCCGGGTTGCGCACCGGCCGGCCCCGGCTGTCCATCCGGTACATCGACGGCAGGACCGCCTGCGCGATCCGGGTGGTGGTGGCGTCGGCGTCCGACTGGAAGACGTTCAGGGTGTCCGGGACGGTGTCCACGGCCCAGCGCAGGGTGCCCCCGTCGGCGATCAGGGCCCGGTCGGCGCGCGCGATGTCCGGCCCGGCGAGAGGCCGGCCCGCGGGATCGCCGGAGCCGCATCCGGCCAGCGCCGGCACCGTGAGGGCGCCCGCGGTGAGGAAGGCGACCGAGCGCGGAGCCGCGCGCGGGCCGATGCCGTCGGGGGACATCTCTGGGTACCTCCGGGAAGCCGCGGGCGTTACGATCACTTTTGATGATATTTGGGGCTCATCTGATGTATGCGGCCCACTGAAGAGGAAAGGGTTCGGCAAGGCAGGGCGACACGGCGGGCACGGGCGGCAAGCCCACCCGTGCGGCGCAACACACCGGGCGATGCACCCCCACGCCTCGGCCAATCGATGCACATCCCTTCACAGGGCCAGGTGTGACGCGCAACACTCGCAGACGCATGAACGTTGCCGTCTCGGGCCCCGAGGACCCGTGAAAGTGAGGTCACGTCATGTCCGTGCACAACGAACTGGCATCCGTCCAGCGCTGTCTCGACGACCTGGTCCGGTCGGTGGGGCGGCTGGAGAAGCAGCTGGGCAGCGGCGGCCTGGAGATGCGCCGCGTCCGTGCCGACACCGATCACCTGCGCGAGAGCGTCGCGCTGCTGCGGGAGACGGCCGCCTCCGGCACGGCCCCGCAGGCGCGGTCCGATCTCGTGACCATCTCCGACACGCCGTACGACCCCTCGCTGTGGGTGGACACGGACGACGAGGGTCTCGGCGCCCGCGACCGTCGCGCCCCCTGACCCCGACTTCGGAGCGGACCAGTGGCCACTGGCACGGAACCCCCTGCGACAGACCCCCGGCCCCGGGGCGGCGGCGTGCGAACGGGTACGCGCGCCGCGATCGGCGCGCGGCACCTGCGGACCGACCGCTGGTGGCTGGCCCCGGCCGCCACCGCGGCCGGGCTGCTCGCCTTCGTCGTCTACTCGACCTGGCGGGCCTTCGCGAACGCCGACTACTACGCGGCGCCGTACGTCTCGCCGTTCTACTCGCCCTGCCTCGCGGAGAACTGCGAGCCGATGAGGGCCGGGCCGAACTGGGAGCTGTTCGGCAGCTGGTGGGGCATCTCGCCGGCGATCATCGTCCTGATCTTCCCGCTCGGCTTCCGCCTGACCTGCTACTACTACCGCAAGGCCTACTACCGGGGCTTCTGGGCGTCCCCGCCGGCCTGCGCGGTCGCCGAGCCGCACCGCACGTACACCGGCGAGACGCGCTTCCCGCTGGTCCTGCAGAACATCCACCGCTACTTCTTCTACGCGGCGATCCCGGTGGCGGGCATCCTGACCTACGACACCGTGCTCGCCTTCCGCGACGAGCACTACGCGTGGGGCCACATGGGCCTGGGCACGCTGGTCTTCCTGGTCAACATCGTGCTGATCTGGGCGTACACCCTCTCCTGCCACTCCTGCCGGCACATCGTCGGCGGGAAACTGAAGCACTTCTCCCGGCATCCGGTGCGGTACCGGATGTGGCAGTGGGTGGGCCGGCTGAACGCCCGGCACATGCAGCTCGCCTGGGCGTCGCTGCTGAGCGTGGCCCTCGCCGACCTCTACGTCTACCTCGTCGCGTCCGGCGCCTTCGACGATCCGCGCTTCTTCTAGCCGAGTGGGGACTCAAGCCATGTCCGTGGTCGACCGACAGGAGTGGGACGTCGTCGTGGTCGGGGCCGGTGGCGCGGGCCTGCGCGCCGCCGTCGAGGCACGCGAGCGGGGCGCCCGTACGGCCGTGATCTGCAAGTCGCTGTTCGGCAAGGCGCACACCGTGATGGCCGAGGGCGGCATCGCGGCGGCGATGGGCAACGTCAACGCCGGGGACAACTGGCAGGTCCACTTCCGCGACACCATGCGCGGCGGGAAGTTCCTCAACCAGTGGCGGATGGCCGAGCTGCACGCCCAGGAGGCGCCGCAGCGGGTGTGGGAGCTGGAGACCTGGGGCGCGCTGTTCGACCGGACGAAGGACGGCCGGATCTCGCAGCGCAACTTCGGCGGCCACGAGTACCCGCGCCTGGCGCACGTCGGCGACCGCACCGGCCTGGAGCTGATCCGCACCCTCCAGCAGAAGATCGTCGCGCTCCAGCAGGAGGACTTCCGGGAGACCGGGGACTACGAGTCCCGGCTGAAGGTCTTCCAGGAGTGCACGGTCACGCGTGTGCTGAAGGAGGGGGAGAAGGTCTCGGGGGTCTTCGGCTACGAGCGGGAGTCCGGCCGGTTCTTCGTCCTCCGGGCGCCCGCCGTGGTGATCGCGACGGGCGGCATCGGCAAGTCGTTCAAGGTGACGTCGAACTCCTGGGAGTACACCGGCGACGGTCACGCGCTGGCGTTGCTGGCCGGGGCCCCGCTGCTGAACATGGAGTTCGTGCAGTTCCACCCGACGGGCATGGTCTGGCCGCCGTCGGTGAAGGGGATCCTGGTCACCGAGTCGGTGCGCGGGGACGGCGGGGTGCTGCGCAACTCCGAGGGCAAGCGGTTCATGTTCGACTACATCCCGGACGTCTTCAGGGAGAAGTACGCCGAGTCCGAGGAGGAGGGCGACCGCTGGTACGACGACCCGGACCGCAACCGGCGCCCGCCCGAACTGCTCCCCCGCGACGAGGTGGCCCGCGCGATCAACGCCGAGGTGAAGGCGGGCCGCGGCTCCCCGCACGGCGGAGTCTTCCTGGACGTGTCCACACGGATGCCGGCCGAGGTGATCAAGCGGCGGCTGCCGTCGATGTACCACCAGTTCAAGGAACTGGCGGACGTCGACATCACGGCGGAGGCGATGGAGGTCGGGCCGACCTGCCACTACGTGATGGGCGGCATCGCCGTCGACTCCGACTCGGCGGCGGCACGCGGCGTACCGGGGCTGTTCGCGGCCGGTGAGGTGGCCGGGGGGATGCACGGCTCCAACCGGCTCGGCGGCAACTCGCTGTCCGACCTGCTGGTGTTCGGGCGCCGGGCGGGCCGGCACGCGGCCGAGTACGCGAGCGGGACGGGGGAGGCGCGGCCCCGGGTGGACGACGCGCAGGTCGACGAGGCCGCCGCGGAGGCCCTGCGCCCGTTCTCCGCGGGGAGCGGGGAACCGGCCGGCGGACCGCCGGAGAACCCGTACACCCTGCACCAGGAACTCCAGCAGACGATGAACGACCTGGTCGGCATCATCCGCCGCGAGCACGAGATGGAGCGCGCCCTGGAGAAGCTGGCCGAGCTGCGGACCCGGGCCCGCCGGGCCGGGGTCGAGGGACACCGGCAGTTCAACCCGGGCTGGCACCTCGCGCTGGACCTCCGGAACATGCTGCTGGTCAGCGAGTGCGTGGCCCGGGCGGCGCTGGAGCGCACCGAGTCGCGCGGCGGGCACACCCGCGAGGACCACGCGGCGATGGACCGCACCTGGCGCAACGTCAACCTGCTGTGCGCGCTCGCCGACCGCACGGACGGCCTCGCGGCCACGGATCCGGCGCGCGGCCGGATCACCCTCACCCGTGAGACGACCGAACCCATCCGCCCCGACCTGCTCGCCCTCTTCCAGAAGGAGGAGCTGGTCAAGTACCTCACCGAAGAGGAGCTCTACGAGTGAGCAGCTACGAGGCCCGCTTCAAGGTGTGGCGCGGGGACGCGCGGGGCGGCGGCCTGGAGGACTTCGCGGTCGAGGTGAACGACGGCGAGGTGGTCCTCGACATCGTCCACCGTCTCCAGGCCACCCAGGCCCCCGACCTGGCCGTGCGCTGGAACTGCAAGGCCGGCAAGTGCGGTTCGTGCTCGGCGGAGGTCAACGGGCGTCCCCGGCTGCTGTGCATGACCCGGATGTCGGTGTTCGAGCGGGACGAGACGATCACCGTGACACCGCTGCGGGCCTTCCCGGTGATCCGCGACCTGGTGACGGACGTCGGCTTCAACTACGCCAAGGCCCGTCAGGTCCCGGCCTTCGTGCCACCGGAGGGGCTCGGTCCCGGCGAGTACCGGATGGCGCAGGAGGACGTGGACCGCTCGCAGGAGTTCCGCAAGTGCATCGAGTGCTTCCTGTGCCAGGACACCTGCCACGTGGTGCGCGACCACGAGGAGAACAAGCCGGCGTTCGCGGGGCCCCGGTTCCTGATGCGGGTCGCGGAGCTCGACATGCATCCGCTGGACGCGGCCGGGGAGACCGGTCTGGACCGCAAGCGCGCGGCCCAGGACGAGCACGGACTCGGCTACTGCAACATCACCAAGTGCTGCACGGAGGTGTGTCCCGAGGGCATCAAAATCACCGACAACGCGCTCATCCCGCTGAAGGAACGGGCGGCCGACCGCAAGTACGACCCGCTGGTGTGGCTGGGCGACAGGATCCGCCGGCGCTCCTGAGCGCCGGTCGGCGCCGGTTCACCCAGCCCTCCCGGTACGCCGCCCAGTCCGCCTCCGTCGCCGTGAAGTCGATGTAGAGGGCCACGCCGAAGTTGGCGCGGTCGGCGTCCTCGCGGGACAGGCCGAGGCGGACGCCCCGGACGGCGGCGGGGACGGTCTCGGCGTGGGCCCAGTGACCGAACCGGTTCTCCTGGTAGGCGGGCAGGCCCATCAGCAGGTCGGTGGAGGGCGGGGTGACCTCCAGGGCGAGCGCGGTACGCCCCAGCCGCCGGGCCCGGGATCCGCGGCGTCTCCCGCCGGGTGGGCCGGGGGCTTCCGGCGCGCCGGCGGCGTCCGGCGGGGCGGCGGCGTCCGGCGGGGCGGCGGCGTCCGGCCGGCCCGGGGCAGCGGCCCCGGCCGGGGCGCCGTCGGACGGCTGCCGCGGGGGCCCCGCGCCGTCGGTGTCCCCGGTGGCGCCCGCGTCCGCCGGTTTCGGCAGGCGGTCCCCGTCCCGTCCGGCCTGCGGTTCCGTGCGGTCCATCCCGGCTCCCCTCACCCGTCGGCTGCCGTCGGCACCGCGGTGGTCGGTGGTGCCCGGGAGGACGGGCGAACAGGTGCTCCGGTTGCGGTCGTCCGGCGGAGACCGCCTCGCGCGCGGCGTCAGAACAGGCTCAGCAGCGCCTCCGCCGGGTCGGCGAGGGTGGTGTCCGGGCCGGGAAGCGGGAGCTCGAACCAGACCGTCTTGCCCCGGGGCGTACGGCGCGAGCCCCAGGCCGCGCTGAGCAGTCCGACGAGCTGGAGACCCCGGCCGCCCTCGTCGGTGTCGCGGGCGCGACGGCGGCGGGGCTGGACCAGACCGGAGTCCCAGACCTCGCAGACCAGGGTGCGGTCCAGGAGGAGACGGAGCCTGATCTCGCCCTCGCCGTAGCGCAGGGCGTTGGTGACCAGCTCGCTGACCAGGAGCTCGGTGGTGTCGACCAGGGGCTCCATGTCCCAGCTGAGCAGCTGCGCGCGGGCGTACTCGCGGGCCCGGCCCACGCTGCGCGGCTCGCGGGGCAGGGTCCAGTCACCGACGGACTCGGCGGGCAGCCCCTGGACGCGGGCCATCAGCAGGGCGATGTCGTCCTCGCCGTGGTGGGTGTCGAGGGTGTGCAGGACGTGGTCGCAGACGTCCTCCAGGTTCCTGTGCGTGTCGGCGCGGAGCGCCGCCGTCGTGCCGCCCGGACCGGCCGACGGGCGTGCGGGGTCCGTCAGCGCGCCCACGAAGGCCTCCAGGCCCTCGTCGAGCGGGTGGTCGCGGCTTTCGACCAGGCCGTCGGTGTAGAGCGCGAGCAGGGCGCCCTCGGGCAGTTCGACCTCCACCTCCTCGAAGGGCTCCCCGCCGACGCCGAGCGGCAGGCCGGGGGGGACGTCCAGCATCAGCGCGGGCTCGCCGGGTTCCACCAGGACGGGCGGCAGATGGCCCGCGTTGGCGAAGGTGCAGCGCCTGGTCACCGCGTCGTAGACGGCGTAGACGCAGGTCGCCAGGTAGACCTCGGAGAGGTCGGCCTCCCGGGGCCGGCGGGCCGCCCTCGTGGCCTGCTGGACGCCGCCGGGGGCGCCGAGGCCCCGGGCGATCTCGTCCAACTGGGAGAGCACCTCGGCCGGTTCGAGGTCGAGCTGGGCCAGGGTGCGTACGGCGGTGCGCAGTTCGCCCATCGTCACGGCCGCGCGCAGGCCACGCCCCATGACGTCGCCGACGACCAGCGCGGTGCGGTGGCCGGGCAGTTCGATGACGTCGAACCAGTCGCCGCCGACCTCGCTGGGCCGGCCGGTGGCCACGTTGCCGGGCAGGTAGCGGCAGGCGATGTCGAGGCCGGAGGCCTCCGGGTCGCCGGGCGGGAGCAGGGAGCGCTGCAGTATCAGCGCGCGTTCGTGCTCGCGCCGGTACAGGCGGGCGTTGTCGATGCACACGGCGGCCCGCGCGGCCAGTTCCACCGCGAGGTCGCGGTCGCGGTCGCCGAACGGCTCGCTGCCCTTGGTGCGGGCGAACTGCGCGAGGCCCACCACCGTGTCGTGGGCGACCATCGGCACGGCGAGGGTGGACTGCACCAGCCCGCCGTCCCCGCCGGGGACGTTCTGCGGGCGGGCGGTGCGCAGGGCGTCCGCACACGGCGAGTTGAAGGGGTAGTGGTGCAGGGCGCCCAGTTTGACGCGCTCCCCGGCGCCGTTGAACGGCGCGTCGGAGACGGCGCTGGCGAAGGCGACGCGGCGGACCTCCGCACTGCCGTCGGCGAGGCCCGGCGGGGTCTCGTCACCGGCCAGCAGCCCCTGGTAGAGGTCGACGGTGGCCAGGTCGCAGAAGCCGGGGACGACGACGTCGAGGAGTTCGCGGGCGGTGGTCTCCAGGTCGAGGGAGTTGCCGATCCGGGCGCCGGCCTCGTTGAGGAGGGCGAGGTTGCGCCGGGCGGCGGCTGCCTCGCGGGCGGCGGCGCGACGGGCGGTGACGTCGGTGCCGAGCCAGGCGATGCCGATGGGCCGGCCGCTGCCGCTGTGCACGCGGTAGAGGTTGACGGACCAGTGGCGGCGGTCGTCGAAGCCCGGCACGAAGCCCGTGACGTGCATGTCGGTGATGGAGTCGCCGGTCTCCAGCACCCGGCGCAGGGTGGCGGAGACCCGGTCGGCCTCGCCGCGCGGCAGATAGTCGTACACGCCCTTGCCGCGGTGGTCGTCGGGGCTGCCGCCGAAGACGGACGCGAACCGCTGGTTGGCGCGGCGTACCCGCAGGTCGGGGTCGATCAGCAGGAAGCCGAACGGAGATTGGCCGAATATGGCCTGCGAGGCGGCGAGGTCGGTCTCGATGCGGCGCAGGGTGCGGACGTCGACGACGATGCAGACGGCGGCCTTCTCGCCCTCCTCGGTGCGCGTCGGCATGACGTAGACCTCGGCCAGGCCCTCCCGGTCGCGCGGGTCGGCCGCCATCGAGTCCGGCAGCCGGAACGGCACCACACCGGTCCACTCCCGCCCGTCGAGGATTTCGGCCATCTTGCGCTGGCCGCGCTCGCGCCGGACGGGCTCGAGGAACGCCTCGATGGGGTCCATGCCGACGGCGCGGTCGGCGGGGATGCCGAAGATCTGCTCGGCGCGCAGGCTCCACTGGTCGACGAGCCCGTCGGGCCCGATGGAGAAGGAGGCGACCTTGATGTAGTCGTAGAGGGAGCCGGGCGGACTGCTCTGCCACATCGAGTCGGCGTACGGAGCGTCGCCGAAGGCGAGGCCGTCCGCGGCCCCTGCACGCGCGCCGCCCGACGGGTCCTCGGACTCCGTGGCCTTCGCTGGTATCTCGCTCACGCGAACCGTCCCCTCCAGCTCACCGCGTCCGGCACCGGTCACCGGAGGCGGCTGCCCGCAGTATCCAGCACTACGGCGCCGCACAACACGGTGTTCACGATCACAGCACGGTCCCGATGCTTTTCGGTCCGTGCTGTGAGAACACTTCCAGTCTTCTAACCGGCGGACACGTCATCGAATCCCCTCGTCGGCATCCGCCACCGGTCCGAACAGGTCACTCGGCGCAAGGGCCGGGCACGTACACCGGTGAACGGCTGTACGACGCCTCATCGTGGCACCGCCAGTTCGAACCACACGGTCTTCCCGGCGCCGCCGGGACGGGCGCCCCAGCGGCGGGAGGCGGAGGCCAGGAGCTGCAGCCCGCGTCCGCTCTCGTCCTCGGGCCGGGCGGTGCGTTCGCGCGGGAGGTCGGGGAGCGGGTCGGAGACCTCCACCAGGAGGACTCCGGGCCCGGAGGGGCGTACCAGGCGGACGCCTATGGGGCCCGCGGCGTGCCGCAGGGCGTTGGTGACCAGCTCGCTGACGAGCAGGGCCGCGAGGTCGCCGACGCTGTCCAGGTCCCACAGGCGCAGCTGGTCGCGGACGGCCGAGCGGGCGGCGCGCACGGCGCCCGGATCAGCGGAGAAGGTCCACGCGGCCCAGTCGCCGCCGGTGTCGCTCACGCGGATCACTTCCCCGCCGAGGGAGTCCGTCCATGTCCGTCTTCATGGGTTTAATGGGCCCATACCCGATATACCGGTCGGCGTACCGCGCTCGACGGCGCTCGACGGCGCGTCGTGGCACGAGCGGCGCCGGACGGCGCCCACGCCCCGTCGGCGCCGCTCCCGCACGCCGCGGTCGCGCTTCACGCGCCCTGCCACCGGGGAGGGGCGGTCACGGATGCGGCGCGGCGCGGGTGAGGGCGTCCCGGACGGCCGGCACGTCGTGCTCGAGCCAGTCGACGTCCCAGATCCGGTCGGGGGTGAGCCAGCGCAGCTCGTCGTGGTCCTCGAGGGGCCGGGGGGCGGGGGATCCGGGGCGCAGGCGGGCGGTCCACACCTGCATCACGTACGGCGCCCGCAGCGGCCACTCCCCCGGGACGCGCTCCTGCGCCTCGGCCTCGACACCGAGCTCCTCGCGCAACTCCCGTACGACGGCCGCGTCCGGGGCCTCCCCCGGCTCGACCTTGCCGCCGGGCAGCTCCCAGCGCCCGGCCAGCTCGGCGGGCGCGCTCCGGCGCGCGGCGAGCAGCCGCCCCTCGTGCCACAGGGCCGCACCGACCACCACGATCCGCTCGCTCATGCGCCGGAGCCTACGGGAGGGAACCGCCATGCCCTCCGGAGGGCATGGCCGGCGGTCCGGATCGCCGGGGGCCGGGTCAGTCGGCGGACGTTCCGTTCCGGCCGATCCGCTCGACCCAGTAGAGCTGTTCGTGGCCGCGTTCGTCGAGGCTGCCGGCGATCCGCTCGGCCTCGGCGCGGGTCGCGTACCGCCCGACCCGGTAGCGGTTGCCGTTGCCGTCCTGACGCACGACGAGCCAGGGAAGAGTCACCGCGCCGTCGCTCATCGCTCCCCTCCACTTCCCGCCCGCGGCCTGCGCCGCGCCCCGCCCGATAAGGAAACCCCAGTCCGCATATGCCCGAGCCTACGCCTTGCCTTCACTGAGCGAACACGGCTTTTCACGAAGAGGCACGCAACCGGCCAGAAGACAGGGGGCGCGCGAAGGCGGATGCGCCGTGCGCCGGGGCGGACACGTCCGGTCAGCGGCATCCCGCGCGGCGCGCGCGGCGTCGGGCACGACCTGGGAGAACGGCCAGATTGCTACGGCGTCCGGGCGGCCGCTGCCGGGACGGCGCGCCGGAGCGTACGCGCGGCGGGGGCGCGGAAGGGAGCGCGCGGGAGTGAGGAGGTGACGGGGCAGCGGTGCGACGGCCGTGACGGGCTACTTCACCGGGAGGTGGTAGGAGGCCCGGTACCGGTCGGCGGGGATGACCACGTCTGCGGTCTCGACCGGCCGGCCCGAGGCGAAGTAGGTGCGCTGGATGACCAGGACGACGTGACCGGGGACACCGCCCAGCAGGACCAGCTCCTCGGCGAGCCCGGGGCGGGCGCCGACCTCCTCGGTGACGTTGTCCACGATCACGTCGATGGCGCGCATGCGCTCGACGACACCCATGCCGCCGAGCGGTCCCTCCTCGGGCAGCATCACGGGCGTGCGCCCGGTCAGGGCGAGCGGCTCCCAGGAGGTGGAGAGCATCATCGGCTCGCCGGCCTCCCGGAAGAGGTACTTGGTGCGCATCACGCGGTCGCCGGGTTCGATGCCGAGCCGCTCGGCGACGGCGGCGCAGGCCCCGGTCTGCTCGCTGCCGGACTCCCAGGTGCCCCGGGCGCCCGCGTCGGCCTGCTCCTGCCGGAAGGGCGTGGCCCCGTGCTCCGGGCGGAAGCCGGAGCGGGCGACCCGGCGCGGCACCGGCCGCTCGCGCACGTACGTCCCCGAACCGGAGCGTCCCTCGACGAGTCCCTCCGCCATGAGGACCTTGCGCGCCTCCAGGGCGACGGTGTCCGAGACGCCGTACTCCTCGCGGATCCTGGCCTGGGAGGGCAGCCGGGTGTGGGGCGGCAGCCGGCCGTCGACGATCTTCTCCCGGAGGTCACCCGCGACACGCAGGTACGCCGGCTGCTCACCGAATGTCACGGGCCGCTCCCATCAGCTTGTACAGACAGCAACAGGGTGGCAACCCTGGGTTCTGCCAGGCAAGTGAAGGCCAGAGAATCACTCGATGTGATGACATCTGCCGGGTGAGGGCTTTACGCAGGCACTTTCTCCCCGCTATGGCGGCCGCCACACCTGCATGCCGCCGCTGTCCGGGTCGCGCCCGGTCTCCTCGCCGTACTCGGGCGGGGAGGTCTCCCGCCCCAGAGCCTTGCGTGCGGTGACCGAGCCGTCGGGGCCGACGGGGTCACCTCCCCGTTGCCGTGCGCCGTCTCCTCGGCGGCCTCCCGGACGCCGGCCGCGGTGAGGGGTGCGGGCCCTGGGGCCCGGAGGCGGGGTGCCGGCCGTGGGGGTCCTGCGGGTCCTGCGGGTCCTGAGCGTGCTGCGGCCCGGAGGGAGGAGGCGGGGACACGACGCGCGTCGTGGGCGCGGGCGCGGCGTGCCCCGTCCCCGGGGCGGGCCGGGGACGGGGCACCGGTCCCGCAGCCCTTCCCCGGGGACGGGGTGCCGGCGGGCGCCGGTCCGGGATGCGTCAGAACTGCAGGGACCAGCCGTTGAGCCGGCCGGTGTCCCACGAGGCGTTGTCGCCGACGCGCAGCTTCCACGTGCCGTTCGCCGTCTCGGCGGAGGCGTCGACGGTGTAGGTGGTGTCGATGCCGTCGGCGCTGCCGCCGGTGCCGTACCCCTTCAGGGTGTACGCCGTGCCGTCCGGGGCGACCAACTGGACCTGGAGGTCACCGATGTAGGTGTGGGTGATGTCGACCGCGACGGCCAGGTCCGAGGGCGCGTTGCCCGGGACGCCGGAGACGGTGACGGGGGATTCGACGGTCGCGTTGTCGGCGATCGGGTAGCCGGTGGTGCTCTCGAAGCGGTCGCCGGTCGGGGGCGGAGTGGTGCCGCCGTCGCCCACGTACAGCAGGCGGTTGGGCGAGCCGCTGCCCGGGCTGCCGACGACGCCGGTGGTGGCGGCGGAGGTCAGCGCGGAGGACACCTGGGCGGGGGTGGCGGAGGGGTTGTCGGCGAGGTGGAGGGCGGCGGCCCCGGCGACGTGCGGACTCGCCATGGACGTACCGGAGATGGTGTTGGTGGCCGTGTCGCTGGTGCGCCAGGCCGAGGTGATGGAGGAACCCGGTGCGAACAGGTCCAGAACGGAACCGTAGTTGGAGTAGCTGGCGCGGGCGTCGCCGGAGGTGGTGGCGCCGACGGTGATCGCCTCGGTGACGCGCGCCGGGGACTTGGTGGAGGCGTTGGTGGACTCGTTGCCCGCCGCGACGACGAAGGTGACGCCGGAGGCGACGGCGCCCCGGACGGCCGCGTCGAGGGCGCTGTCGGCGCCACCGCCGAGGGACATGTTGGCGACGGCCGGCTTGACCGCGTTCCGCGCCACCCAGTCGATGCCGGCGACGACCTGGGCGGTGGTGCCGGAGCCGGAGTTGTTCAGCACCCGGACCCCGACGACCTTCGCCTTCTTGGCCACGCCGTGGGCGGTGCCCGCGACCGTGCCGGCGACATGGGTGCCGTGACCGTGACCGTCCTGGGCGGTGTTGTCGTTGTCGATGGCGTCGTAGCCGTCGGACGCGCGGCCGCCGAAGTCGCTGTGGGTGGTGCGGACGCCGGTGTCGATGACGTACGCCGTGACGCCCTGTCCGGCCGAGTCCGGGTAGGTGTACGAGCTGTTCAGCGGCAGGTTCCGCTGGTCGATCCGGTCCAGGCCCCAGGAGGGCGGGCCGGGCTGGGTGCCGGTGATGCGGAACGTGCGGTTCTGGATCACCGAGGCGACGGCCGGGTCGGCGGCGAGACGCTTCGCCTCGGCCTCGGACGCCTGGACCTCGTAGCCGTTCAGGGCCTTGGTGTACGTGCGCTCGATGGCGGCGCCGTACTTCGCGGCCAGGGCGCGGCCCTCGGCGGATCCGGACCGGGCCTCGTCCACCTCCAGGGTCACGATGTAGCTGCCGGCGACGGCGTTCGCGGCGCCCGCGTACTGGATGCGGCCTTCGGGAGCGGCCGGGGCCGCGCCCGCGGGGAAGGCGGAGACGAGACCCGCGACGAGGGCCGCGGTGGTCGCGGCGCCGAGGGCGGTCAGTCTTCGCCGGGGGTGACGCATCACTGTCATGTGAGGGTTCCTCCTCAGTCGGCGGTGCGTGTGCCGTGGGGACGTGGTGCGGGTCGACGCACGTGCGACGCGTGTGGCGGAACGACCACCGAGTGACGGGATCATGTCAATCAGTTGGCCGAGCAGGTGCGTCAGCCGAAAGATTGAGGGTTCCACAGGAATTGCACAAGAGGGCCCGCACGAACGCGCGGGCCGCACCCCGGCCGACACGCCGACGGCCGACCGGGCACACCGCCCGCCGGGAGGGGCGCCCAGGCGGTGCGGGACCGCAGGACCGGGAGAGGTGACTCCCGGCCCGACCGGCGCCGGGCCGACCACCGGAACCACTCACGCGGTGCACACGTGACCGCCGGCCGTTGATGCGCCTAATGCGTCTTTCATGAACGGGAGTTACGCCGGACGTTCCACCGTTCCGGATCCGGACGCGCGGCCGGGCACCCTTTTCACCGGCATTCCAGTAATTCTCCGTGGCGTACGTGGTATAAGGTGCCGGCCGATCGCAGCAGGCCGCACTCGTGGTACCAGCGAGGAAAGCGGTCAGGCGCCACGGCGGCCTGCCGTGAACGGCGGCGAGCAGCCGGGGCACCTGCAAGCCGGTCGGCGTCCAGTGCGGCGCAGGGCGTGAGTGCCGCGACGACGGTTCCGGGCACCACCCGATGAGCTGGTCATCTGACTAGAAAGACTCGACTACGATCCCGTCACTCGTTATCTCCCAGTAATCAGACAATTTGAAGGTATACGTGACATCTTCGTCGCCGGTCGGCCGCTCCACCGAGAAACCACAGGCGGAAGAGGGGCAACGGTCCAAGTTAACCCGGGGCTTAACGCTTCTGAACGCGTTCCGGCCTCAGGACAACGAGGTCCAGCTGTCCGAACTCGCCCGGCGGACCGGACTACCGAAACCCACCGTGCACCGGCTGATAAAAGAACTGGTCGACCAGGGCTTCCTGGAACGCGGCCGGCGAGGGCTGAGGCTGGGGCACATGCTGTTCCTGCTCGGCTCCCGGGCGCCGCAGCACCAGTTGCTGCGGCGGACGGCGCTCCCCTGTCTCCAGCGGCTGAACGAGGCCATCGGCGGCAGCACCTACCTCTCCTTCGCGGACGGTCCGAACGTCGTCCACCTGGACGCCGTGCACAGCCCGTTCCTCCCGACCATGCGCCGCACCGACCACCCCACGGTGTGCGCCTCGGCGGCACGCCAGGCGCTCTCCTCCCCCGCCCCCGCCAAGAGGGCCGACTGCCAGCAGTACACCACGGTGCCCGGCGCGCGCGGACTGGTCGCCGTCTCCACCCCGGTCCTGGGCGGGGCCGGAACACCGGTGGCCGCCCTCACCGTGGTCGGCATCATGACGCATCTGCGCCCCGAGACCGCCGCCCGGCACGCCCAGGGGGCGGCCCGCACCATCTCGCGCCAGTTGCAGGAACCGTGGGAACAGCCACCGTGCTGAGCGGCACGGGCGCGCCCCGGCCGGTGCCGCCCCGCCCCTGTCTCAGGCCTTCCGGGCGACGAACAGCCGGGGCAGCAGGCGCTCGGCCCGGTACTCCGCCAGCGCGGAGTCGAGGGTGCCGCCCACCCGGTCCGCCGAGTCGGCACCGAGGATGGAATCCACGCTCCCGCGGAACAGCCGCAGGGCGCGCAGCCGCTCGGCCACCAGCTGAGCGGCCCACGCGGAGACGTCCACGTCGGCCACGAGGTCCAGGCCCGCCGCCGTGAACTGGGTGCGCCGCTCGTCGATGTCCGTCAGGAAGAACACGCCCTCGGGATGGAAGCGCCGGAAGGCAGGAGCCGGTGCTTCTCCGGTGGCGCACAGGCTCACCTCCTCGGTGACCACCAGCACGCCCCCCTCCGCGAGCAGCCGCGCGGCCTCGCGCAGGACCGCCGCGGGGTCGGGGAAGTGCGGCATGGAGCCGGTGACCACCACCGCGTCCACCTCCCCGTCGGGCAGTGGCACCGCGGCGGCGGACGCGCACACCTCGGTGACGTTGGAGCGGCCCTGCGAAGCGGTGATGCGCGCGCTGACCTCACAGTGCTCCGGGACCAGGTCCACTCCGACCGCCTCGCCGACGACGACGCCGCGCGCGGTCAGGGCGTCCACGAGGTAGCGCAGGGCACCGCCGAAGCCGCTGCCGAGCTCGACCAGCCGCAGGGGCTGCCCGGCCGGGCCGGCGGGCCGGTGCGCGGCCACCGCCTCCGCCACGCGGTCGCAGCCGTGCGGGCCGAAGTGGCCCATCTGGTCGAGACCCAGCAGCCCCGACGGGCCCGTCTGACCGGTGAAGTCGGCGATCCTGCCGACCGTGGTCTCCCAGTCGTGCCAGGCGGGGAACAGCTCCCGGTGGTACTCGCCCTGTGCCGCGGTCTGCCCTCCCCCGCTCATCCGGCGGCCTCCGGACGGACGAAGTGCACCAGCAGGGTCTGCCGTTCCTGACGCGCCTCGTCGGTCACGGCCGTCACCGAGTGCCACGACGCGTCGGAGGGCACCAGCACCACGGACTCCCCCAGGTCCGGCCGCACCTGCCGCACCGCCTCGTCCCCGTTCGGCCCGGCCAGGATGCACAGGGCACCGCCCCACTCCGGCAGCCAGCCGGAGTTGAAGTACCAGGTCTGGGTCACCGCCTTGTCCGCGCGATCGGTGTGCGGGTCGATCCAGGAGCCCGCCCCGTAACGGACGGCGCGCGCCTCGACGGTGCAGCCGGTCAGGTCACGCCCCGACAGCGCGGCCACCGCCGCCCGGTACTGCGGGGACAGCAGCGCGTCGACCACGGCCCGCCAGCGCGGCGTCAGCAGCGCCAGGGCGGCGGGGACGGGCTCGGACCGCTCGACGAGCTTGAGGTTGCGGGTGCTGTAGCCCTTGCCGCCCGTGCCCGTGGCGCGTTCGGTGAGGGTGAAGCCCTCGGTGGGGAACTCCTCGGCCAGCCGGGTGCCGACGGCGCCGGGCAGCATGCCGCGCACCAGCGCCCAGCGGAACGGATCGGTGGCCGGCTCGGTGCGGGCCAGCGCGTCGTAGTCGAAGGGCGCGTTGTCGACGGTCGTGGTCACGAGGCATCCTCGGGGGTGATGGTGGCGCCGAGCGAGGTAAGCTTGGCGGCGAGGTCCTGGTATCCGCGGCGCAGGTGGCCGACGCCGACGAGGCGCTGCGGGACACCGGTGCCCAGGGCGGCCAGCACCAGCGTGGCCGCGGCCCGCAGGTCGCCCGCCACCAGGTCCGTACCGGCCGGACGCAGCCGGCTCGGCGTGGTCGTGAGCCGGTTGCCGCTCAGGTCCAGCCGGGCGCCCAGGGCGCGCAGCCCCTCGGCGTAACCGAAGCGGCCGCCGTGCCAGACCAGATCGGTGAGGGTGGCCGGGCCGTCGGCACCCAGCAGCATCAGCGCGAACAGCGGCTGCGCGTCGCTGTAGGCGAAGTGGGAGGCGGCCAGGACGTCCGTGGCGCGCAGCCGCGCGGGCTCGCCGATCCGCAGGGACGACGGACCCCACTCCAGGGGCACGCCCATGGCGTCCAGGTAGCGCAGTTCCGGGGCCAGTCCGGCGCGTACCTCCTCGGCGCCGTCCAGCGCCAGTTCCAGCGGACGGCGCAGGTGCACGGCGAGGGCGACGAAGGTGACGACCTCCATCAGGTCGGACGGCACCGTGACACGGGCCGCGCCCAGCGGCCCGCCGACGCCCTCCACCACGATGCGGCCGGGGGCGGTCTCCACCGCCACCCCGGCTTCGGCGAGCACCCGCACCAGGCCGTACACGTCGAGCTTGGGGTACGGGTTGCGTATCTCGGTGGTGCCGGTGGCCGTGGCCGCGGCCAGCAGGGCGGTCTTCGTGGCGCCGGAGTAGTACGGGCCGGTCAGCGTTCCCGTGGCGGGCTCGACGTCGGCGAAGTCGGCCATGTCCAGGGTGGCGCCGCGCAGTCCGCCGCGGGGCGCGCGGGCGCTGAACCCGCCCGCGGTGGCCTCGCAGGTGGCGCCGAACGCCTCCAGGACGCGTGCCACGTGGCCCGTCGGCCGGGCGCCGCCCGCGCCGTCGCCGATGCTGCAGCCGCCGTGCGTGCCCGACACCACCCGGCCGCGCGCCGCCAGCAGTGTCGGCAGCAGGTACATGCCGCCGTGCACGCCCTGGGACAGCGCGGCCGGTATCTCGTGGCCCGTCAGCCCGCGCGGGTCGACCGTCATCCGGTCCCCGTCGTGCTCGACCCGCCCGCCGAGCGCGGAGACGATGCCGCCCAGCGCGTGCCGGTCGGCGATGTCGGGGACGTTGGTGAACTCCCACGGCGCGCCGGCCAGGCAGGCGGCGGCCAGGCTCGGCACGAGCAGGTGCTTGAACCCGTCCGCCCGTACGGGACCGGCGTCCGCCGCGGGGGAGCCGCCGCACACCGTCCACACGTCGGTGTCGGCGGGGTTGCGCATGAGGGTGGAACCGCTCATCGCCACATCTCCACCTGCACGGTCACCCGCAGGCCGGGCGCGGACGGACGCACCGGGGCGACCGCGTGCCAGGAGTTCTCCGAGCGCGCGAACAGCACCGACCGGCCGCCGCCGGGGACGATGGACGCGTGCACCGGCGCGTCGTCGCCCGCCGTGCCGCGTACCAGGAACTCGCCGCCGTCGTCCGTGCCCCACTCCTCGTTGAGGTAGAGCACGTGGGTGGCGTTCTTGTCGGCCTTGTCGGTGTGCGAGGACACCCAGTCGCCCTCGCCGAAGACGAACACGCCCACGTCGAAGGCGCCGTCCGACACGTCCGCGCCCACCGTCTCGCGCACCCAGTGGCGGTACTCGGGCGACTGGACGGCCGCGGCGAACCCGGCCCACGCCTCGCCCGCCTTGCGCAGCGCGGGCTGCTCCTCGCCGCGGTGCACCAGGGGCAGCACGTGCATGCCGTACGTCTTGTCACCGCCGGTGCGGCGCTCGGAGCGGGTGAAGTGCTCCAGCGCGGGCACCGACTCCCGCAGCGCGGCACGCGCGTCGGCGGGCAGCAGACCGGTGACGGTCGACCAGTGGTAGGGCTCGGTCCTGGTGTCCCGGGCGGCGGTGAAGTCGAGCACGTTGTCCTCCTCGGACGATGGGGTGGTGCGACGGGCGGACGCCGGCCGGGTCGTTTCACCGGGGACAACGGCGTGCGCCGGCCGGAGGGCAGGAGTCCGGTGGCAGGGCCTACAGCGGGGGCTCGGGAAGGCGCGGGCCGAAGGAGACCTGCGGCACGCCCTCCTGGCCGGGTTCGCGCGAGCGGAGGATCTGCACCTCGCGGAAGGACTCCCGCTGGGAGTGCGCGAGGTCCCAGATGATCCCGGCGACCTCGGCCGGGTCCATCATCGTGCCGTAGTCGATCTCCAGCCCCGTGTGGAAGTCGGGCACCGCGAGGCCGCCCGGCTGGATCAGGGTCACCTGGTTCGCCGGGTGCGCCTCCACCAGTTCCGGCACCAGCCCCCTGGTCGCGGTGGCCTGCGCGGCCTTGAGCGCGCAGTACAGGGACTCGTTCTCCCGCCGCTTCCAGCCGGAGGAGGAGGCGATGGTCACCAGCCGCACGCTCGACGGGGCGGCCGCCAGCATGCGCCGCAGCAGCTTGAGCGGACCGGTCAGGAGCAGGTCGGTCAGCCCGTCGATCTCCGCGTCCTCGGTCTTGGCCAGGGGCTTCTTCAGGAAGGCCCCGGCCACCCAGAACACGTACGCCGGACCGGGCAGCGACACGTCCGCCGAGGCCACGGAGTCCGCGTCGCACAGGTCCAGTTCACGCGGTTCGAACCCGCGCGAGCGCTCCGGCGGCAGGTCGTGCACGGACCGGCCGTAGACGAAGGTGCGCAGGCCCGCGTCCCGGCAGCGGACCGCGAGCTGGTGGCCCAGACCCCGGGTGCCG
This sequence comes from Streptomyces sp. NPDC016640, assembly GCF_043076215.1. Taxonomy (NCBI): domain Bacteria; kingdom Bacillati; phylum Actinomycetota; class Actinomycetes; order Kitasatosporales; family Streptomycetaceae; genus Streptomyces; species Streptomyces sp. NPDC016640. Next base: position 325,623 of record NZ_JBIBRG010000001.1, read on the forward strand.
CCGATCACCGCCGCCACTGCGGGCCGCGCTTGCGACGTTGCTGATGTCATGGAGGAGTCACCTTCCGGGATCCGGTGTCAGGTCGAGCAGGAGGAAACGCGGCCTGGTGGCCACCGCGGGGAACTTCTTGTCGCCGAAGGCGGCGCGGTGCTCCTCGGTCGCGCGCGGTTCGCGCAGGTCCCGCACCGCGAGGCCGGCGGCGTGCGCGGCGGCGACCATGTCCCCGAGCGGCCTGCGGTAGAAGCGAACCACCATCGGCGGGGGGCCGTAGGACTTCCAGGTGTCGGTCAGCTGCTCCACGGCGAAGTAGTCGCCCAGCTCGGACAGTTCGAGGTCGTCGAAGGGGTGGTGGGTGGAGATCACCACCCGGCCGCCGGGGGCCAGCACCCGGCGGAACTCGGTCAGCACCGGCACCCAGTCCGCCACGTAGTGCAGCGTCAGCGACGACACCACCCGGTCGACCGAACCGGTCTCCAGGAAGTCCAGCGGCTCGCGCAGGTCGTGCACGCGGAACTCGGCCTTCTGCCCCGCCCGTTCGCGGGCCGCCGCCACCAGGGAGGGGCTGACGTCCAGGCCCAGTACCCGCGCGCCGTCGTCCGCCAGCTGCGCGGAGAGCCGGCCGCCCGCGCATCCGGCCTCCAGCACGCGCAGTCCGCGCACCGGTCCGAGCAGCTCCCGCAGCGCGGGCCGCTCCAGGAGGGTGTTGTAGGGGTTGTCCGCGCTGCCCCGGTCGTACTGGAGTGCGAACGGCTCGTAGCCGAGGTCGTCCTCGTCCCGGTCGGGGCCGGTGGTGGGTGCGTCGTGCTCGCTCATCGTCGTCCTCCGCTCAGCCCGCCGTCCCGCTGACGGCGGGATCGGCAGTGATCATGGCAGCTGCCTCGTCGAGGACCTGCCATGCGCGGTCGAGCTGTGCGGGGGTGGTGACCAGTGGCGGAAGCAGCCGCAGCACCTCGGGCTCGCCCAGGCACGGCGACAGCAGCAGTCCGCGCTGCCCCAGCTCCATGAGCAGGTCGCCGGCCGCGGCGGGCGAGACCGTCTCCAGGCCCCACAGCAGTCCGCGTCCGCGCGCGCCGCGCAGCAGGCCCGGGTGGCGGGCGCACAGCTCGGCCAGTCCCCGCTCGACCCGTCCGGCCAGGTCGGCGCCGTCCGCGGCATGCTCCTCGACCGCTGTGAGCGCGGCCGCGCCGGCCGCCGCGCACAGCGGATGTCCGGAGAAGGTCGTGGTGTGCAGGAACGGGTCGCGGGCCAGGGGACGGTGGAACTCCTCGGTGGCCACCATCGCCGACAGCGGCAGGACGCCGCCGCCGAGCGCCTTGCCCAGCAGCACCGCGTCCGGGCGCAGTCCCGCCGTCACCGCCAGCGACCGCTCGCCGCAGCGGCGCAGGCCGGTCTGGATCTCGTCGGCGACGACGAACGCGCCCGCCGCGCGGGCCCGTGCGACCAGGGCGTCCAGGAACTCCGGCGGCAGCGGGCGCACACCGCCCTCGCCCTGCACCGGTTCGAAGATCACTGCGGCGACGTCGCCGTCCGCGAAGGCCGCGTCCAGCGCGCCGACGTCCACCGGCACGTGAGTGACCCCGCCCAGCAGGCCGCGCACCGGCGCGCGGTAGCGCTCGCTCCAGGTGGCGGCGAGCGCGCCCAGCGACTTGCCGTGGTAGGCGCCCTCGACGGCGACGACGCGGGCGCGGCCGGTGTGCGCGCGGGCCAGCTTCAGGGCGGCCTCCACGGCGTCGCAGCCGTTGAGCCCGAACCAGGCGCGGGTCAGCCGGCCGGGGTCGAGGTAGCCGGTCAGCCGGTCGGCGAGCGCGGCGGTGGCCGGGTTGGCCAGGACCCGGGTGGAGGTGGGCATGCGGCCCAGTTCGGCGGCGACCGCGGCGGTGACCGCCGGGTGCCGGTGGCCGAGCAGGGTGACGGCGTAGCTTCCGAAGTCCACCGCGTCCCGGCCGTCGGAGAGGCTGACGAGCGCCCCGTCGCCGGTGGCCTCCACCGCGTCCTTGCCGTTGATCGCGTACAGCATGCCCAGACTGGGCGAGATGTGCTCGCGGACTCCGCGCAGGGTGTCCGCGGCGCTTCCCACGGCGTCTTGGGCCGCCGGCCTCACACCGTCTCCAGCTGCTGGAAGAACTGGGTGACGGCCATGGTGGCGTAGCAGCCGGAGGGCAGGAAGAACGACAGGGTGCAGGCCCAGCGGTCCGGGAACCGGTCGTCGGGGCGCACGCCGAGCACCCGCACCCGCGTCTGCACCACGGTGGGGCGCGGGGACTCGGTGTAGCGCATCTCGCCGTCCGTCCACCGGTAGCGGCCGCAGGCCAGCTCCGGCGCGGCGCGCAGCACCTCACGCGCGGCGGCGGGGGTGCGCGGCAGGACGTAGCGCAGGCCCTCCCGGTCGGTCTCGACCGTGTCCGCGCCGCCCCCGCCGGCGACCAGCTCGGTCAGCCGCTCGTTCCACTCGGCCGAGGCGTGGGCGCAGCGGTAGAAGGCGAGCACGCGCGGGTCGAGCGCGGCGAGGAACTCCGCCGGGTCCCCGTCGTGCGCCAGTGCCTGCCCGCCCTCGGGCGAGCCCGACTCCCGCAGCAGCCGGAAGGCGGCCCGGTCGTCGCCGTCGATCAGCGCGCCGCCCAGCAGGTGCGTCTGCTTGGGGCCGCCGGGCACACCGAAGCGCTGGGTGTCGTAGTAGTTGACGAAGAACATGTTGTGCTGCGCGGGACCCGCGCGCAGAGCGTCCGCGGTGGCCGCGTCCAGGTCGCGGGCGACGATGCGGAAGCAGTTGCCGTCCAGCTCACCGACGACGACCGGCGCACCGCCGTGCCCGCGCTCGGTCAGCCGCATGTAGTCGGCGCCGGCGTGCGCGCGGTTGAAGGCGGCCAGCTGCTCGGGGGAGGCCGTCCCGCGCAGCGACAGCGTCTGTTCGGTGACCCCGTCCTCGTCCTTCAGTCCGGCGGCGGCGACGGCCTCGCGCTCCACCCCCAGGTGGGCGGCGACCGCGGCGACGGCCTGGTGGGTGGTGTACCCGCGTTTGGTGAGCAGCAGGTACTGGTGGTCCGCGGCCCCTGCGGGATCGGTGGCCGTCCCCAGGCACTCGCTCACCGCGAAGTCCTCGGGGACCGCTTTGAGTACGCAGACGGACATCGGGTTCCTTCCCAGGGGGTCGTGCGGTGCGGGCCCGGCCGGGCCGGGCCCGCACACGCTCTCGCTTCGGTCCGGGGCGAGCGCCCGTCGTCCGGCGTCCGGGGTCATTCGTTCCCCCGACGCGAGAACGCGTCTCGCGCAGGCCGGGCGGGGCCGCTGTCGGTGCAACACGTGGGGTCCGCGTACGGACCTCGTGGTGGGTGCTGCCTCAACGACTCCCGGCCGGAGACGGTCGGAGTGGTCCCGACTCTAGGCACGCCCCATCCGGTGCCGGGTCCAGGTGTTCCGAGCAGTGGAACACCGAACGACGTTTCAGGGAAAGGCAGTTCAGGATGGTGGTGCGGCGCCGCCCGGCGCCGCGCGAGCAACCACCCAGGGAGGGCGTCCTGTCGATCGCACCCTTCGCGTCCTCGGCCGCGTCCGCTTCGGACGATCTCCTGCGCACCCGGCTGGAAGCGTTCCTGACGGCCCGGTCGTTCGGCCTGGACGATCTGCTCGAGGAGACCGACCAGGGCCACGGCGAACCGGTGATCGCGGTCGCCGCGGGCTCCGTCCTGGCGGGCTTCGGCACCCACAAGAGCGACCTCGACCTGCTGGTCCTGGTCGACAACGACCGCGTCACCCGCATGCCGATCACCTCACACCGTTTCGGCACGCTCGTCGACGTCACCGTGCGCGCCGCCGCACCGGCGAAGGCCGCGGCCGAGGAGTTGACGGCCACCGACTGGCCCACGGTGGACCGGGTGGACAACGCGGGCTGGAACCACCACCGCCGTTCCCTGAACACCACCAGCCGGATGGCACTCGGCCTGCCGCTCAAGGGCGGCGACGACTGGCTCGCCTGGCAGCGCGGTCTGCGCGGACCGTGGCTCGGCCGGGTGCTGCAGCGCTGGTGGGTGGCCGAGTCGGTGCGGATGCGCACCGCCGCCCGCTGGCTCGCGCCGGCCAACCCCGCCCTGGCGCTGCTGCGCGCCCGCGACGCCGTCCTGCACGCCCTGCACGCCCGCGCCACCGGGGCGGGACAGTGGTACTTCAACGCCAAGTGGCTGCCGGAGAAGCTGCGCGTCCTGGACGACGGTGACGGGCTGGCCAAGGTGACCGCGCTGCTGGCCGGCCGCGTCACCCTCGACACCGCGCTGTCCTGGGCCGACGAACTGCTCGGCGCGGCGGGCCGCTGGGACGCGGCGGTGCACTGGGCGCCCGGCGTGTCCACCTGGCCGGTCGACACCGGCACCGTCGTCGACCGCTGGGGCATCCGCGCGGTGCAGACCCCGCTGTCCGGTCTCCCCGCCGCCCCGGGCGACGGCGCGGTGTGGACGGGGCCGGCCGACGCCCCGCCCCCGGCGGTCCGCGACCTGTTCGCCCACGACATGCTGTGGCTGGGCGTGGCCCCGGCCGTGAAGGAGGCCCCGTGAGTGGCGCGGCCCTGCCCGACGTGCGCAGGCTCATCGGCTACCGCGCCCACGGCGCGGCCCGCCTCGTCCTGGAGGGCCATGCCGCGCTGGAGGACGTCGAGGGCTCGCTGGCCGCCGGCCAGCCGGAGACGGCCGTGCTGATGGCGCACGAGCTGATCCAGATCTCCCTGTCCATCAGGGGCCTGGCCACCGCCGGGGAGTTGAGCTGGCCGCAGGGCCAGGCCAGCTTCGACCCCTTCGCCGGGGTGGACCCGCAGGAGGTCGCCGAGGGCGACGCGCTGGCCGCGCGCGGCCTGGAGCACGGCGACGAGGCCTGGCTGGAGGAGCTGCGCGCCCACCTGGCGGAGACCGAGAAGCGGCTGGGCTACCCCGAACCCCTGCCGTACGTGCGCTCCGGTGCCGGGATGTTCAAGGCCGTCGGCCTGGTCCGCACCTGGGCCGCCCATCTGGAGAAGCTCGGCCTTCCGGGCGTCCTCCCCGGCGACTGGGCGCTGCCCGGTGACTGAGTCCGTCCACGACGCGCCGATCGCCGCCGTCGGGCCGAAGTCCGGTGCCGGCCGCGGCGGCCTCGCGCTGGACGTCGCCGGCGTCACGAAGTCCTACGGCGACGTCCACGCGCTGCGCGGGGTCGACCTGCGCGTCCCGCCGGGCCGGATCACCGCGCTCCTCGGCGAGAACGGCGCGGGCAAGTCCACGTTGATGTCGCTGGTGGCGGGCCTGCGGCGGCCCGACGCGGGCACCATCGCCATCGCCGGGCACGATGTGGCCGGCGCGCCCCGGTCGGCCCGGCGCGCCCTGGGCTTCGCCCCGCAGGACCTGGGTGTCTACCCCACCCTGACGGTCCGCCAGAACCTGATGTTCTGCGCGGAGCTGGCCGGGCTGCGCCGCGGCGCAGCCCGGGACCGTACGGCCAGGACCGCCGAGCCGCTCGCGCTGGCCGGGCTGCTGGACCGGCGGGCGGGCGAGCTGTCCGGCGGCCAGCAGCGCCGGCTGCACGTGGCCATGGCGCTGGTGCACCGGCCCGCCGTCCTGCTGCTGGACGAACCCACCGCCGGAGTGGACGTCCGCACCCGTACCGCCCTGCTGGACCTGGTGCGCGCTCTCGCCGCCGACGGCGTCGCCGTGTGCTACTCCACGCACTACCTGGCCGAGGTGGAGTCCCTCGACGCCCACGTCGCCGTCCTCGACGGGGGCCGGATGATCGCCCACGACACCCTGTCGGCGCTGGTGGACCGGTACGCCCGCGGCGCGCTGGAGCTGACCTTCCACGGCCCCGTCCCCGAGGACCTCGACCTGCCCTGGCCCACCCGCCCCACCGAGGACGGCCTGCGGGTGCTGGCCGACCGGCCGCACGAGGCGGCGGCCCGCCTGCTGGAGCTGCTCGGCCCCACCTCCGCGCTGTCCGGGCTGCGCGTGGTCCGTCCCGACCTGGAGACGGTCTTCCTCGAACTGACCGGCCGCCGCTACCGCGACGAGGGGAGCCCCGCCGATGCGTGAGTCCCTGCCGCAGTCGGCCCTGCGCGTCGCGGCGCTGGTCCGGCACGACCTGCGACTGCACCGCGCCGACCTGACCCCGCTGGTCACCATGACGGTGATGCCCCTGCTCATCATGGCGTTCGTGCGCCCGCTGTACCTGAGCAGCCTCAGCACCCGCTACGGCACCCCGCCCGACGGCGTCCCGTTCACCGGCGCGGAGCTCGCCGTGCCGGGCGTCGCGGTGATCTTCTCGTTCTTCCTGGCCGCCGACATCGGCTACGGCGTCTTCCGCGAACACGGCTGGCGCACCTGGGACCGGCTGCGCACCGGTCCGGCCCGCCCCTTCGAGGTGCTGGCCGGACGGGCGGTCGTCCCGCTGCTGGTGCTGCTCGTGCAGCTGACGCTGCTGTTCTCCGTCGGCGGACTGCTGTTCGGGCTGCGCGTGCGCGGCTCCTACGCGGCGATCGCCGCCGTCGGCGTGTGCCTGGCCCTGTGCCTGGTCGCCTTCGGGTTCGTCCTGGTCGCGCTCTGCCGCACGGTGATGCAGCTGAACGTCTTCTCCAACGTGGCCGCCCTGCTGTTCGCGGGCCTCGGCGGCACCCTGGCCCCGGTCGAGCAGCTGCCCGGCTGGGTACAGGCCCTCGCCCACGTCACACCCACCTACTGGGCCATGCGCGGCTTCACCGGAGCCGTGCTCGACGGGGACGGCCTCGGCGGGGCCGTCCTGCCCTGCCTGGTGCTCCTCGCCCTCGCGGCCGTGCTCACCGTCGCCGGCCTGAACCGGTTCCGCTTCGAGGACCGCAAGGTCTCCTGGTCCTGACCGGCGCACCGTCCACCACACCGTTCGCACTCTTCCGGAGGGGCCCGCATGCCCGCCCTCGTCGTCTTCGACTGCTTCGGCACCGTGGTCACCGAGCTGACGCCCATGCCCGGGGCACCGGAGCTGGCCCGCCGGCTGGCGGCCGTCCTCGAGCTGCCCGCGGCCACCGCGGCCGCCGTGCTCGACGACCTGATCGGCACCTTGTGGACCGCGCTGACCGATCCGGCCGCCGAACAGCCCGCTTCCCGGCAGCTGCTCGCACGCGTCCTGGACGAGCACGGCGTCGCGGCGGACGCGGCGGCCGTGGACCGGGCCCTGTGGCACGTCATGGGACCGGACGACGGCCGCTTCCGGCTGTGCGCCCCGGCCGCGGAGGCGATGGTCCGGACGGCCGCCGCCGGTCACACCGTCCGCATGGTCAGTACCTGCTACCTGCCCGGGGACCAGATGCGCCGGCTGCTGGCCGGACTCGGGGTGCCCGACGTCCTCGACGCCTGTCTGTTCTCCGCCGACGGCGGCCCCAAGAAGCCCGACCCGCGGGCGTTCGCGGCCGTCGGCGCGGGGGACTTCACCCGGCGCGTCATGGTCGGCGACACCCCGCACAACGACATCGCGCCCGCACGGGAGCTGGGCTGGGACACCGTGCAAGTGGACCCGGCGGCCCCGGACTTCACGCCGTTGCACGACCTGCTCGGCACCTGAGCCGGTCCTCGCCCCAACTTGGCCGAATCAGCGTTCCAACCACAGAAACACCGCGTTCCCCGCACCCGCACGACGGCACAGAATCGTCGTGCCCCCACCAGCCGAGGAGTTCATCCGTGGCGAAGATCCTGGTCGTCTGGCCGCCGCACGTGCCCAGCTACTTCAACGCGGGCCACCACACGCCGCTGTACATGACGGCGGGTCACCTGCGTGCCGAGGGGCACGAGGTGGAGACCTGCGACGCGAGTGCGGCGGGCCTGAACTGGAAGGCCATGGGTGACCTGCTCTACCAGGGCACCTACGACGTGATCGCGATGATGAACGACTTCGACGCCGTCGACGGCTTCGAACGGTTCGTCCTCTACGCCCAGGAGCTGTGCCCCGGCGCCCGCCTGATCACCTTCGGCCGGCTCAGCAGCATGAACCCGGGTTTCTTCGCCCGCTACGCCCTCGACGCCGTGGTGCAGTCCGGCGACTACGAGACCGGCGTGGCCCACTACGCGCGTGCCCTGGCCGAGGGGGCGGTCACCACCGGCCTGCCCGGAGTCACCGTGCGCGAGGGCGAGCGCTGGCACCCGCCCACCGGCCCCGGCGACACGCTGCCCGCCGATCAGTGGGTGCTGCCCGAGGTCGACGAGATCCCCTACGACTCCTACGACCGCCTCTACGCCGACGACGCGCACAAGTTCTGCGGCATCCCCTTCCGCCGCGAACTGGTCGTGCCCGCCGCCCGCGGCTGCCCCGTCAACTGCGACTTCTGCGAGGTCCCGGTCATCTTCGGACTGCGCGAGCGACGGCTGAGCGTGGACGCGACGATCGACTACATCCGCCGTTCCTACGAGAAGGCGCCCTTCGAGTACGTCGCCTTCTACGCGCCGACGTTCACCCTGGACCGCCGCTGGGTCAAGGAGCTGTGCCGGCGCTTCGTCGAGGGCCCGGTCTCGCCCCAGTGGAAGTGCGCCACCACCATTCCGCACCTCAGCGAGGAACTGGTCGCCCTGATGGGCGAGGCGGGCTGCGTCCGCATCTCCGTGGGCCTGGAGACCCTCGAACCCGACGGGCAGGGCACGCTGCCGCGCGCCAAGCGGATCGAGGAGGAACGCTTCCGCGAGCTGGCGCGCTGGTGCGAGGCCGCGGGCATCGAACTCAACGCGTTCGTCATCGTGGGGCTGCCCGGAACCACCGCCGCCGGGGCCGCCCGCACCCGCGAGGTGCTGCGCGACACCGGCGCCCGCTTCCGTCCCACGGTCTACACCCCGCTGCACGAGATGACGCCGGCCATGACCCCGCTGGAGATCAGCCGGTTCAACCGCCAGCTGACCTCCGCCCCGCTCGGCGCGGAGTCCACCGAGATCTACGACTTCGTCTTCGGCGGCGACGACCGGCTGACCTCGGTCTACAAGAACATACCCAGGCGGCTGTCGGGCGGGGTGTCGTGACGGCCGCCACGGAACCCGTACCCGTCTTCGCCACCGCACCCGGCGCGGCGGCCGTGGATCCCCGGCCCCGCCTGCGGACCGACGCGCTCAACCTCAAGAGCTGCGAACTGCGCCACCCCGGCTCCGACCGGCTCGTGGACCGGGCGCTGGCCCGCGTGCGCGTGGAGGACACCCGCTCCTACCCGTACCAGGCCCAGACGCTCGCCGCGCTCGCCCGGGTCCACGACACCCCCGTCGAGGGCATCACCCTGACCGCGGGCTCGGACGCCGCGATCGGACTGCTCGTCGACGCGTTCGCGCGCCCGGCCGGCGGACTGGTCGTGGCCCGGCCCGCCTTCGAGGCCTGGGAGTACTACGCCCGGCTGCGCGAGGTGCCGGTCACCGGTGTGCCCGTCCTCGTCGGCACGCCGCCGCGCACGGACCTCGACGCGCTGGCCGGCGCCCTGGCCGACGCGCCCTCCCCGGCCGTGGTCGCGCTGGCCAACCCGGTCAGTCCCGCCGGTCTCGTGCTCGACACCACCGAGGTGGCCGGCCTGGCGGTGCTCGCCGCGCGCCACGGGCACCTGCTCGTCGTCGACGAGTGCTACGGCGCCTTCACCGGCACCACCCACGTGCCCCTGCTGCGCCGCCACCCGAACCTGGTCGTGGTGCGCTCCTGCTCCAAGGCCTACGCGCTGGCCGGCGCCCGGCTGGCCGCGGTCTTCTCCCACCCCGGCATCGCCGCCGAGCTGTTCAAGTACCGCCCCGACAGCACCGTCTCCGGACCGGCGCTGGCCCTGCTGGGCCAGGGTCTCGACGCGCTCGACGAGTACCGCGCCGTGTGGGCCGACCTGGCGCGCATACGCGAGGAGTTCGCCGCGGCCGTGCTCGCCGGCCGTCCCGACTGGACGTTCCTGGCCCCGGGCGGCAACTTCGCCACCTTCGTCACCGGCGACCCCGCGCTGCCCGACCGCATCACCGAGGGCCTGGCCGAACGCGGCGTCCGTATCCGGTCGCTGACCTCGCTGACCGGGCTGAGCGGCGCCTTCCGCGTCTCGCTGGCCGACGACGCCACCATGCGGCGGGTCGCCCGGCTGATCCGGGAGGTGTCCGATCAGCACGCCTGAGCCCGTCAGCCGGATCGCCGTGCTCGGCAGTCCCGGAAGCGGCAAGACGACCTTCTGTCACGCGCTGGCCGCCGCGGGCGGTCCCCCGCTGTACCACCTCGACGACCTCTACTGGGGCCGGGGCTGGCGGCGTCCCGGCCCCGCCGAGTGGGAGGCCAGGGTCGCGCGGCTGACCCGGCTGCGGACGTGGACGGCCGACGGGAACTTCATCGACACCGTGCCGGTCCGGGTGGCCGCGGCCGACGTGGTGGTCCTCTTCGACCGCCATCCGCTGCTGTGCGCCGCGGCCCTGGTGGGCCGTTCGGCCCGGCTGCGCCGCGGCGAGCGCACCGACTACCTGCCGCACGGGCTCGCCCCGGACGACCCGCCGGTGCGCAGCGTGCGCGCGCTGCTGCGCAAGGCGCTGGGCTTCCGCCGCCGCGAACTGCGCCGCATGGCACCGCTGCTGGCCGGGGCCGACGTCCGCGTGGTGCGCACCCGGCGCGCCGCCGCGGCCCTGCTGGCGGAGCTGTCCGCCCCCGACCGGCGGGCACCCGCCGCGGACGGCGACCCGGACCTTCCCCCGTGCCGCTGTCCCGAGACCCTGTCCCCGAGAGGAGAGCCGATGACCCACGGCACCACGCCACGAGCGGACCGGGGGACCGGCACGTGACCGCCCCCGTGACAACCCCTCCCGTGTGCGCCGAGGCCACGCTGTCGTGCTGGTTCGGCCGCATCAACGTGGAGAGCGAGGTGCCCGGGCTCGACGACGTGATCGCCGCCGTGCTGGCGCCCTACTTCACCCTGACGCCCGGTCACACCCTGGGCGCCGTCACCGTGCGCATCACCCGCTCCGCACGGCTGCCGGTCTCCGAGTCCGACCTGGAGGCCGTACGCCGTACGCCGCAGTTGTGGCTGAACGAGGACGGGCCGCGCTTCGTCCTGCTCGACCACGGCCACGACCGGATGGTCCTGCTGCGCGACGCGGAGGAGGACAGCGGCCCGATGCTGGTCACCGCCTCGCGGCCGGCCGGGCACGTGCACCTGGAGGTGTACGACGAGCGGCCGCAGACCGTCCGCGCCCTGGTGCGCTACCTGGCCTTCCTGGTCGGGGCGCAGCTGCACCACGGCGGCGTGCCGGTGCTGCACGGCTCCGCCGTGGCCCGCCACGGCGAGTCGGTGATCATGCTGGGGGAGACCAACTCCGGCAAGTCCACCCTGGCGTTCCTGGCCACCACCCTGGCGGGCTGGGACTTCGTCAGCGACGACACCCTGATGGTGTGGCGCGACCACGCCTCCGCCCCGCCCCGGGTGAGCGGCTGGCCGCGCCGGCTCGGCATCAGCGTCGGCAGTCTGGTCGGCCACCCGGCCCGCGCCCGCTTCGAGCAGGCCTCGCTGCGCCGCTACGACGGTCCGGTGGGCCCGCTGCCCACTCCGGGCGCCTCGTCGTGGACCCGTGAGGGCCGTGTACGCGTCTACTGCGACCTGGACGAGTTCACCGCCGTCACCGGTGCCACGGTCGACCAGGACTCCCGGCCGCGCGGCATCCTGCTGCCGCACGCCGACCCCACCGTCCGCGGCTGGCAGGTGGAGCCGGTCGACGGCGTACCACCCGAGCTGGCCCCCGTCGCCGGCCGCAACCTGCGCCACTTCGTCGACTACCTCGGCGTGCTGCCCCCGTCCGTCGCCGACACCGTCACCCGCGCCTCCGTCCTCGCCGACCTCGCCGCGCTGCCGTGCGCCCACGTGCGCTACGGCCCGGACGTCAACACCGACTTCCCCCGCTTCTGGGCGGACGCCACCGCCGCCCTCGCCACCCCGGCGGGGGTGCGATGAACGGCGGCGACCGCGTCGGGGTGAACTTCCGCGCCGTGCGCGCCCGCGGCCTGGCGGCGGACCGGATGTTCCGCTGCGGCGCCGTGACCACGTACACCGCGCGGGACGCGACGGCCCTGCGCGACCGGTACGGCATCCGCGCGCTGGTCGACCTGCGCTCGCGGCGCGAGATCGACAAGTACGGCGCGCCCGGGGCGCTCGTCGACGCGGGCATCCGCTGGATCAACGCGCCCGTGACGGGCTATCCCAGCACCCCGATCGACAAGCCGCGCCCCACCTCCGACGACGTGGTGGCGTACTACCACGGGATGCTCGCGGACGCGCTGCCGGAGAGCTGGCCGGACCTGTTCGCCGCCCTGGCCTCGGTGGCGCACGAGCCCTTCCTGGTCTGCTGCCACTGCGGCAAGGACCGCACCGGCGTGGTGGTCGCCGCCGTGCTCGACACGGTGGGCAGCCCCGCCGCGGACATCGCCGAGGACTACGGCGCCAGCGCCGCGGACCTGGTGGCCCGGGTCGACCTGTTCGAGGACAAGTGGAGCAAGCGCGGCCACACCCGCGACGACTACCTGACCCGGATGCGTGTGGTGCCCGCCACCATGGCGGACTTCCTCGCCGGGGTCCCCGGTGGCCTGGCCGGCTTCGTCGCCCGTCGAGTGGACCCGGCCGATCTGGCCGCGGTGCGCGCCGCGCTGGCCGTGCCGTGACCGCCGCCCTGCTCACGGCCGTACGCGTGACCAGTCCCGTCCCCCGTGACCTCTGGCACGCGGCGCTCGCACAGGACCCCGACGCGCTCGCCACCCAGACCCCCGGGTGGCTGGACGCGATGTGCGCGGTGCGGCCCTACCGCGACGTCAGCCGGCTCTACGAGTGGGAGGACGGACGGCGCCTGGTGCTGCCGCTGGTGCGCTCCCGCCTGACCACCGCTGCCCGCGCCCAGGAACTGGGCTGGCCGCTGGACTGGGGCATCGGCGGGCCCGTGGCCCCCGGCGGCCCCGTCACCCGCGAGGAGGCGGCCACCGTCTTCGCCGACCTCGCCCGCCGGCCCGGCGCCGCCGCCTATCTGCGGCCCAGCCCGCTGACGGACGAGGTGTGGCGCGCGGCCGCCCCCGGCCACGTGCGCCGCTACCCGCGCATCACGCAGATCGCCGACCTGTCCGGCGGGTACGCCACGGTCTGGAGCGAGCGCTTCACCTCCAACACCCGCCGCAACGTGCGCAAGGCCGAGCGGGCCGGGATCAGCGTCGAGGTGGGCAACGACCCGCGGCTGGTGAAGGAGTTCGACCGGCTCTACCGGATGTCGGTGGACCGCTGGGCCGGCCAGGAGGGCACGTCCCGGCCGCGCGCCCGCTGGCGGATGTGGCGCAAGGACCCGCGGCGCAAGTTCGCCGCCGTCGCCCGCCACCTCGGCGGCGCCTGCCAGATCTGGCTGGCCCACCACCAGGGCCGGGCCGTCGCCGGGATCGTCACCATGCGCCAGGGCGGGCACGCCAAGTACTGGCGCGGCGCCATGGACAAGGCGCCCGCGGCGGCCACCGGCGCCCCCACCCTGCTCCAGGCCCTGGCCATCGAGGCGGCCTGTGCGCAGGGCTGCCGCTACTACCACATGGGCGACAGCCGTCCCGACACCCCGGTCACCCGCTTCAAGCACCGCATGGGCGGCCGGCTGCACCACACGGAGGGCTGGTGGATCGACCCGCGCCCGGACGCGGCGCCCACCGGACCCGGCCGGCACGAGGAGAGCACAGCGTGACCATCACCGACACCGACCGGCACACCGACCGGCACCTCACCCTGCTCGACGCCGGCTGGCACACGCCGGACGCCTGGCCGGGGCCGGTGCACGACCCCGAGGAGGGCACCCCGGCCGAGCGCATCCGCGCCGTGGCCGCCTCCGGGTTCGCCTCGCTGGCGATCCCGGAGGCGTTCGGCGGCGCGGGCGCCGACCTGGCGCGGACCGCCGCCGCGCAGCGCGCCCTGGCCCGGCGCGATCCGCACGCGGCGATCGCGCTCAACATGCACTCCCTGACCGTCGGCCTGATGACCGACTACTGGGAGCGCCACCGCGACACCACCTCCTGGCTCCTGGAGGGCATCGCGACGCAGAACGCCCTGGTGGCGTCCGCGTTCGCCGAGCCGGGCGGCAACGCCAACTTCCTCAGCAGCGTCTCCACCGCGCGCCGGGAGGGCCGCGGTTACGTGGTGTCCGGCACCAAGTACCCCTGCTCGCTGGCCTCCACCGCGACGCTGGTGTGCCTGAGCGCCCGGGTCACCGGCACCGACGACACCATCATCGCGCTGTGCCCGAGCGCCTCCCCCGGACTGCGGGTGGAGGGCGACTGGCCCTCCCTGGGCATGAACGCCTCCGACACGGCGAAGCTGGTCCTCGACGAGGTCGAGATCGACGACCGGCTGGTGTTCCACCGCGCGCCCGCCGACTCCGTCGACGACACCGTCATCGCCGGCATCGTGTGGTTCGCCGTACTGATCGGCGCCACCTACCACGGTGTGCTGACCTCCCTGCTGGACCTGGCCGTGAAGACGGTCACCACCAGCGGCCGGCACGGCCCGCGCACCGTACGGATCGGACAGGCGGCGCGCGACCTGCTCGCCCTGGGCGGCGCCTGCCGGCAGCTGGCCCGCGACTGGACCGACGGCTCGCTCGGCGGCGAACCGGCCCTGGCCACCGCCATGGCGCTGCGCTCCTCGCTCAGCGACACCCGGGACCGGGTGGTGTCCACGCTGACCCCCGTGATCGGCAGCCGGATGTACACCCGCGGACAGCACGCCGCGGCGCTGCACCTGGACTCGCTCGCCGCCCACCACCACCCGCCGAGCCTGCTGGCCTGCGACGAGGCGGTCGGCGCCTACTGCACCGGCCGGCCCCTCGGCTTCGACCCCTCCAGCTGACGTACCACCGAAGGAGAACACCGTGCCCACCGTTGAAGTCAAGCTGAGCATCGCCGCGCCGGCGGACGAGACCTGGCAGGCCGTCAGCCGCATCGAGGACTACGCCGACTACATGGACAGCGTGAACTCGGTCCGCGTGACCGACTCCTCCGGTACGCGGCGCGTCAGCGAGTGGTCGGTGCTGCTCAAGGGCTCGACGCTGGAATGGGTCGAGGAGGACGAGATCGACGACGCCGACCGCACCATGACGTTCCGGCAGCTCACGGGCGACCTCGACCACTTCGGCGGCTACTGGAGGGTCGACCCGGACGGCGACCGCACTTCGGTGACCACGTTCTTCGTGGAGTTCGAGATCGGTATCCCGCTGCTGGCCGACATGCTCAACCCGGTGGCCGCCAAGGCCCTGCGGGACAACGCCCAGCAGATGCTCACCTCCATCGAGCAGCGGGTCGTGACGCCGTGAGCCCGCGGATCCTGGTCGCCGGCGCGACGGGAGCGGTCGGCGGCGAGCTGATCCGCCACCTGCGCGCCCGCGGCGCCGACGTGACCGGGGTGAGCAGTCGCGGCGCCCCCGGCCAGTACGCCTGGAGGATCGGCTCCGAACCGCCGCCCCGGGAACTGCGCGACACCTCCTGGGACGTCATCGTCAACAGTGCCGCGGACACCCGCTGGAACCTGCCCGCCGACCAGGCCGAGGCCGCCAACGTGGGCCCGACGAACGCCCTGCTCGACCTGGCGGACGAGCACACCCACTTCCTCCAGCTGTCCACCACCTTCGCCGCGGGTCTGCGCGGTGACGGCGCGTCCGCCGACCCCGCCGACTACCGCAACACCTACGAGTGGTCCAAGGCGTGGGCGGAACGGACGGCGTCGGCCCGCCACGCCCGCACCGACGTCGTCCGCTTCCCCATGGTCATGGGCCGCCGCACGGACGGTGCGATCGACCGGTTCAGCGGACTCTTCTGGATCGTCTCCGGCCTGTGCTCCGGGGTGATCCCGGCGGTCGTCGGAGTCAAGGACGCCTACGTGGAGATCGTGGCTGCCGACGACCTCGCCGCGTGGATCACCGACACCGTGTACGCCGGGCCGCCCGAGGAGCCCCGCGCCTCGGTGCTCGGCCGGGGCGCCGACGCCCCCCGGGTCGGCGAGATGTTCGACCTGACGGTGGAGGGCCTGAACTCCTGGCGCGTCCCGCGGGGCGCCTCGGCGCTGTCCACGCCGCCGTTCGTCACCCCCGAGGCGTGGAACCGCTTCCACCTGCCCTTCGCCCGGGAGACCCTCAGCCGCGTCCAGCTGCGCCGGGTGGAGATGTACGCGGCCTACCAGGTCTACCTCGCGATCGAGGAGCCCATCGGGTGCACGCACGTGATGCCCGACCCGGCCGACTCCATCCGGTCCTCGCAGGTGTACTGGGCCGAGCACAACGCGCGGGCCGCGTCCGCCGAGCCGAAGGCGTGGACCGGATGAGCCCCGCCACGGCCCACGGCACCGCGCCGGACACCGCCACCCCCTTCGCCGCCCAGGCCGCGCGGGCGGTCGCGGGCCGGCGCTGCGTCCTGGCCGGCATGTCCCCCGCCCGCCTGGTCCCGCGCGTCACCCAGCTGCTGGAACTGGGCGCGGCCGGCGTGTTCGCCCTGTCGGCCCGCCCGGACTCGGCGCCCGCCGCCGGCCGCCCCGCCTCCGCGCGGCTGGTGTGGTGGGACGCCGGTCTGGCCTCCGGCGACCAGGACACCCTGGCCGCGGAGTTCACCCGGCTGCTGTCCCGGCCCACGCCCGAGCTGGCCGCACGCCTGGACGCCTTCGACCCGGACCGCTCCGCCCTGGTCCTGGACACCCTGGACACGGACGGCGCCGAACTGCTGCACCGCCGCCGCTACGGCCACCGGCGCCCGCGCTGGACGGTCGCGGAGGACAAGGTGCGGGTGCACGAGGTCTGGGAACGGGCCGGTATCGCCGCGGCCCCGGAGACGGTCGTCCCGTGCGAGCCCGGCGCGCTCGCCGAGGCCGTACGCGGGCTCGGTACCGCCGGAGGGACCGTGTGGGCCGCCGACGCCCGCGACGGCATCCACACCGGGGCCCGCGGCACCCGCCACCACCCGCCCGGGGCCGACACCTCCGCGCTCGCCGCCGAGTTCGCCGGGCGCGCCGACCGCGTGCGGGTCATGCCGTTCCTCGACGGGCTGCCGTGCAGCATCCACGGCCTGGTCGTCCCCGGCAGCGACGCCGTACCCGTCTTCCGCCCGCTGGAGCTGCTGACCCTGCGCCGCCCCGACGGCGCCTTCGTCTTCGCCGGCACCTCCACGTACTGGGACTGCCCGGCACCCCGCGGAGCCGAGCTGCGCGCCACCGCCCGCGCCGTCGGCCGCGCCCTGCGCGAGCTCTACGGCTACCGCGGCGCCTTCACCCTGGACGGCGTCCTCACCGCGGACGGCTTCCTGCCCACCGAGGTCAACGCCCGCCTCGGCAGCGGTCTCAACATCGACAGCACCCGGCCCGAGCTGGCCTTCGACCTGCTGTGCCGGGTCCTGCGCGAGGGCGACCCGGTGGACGTGGCCCCCGCCCTGCTGGAGAGCACCGTCCTCGACGCGCTGGACCGGGTCCGGCACAGCGAGGCCAAGATCCGGCTGGACGCCCCGGCCGAGCCCGGCCTGCGGCTCGCCCTGCTCCTCGGCCCCGACGGCACGCTGCGGCCCGCCGGGCGTCACGACCGCCCCGACGCCACCCTGCGCACCGAGCGGTCCGCCGTGGGCGACCGGGTGCGCTTCCAGCCGCGCACCGACGCCTTCCGCGGCCACGCCCTGGGCAGCGCCCTCGCCGGGGCCTGCGCCCTGGGCGTACGCGAACTCGGCCTCCGCATCACGCCACTGACCGCCTGCGTCCCACCCGCCGTCCCCGGATCAGGAGCCACCGCATGACCGTCACCGACCCCGCGACCACCACCGGCCTGCGGCACCGTTTCCCCGGGCTGCGCGGCGACTGGGCCCGGCTGGACGGGCCCGGGGGCACCCAGGCCGTCGACACCGCCGTGGAGGCGATGACCCGCTACCTGACCAACGGCGACAACGCCAACACCGAGGGCATGTTCGCCGCGGCCGACGCGACCGACGAGGTCGTGGCCCGCGGGCGGGCCGCGATGGGCGAGCTGTTCGGCACGGACCCGCGCGGCGTCGTCTTCGGCCCCAACACCACCTCGCTGGTCATCGACCTGGCGCAGACCGTGGCCGCCGGCCTCGGCCCCGGCGACGAGATCGTGTGCACGCGCCTGGACCACGACGCCAACGTGGCCCCCTGGCTGCGGATCGCCGCCCGCACCGGCGCCACGGTCCGCCTCGCCGACGTGGACACCGACACCGGCCGGCTGCCCACCGAGAACGTCACCCGCCTGCTGAGCGACCGCACCCGCTGGGTGGCCGTCACGGGCGCCTCCAACGCCCTGGGCAGCATCCCCGACGTGGCGGCCATCGCCGCCGCCGCGCACGCCGCCGGGGCCAGGGTCCTCGTCGACGCCGTGCACCTGACCCCGCACCGCCCGGTGGACCGCACGGCCCTCGGCGCCGACGTGCTGGTCAGCTCCGCGTACAAGTGGTACGGCCCGCACCTGGGCGTGCTGTGCGCCGACCCCGGTCTGCTCGACGCGCTCGACCCGGACCGGGTGCGGCCCGCCCCCCAGGAGGCCCCCGACCGCTGGCAGACCGGCACCCCGTCCTTCGAGGCGATCGCCGCCGCCACCGAGGCCGCCCGCTTCGTCCTCGACCACGCCCGCGCCGTGGACGAGACGGCCGTGTTCGCCCCGCTCCTCGACGGCCTGCTGGCCATGCCCCACGTACGCGTGCACGGCCCGCACGACCACACCGACCGCACCCCCACGGTGGCCTTCACCGTCGCCGGCCACCGCGCCGACGACGTCGCCCGGCACCTCGCCCGGCAGAGGATCGCCACCTGGAGCGGCATCTTCTACGCCCACGAGGTCATGCACGCCCTGGGCCTGCACGAGGACGGCGCCGTCCGCGCCGGCCTGTCCTGCTACACCAGCACCGAGGACGTCGACCGCCTGCTGCGCGCCGTGGACGCACTCGCCTGAAGGGAAACTCCCATGCTCACCAGGATCGACCTCACCGCCGAGGACCGGGATGCCGTGGCCGCCCTGTGCGCCGAGGCCGCCGGGGAACACCCGGCCGCCGACGACCCCGCCTTCCTGCGCGAGGCCCCGCTGATCGCCCACCGCCTGCCCCGCGCGGTCCGCGCGGCGCTCGCGGGACTGCACGCGGACGACGGCTCGTCGGCCCTGGTCATCGGCGGGCTCGACGTCCCCGACGAGGCCATCGGGCCCACCCCGTCCAGCTGGCGCGAGAGCCGCCCCGTACCGCCGGCCGTGCACCGGCTGGAGAACGCCCTCGTCCTGTACAGCTCCCTGCTGGGCGACGTGTTCGGCTGGGCCACCCAGCAGGACGGCCGTCTCGTCCACGACGTGGTGCCCACCCGTGGCCACGAGGACGAGCAGCTCGGCTCGGGCAGCACCGCCCCGCTGATGTGGCACACCGAGGAGGCGTTCCACCCCTACCGGGCCGACTACGTGGTCCTCATGTGTCTGCGCAACCCCGACGGCGTGGCCACGACCGTCGGCGGCTTCGACCCCTCGGTGCTCACCGAGGAGGAGCGCCGCTGCGCCTTCGAGCCCCGTTTCCGCATCCGCCCGGACAAGTCGCACCTGCAGGCGTACAACGCGGAGAACGCCGACCGCCACCGCGAGGGCTTCGACCGCACCGAGCAGATGAACGAGGAGCCCGACGCGGTGCCGGTCCTCTTCGGTGCCCCGCACGACCCCTTCCTCCAGATCGACCCGGCGTACATGGACACCGCCCCCGGTGACGAGCCCGCCCGGCGCACCCTGGACCGCATCGGCGAGGCCATCGAGGGCGGGCTGACCGACGTGCCGCTGCGCCCCGGTGACGTGGTCTTCATCGACAACTTCCGCCTCGTGCACGGCCGTCAGCCGTTCAAGGCCCGCTACGACGGCACCGACCGCTGGCTCAAGCGCGTCAACGTCACCCGGGACCTGCGCAAGTCCAGCGCGCTGCGGTTCCCCGACGCCGTGCGCGTCGTCGCCTGAGCCCGTGAGAGGTCTTCCGTGAACTGGTCGACACTCGGCCTGACCGTCGGGGTCTTCGCCGTCCTGGTCTGCCTGGAGCTGCTGGCGCACAAGTACCTGCCCTCCGACGAGGACACCGGCTACGACCTGCGCGACACCGCCAGCAGTCTGGGCCTGGCCATGGGCAACCAGGTCGTCAACTTCTTCTGGCAGGGCACCAACGTCGCCATCATCGCCGCCCTCTACACGATCAGCCCGCTGCGCGTGGACGCGAGCGACTGGCGGATGTGGGTCCTGCTGTTCGTCCTGGACGACCTGTGCTACTACGCCTTCCACCGGTCCCACCACCGCGTCCGGGTGCTGTGGGCGGTGCACAGCGTCCACCACTCCAGCGAGCGCTTCAACTTCACCGTGGCGGTGCGCAACTCCTGGGCGCCGATGACCTCCATCCCCTTCTTCGCCGCCGAGCCGCTGCTGGGCTTCCCGCCGTGGATGCTGCTCGTCGTGCAGACCGTGGGCCTCGTCTACCAGCTCGTGCTGCACACCGAGAAGGTGGGCAAGCTGTGGGCCCCCGTCGAGTGGGTCTTCTGCACCCCGTCGCACCACCGTGTGCACCACGCCAGCCACTACCCCTACCTGGACAAGAACTACGGCGGCGTCTTCATCGTCTGGGACCGGATGTTCGGCTCCTTCGAGCCGGAGGAGAGCCGCATCGCCTACGGCATGACCACCAACGTCAAGTCGTACAACCCGCTGCGCATCGCCACCTTCGAGTGGCTGCGCCTGGGCCGTGACCTGCGCCGCGCCCACTCCCCGCGCGAGGCGGGCGGCTATCTCTTCCGCGGCCCCGGGTGGCAGCCGCGGCGCGAGGAACAACCGGAAGGACAGCCATGATCCAGAACGTGATCGCGGGGGCCTCGGTCCCGGCGGCCGACGGCTCCACCCTCGATCTGATCGACCCCTGCACCGGAACCGTCTGCGGTGCGTCCGTCCGGGCCGGGGCCGCCGACGTCGACGCAGCCGTCCGCGCGGCCCGCGCCGCGTTCCCCGGCTGGCGCGACGCCACCCCGGGCGGACGCCAGGCGGCGCTGCTGCGCCTGGCCGACGTCGTGGAGGCCCACGCCGACGCCCTCGTGGACGCCGAGTGCGCGGACACCGGCAAGCCGCGTGCCACCACGCTCCAGGAGGAGCTGGTCCCCACCGTCGACCAGCTCCGCTTCTTCGCGGGTGCCGCCCGCTCGTTGCAGGGCAGTGCGGCCGGGGAGTACACGCCGGACTTCACGTCCATGCTGCGCCGGGAGCCACTCGGTGTGATCGGTCAGGTCACGCCCTGGAACTACCCGCTGATGATGGCGGTGTGGAAGGTGGCACCGGCCCTGGCCGCCGGCAACACGGTGGTCCTCAAGCCCGCCGAGACCACCCCACGCAGCACCGTCCTCCTGGCGGAGCTGGCCGCGGGCGTCCTGCCGCCCGGCGTGCTGAACGTCGTCTGCGGCGACCGCGACACCGGACGCGCCCTGGTCGGCCACCCGGACGTGGACATGGTGGCCGTCACCGGGTCGGTGCGCACGGGGATGGAGGTGGCCGCCACCGCCGCGGCCGGCCTCAAGCGCGTCCACCTGGAACTGGGCGGCAAGGCGCCCGCCCTGGTCTTCCCCGACGCCGGCCTCGCGGCCGCCGCCGAGGGCATCGCCCAGGCCGCGTTCTTCAACGCGGGCCAGGACTGCATCGCCGCGACCCGCGTGCTGGTCCACGAGGACGTGCACGACGACCTGCTCGCCGCCCTGGTGAAGGAGGCCGAGGGCACGCGGGTCGGTCCGCCCTCGGACACCTCCGCCTTCTGCGGCCCGCTCAACAGCGAGACCCAGCTCCAGCGGGTCGGCGGCTTCATCGACCGCCTTCCCGGTCACGCCCGCGTCCTCACCGGGGGCCACCGCGTCGGCGACGAGGGCTGGTTCTACGCGCCGACCGTCGTCGCCGGCGTGCGCCAGGACGACGAGATCGTCCAGCGCGAGGTCTTCGGCCCGGTCCTCACCGTCCAGCCCTTCTCCTCCGAGGAGGAGGCCCTGGCCCTGGCCAACGGCGTCGACTACGCCCTGGCCGCCAGCGTCTGGACCCGGGACCACCCCCGTTCCATGCGCCTGGCCAGGCACCTGGAGGCGGGCTGCGTCTGGATCAACGCCCACATCCCCCTGGCCGCCGAAATGCCCCACGGCGGCACCAAGCACTCCGGCTACGGCAGCGACCTGTCCAGCTACAGCATGGAGGACTACACCCGCCTGAAGCACGTGATGACCAACCTGAACCCCTGACGCCCCCTCCCGGCGGGTGCACGCGGCCCGCGACCCGTCGCCGAGGGGTATGCGCAGGCCTCCTGTGGGGCGTCCCGGGGTCCGGGGACGCCCCACACGCATGCGGACCGACTGCGGACCGACCGGGGGCGCCAAGGCAGGGAAACGCCTGGCGCACCGGCCGGATCCGCACCGGGAATCCACGACACCCGAACCGCCCTGACGGGGAATCAGAGCATCCGGCACCCATCCGGCACGGGAAAACGACGGGGTCCGCCTCCGCGGAGGCGGACCCCCGTCCGAACTGCACGCCTGGCAGTCACCTGACGCACGGCACCGGAACAACTACACGTTGAAGCGGAACGCCTGCGGTCTGATCCTGACCTGCGACAGATCGCTTTCCAGGGCTCTGACCTGGGATTTCCTCGTCGGCATGCGTTGGCTCCCGCCGGCCGTTTACGAGTGTCCTGCGGACTGGCTGCGGACTGGCCGGGGGATCCGAGGCGGCGAAATCCCTGGCACACCGGCGGGGCCTGCAAGGAGACTGCGCAGGTGAGCGACTCCTACCCCTGTCCCTGCTGCGGGCACCGCGTGCTGGACGCGATACCCGGCTCGTACGAGATCTGCCCCGTCTGCTTCCGGGAGGACGACGGGGTCTAGTTCCGCTGGCCGACCATGGCAGGCGGCGCGAACAAGGTCTCCTTGATCGAGGCCCAGCGCAACTACCAGGACTTCGGTGCCTGCGACGAACACGGCCGCCGGTACGTCCGCCCTCCGGCTGAGGATGAGCCGCTCGACCCCGCCTGGCGCCCCATCGACCTGACACGCGACTCCTTCGAGGACTGGGCGGCCGAGGACCGCGCCCCGTGGCCCGACGACCTCTCGGTGCTCTGCTGGTGGCTGCCCACCTTCTGGCGCCGGGACCACTCCGCGTCATGACCTCCCACATCGAGACACTCGTCCAGCAGCTCGACGGCAAGGCCGACGAGTCCCACGACGCCCGCGCGGAACTGATCCGGCTCGGCGCCGACGCCATCCCCACCCTCATCGACGGACTCCCCTCCCTCGACGGTTTCGGCCAGCTGACCGCCATCGAGGTCTTCGAGGAGGTGGGCGATCCCCGTTGCGGCCCCGCTCTCATCGGCCTGCTGGACAGCGACAACCCGACCGTCCGCGAATGGGCGGCCATGGCCCTGGCGAGCCTGGAGATCGACGGCGCCGTCGAAACCCTGCGCCGCGTCTACCGCGTCTACCGCGCCTGCCTGGAACGCGCGACCCCACCGGACTGGGCCGAGTCCGTCGGCATCCGCTGGGCGCTGACCGAACTCGGCGCCCGCACCCCCGTCGTCCCGCCGCTCACCGCGCACCTACGCACCACCGTGGCAGACGACGCCCCGGGCTGGCCCTCGGCCCACTTCACCGAGATCATCAACGACCTGGCCGACCACGCCCAGGTGATCCTCTACTCCAAGTTCTGGCACCTGGACGCCAGCAGCACGTACGGCATCTCCGGTACCGCCCTGGACTGGGAACTCGACTGGACCGCGCCCTGGGAGCACCTGGTCGAAGAGTCCCGCACCTGGTCCCTGCTGGAAGCCTCCGAGGCCCCCGTCGGCGACAACGTCTTCGTCGCCCCCACCTGGATCGACCGTAGCGACCTGTACCCGGAGAGGTGACCGATGCCGTCCCAGCACCCCGAGGAGATCGGCTACGGCTACGTGATCGAGCGCTACGTCACGAGGAAGGACTCGGACAACCCGCGCTATCGAACGCGGCATCCCAGCTCTCCGACCACGCGGCGGCCACGAGCCGCGCCATCAGCAGCTTCGACGCCTGGGCGTCCTGAGACGAACTGTCCAAGGTCATCTCCAGGGGACGCGCAGGTTGCCGCGTAGAACAAGAACGGGGCTCCGGACCGCTTTGCAAGCTGTTCGACCAGTCGTGACTTGCCCACCCGGCACCGCCTGCTCAACATCACGCACCGACCGGGTCGCTTCCCCGCCGCCACCTTCTGCAGCTCGTCAGAAGAGGCAACGGGCAACCCCACCGAACCCCGATTCTTGAGGCACGCCCCATGCCAGACTCGCCCTCGGATGCGAAGCAAAACGCCGCGGTCGCAACAGGTGTTCGTCGTCGGCCTTCGCATCGGCCAGTGAATGTCGAACGAAAGTTCCCTGTGGGAGCGCACAACTCTCACGATCACTGTTCAAGGGGGAGGCTAACGATGAGCACACCTTTACGTTTCGGCCCGGAACTTCGCCGTTTACGGCAGGAATCGGGGCTGACTCTGACCGAGTTCTCCGTAGCGCTCAACTACGACAAGGGGCACCTCAGCAAGGTCGAGCGCGGGGAACGTTCCGCATCCCCCGAACTGGCCCAGCGGTGCGACGCCTTCCTCGGCGCGAACGGCGAGCTGCGGCGCCTGGCCGTCCGCCCCGAGAGCGACTCGGACACCACCGAAACGCCCGCCGCCACGAACCTCTGGCTCGTCGGGCGCCGGGCAGTCCTCTCGGCGGGTACGGGGGCGCTGATCGACCTCGGCCTGAAACTCGGCAGTCAGGCGCCCGCTGCCGTCGACCCCCTCCTCCCCTCCTTCCGCGCACAGTTCGACCAACTGCGAAAGCTCGGCCAGTCCACCGCGCCGAAGGCCCTGCTTCCCCTACTGGAGACGCAGACGCGCACGGTCGCCGGGCTGGCCGCCGGCGCCCCGTCCGCCACTCGTGCCCCCGGGTTCCTGCTCGCGTCGCGGTTCGCGGAGTTCACCGGCTGGATGGCCCAGGAGGCCGGGGACAGCGGCGCGGCTCTCGGCTGGACCGGTGAGGCCGCCGAACTGGCGCACGCCGGGGGCGATCCGTACCTCGGTTCCTACGCGCTCGTGCGACGCGCCCTTGTCACGCTCTACGACGGGGACGCCGCAGGTACCGTCGCCCTGGCCCGGCGGGCCCAGAGCAGCGAACTCCCGCCGCGCATCCGGGGACTCGCGGCCCAGCGGGAGGCGCAGGGACACGCGCTCATCGGCGACAAACACGACTGCCTCCGCAGTCTCGACAGGGCGCGGGAACTGCTCGATAGCGACGACGCCCGCAGCGGCGCCGAGCCCGTGATCGGCACCACCCACGTGAGCGATCCGGCGGCGATGACGACCGGCTGGTGCCTGTACGACCTCGGTCGCCCCAAGGACGCCGCCGAGGTCCTCGACCGGGAGTGCCGCCGCCTCCCAGCGCACGCGCTGCGCACCCGCGCCCGGTACGGCTTCCGCAGGGCTTTGGCCCACGCCGCCTCCGGAGAGGCCGAGCACGCGTGCGCGATCGCCGGGGAGTTCCTGGGGATGATGCCGGCCGTGCCCTCGGCGACGGTGAACAGCGACGTCCGGCGTCTCGCGCGGGAACTCTCCCGGTTCCGGAGCAGCCGGGCCGTACACGATCTGCAACCGGCGCTGGCACGGGTACTCGCCCCCGCGCACGACTGATACCGCTTCCACGACCGATGCCGGCTCCTCGAGCCGTCCGGCTCGCTGGTCTGTCCGGTCGGCCCTCCGGATCCCACGATCCCGACGGGACCCTCTGGTCCCCGCCCGACGTGTCACGCCGTGCCCTGCCTTCCTCGGGCTACCCGCGACCAGTGAAGCGCCGGGCGGCGCACCTCCATCCGTACGCCCTTCCGTGGACGCACCGTGCCGTCACGCGGTCGGGGGCCTCATGCCCCGGGTGGACCAGAGCCCCGGAGCCCTGTCTGCAGCCCTCGCGCCCATACCCATGCGTCTCCGTCCTCCTCTCACGAAGGGAACCTTCATGCCCGACGTCTTCGTCAACTACCGCACAGGTGACGTGGAAAACGCCGCAACCATGATCGCGAGAGAGCTCTCCCGCCGGTTCGGCGACGAGCGGATCTTCTTCGCCAGCAACTCGATCGAGGCTGGGCGCCGTTTCCCGGTGGAACTGATCAGAGCTATGGAGGAGTGCCAGGCACTTCTCGTCGTGATCGGTCCGCGTTGGGCGGAGGTGCAGGGGGCCGACGGCCGCCCCGCCCTCGAAGCCGAACAGGACTGGACCCGTCGTGAGATCCAGACCGCGCTCGACCGCGGGATCCTGGTGATCCCCGTGCTCGTCGGAAAGGCCACGCGGATCGACCCCTCCGTCCTCCCGGAAGACCTGCGGGAACTGGCAGACTGCCAGTACAGGCGGTTCGACCACCGCAACGCCGAGTCGGACCTGACGTCGCTCAGCGACACCCTCGCCCGGCTGCTGCCAGAGCTGGGCGCAGAGGACCGCGACGCCCGTGCGGCGCGGGAGCGGGCGGAGGTGAAGTCTCGCAAGAAGCCGGCCCGGGCCGCCGGGCATACCAGGATGCGGACGCGCGACGTCGAGCAGCGCGTGCGCGGAGGCATCGGAAACCTCAACGGGGACCTGGGCACCTTCGTCAACGAGCCGCAGGGTCCCGTGAACACCGGTCGGGGCCACCAGTACAACGCCCCCCACTTCCAGGGCGACAACACCGGGGTCCAGTTCACGGCGGGCGACAACAGCGGTACGGTCCACCAGCGCTTCGAGCGTGAGCGCCGACGCTCGGACGACGGACGATGACCGGACAGGACCGCGTCACCATCAACGATCCGCGCGCCCCGGTGAACAACGGCGAGGGGCACCAGTACGTCTTCTACAGCGTCGGCGCGGACTGGATGACCCGAAAAGGGGTCGAGGCCCTCCGGATCACCCGCGAGGACCGGATACGCCTGGCCGACCGGTTCGTTCCGCCACGGAACTATCGCGTCGCCGCCAATCGCCTGGAGAAACCCGGATCGGTGGTGCTGCTGGAGGCTCCGCCCGGCAGCGGCCGCCGCGCCGCGGCGATCATGCTGCTGCACGGGGTCGGTGAGGACGGGGGCTCCGACGAGGAGGGGGCCCGGTTCGAGGAGCTTCCCGTCACGGGCAAGGACGAGAATCCACTCGCTCCCGGTGAGGGGGACCGCTTCCTCCTCGACCTCTCCGGGATCGGCGACGAGGAGGCGTACGCCAAGGTCCAGCGCCACCTGGTCGTGCGCCGGTCACAGGTCCAGGATGCGGGGGCCCACATGGTCGTCGTCCTGCCGTCGGGCATGGAGCACGCCCACGCGCCGGGCCTCGAACCGCACACGGTGACGCTAGAGCGCCCCCGGGGCGTCGCCGTCGTCACCCGGTACCTCCGCATGGACCGGATGGCCTTCCGCCCCGCGGACCTGGGGAGCGCCGACCTCCAGCGCCTGTACAACCGCTCTCCCATGCGGGAACTGGCGCGGTTCGCAGGGCTGGTGAGGGCCGCTCGCGACAGCGGCCGGTTCGGCGCCGACTTCGCGGGATGGCTCGACCAGGCGATGCACGCGGTGACCGACCGCGCCGGTGAAGTGGGCCGGCAGGTGGCCTCAGTCCGCACCGCGCCCGAGCGGGCCCTGCTACTCGCGACGGCAATGTTCGAGGAGGCCAGCGCCGACATTGTCTACGAGGCGTGGCACGGCTTGATGAGGACGGTGAGGCACGAGGAGGAGGCTACGACCGAACTCGCGCGGACGGATTTCGGGGAGCGGTTGGCGGGGCTCGGAATCGAGCGGGACCCGGACGGACGGCTCCGCTTCGAGCGGCTGGCCTACGCCGACGCAGTACGGACGTACTTCTGGGCGAACTTCCCCGGAGTACGCGACGATCTCAGGGACTGGATCGGCCACACCGCCGGGCTGCACGGTCTGACCACCGACGACCGGGTGAACGTCATCGTCCGCTTCGGTGGGCGGTCTCTGGCCGTCGGGCGGCCCGACCACCTCTTCGACCTTGCGGTCCGCTGGGCGGACAGCTCGACCGGGGCGTCCTGCGACCCGCGAGCCGTGGCGGCCCTCGAACTCGGGCTCAGTCACGAGAGGTTCGGAGGGTGGTTCCGCAAGCGCATGTACAGGTGCGTGAGTTCCGGCTCCTTGTCGGACGGTCTCGCCCGCGTCCTGACCGTCGCCTGCCTACAGAGCCTCGGCGCAACGCACCCGGATCAGGCGATGGTACGGCTCCACTACCTCGCCGTACGGAAGGGAGAGGCGGCACACGAGGCCCGGGAGGCACTTCTCGGCCTCGCCAGCCGCGACCGCCGGCTCTACCGGCTGCTGATCGACCGTCTGCGGGACCGGACGCGTCGGGAGCCGCGTAAGGCGGAGCCTCACCTCCGGTTGCTCACGGAGCTGTTGAGGAGCGACCGGGCACCGGACCCGCCGCCGTGGCCGGACCTGTTCCTGGGCTGGGAGACGGTGTTCTCCCAGCCGCCGACGGAGCTCTGGAACCTGCTGGTGAGCAGTTGGCTGAGCGCCGTGGCGGGCGACAGTACGCGGGAAATGGCGCTGGGCGTGATGGTCGGGGCAACGCACGGCCGCACGGTCACTCTCCACCGCCTCTACGTCATCACCTGCGGCTGGGCGGGGCTCGCACGCCATCCGTCCCGGGCGGGCGTCGCCGCCCTCTTCTGGCAGCACATCGACCACGCGCAATACGCCCGCACGGAGAATACGGAGCGTGCAGGCGCCGGACCACGGACCACGGAAGAGGCACGATGAGACACCGCTTTACCAGCCTGCTGTTCGTAGCTCTTTGCAGCCTCACACCGGCTGTGCTCGGAAACCTCCTGCACTGGTCGCCATGGCTGTGGGGCTTCATGTTCATGGTCACAACCTCGGGCTCCCTGCTGCTCGTGATGACGGTCCTCAGTGGTGGCCGCGCGTCGGCTGGCCCGTACGAGCCCGGGAAACCCGTGCCGCCCGCGGCGCCGGCGGAGCAGCCGTACCAGGAGACGCGGGTGATCGACGCGGCGCTGCCAAGCGCGGCAGACGGCTACGACTTCCTCTTCTCCGCCACTGTGTGGTGGAGGCCGGTCCCCAACCACGCCGGCCGGTCCGACGGCGCCTCCCCGGCCCTCGCCGTGTCCTCGGTCGTCAGCCGGGCCCTGGAGATCGTCCGCCACGAGGAGCCCGGCCGGGCGAGCTTCGCGCGGTACCTCCTGGAGGGGGAGCTGAGCGCCCCGCTCCCCGACCGGAGCGGACGGGTGAAGGCCCGCGCGGCCGATGTGACGCTGACCCTCGCCCCCGCCGACCGCGAGCGCCTGCGGAAGCTGAACGACCTCCGTAAGGACGAGGAGGTCTGGGAGTACGAGCGTCAGCACGAGCGCAACAAGCGGCGCTACCTCGGTGACGACGTACTCAAGAGCGCGGGCAGCGCGGTGGT
This sequence comes from Streptomyces sp. NPDC016640, assembly GCF_043076215.1. NCBI lineage: Bacteria > Bacillati > Actinomycetota > Actinomycetes > Kitasatosporales > Streptomycetaceae > Streptomyces > Streptomyces sp. NPDC016640. The sequence goes on from NZ_JBIBRG010000001.1 coordinate 355,041, forward strand.
GTGGTGGCTCGCCCGCCACGAGAACGAGATCGAGAAGGCGGTCGGCATGATCGGCCCGCTCGCCCAGATCGCGGCGGCGGCCAATGACGAGGAGGTGCCCGAGCTCTTCCGTCACCTGCTCGTACCACACGTGGGCGCGCGGAGCGAGGCGACCGTCGGGGGCCAACTGTGGGACGGACACGGCCAGGGAGGAGGGGTGTTCGACCCTGAGGAGGAAGTAGGGGTCTCGGATCGGCTGCGCCTGTTGCTGGCGGCGGCGGGCCTGAAGTCGGACATGGACGGGTACACGGTGCTTGTGCACCGTGTGGTGCGGAGCCTGGAAGAGGAAGGGCTGGACGAGGCCGCCCAGGAGATCAGGCGGACCTTTCTCCCAGCGCCCGACGAGGGCGACGACGAAGGGCTGGGGGGCAGGTCTTCGAGCGAAGGGGACCACACGGGACCCTGGTCGCCGCGCTTCCCGGACCCCGAGGGCTCGCCGTTCACCAACGCGGCCCCGGACCCGGATGCCGACGCGGGCGAACGGAACCAAGGCCAGCGGGAGAGGAGCGAGAGCGACACGGCACCTCCACACTTCCGCGACACCTCGCACAGCCAGCACCGGCCCGCCGCACCTCGCGCATGGGACGAGGACGACGAGTACGGGAGCTGATCCGATAGGCGGCCGGCTCTCCGGGACTTCCCTTCACCGCACACCTCGGCAGGGAAGCCCTTTCCTGTCCCGAGACCTGGGCAAGCGCGGGGAGGAGAAAAGCGGGACACGAACCATCACTGGAGCCCCGGCATCCCAGCACCCTCCCCGCGCGGGAACTGACCAAGTGCCCGACCTTTCTAGGTCGAGCCCCTCATGACCTGCATGTTTGCCAAGTCATCGATGTGGAATAGAGCACCCGCTGCACGTTGAAGCGAAGGTCCGAGCCTCGACCCTGACCTGCGGCGGAGCCCCACGCGAGCCTCTGACCAGGCTTTTCACCGTTTGACCGCGTTGGCCTCCGACGGGCGTCTACGAACGCCCTGCGGACCGGCGGGCCTTCGCCGACCCGGGAATACACGGCACCAGGACCATCCCGTCGGCGACTGCACCGGTGAGCCGCCGTTTTCCCTGTCGCTCGTTCGGGTGCCGTGGACCTCCCGTCGGTCATGCCCAGGCGCACCTGTTCCTCCTTGGCGGTCCGTCGAGCCGACTCGGCGTCCGACACGTCGACCGCGTCCGGGGTGGCTTCGGTCATGGCGCTGCGACGGGCGTAAGCGTCAGACAGACGGGGCTTCTCCTCCAGCATCTTCACCATGCGTTGTGAAAAGCCATACGGCGGGAAGTGCCGATGCGGTTGACGTGGAGGGCTACCTTCCCGGCTTCCTGCGGGTCGGCGGCTTTGCCACGCGTTCACGTATTCGGTCCACGCATCACCGAGAGATCCATTAGGTTGACTCTGCGTTCACCACCTGACCAAAGGGCCTGCATGTCACCGCTACCCACATTCGATCCCGTCACGGAGTGTCCACCCCCGGGCAGGTTTCCGCTGACCTGGGACGAAGTCGAGTCGGAACTGGTGAAGGCGGCGTACTTCACGAACTCGTCCACGCGCGGCCACCTCTTCGGAGAACTACAGACCCACTACGCAATGGTGGAACTCACAACCGGAGCAGTGGGTCGGCTATGGCTCGCCGGAAGCTTCGTCAGCGGCAAAGTGGATCCCGAGGACGTCGACGTCACCTACCTCATACCTCCAGATGCATACGCCCGGGCGATGGCGGACACCGACACGGTTGACTACCTTGACAATCTGGGTACCAAGGACTGGTGTACGCGCCATGCCATGCGAGTGGACGCCTATGTCCTGTGCCTTCCCGAGACGGAGGACTTCCGCTCCCTGGGGGTGACTGGGGCCATGGCACCCAGCGACCACAAGGTCTTCGAGAGCCTCGGGGTCTATGACGAGGTCTGGCAGCGCTGCCGGAGCGGGCAAAACGGTATCCCCGAGAGGGCCCGGCGAGGATATGTGGAGGTGCTGCTGTGAACAGTCCGCAGAACCTGCCCGACCCCTCGGACAAGGAGGCCCTGAGGGCCTGGATGCAGGCCAACCGTGGCAAAGCAGACGGTCATCATCCGGTGCGGTCAGCAGATGAATTCGCTGCAGCACAGCGGCGCAAGCTACTGAAGACCGTGGGATGTACAACCAGCAGCGCCGAAGCCGGTACGGCTAGGCGATCACTCCGGCTGGCTCTCGAAGGGACGCCCGTCCGGGAACATCGCATGGAGTCGTCCGTACTCGGACAGTGGCTGACCCTCTTCCAGGAGGCCGTCACCACCGTCGCCCATGCCCTCGATGAGAGTCGCCCCACACACGACTACGGTCCGTTGCCGCAAGCCGTCCGAAAAGCAACACGGCTCTACGCTGCAGCGACCTTTCCTTCGTCGTACGGCATGGTCCTGGAGGAAGCGCCGACAGACGAGGACGAGCTACCGCTACCGGAGGTGGCCTCGACGGAGTCGTTGCTGGACCGCGCGATGGGAACTGTCCTTGACATCACTGACCGGGCGGAGGCCGGCCCAGGAGCCATCGACGCGGTGATCGAAACAGCGCTGCCCCTGGGTGGGCGGGTCTTCAACCGCCTTGCCGACCTGACAGAGGTACTCGCTGACTCGGGCACCGATGTCAGCCTGACCTGGAGTTCGCCGTACAACGGTGTGCGTGCCTCCCGCCTCGGCTCAAGAAACGCCCAGCGGTGCCGGGACGCGCTGCGCGCCGCGCAGCCCGAGGAGCACTCGGAACGGTTGGCGGGCAGGCTCGTCGGCGGCAGCGTACTGCGGGGAACGGTGGAGATCGAGACGGCCGACCGGGGCGTAATCACGGCGCGCGTGGATCACGAGGTCACCAGCCTGCTGAGCGCCTACGCGAACCGTCGGATCACCGCTGAGGTCCTCGTGTCAACCGTCCGCTCACCGCACGGACGCGAGCACCACAGCTATGTCGTACTCAATTTGGCCCTGTACACAAGCTGACACCGTGTTCTCCGTGATCAGTTGACTGTTGAGTCGGCCACCTACGCCGGGACGATGGAGGCAGTGCCAGGGATATCCCAGACGTCGTATCCGCCCAACACCTCGGGCACCAGTTGCCGCAGCCTGGCCTGCGCAGCCTCGCTCGCAGTCGGCGAAGGCGAAAAGTGCGGGTCTTTGGGTACGAGGTGGAGCAGCGTGATACTTACTGATCGTTTCAGAATGAGAGCTGGACGATCATTCGTTGTCGAGTCGCTGGAGAACCTGTGTGAAGTCGCCGTCGTCGAGCAGGCCGGCCAGCACCTGCGTCATGTTGTCGATGCCGGGATCCCGGACGATGAGGCCGTCGGAGCACCAGAAGTAGCGGCCGTCCAGGGCCTCGCCGGTATGGGACCACCTGTCCATGATGCGTTCGACCTCGGCGAGCGTGAACACGGTCGCGCTCCAGAGTGAGCCGTCCGCCGTCAGCCGAACCTCGACGTCGACGTTGCAGATGCTGTCCAGAGGCTCGCCCGCATTGGGTACGAACGATGCCTCGAACCGATCTGTGCGGACGCGGTAGAAGGGTCCGTCCCAACCCTGCTCCGCGGTTTCGCTCCTGGTGTTGGCCATCCGGGGAGTATGTCCAGCCAGCCCGAGCTGCTCAACTGGGTTCTCTGGCAAGCTTCAGCATCGTGATCGCGAACCTTGTCCCCGACGAGCTGTGGGACCGGATAGCCCCGCTCTTGCCAGCGCGGCCCGTGCGACGGCCTCGCCACCCTGGGCGGCGCCCGGTGCCGGACCGGGTTGCCCTGGCCGGCATCGTCTACCTCTTGCGCAAGGACGTGGCCTGGCGCGACGTACCGAGTGAAGTGGTGGGCTGCTCCGGGGTGACGGCATGGCGCCGCCTGCGGGACTGGACAGAGGCGGGCGTCTGGCCTCACCTCCATGCGCACTGTTGACCGAACTGCGTCGAGCTAACTTGTTGGACCTGGACGACTGCGCCGTGGACGGCTCGCACATCCGGGCCCTCAAAGGGGGGATCACGTCGGCCCCTCGCCCGTCGACCGCGCCCGCCCCGGCTCAAAGCACCACCTGATCGTCGACCGCCACGGCACCCCGCTGGCCGTCACCTCACCGGCGGCAACCGACATGATGTCACTCAGCTCCTGCCGCTGCTGGACGCGGTCCCACCGATCCGGGGTCTGCGAGGGCGGCCCCGCCGTAAGCCCCAGCGCCTATATGCCGACCGGGGTTACGACTTCGACAAGTACCGCCGCCAGCTGTGGAAACGCGGCATCAAGCCGGTGATCGCCCGACGCGGCATCGCTCACGGCTCCGGACTCGGCAAAGTGCGCTGGGTCGTGGAGCGCGCGTTCGCCTGGCTGCACCAGTTCAAGCGCCTGCGCATCCGCTACGAGTACCGGGCAGACCTTCACCAAGGGCTCCTCGAACTCGCCTGCTCGATCATTTGCCTGCGGCGGCTCTCGCGATCATTCTGAAACGATCAGTTACTCTGCCGGCCAGCCGTCCAGGGAGACCTCCACACCGTGGTTCAGGTAGTGGTGAAGGGCACTGGCCGTGGTGTCCACGAAGGCGTCGGGGATGGCGTTGGCATCGACCCAGCGGACCTGGGAATGCTTGCGGGGTTCGCGGTTTTCGGGTTCGCCGGTCCATTCGTGGGCTGCGAAGACGACGGTGAGGAAGCCGTTGGGGGCCTCCACGCCCCAAGCTCCGTGGATGACGTGGGCGACCTTGAGGGACTCGGGCTTCACCGTAAGGCCGGTCTCCTCGTAGAGCTCGCGGACGGCGGTCTCGGTGATGGGCTCACCCGGTTCGCTCTTGCCGACGGGGAGGTCCCACATGCCCTGGGCGAACTTGGCGTTCTCGCTGCGCTGGAGGAGGACGACACGGTTGGTGGCCTTGTCGTGGACGATGACGGCGGCGACCAGCAGGGTCATGGATTCGAGCGCCGGCTTCAGGCCCTTCGGCTGATCGTCGGTCTGCTGGGTCACGGTGTTCCCTTCGTCGGGCGGGTTGTTGGGCATGTTAGGCGAGGGCCTCGCGGGCGCGGCGGGCGAGATCGGCGGCGCCGGGAACGCGGCGGCGCTGGTAGACCGCGAGGGTGGAGCGGATCGAGGTGATCGCCTTACGGGTGCGGTCGGAGGTCATGCCCTCCATGAGGACCAGGGCCTGGGTCCAGGCGGCGACCGCCTCGTCGGCGCGGGCCTGGGCGGCGAGGCTGTCGCCGAGGTCGGCGTGAGTGAGGGCGTGGACGCGCTTGTATTTGTCGGGGTCCCAGCGGGTGAGCGCGTCGCGGTGCTGCTGTTCGGTGCCGATGTGGTCGGCGAGGTCGGTCAGGGTGCGGGCAGTGTGGCTGGCCACGGTGCCGGCGGCGGGGCCGCTGACGCGGGAGTAGCTGGGCTGGGGGCCGTCGTCTCGTAGGAGGGCGTCCTCGGCGGCGAGCAGGGCGCGTGCGGCCGACGGGTTCTCGTCGGTGGCTGCGTAGGCGCGGGCGTGGGTGATGTGGAGGAGGGCCTCGGTCTGGCCGTCGACGTGGCCGAGGCCGCGTCGTAGGGCGCCTTCGACGAGGTCGACGCAGTGGTGGGGCTGTTTGAGACTCAGGGCCTGGTGGGCGAGGGCGCGCATCATCCAGGCGGCGTGGCCGTGGGGGTCGGCTTCGCAGGCGAGCTTGTAGCCGACCTGGTAGTAGCGCTGGGCGGCGCCTTCCTGGCCGAGGTCGTGGTGCTTCCACCCTGCGAGGTAGGCGAGTTCGGCGACGGCACCGAAGGCGGCCCGGCGTAAGGCTTCGCTGGGGAAGCGTCCGCGCAGCATGGGGGCGGCTGTGTCGGCGAGGTACGCGGTGACGGTGGTCAGGCCGTGTCCGCCACCGAGGCGCTCGTCGGCGGCACTGAAGGCCGTGGTGATTTGCCGTACGACGTCCACGTCCTCCGCCCCGACCATGGACGTACCGGTGCGGGCGCGGAGCATGCGGGCAGTGGCTTCGTGGTCGTATCCGAGCGGCATGGCGACGCCGGCGGTGGTGAAGGCCGCGATGGCGAGGAAGCGGCGGCGCTCGACGTCGGCGCGGCCCAGGTCGGTGGCGGCGAGGACGGGGTCGGATTCCGCCGGCTCTTCGTCACCACCGGTCTGGAGGCCGATCTCGGTCTGGGTGATCGTGCGCCCCGCTCGGCGGGACAGCGCCTCGGCCAGGTACTGACCCACCCTGCCCGAAGGGGTGCGGGTGCCGTTCACCCAATGCGAGATGGCCGACTTGTTGGTCTGAAGGATTTCGCCGTTCTCGGCCGCGATACGCCGCACGTCCCTGGCGAGGGCCTCGTAGGTGCAGTCGACCGCCGCGATGACGTCGCGCAGAGGGGAGTTGGGGTCTCTCTGCGTCGCCACGATCGCCTCCACTCCGGAACTGTAAACCGCGTATACCGCTTCAACTGCCTTCCACCGTACCCACTGAGCGTGAGCACAGGTTCACTTATCAGTAGCCGCCCGGAACGGCGCGACCGTGATCCAGGCTCCCCCTTGGTCCGGGCGGCGCCCCGAAGTTCCTTACGCCCACACCGGGCTCGGGCATTCCTATGCCCGCGTCCGGACGAACAGAGACGGAGACACGGTGACCACCATCGACATCACGGCCATCACGGTCGAGCTGCCCGAGGCGTTCGACCCGCGCTGGAGCCGCCTGCCCGGCATCCAGGTCGACGGCCGGCGCATCACCATCGACCCGGCCGAGTACTTCTTCCGCTTCGAGTCGAACACCTGGCTCGTCGCCGACTGGGAGCTGGTCAAGTCCCAACTTCTCGGTGCAGACGAGACGACCGAAAGCGCGGTCGAGCAGCTCGCGCTCGACTTCATCAAGCACCACGGCGAGGCCACCTCCGACGCCGCCCGCGTCCTGGCCACCGCGTACGAGGTGTACGCCTACCTCTTCCGTGACGAGCACCTGGCCAGCCTCGGCCTGCCGCAGATCACCGCCGACCACCTGCGGATGCTCCGCGAGGCGGCCACACTCATGGCGCTCAACAAGGTCGAGCTAGACGGGCACATTTCCAACGTCGGCCCGTGCTGGTTCTTCCCCGCCGCCACCTCCGTCGTCTTCAATCTGGACGATGAGATGGGCGGCATGCTCGACGAGGTCTACCACGGCGGCTGGTTCAACGAGCACCGCCGGATCGAGTCCATCAAGGCCCACGCCGCGCTCGGTGGCCGGCTCGTGCACGGCTGCCAGTCCGTGCCGGACCAGTCCGGCGGAGTGGTCGCGCCCTACGGTGCCTCGATGGCCAACTTCCGCGACGACCTCGCAGCCTTCAAGGCGGGCTGGCTCGAGCAGGTCTACGCCCACCGCGTGAACCCCGCCGCGTAACCCCACCCGATCAGGCTCCGGGGCGGGCTGGCATCTCTCGCCCGCCCCGGACGCCACCATCTCCCTGGAGCCCCCACGTGACCACGAACCCCAGCGCCGAACTCCTCGACAACCTGCTTACCGTGGCCGGCCAGGCCACCGCCGTACGGGAGGAGGTGCGCGTGTGGTCCATGTCCGGCGTCGAGCATGTCACCTTCCCCGACGGCACCACGGCCATCTTCAAGTACGCCAAGAAGCCCTTCGACAGCGAGGACCAGGCCCTCCGCCTGGCCTACACCCTCGGCGTACCCGTTCCCCAGGTCCACGCCTCCGCAGTCCTGGACGGCTGGCTCGGCATGCTCATGGAGAACCTCGGGCCGTCCGTCCGCGAGGCCGACGACCTCGACGGCGTTGCCGCGGCTGTGGTCCTGCACGGCACCCGCACGGCTCCGCCCTTGCCCGTCCTCGACCAGGACCGGCTGCGCACGCTCCCGGCCCAGGCACTGGAGCATCTCGAACGGCTGCGCAAGGCCGACCGGTGGCAGGACGCCGACGACGTCGAGGGCGCGCTCGACCGGATCGCCCAGGCCGCCGAGGCCCGCTCGGCCGGGGCAACGCTGGCGCCGTTCGGCTGGGTGCACTCCGAGTTCCACCACACCAGCCTCCACATCGGCAAGCATGGGTGGCGGCTGCTCGACTTCGCCCGCGCCTTCACCGGCCCCGGCCTGCTCGACCTCGCCAGCTGGCACGGCACCATCGAGCCACCGCACCCCGTGCGCCTGCGCGTCTTCCTGGAGCAGTACGTCACCGCCGGCGGCACCCCCGACGCTCTCGCCCCGCGCGGCGGGCTCACCGCCGAGAACTGGGCCCTGGGCTGGCACCGCATGTGGGCCGTCGAGTGGTTCATGGAGCAGGCCATCCGCTGGATCAACGACCCGGCCACCGACCCCGCCTACATCAAAGCCGTCCGCCGCCACCTCACCGACGTCCTCCACCTCCTGGAGATCTGACGTGCTCGCCCAGGCATCCCCCTGGCACGCCCACGCCCTCCAACGCACCGCCGGGCTCGCCGAACCCCTTTCCGTACCCGCCCGGATGGAATGGACCACGAGACCCGGCCAAGGCCCCGGAGCAGAGATCCTCGGCCCCGACCTGCACGGCAAGCGCCTCCTGGAACTCGGCTGTGGCCCCGGCCACAACGCCGCCCACCTCGCCACCCGCCACGGCGCCCACGTCACCGGCGTCGACCTGGTCGGCCTACAAGTCCGCCGCGCCCGCTCCCACTACGGACGGCTGAACAACCTCACCTTCGTCGCCGGTCACGCCCTGCACTTCCTGCACGCCTCTGACGAGCAGTTCGACGCGATCTACTCCGTCTTCGGCGCCGTCGGTCTCGTCGCTCCCGAGTTCCTGCTCCCGGCCATCGCCCAACGCCTCACGCCCGGCCGCGTGCTCGCCTTCTCCGTCCCCCACCCGCAGCGTGGCGGCCGAAGCCCTTCCGGCGACGACCGGCCTCGCCGCGACTACATCACCCTCCCCGACCGCACCCGGCTCCCCATCGCCCGCTGGGAGTTCGACACCAACCGCTGGGAGAGACACCTCAGCCGGGTGGGCTTCTGGCTTATCTCGGCCCAGGAGTTCCACGACCCTCGCATGGGCCACTGGCCCACCACCCTGCTGATCCGCGCCCGCAAGCTCTGACCTGCCATTCGCGCCACTTTCCCCGGAGGAACCGATGCGCCCGCCCTACCTGCTCCTCGACATCGACGGCGTCCTCATACCCTTCCCCGACGAACACGGCTCGACCCCGACCACGCACGCCCGCCACGACGTTGTTCCCGCCGACCGCAGCGCTGACAACCCGGTCACCGTCTGGCTCGACCCCGGCCACGGCCCCGCGCTCATGGATGTGATCAGTACGGGTCTCGTCACACCGGTCTGGTGCACCAGCTGGCGGCAGGACGCCACCACCCTGATCGGACCGCTCCTCGACCTCCCGCCTCTGCCGCACGTCGACCTGCCGCGTCCCCAGATCACCACCAGCCACCCCAACGGCTACCTGTGGAAGCGCGACCACGTCGATGCCTGGCTGGCAGACGCCCCCGTCGTCTGGATCGACGACGACTTCACCAGCCTCGACCACGCCTGGGCGGCGGGGCGCACCGCCAGAGGAACGCCGACCCTCCTCGTTCAGCCCGACCCACACCTCGGGCTTCAGCCCGAGCACCTGACCGAGGTGACGAAGTGGGCCGCGCAGCTACCCACAGTCCACGCCGCCTGACGACTGATGCCCTCGCTGCCACGAGCAGCGAGGGCATCAGGGTGTGCTGTGTGGCCCGACTACCTGGGTGCGGGTAGAAGTTGAGACTCAACTTAGGAGGGCTTGAGGACGGGCAGTGCCAAACGTGCTGAGGTGGCTTCTTGCCGCCCAGCTCGCGGGTGCGCAGATCGACGTGGTGGTCGAGGCGCTTGGCGAGCTGGGAATAGGTGGCTGCCGGGTCGCGGCCGGGGTCGGGGGCGCCGGCCATGTCCCAGGCGGCGACGATGTGCGGGTCGGTGTGTTCGTCGCGGCGGCCGGGGCCGAAGAGGTAGACGATCAGTCCGCGGGTGTCGGAGCCGGTGGAGACATCAGGAACCATGCGCGGTGCCTTCCGCCAGGAGCTGGTCGATCAGCCGGTAGCTGCTCTCGGCCGCTTGCTCGACGCGGTCCAGCACCGCCTCGGCGCGCTCGGGCACCGTTCCTCGGTGGATGGCTGCGGTGATCTGGTTGAGGTTGCCGCCGACGCGGTTCAGTGCGACCGTCTGTGCCTCGACGGCCTCGATCAGCGGGCGGACCGGGTCGTCCTCCGGGCTGCCGACCAGCCCCGCCTTGCCGAGGGCGACGGCGAGCGCGGCGTGCCCGACTCATCCAGCACGCTGCGGACTCTGTGCGGACAGCAAAAGCCGCCCAACCCGCTCCGTCGCAGGTCAGACGGCCTTTCGCCGAACGTCTTAGACGTTGAAGCGGAACTCCACCACGTCGCCGTCCTGCATGACGTAGTCCTTGCCCTCCATGCGGGCCTTGCCCTTGGCGCGGGCCTCGGCGACCGAGCCGGTTTCGACCAGGTCGGGGAAGGAGATGACCTCGGCCTTGATGAAGCCCTTCTGGAAGTCGGTGTGGATCACACCGGCGGCCTCGGGGGCGGTGGCGCCCCTCTTGATGGTCCAGGCACGGGACTCCTTGGGGCCGGCGGTGAGGTAGGTCTGCAGGCCCAGGGTGTTGAAGCCGACGCGGGCGAGGGTGGCGAGGCCGGGCTCCTCGGCGCCGACCGACTCCAGGAGCTCCATCGCGTCCTCCTCGTCCAGCTCGGCGAGGTCCGCCTCCAGCTTGGCGTTGAGGAAGATCGCCTCGGCGGGGGCGACGAGGGCGCGCTGCTCGTTCTTGAAGTCCTCGTCGGTCAGCTCGTCCTCGTCGACGTTGAAGACGTAGAGGAAGGGCTTGGTGGTGAGGAGGTGCAGGTCGTGCAGGAGCTCGTTGCGCTCGGTGCCCTGGACGATGCCGTGCGCGAAGAGCGTGTCGCCCTTCTCCAGGATCTCCTTGGCCTCCTCGACCGCCTTGACCTTGGGCACGACGTCCTTCTTGATCCGCGACTCCTTCTGCAGGCGCGGCAGGACCTTCTCGATGGTCTGCAGGTCGGCGAGGATCAGCTCGGTGTTGATCGTCTCGATGTCGTCCTTCGGCGAGACCTTGCCGTCGACGTGCACGACGTTCTCGTCCTTGAAGGCGCGGATGACCTGGCAGATCGCGTCGGACTCGCGGATGTTCGCCAGGAACTTGTTGCCGAGCCCCTCACCCTCGCTCGCGCCGCGCACGATGCCGGCGATGTCGACGAAGTCGACCGTGGCCGGCAGGACGCGCTCCGACTTGAAGATCTCGGCCAGCCGGGCCAGGCGGGGATCGGGGACGCCGACCACGCCGACGTTGGGCTCGATCGTGGCGAACGGGTAGTTGGCCGCCAGCACGTCGTTCTTGGTCAGGGCGTTGAACAGGGTCGACTTGCCGACATTCGGCAGACCGACGATTCCGATCGTGAGCGACACGTTGCGACTTCCCGTACGTGAGGATGGAGGCGGGGACCGGCCGGCTGGGCTGCGTGGCCGATCCACCAGTCTACGGCGTGCCCGCGACCGGCCCGCCGATCCGTCGAACGCCTGCTCCCACTTCGCTTCCCGGCGTGTCTGACGGACCGTTCGGCACATAAAACGACCTAAGTTGGTCCAGTGGAGCAACACAGGACGCGACCCGCCCGGTACGGACCGCGACGCGACACGGCGCCCGGTCCGCCCAAGCCCGCCCGGAGGACGCCCGAGCCCGGGCCGCCCCTGCCGCCGCAGGCGGGGCGGGCAGCCGGCGGCGGGGTCGCCCGGTCCCCCCGGCCGGCCCGGGAGCCGCGGCGGCCCGCTCCCCCGCCCGCGTCCGGCAGGATGCCGGGCCCCCGGCTCACCGGACTGGGCGGCGGCCTGTTCTGCGGGCTGCTGATGCTGACGCTCGGGCTGCTGGCCGAGACGCTGTTCGGGGGCTCCCAGACGGTGTACGGCGTGCTGTTCCTGCCGGTGTGCGCGCTGACCGCGGTGTGGCTGCGCGAGGGGGATCTCCTCACTGCGCCCATCGTCGTGCCGATCGCCTTCGCCCTGGGGCTCCTGCCGGTCGCCGACGGCGGCGGGGACGGCACGCTCGGGGGACTGACGGGCCTGGTGACGGGCCTGGCCACGCAGGCCGGGTGGCTCTACGGCGGGACGCTCGTCGCGGGTGTGATCGTGCTCGTCCGCAGGGTCCGGCTGGTGCGGCGGGTCCGCCGGCTGCGCACGGCCGACCGGAGTGCCCCGCGGAGCCGGCCCCGCCGCTGAGCCACCCGCCGCACGGAGCCGGCCCCGAGTCCACCCGCCGCGCGCTTACGCGCCCGCCGCGTGCCTACGCGCCGGTCGCGTGCCTACGCGCCGGTCGCCGCGCGCATCGCCGCTCCCACGATGCCGGCGTTGTTCTGCAGGCCGGCCGGGACGATCTCCGCCTTGATCCCCTCGATGTGGTGCAGGAACTTGTGGGCCTTGCGGCTGACGCCGCCGCCGATGACGAACAGCTCAGGCGAGAACAGCATCTCCACGTGGGCCAGGTACTCCTGCACCCGCTGCGCCCAGTCCTCCCACGACAGCTCCTCGTCCTCCCGCGCCTTGCTGGAGGCCCGCTTCTCCGCGTCGTGGCCGTGCAGTTCCAGATGGCCGAGCTCGGTGTTGGGGACGAGGACGCCGTCGACGAACAGGGCGCTTCCGATGCCGGTGCCGAAGGTCAGCAGGACGACCGTGCCCCGGTGGTGGCGGCCGGCGCCGAAGTGCATCTCGGCGACGCCCGCGGCGTCCGCGTCGTTCACCACCGTCACCGGCAGGCCACCCAGGCGGTCGCCGAGCAGTACGCGCGCGTCGGTGTCGATCCAGTCCTTGTCGACGTTGGCCGCCGTACGGATCGTGGCGCCGCCGGTGACGACGCCCGGGAAGGCGACGCCGACCGGCCCGCTCCAGCCGAAGTGGTCCACGACCTCCTTGACGGCGTCGGCCACCGCGTCCGGCGTCGCGGGGTGCGGGGTGAGGACCTTGCAGCGCTCCTGCGCCAGGTCCCCCTTGTCCAGGTCGACCGGGGCACCCTTGGTCCCGGATCCGCCGATGTCCACGCCGAAGATCTGCATGGCCCTACGTTACGACGGACGGCGCACGGACACGGACCCGATCACCGTGACCGCCACCGTCGTCCCACCGTCACTGCGCGGAACCCTCACGGGAGCCGGCCCCGGCACCGGAGCCCGCCCCCGTGCCGCCGCGCTCGGCCACCAGGGCGGCGGCCTCCTCGCGCAGGTCGCGGCGGAGTTCCTTCGGCAGGGAGAAGATGATGGACTCCTCGGCCGCCTTGACCAGTTCGACGTCCTCGAAACCGCGCTCGGACAGCCACTGCAGGACCTGCTCGACCAGGATCTCCGGCACCGAGGCGCCCGAGGTGACGCCGACCGTGGAGACACCCTCCAGCCAGGCCTCGTCGATCTCGTCGGCGAAGTCCACCAGGTACGCCGCGCGGGCGCCGGCGAGCTTGGCGACCTCCACCAGCCGCTTGGAGTTGGAGGAGTTGCGGGAGCCGACGACGATCACCAGGTCGGCCTCGGCGCCCATCTGCTTGACCGCGAGCTGGCGGTTCTGCGTGGCGTAGCAGATGTCGTCGCTGGGCGGCGAGATCAGCTGGGGGAACTTGTCCTTGAGGGCGTCGACGGTCTCCATGGTCTCGTCGACGGAGAGGGTGGTCTGGGAGAGCCAGACGACCCTGGACGGGTCACGGACCTCGACCTTGGCGACGTCGCCCGGACCGTCGACGAGCTGGATGTGGTCGGGGGCCTCGCCGGAGGTGCCGATGACCTCCTCGTGGCCCTCGTGCCCGATCAGGAGGATGTCGTAGTCCTCCTTGGCGAACCGGACCGCTTCCTTGTGCACCTTGGTGACCAGCGGGCAGGTGGCGTCGATGGTGGCGAGCCGGCCGCGCTCGGCCTCCTCGTGGACGACGGGGGCGACACCGTGCGCGGAGAACATGACGATGTTGCCGGGGGGGACCTCCTCCGTCCGCTCGACGAAGACGGCGCCCTTCTTCTCCAGGGTCTGCACGACGTACTTGTTGTGAACGATCTCGTGCCGGACGTAGACGGGGGCCCCGTACTGTTCCAGGGCCTTCTCGACGGCGATCACGGCGCGGTCCACACCCGCGCAGTAGCCACGGGGGGCGGCGAGCAGGACACGGCGGCCAGGCGAAGCGGTCATGCGTCCCATCGTAAGGGCCGCGTCCGGGGGCTCGGTCACGGTGCGTTGTCGGTGGGGCGCACTACTCTCTGGTCATGGCTGTCAACACGTCCGCGGAAGCGCCGATGCCCGTCGGTGAGGTGTCGCGGCTCATCGGAGGGTGGATCGACCGGCTCGGCGCGGTGTGGGTCGAGGGGCAGATCACCCAGCTGTCGCGGCGTCCGGGCGCCGGGGTGGTGTTCCTGACGCTGCGCGACCCCTCGCACGACATCTCCGTGGGCGTGACCTGCTACCGGCAGGTGTTCGACGCGGTGGCGGACGTCGTGAGCGAGGGCGCGCGGGTGGTGGTGCACTGCAAGCCGGAGTGGTACGCCCCGCGCGGGCAGCTGTCGCTCAGGGCCGCCGAGATCAGGCCGGTGGGGGTCGGGGAGCTGCTCGCGCGGCTCGAGCAGCTGAAGAAGTCCCTGGCGCGCGAGGGGCTGTTCGCGCCGGAGCGCAAGAAGCCGCTGCCGTTCCTGCCGCGGCTGATCGGGCTGGTGTGCGGGCGGGCCTCGGCCGCCGAGCGGGACGTGCTGGAGAACGCCCGGCGCCGCTGGCCGGCCGTGCGCTTCGAGGTGCGCAACGTGCCCGTGCAGGGGGTGCACGCGGTGCCGCAGGTCGTCCAGGCCGTGCAGGAGCTGGACGCGGTCGACGACGTGGACGTGATCGTCGTGGCGCGGGGCGGTGGCAGCGTGGAGGACCTGCTGCCGTTCTCCGACGAGCAGCTGGTGCGGGCCGTGGCGGCCTGCCGCACGCCGGTCGTGTCCGCGATCGGGCACGAGCCGGACAGTCCGCTGCTGGACCTGGTGGCCGACCTGCGCGCCTCCACGCCGACCGACGCCGCCAAGAAGGTGGTGCCGGACGTGGGCGAGGAGTACGAGCGGGTGCGGATGCTGCGCGACCGCGCGCGGCGCTGTGTCCACGCGCTGCTGGACCGGGAGGAGCGCGGGCTGGCCCAGGCGCTGGCCCGGCCCTCGGTACAGGATCCGTACCGGATGACCGACGCCCGGGCCGAGGAGGTCACGGCACTGCTGGAGCGGGGCAGGCGCTGTCTGCGGCACCAGCTGGACCGGGCCGACTCCGAGCTCACGCACACGCACGCGCGCGTGGTGGCCCTGTCCCCGGCCGCCACGCTCAAGCGCGGGTACGCCGTGCTGCAGCGGGAGGACGGGCACGCGGTGCGCGCCCCGGGCGAGGTGGAGGCCGGCGAGGTGTTGCGGGCGCGGGTGTCCGAGGGCGAGTTCACTGTCCGAGTCGATGCATAGGGTGGGCGGATGACCAGCAAGACGGAGCAGACGGCGGCACGGTCCGAGGCACTCGGGTACGAGCAGGCGCGGGACGAGCTGATCGAGGTCGTACGGCGCCTGGAGGCGGGCGGTACGACGCTGGAGGAGTCCCTCGCGCTCTGGGAGCGGGGCGAGGAGCTGGCCAGGGTGTGCCGGCGCCGGCTGGAGGGGGCGCGGGCCCGGCTGGACGCGGCGCTCGCGCAGGAGGCGGAGCCGGAGGACGCCGGGAGGGCCGAGTAGCCCCCTGGGCCGTCACGGGGCCGGGAGCGGACGGGATCTGTGAAGTGGATCACCGCGCTCCAGGTTTAGTTGAGCATTGAACTTCATGGGCGTACGGTCGAACGCGTCAACCGGTCCGCGCCCCCCGACGGAACCGCGGACCGACGTATCCCCGAGAAGGTTCACGCATGTCTCTCGTTCTTGACCCCGCCGCCCAGGACCTGCTGTTCCGCGAGGCGCGCACCGCCAACACGTTCACCGACGAACCGGTGACCGACGAGCAGGTGCGGGCGATCTACGACCTGGTCAAGTACGGCCCGACCGCTTTCAACCAGTCGCCGCTGCGCGTCACGCTGGTCCGCTCCCCCGAGGCCCGCGAGCGTCTCGTCACCCACATGGCCGAAGGCAACCGGCCCAAGACGGCCACCGCCCCGCTGGTCGCCATCCTGTCGGCGGACAACGAGTTCCACGAGGAGCTGCCCCAGCTCTTCCCGCACTTCCCGCAGGCCAAGGACGCCTTTTTCAGCGAGCGCCCGGCCCGTGAGGGTGCCGCCGCGCTGAACGCCGCCCTCCAGGCGGCCTACTTCATCGTCGGCGTGCGCGCCGCGGGCCTGGCCGCCGGCCCGATGACCGGCTTCGACTTCGAGGGCCTGCGCAAGGAGTTCCTCGACGACGACCACACCCCGCTGATGGTCGTCAACATCGGCCGCCCGGGCCCGGACGCCTGGTTCCCGCGCTCGCCCCGCCTGGAGTACGAGCAGGTCGTCACCACCGTCTGAGGACGCACACGGCACGCAGGGGGCGGGGCCCCGTCGGATCAGCCGATCCGACGGGGCCCCGCCCCCTGCGCCCACCCGGTCACCCGGTCACCCGGTCACCCGGTCACCCGGTCACCCGGTCACTCGGTGCGCAGCGCCTCGGCCACCGTCGTCAACTGGTCGAACGACCCGGTGCCCGTCACCAGGGTGGTCGAACCCTCGGTGCCCTCGAGCACCAGCGCGTCGTAGTGCCCGCCCTCGTAGCGCGTCCACGTCTCGCCGTCGATCCGCTGGGTGGACCCGGTCCTCTCCGCACCCTGGGTGGCGTCCTCGATGAAGGGCACCCGCTTGCCCGCGGACTGCTCGACCGCCACGTACTCCCCGTCGGGGGCGTGGAAGCCGAGGTGCCAGGCCTCGGAGTCCTCGCCGCGGTAGCGGACCGAGGTGGGCTTCCACGCGTCGGGCAGCCCCTCGGGGGCGGCCACGGGGTAGGAGGCGGCCCGGCGGGCCGTGAGCAGGTCGACCCGGTAGTCGACCCGCTGGACGGGGGGCTCGCCGTCCTCGTGCGGGATGAACAGCCAGACCACTCCCGCCGCGAGCACGATGAGCACCAGGGAGAGGATCATGTCCCGGGCCGTTTTCTGCATGCTGCTCGTTCCTGCCACGCCCCCTATCGTCGCAGGTACCCGCTGCGCTCATCCGTGGGGGGCCCTGCTCATTCTGTCTGCCTGGCGATAGAGTCGTGCCCCAAACCCTCATCCGGCCGTCGTCGTACAGAAAGGTGCGCTCCGATGACCGAACACCATCACTTGCCGTCCGAACTCGATGTCCCCTCCGAGGCCCCCGACCGCAACCTCGCCCTGGAGCTCGTACGGGTGACCGAGGCCGCGGCGATGGCCGCCGGCCGCTGGGTAGGGCGCGGCGACAAGAACGGCGCGGACGGCGCCGCGGTGCGCGCCATGCGCGCCCTCGTCTCCACCGTCTCGATGAACGGCGTCGTCGTCATCGGCGAGGGCGAGAAGGACGAGGCCCCGATGCTCTTCAACGGGGAGCGCGTGGGCGACGGGACCGGCCCCGAGTGCGACATCGCCGTCGACCCGATCGACGGCACCACGCTGACCGCCAAGGGCATGACCAACGCCATCGCGGTACTGGCCGCGGCCGAGCGCGGCTCGATGTTCGACCCCTCGGCCGTGTTCTACATGGACAAGCTGGTCACCGGGCCGGAGGCCGCCGACTTCGTCGACATCGACGCGCCGGTCAACGTGAACATCCGCCGGGTCGCCAAGGCCAAGCGGGCCACGCCCGAGGACGTCACCGTGGTGATCCTCGACCGGCCGCGGCACGAGGGCATCATCAAGGAGATCCGGGAGACCGGCGCGCGCATCAAGCTGATCTCCGACGGCGACGTGGCCGGCTCGATCCTCGCGCTGCGCGAAGGCACCGGCATCGACCTGCTGCTCGGCGTCGGCGGCACCCCCGAGGGCATCATCTCGGCCTGCGCCGTGAAGTGCCTCGGCGGCACCATCCAGGGCAAGCTGTGGCCCAAGGACGACGAGGAGCGGCGGCGGGCGGCCGACGCCGGGCACGACCTCGACCGGGTGCTGACGACCGACGACCTGGTCTCCGGGGAGAACGTGTTCTTCGTGGCCACCGGCATCACCGACGGTGAGCTGCTGCGCGGGGTGCGGTACCGGTCGGAGACCGCCACGACGGACTCGATCGTGATGCGGTCGAAGTCGGGGACGGTGCGCAGGATCGACTCCGAGCACCGGCTGAGCAAGCTGCGGGCGTACAGCGCGATCGACTTCGACCGGGCCAAGTGACGGCGGACGGTCGCGCGCCGGCACCGGGGGCCGCGCGGAGCGCGGGCGGGCCCGGGCAGTGCTCCCCGGCCGGCCGCGGCGGTTGCCCGCCCCCCGGGGAGGAACGTCCCCTGTGACAGAAGGGCACCCTCTGTGCGGAGAGGGTGCCCTGCTCGCTCGCGTACGCGCTAACCGGCCGCCGCTATGCGGCCCGTCGCGCGGGAGGCCTTCTTCAGCTCCACCTCGCGGCGCCGGCGCCGGGCCAGGACCACCCGGCGTTCGGCGGCGGTCAGGCCGCCCCAGACGCCGTAGGGCTCGGGCTGCAGCAGGGCGTGCTCGCGGCACTCGACCATCACCGGGCAGCGGGCGCAGACCTGCTTGGCCGCCTCCTCGCGGGAGAGCCGGGCGGCGGTGGGCTCCTTCGACGGCGCGAAGAACAGCCCCGCCTCGTCACGCCGGCACACCGCCTCGGTGTGCCAGGGGGCGTCCTGGTCCCTCTCCCGCGCTGCCGCTCGCCGGTCCGGAACGGCGGCTACCTGCAGGGACGAATGCGGCGGTTGCAGCACGGGTCTACTCCTGACGACGGCTTCGCGAGCGAGAGACGATGCAGCAAGGCTTACCCGATGTACGCGCGCCTATGCACTGAGTCCCGAACAGGGCTCCCCCCCATGCCGGTGCGCCGGGGTCAGTGGCCCGGATGCCTGCGCACGCTCCTGTCGACCGTGCGCTGCACCTTGTCGAGGATGTCCGCGACGAGCCTGCCCCGCCTGGCGCGCGCCTCGACGCTCCCGAGCACGGCCCAGCCGTCGACGTAGACCACCGGGGCCTCGGCGTCGGTCGCGTCCAGCGTGTCCGTCTCGAAGCTGCCGAGGACGCCGCCGCCCATGCCGCGCAGCGACACGTTCTCCGGGACGCGGATCTCGACGCTGCCGAAGACGGCGAACGCCTTGATCACGACCTGCTGATGGTCGAACAGCGCCTCGCTGAGATCGATCTCCACACTGCCGAAGACCGCGTACGCGTGGATGCGGCGGCCGGTCCGCCGGCGGCCCTTGCGGGAGGCGGCGCCGAAGACCGCGACCACGTTGTCGTCTGGGTCCAGCGGGATCGCGCCGGCGCCGGGGCGGCCGGGGACGGAGACCGGGGCCTCGCGCCGACGATGCGCTGCCGGCAGGTCCCGGACGAACACCTCCAGCTCCCCGACCGTCCTGGCGGCCAGCACGCCCTCCACGCGCTCCGCGTGCTCGTCGGCGGTCAGGCGCCCCTCGGCCAGGGCCTCGCGCAGGAGGTCGGCGGTCCGGTCCCGGTCGGCGTCGGAGGCGCGCAGCTCGGCCGTCCGCGGCGCCGTGTCCGGCTGCTGGGCGTGCTTCTGAAGGTCCACGACAACAGCGTACCGAAACGCGATAGATCGCGACTACCCTCCGGCGGGGACAACTGAGGACAACCTCACAGGCCCGGCGCCGACGGCAGGTCATACGCTGGTGGCCGCCCGCCAAAGGAGGCGGGCGGTCTTCCGTCGAGTGAGGAATGGGCGAGATGCCTGAGTTCGAGTACGCCGATCTGCTCCCCATGGGAGAGGACACCACCCCCTACCGGCTGGTGACCTCCGAAGGTGTCTCCACCTTCGAGGCCGACGGCCGGACCTTCCTCAAGGTGGAGCCGGAGGCGCTGCGCAGGCTCGCCGAGGAGGCGATCCACGACATCCAGCACTACCTGCGCCCCGCCCACCTCGCCCAGCTGCGCCGCATCATCGACGACCCCGAGGCGTCGGGCAACGACAAGTTCGTCGCCCTGGACCTGCTGAAGAACGCGAACATCGCGGCGGCCGGCGTGCTCCCCATGTGCCAGGACACCGGCACGGCGATCGTCATGGGCAAGCGCGGCCAGAACGTGCTGACCGGGGGCCGTGACGAGGAGGCCCTGTCCCGGGGCGTCTACGACGCCTACCGGAACCTGAACCTGCGCTACTCGCAGATGGCGCCGCTGACCATGTGGGAGGAGAAGAACACCGGCTCCAACCTCCCGGCGCAGATCGAGCTGTACGCCACCGACGGCGGCGCCTACAAGTTCCTGTTCATGGCCAAGGGCGGCGGCTCCGCCAACAAGTCCTTCCTCTACCAGGAGACCAAGGCCGTCCTGAACGAGGCCTCCATGATGAAGTTCCTGGAGGAGAAGATCCGTTCGCTGGGCACGGCCGCCTGCCCGCCGTACCACCTGGCCATCGTCGTCGGCGGTACGTCGGCCGAGTACGCGCTGAAGACCGCGAAGTACGCCTCCGCGCACTACCTGGACGGGATCCCCTCCGAGGGGTCCCCGCTCGGCCACGGCTTCCGGGACAAGGAGCTGGAGGAGAAGGTCTTCGAGCTGACGCAGAGGATCGGCATCGGCGCGCAGTTCGGCGGCAAGTACTTCTGCCACGACGTGCGGGTGGTGCGGCTGCCGCGGCACGGGGCGTCCTGCCCGGTCGCGATCGCCGTCTCCTGCTCCGCCGACCGCCAGGCCGTCGCGAAGATCACCGCCGAGGGCGTCTTCCTGGAGCAGCTGGAGACGGACCCGGCGCGGTTCCTGCCGGAGACGACCGACGAGCACCTCGACGAGGCCGGCGACGTCGTGCGGATCGACCTCAGCCGGCCGATGGACGACATCCTCGCGGAGCTCACCAAGTACCCGGTGAAGACCCGGCTGTCGCTGACCGGCCCGCTGGTCGTGGCCCGTGACATCGCGCACGCCAAGATCAAGGAGCGGCTGGACGCGGGCGAGGAGATGCCGCAGTACCTGAAGGACCACCCGGTGTACTACGCGGGCCCCGCGAAGACCCCGAAGGGATACGCGTCCGGGTCGTTCGGTCCGACGACGGCCGGGCGCATGGACTCCTACGTGGAGCAGTTCCAGGCGGCCGGCGGCTCCAAGGTGATGCTGGCCAAGGGCAACCGGAGCAAGCAGGTCACCGCCGCGTGCGACGCGCACGGCGGCTTCTACCTCGGCTCGATCGGCGGACCGGCGGCGCGGCTGGCGCAGGACTGCATCAAGAAGGTCGAGGTCGTCGAGTACGAGGAGCTCGGCATGGAGGCGGTCTGGAAGATCGAGGTCGAGGACTTCCCGGCGTTCATCGTCGTGGACGACAAGGGCAACGACTTCTTCCAGGATCCGGCGCCGCAGCCGACGTTCACCAGCATTCCGGTGCGGGGGCCGGGGCCGGCGTAGGCGCCCCGGGCGCGGCGGGGTGTGCTTCGCCCCGCCGCCCCTTGCCTTCCCTCCCCTTCCCTCCCCTTGCCTTCCCTCCCCTTGCCTTCCCTTCCTGTCCCGTCCCCGGGGCCGTGCCCCGGATCCCTCCGGCCCTGGACGGGCCTCGTCCTCGAACGCCGGAGGGGCCGGCTCACCGTCCGCATAGCGAAACGGCTGTGCTTCTTTCGGACAACCTGGCCGTCCTCCCGCCCGTTCCGTTGACTGTCTCCTTCGCCGCTGTGAGTCTTTCGCCGCTCCGGCATGCACATGCCATGCCCTGAGTGGCTCACCCCACAGCCACCTCCCGGAGGAGACGAAGTGATACGAAGATTCGCCGTGGCGAGCGTCACGCTCGCCGTCGTGCTCGGCTGCGGAACACTCCCCGCCGCGGCCGCCGGCTCCGTACCCGTCGCGGACACCCTCGCCGCGCCCGACGTCGACGTGACCAAGGTCAGGGGACATCTCAGCGAACTGAGCGCCATCGCCGGACGCAACGGCGGCAACCGCCGCTCCACCGGCCAGGGATACCGCGACTCCGTCGCCTACGTGAAGGGCAGGCTGCAAGCCGCCGGCTACACCGTCACCGAGCAGCCGTGCACCTCCGGCTGCACCAGCGGGGCCGGCCCCAACCTGATCGCCGAGTGGCCGCACGGCGACGCCGGCAACGTGTACATGTTCGGCGCCCACCTCGACAGCGTCTCGGCGGGCCCCGGCATGAACGACAACGGCTCCGGCTCGGCCGCCCTGCTGGAGAACGCCCTGACGCTGGCACGGCAGAACCCGTCGATGCGCAACCGGGTCCGCTTCGCCTGGTGGACCGACGAGGAGCAGGGCCTGAACGGGTCCGACTTCTACGTCCGTTCGCTGTCCTCCACCGACCGCGCGAGGATCAGGGCGTACTACAACTTCGACATGGTCGCGTCCGTCAACGGCGGCTACTTCGTCAACCACATCACCTCGTCCGCCGCCGCCCCCATGAAGGCGTACTGGGACTCGC
This sequence comes from Streptomyces sp. NPDC016640, assembly GCF_043076215.1. Lineage (NCBI taxonomy): Bacteria > Bacillati > Actinomycetota > Actinomycetes > Kitasatosporales > Streptomycetaceae > Streptomyces > Streptomyces sp. NPDC016640. The sequence goes on from NZ_JBIBRG010000001.1 coordinate 377,511, forward strand.
TCGGGCTGCGGCCCGAGGAGAACACCGAGGGCGCCGGGCGCAGCGACGACTACCCCTTCGAGCAGTACGGCATCCCGACCTCCGGCTACGCGATGGGCGCCAGTGCCCGCAAGACGTCCGCGCAGGCCGCCAAGTGGGGCGGTACGGCCGGCAGCGCCTACGACCCCTGCTACCACCGGTCGTGCGACACCCTCACCAACATCAACACCACCGGCCTCGACCGCGCGTCCGACGGCATCGCGTACACCCTCTGGCAGCAGGCCGTGCAGACGGGGACGAGCGGCTGCGACACCGCCGCCGCCGTCGCCAACGGCGGGTTCGAGAGCGGTACCTCGCCGTGGACCGGGGACACCGCCACCATCGGCGCGCACGCGGGGCGGTCCGCCCACTCCGGGACCCGTTTCGCCCGGCTCGCGGGGTACGGCGCCACGCGCACCGAGTCGCTCGCCCAGACGGTGACCGTGCCGGCCGGGTGCACCCGGGCGGCGCTGGACTACTGGCTGCACATCGACACCGACGAGTCCGGCTCGACGCCGTACGACAGGTTCACGGTGAAGGCCGACGGCACCACGCTCGCCACACTGTCCAACGCCGACGCCGGCAGCGGCTACGTGCAGCGCTCGGTCGACCTGACGGCGTACGCGGGCCGGCAGGTCACCGTGACCTTCACCGGCAGCGAGGACGCGTCCCTGCGGACGGGCTTCGCCGTCGACGACGTCACCCTCCAGGGCGGCTGACCCCGCTCCACCTCGTTTCCGCCCCGCCGTGCTTCTCCCGCGGCGGGGCGGGGACCCTCCGGGAATACGCTCGGCCGGCACCACTGCTGTCACTCCTCGGAGGTAAGACGATGACGACCACGGACGACGACCGGCGCTACCGCATCGAGCACGACTCCATGGGCGAGGTGAGGGTCCCGGCCGACGCCAAGTGGCGCGCGCAGACCCAGCGCGCCGTGGAGAACTTCCCGGTCTCCGGACAGCGCCTGGAACGCGCCCACATCGAGGCCCTGGCCCGCATCAAGGGCGCCGCGGCCGAGGTGAACGCCCGGCTCGGGGTGCTGGACGCGGACATCGCCGAGGCCGTCCGGGAGGCGGCCGGTGAGGTCGCCGAGGGCCGGTGGGACGAGCACTTCCCGGTCGACGTGTTCCAGACCGGCTCGGGGACCTCGTCCAACATGAACGCCAACGAGGTCCTCGCCACCCTGGCGAGCGAGCGGCTCGGGCGGGACGTGCACCCCAACGACCACGTCAACGCCTCCCAGTCGTCCAACGACGTCTTCCCGTCGTCGATCCACATCGCCGCCACCGCGGCCGTCACCCGCGATCTGATCCCGGCCCTGGAGCGCCTCGCGGCCGCGCTGGAACGCAAGGCCGGGGAGTTCGCCGACGTGGTGAAGTCCGGGCGGACGCACCTGATGGACGCCACGCCCGTGACCCTGGGCCAGGAGTTCGGCGGGTACGCGGCCCAGGTGCGGTACGGGATCGAGCGGCTGAACGCCTCGCTGCCGCGCCTCGCCGAGCTGCCGCTGGGCGGCACCGCCGTGGGCACCGGCATCAACACCCCGCCGGGCTTCTCCGCCGCCGTCATCGAGGAGGTCGCCCGGGTCACCGGACTGCCGCTGACCGAGGCGCGCGACCACTTCGAGGCGCAGGGCGCCCGGGACGGGATCGTGGAGACCAGCGGCCAGCTGCGGACCATCGCCGTCGGCCTGACGAAGATCGCCAACGATCTGCGGTGGATGTCCTCCGGACCGCGCACCGGGCTCGCGGAGATCAGCCTGCCCGATCTCCAGCCCGGTTCCTCGATCATGCCCGGCAAGGTCAACCCGGTCGTCCCGGAGGCCGTGCTCATGGTCTGCGCGCAGGTGATCGGCAACGACGTGACCGTCACCACCGCCGGCGCCTCGGGCAACTTCGAGCTGAACGTGATGCTCCCGGTCATCGCGAAGAACGTGCTGGAGTCGGTCCGGCTGCTCGCGAACGCCTCCCGGCTGCTCGCCGACCGCACGGTCGACGGGATCGTCGCGCACCGCGAACGGGCCCGCGAGTACGCCGAGTCCTCGCCGTCCGTGGTCACCCCGCTCAACAGGTACATCGGCTACGAGGAGGCCGCCAAGGTCGCCAAGAGGTCGCTGGCCGAGCGGAAGACCATCCGTCAGGTGGTCCTGGAGGGCGGCTACGTGGAGCGCGGCGACCTCACCGCCGAGCAGCTCGACGAGGCGCTGGACGTCCTGCGGATGACCCGCCCGTAGAGCCGCGCGCGCCGGACGAGAACCGTGACGGGCGCCGCAGCGTCGTATGCCCGGGGCACCTAATATCTGCGCATGGCAGAGGGCGGAACGATGAGACGCGGGGAAGCGGACCGTACGGCCGGGTTCTGGGCGCCCGGGACGCACATACTGTGGCGGTACCGGGAGAACGGCGGCGCGCGCATCCACATCGCGCGCCCTGTCACGGTCGTACGCGACGACCGGGACCTGCTCGCCGTGTGGCTGGCGCCCGGCACCGAGTGCGTGAAGCCGGTGCTCGCCGACGGCACGCCCGTGCACCAGGAGCCGCTCGGCACCCGGTACACCAGGCCGCGCACGGTGCGGCGGGACCGCTGGTTCGGCACCGGTGTGCTGAAGCTGGCCCGGCCCGGTGAGCCCTGGTCGGTGTGGCTGTTCTGGGATCCGGACTGGCGGTTCAAGAACTGGTACGTGAACCTGGAGGAACCGCTGGCCCGCTGGGCCGGCGGGGTGGACTCCGAGGACCACTTCCTGGACATCTCCGTGCACCCGGACCGCAGCCGGCACTGGCGGGACGAGGACGAGTTCGCGCAGGCCCGGCGGGACGGACTGGTGGACCCCGCGCTGGCCGCGAGGGTGCGCGCGGCCGGGCGGGCCGCGGTGGAGGTGATCGACGCGTGGGGGCCGCCGTTCGCGGACGGCTGGGAGAACTGGCGCCCGAACCCGTCCTGGACGGTACCGTCACTGCCACAGGACTGGGACCGCACTCCGGCGCATGTCTCCTCGTGAGACCCTTGCTGCGGCCCCGGTCGGGAACCGTAGGATCGTCCTCCGCAAGGGCGCGGAGCAACAATTACCGGAGTACGCGCCGGGCTTGACCGATCGTCACCGAGGGGCGGCAGGACGTGAGCGAGGGGTACGGAAACACCGGTACCGGCCGGAAACGGCCGACCGGCGACACAGGAACAACCTCTGACCACGCGGGGATTCCGTTCCGGGGGCACGTGTTCCGGGTATCGGAGTCTCGGCGGGACGAACCGCGCGCACGGCGTGCGCCGGACGGATGGACTCGACACGCGTGACGGAGCAGCCGACCTCCTTCGAACGCCCCGAGCCGGGCGTGGACCCCGCCGATCCCCGCGGGGCGCTTCTGCACACCCCGGCCCGGGTGCCGGACACCGGGTCCGCCTCACCGGTACAGGGCCGCTCCGGCGGTGAGTCCACCGCGCCCGGGGCGGCGTCCCCGGGGACGCCGGGGGCCACGTCCCCCGGCACGGTGACGCCCGGCGACACGGAGCGGGACCCGGCGGGGCCCGAGCACTCCCAGCCGGGCGCCGGGCAGGGCGCCGAGCCGGACGCGCACCGGCCGCGGCCCGTGGCCGAGAGCATCCCGGTGCAGCCGGGTGCGGGACCGGACGGGCCGCAGGGTCCCGACGGCCAGGAGCGCCGTACCGGCCAGGCGGCGCAGCCCGGGCGGCCGACGCCGATGCGGCGGGACGGGGACCGGCTGCGGTTCGTCGGTGCCGCGACGCGGCGGATCGCCCGCGGCATCGACCTGGACGAGATCGTGATGGGGCTGTGCCGGGCCACCGTGCCCACCTTCTCCGACGCGATCCTGGTCTACCTGCGCGATCCGCTGCCGGTCGGCGACGAGCGGCCCACCGGTCCGCTGGTGCTGCGGCTGCGCCGCAGCGACCGGCTGCCGCCGGAGCGGGACACCGAGGGCGGGTTCACCCCGGTCGCCCCGCCGGAGCCGAACGAGCTGGACTCGGTCGGCGCGGAGCTGTGCACGGTGCGGCCCGGCAGCGCGCTCGCCGAGGTGCTGCGCGGCGTACGGCCGGTGTTCACGGACGCCCCGGCCGCCCGCGCCGCGCTGCCCGAGCTCCTGGGCGAGGAGGGCGCGCCGCTCGTCCCCGAGGGGCAGCGGGCGATCCTCGCGCCGCTGCGCGGCCGGCGCCGGGTGATCGGCGCGGCACTCTTCCTGCGCCGCCCCGAGCGCCTCCCGTTCGAGGCCGACGACCTGCTGGTGGCCGCGCAGCTCGCCACGCACAGCGCCCTGGGCATCGACAAGGCGGTGCTGTACGGGCGGGAGGCGTACATCGCGGACGAGCTGCAGCGCACCATGCTGCCGGAGCACCTGCCGCGCTGCACCGGTGTACGGCTGGCGTCGCGCTATCTGCCGGCGGCGGAGACCGCGCGGGTCGGCGGCGACTGGTACGACGCGATCCCACTGCCCGGCAGCCGGGTCGCGCTGGTCGTCGGTGACGTCATGGGGCACTCCATGACGTCCGCGGCGATCATGGGCCAGCTGCGCACCACCGCACAGACCCTGGCCGGGCTCGATCTTCCCCCGCAGGAGGTGCTGCACCATCTCGACGAGCAGGCGCAGCGGCTCGGTGTGGACCGCATGGCGACCTGCCTGTACGCGGTGTACGACCCGGTGTCGCACCGCATCACCATCGCCAACGCCGGCCATCCGCCGCCCGTCCTGCTGCACCTGGGCGGCCGGGCCGAGGTGCTGCGGGTGCCCGCGGGCGCCCCGATCGGCGTGGGCGGGGTGGACTTCGAGGCCGTGGAGCTGGACGCGCCCGCCGGGGCGACCCTGCTGCTCTACACGGACGGGCTGGTGGAGTCCCGGCTGCGGGACGTGTGGACCGGCATCGAGCAGCTGCGCGAGAAGCTCGCCGCGACGGCGCAGCTGACCGGGGCGGATCACCCGCCGCCGCTGGAGGCCCTCTGCGACGAGGTGCTGGACATGCTCGGCCCGGGCGACCGGGACGACGACATCGCGCTGCTCGCCGCCCGTTTCGACGGGATCGCGCCGAGCGACGTGGCGTACTGGTTCCTGGAGCCGGAGGACGCGGCCCCCGGCCGGGCCCGCCGCCTGGCCCGGCGGGCGCTGTCCCGCTGGGACATGGAGGACCTGAGCGACTCGGTGGAGCTGCTGGTCAGCGAGGTGGTGACCAACGCCGTGCGGTACGCCACGCGACCGGTCACGCTGCGGCTGCTGCGCACCGACGTGCTGCGCTGCGAGGTCGGCGACGACGTGCCCCAGCTGCCGCGGCTGCGGCAGGCGCGCGCCACGGACGAGGGCGGGCGCGGGCTGTACCTGGTGAACCGGCTGGCCAGGCGGTGGGGTGCGACCCGGCTGAGCACGGGCAAGGTGGTGTGGTTCGAGCTGAACCACGGCTGAGCGGTCGTACGGCGCGGCGGGGGCGCCCGGTGATCACACCGGGCGCCCCCGCCCTCTCGTCTACTCCTCCGCGTTCCCCTCCGGGTCCTCCGGGTCCTCCGGGATGCCGGGGGTCGGCGGGGGCGAGCTGGTGGTCGCCGGCGGCTCCGCGGTCGGCGTCTGGCTCGGCGGCTGCGAGGTCGGCGTCTTCGACGGGGTCATGGACGGCGCCTCGGTGGTCGGTGCCTCGCTCGTGGGCTCCTCGCTGGGCGTCTCGGACGGCGACTGGGTGTCCGACGGCTGCTGCGTCGGCCGCACCGCCGCGCCCTGCTTGGTGTCGAGGTCGAACCCGGTGACCTCGTCCATCACGCCGAAGGTGTACGCGGCCCAGATCTCGGCGGGGAAGCCACCGCCGTTGACGCGGTGGCCGACGCCGCCCGCCCGGTACATGGGGACCTGGTCCTGGGTCTTCGCGTCCTCGCCGAACAGGCCGACCGAGGTGACCAGGCCGGGGGTGAAGCCGGTGAACCAGGCCGACCTGTTGTTGTCGGACGTACCCGTCTTGCCGGCGACCTGCTGGCCGTCGCGCAGCGGGTTCTCCCGCACGGACTGCCTGGCGGTGCCGTCGTCGACCACGCCGGTGAGCACGGAGGTCACGGTGTCGGCGGCCTCGCGGCTGATGACCCGCTCACCGATCGGGTCGGGGAACCCGACCCGGCGGTCCTTGTGCTCGGCCGATTTCACGACGGCCGGGGTGACCTTCCTGCCGTGGTTGTCGAGGGTGGCGTAGACGCCGGCCATCTCCAGCGGGCTCGCGCCCATACTGCCCAGGGTCTGGGCGGGCAGGGGGTCCATGCCCTCGGTCTCCATGCCGAGTTCGCCCGCGGTCCTGACGACCTCGGGCATGCCGACGTCGATGCCCATCTGCGCGAAGACGGAGTTGACGGACTTGTTCATCGCCTCCTGCACGGTGACGTCGCCGTAGTCGACCTCGTCCTCGTTGGGCGGCGCGAAGCCGACCTTGCGGGAGCCGTCCGTCACGGGGCGCCTGCTCGTACCGTCGTAGACCGTGTCGGCCGTGATCGGCACGCCGTCCTGGGTCACGGCGTCCTGGTCGACGGCCGCGGCCAGGATCACCGGCTTGAAGGTGGAGGCGGGCTGGTAGTCGTCGCGGGTGGCGTTGTTGGTGTAGTGCTTCACGTAGTCCACGCCGCCGTACATCGCCACGACCGCGCCCGTCTTGGGGTTCACGGAGACGGCGCCGGCCTGGACGTCGGCGTCGACCTCGCGCTTGTCGGGGTCCAGCTTGCTGGTGAGCCGGGTCCTGACCGCCTCTTCGAGCGCGGTCTGCTTCTTCTTGTCGATGTTGAGCGTGACGGTCCAGCCGCCGGCGTCCACCAGGGCCTCGGCCCGGTTCATGTCCTCGGCGGTGCCCTGGGCGACGAGCTGCCGCTTCAGCGCGTCGTTGGCCGCCTCGACGACGTACCCGGTCTGTCCCTCCATCCCGGGGGCCGGCCTGGGCTCCTCGGGGACGGGGAACTCCATGGCCCGGCGCCCGGACCGGTCCAGCCACTTCTGCTCGACCATGTTGTCCAGGACGTAGTTCCAGCGTTCCTTCGCCAGCGTCTTGCCGGTCTCGCTGGCGATCGCCCAGTCGTACTGGTTCGGCGCCTGGAGCAGCGCGGCGAGGTAGGCGCCCTGTTCGACCGTCAGGTCCTCGGCGTCGACGCGGTAGTAGGCCTGCGCGGCGGCCTGGATGCCGTAGGCGCCGCGGCCGTAGTAGCTGGTGTTGATGTAGCCGGCGAGGATGTGGTCCTTGGACTTCTCCCGGTCCAGCTTCAGGGAGATGACCATTTCCTTGAGCTTGCGGGTGACGGTCCGGTCCTGCGTCAGGTAGTAGTTCTTGACGTACTGCTGGGTGATCGTCGAACCGCCCTGCGCGCCCTTGCCGGACAGCGTGTTGAGCAGGCCGCGCGCGGTGCCCCTGATGTCGACGCCGGAGTCCTTGTAGAAGGTCTTGTTCTCGGCGGCGACGAAGCTGCGCTGCACGTCCTTGGGGACCCTGGCCAGGTCGACGATCTCGCGGTTGTAGCCCTTGCGCGCCATGAGCGAGCCGTCGCTGTACTCGTAGACGTTGCCCTGCAGTTCGGCGTCGGCGTTCCCCTCGGGGATGTCGATCAGCATGTACAGCACGATGAAGGCGCCCATGCCGAGCAGGCAGAGGCCGAAGAACGTGCCGAGGATCTTCTTCCAGGTGAGGAAGCGGCGTATGCCGGTGCGGCCGGCCGCGTCCGACGAGCGGCGGCCCCCGGGTGCCGCACGGCGCCCGCCGCGCCGTCGTGCGCGTCTTTCTTCCGCTCGTCCCATGCGTCCGTTCCGCTCCGCTTCGTTCGTGTGTGCTCGGCCGCCACACGGGTTCGCCGCTCAGGTCAGCTCAGAAAGCTAACACCGGGAGGTATGACAAAGGCCTGCCGATCCGGTCTTTACGGGCGTGACAATCAGCACCCGTCCCACCGGAACCGACGTACGGGAGGGGCGTGGGGTTGCCGAGATCGGATAATCTGATATCACTAAGATAGAGCAACGCTAGCCGGCCGCCCGCACGGTGGGCGCCGGAGAAACGGGGGGACCACCCATGTCCGCGCATGACACACAGATGACGGCCGACGTGCCCGAGATGCCGGCCCCGCGCGTGCGGGAGGTCACGGCGCACAGCATCGGCGGCGGGTTCGCGCTGCTGCTCGGACTGGTCGGGCTGCTGGCCGGCACGGCCCTGGTCGTCACCGCCACGGCCGTCAGCGGGGCCGGCGTCAAGGCCGTACTGATCGTCGGCGGCGTCCTGATCGCGCTCGCGGCGTTCCTCGCGATGTGCGGGCTGAACATGGTGGCGCCGGGCGAGGCGCGGGTCGTGCAGCTCTTCGGCCGCTACCGGGGCACGATCCGGCAGGACGGACTGCGCTGGGTGAACCCCTTCACCTCGCGCACCAAGATCTCCACGCGCGTCCGCAACCACGAGACGGCCGTGCTGAAGGTGAACGACGCCTACGGCAACCCGATCGAGCTGGCCGCGGTCGTGGTGTGGCGGGTGGAGGACACCGCCCAGGCCACCTTCGAGGTGGACGACTACATCGAGTTCGTCTCCACCCAGACCGAGGCGGCGGTGCGGCACATCGCCATCGAGTACCCCTACGACGCCCACGACGAGGACGGCCTCTCGCTGCGCGGCAACGCCGAGGAGATCACCGAGAAGCTCGCCGTCGAACTGCACGCACGCGTGGAGGCGGCCGGCGTGCAGATCATCGAGTCCCGCTTCACCCACCTCGCGTACGCCCCCGAGATCGCCTCGGCCATGCTCCAGCGGCAGCAGGCCGGCGCGGTCGTGGCGGCGCGGCAGCTGATCGTGGAGGGCGCCGTGGGCATGGTCGAGACGGCGCTCGCCCGGATCGCCGAGCAGGACATCGTGGACCTCGACCCGGAGCGCAAGGCGGCGATGGTGTCCAACCTGATGGTGGTGCTGTGCGGTGACCGTTCCGCCCAGCCGGTCCTCAACACCGGGACCCTCTACCAGTGACGGCTCCCGCCGGGGGTTCCGCCCCCCAGGGCCGGCCGCAGCGCAAGCAGGTGCTGCTGCGGCTGGACCCGTCGGTGTACGAGGCGCTGGCGCGCTGGGCCAACGACGAACTGCGCTCGGCCAACGCCCAGATCGAGTTCCTGCTGCGGCGCGCCCTCGCGGAGGCGGGACGGCTGCCGGGTGAGGCCGGGCCGATTCCCCGCCGCGGCCGTCCGCCCGCGCAGCCTCCCTCCCAGCCCCCCGTCCAGCCACCCGGCGACGGGCGCCGGCCCCAGTAGCGGAACTGTGACAATCGGCCCCCACCTGGGCTCTCCCACCCTCCGCCCGGATCTGCACACACTGCGTATACACGCCGTGTATACGCAGTGTGTAGAGTGCTCCGCATGTCCATCGGTCACACCCTTCTGGGGCTCCTGGAATCCGGCCCGCGCCACGGTTACGACCTGAAGCGGGCCTTCGACGAGAAGTTCGGTCACGACCGGCCGCTCCACTACGGCCAGGTCTACTCGACGATGTCCCGCCTGCTGAAGAACGGGCTCGTCGAAGTCGACGGCATCGAGGCCGGGGGCGGCCCCGAGCGGAAGCGGTACGCGATCACCGAGGCCGGCATCACCGATGTCGAGCGCTGGCTCGCCACACCGGAGAAGCCGGAGCCGTACCTCCAGTCCACGCTGTACACCAAGGTCGTACTGGCCCTGCTCACCAGCCGCGACGCGGCCGACATCCTCGACACGCAGCGCTCGGAGCATCTGCGCGGCATGCGGATCCTCACCGACCGCAAACGCAAGGGCGATCTCGCCGACCAGCTCATCTGCGACCACGCCCTGTTCCACCTCGAGGCCGACCTGCGCTGGCTGGAACTGACCGCGGCGCGTCTCGACAAGCTCCGTGCGGCGGTGGCCCGATGACCTTCCACCCCACCGGTTCCCTCCTCACGGCCCGGGACCTGCGCAAGGCCTACGGCCCGACCCCCGCGCTCGACGGCGCCGACTTCTCCATCCACCCCGGCGAGGTCGTCGCCGTGATGGGACCGTCCGGTTCCGGCAAGTCGACGCTGCTGCACTGCCTCGCCGGGATCGTCCCGCCCGACTCCGGGTCGATCACGTACAACGGGCGCGAGCTGACCGCCATGAACGACGCCGGGCGCAGCGCGCTCCGGCGCACGGAGTTCGGCTTCGTCTTCCAGTTCGGCCAGCTCGTACCGGAGCTCACCTGCGTGGAGAACGTCGCCCTGCCGCTGCGGCTGAACGGCACCTCCCGCAAGGAGGCCGAGCGGGCGGCGCTGGCCCGGATGGAGCGGCTGGAGGTCGACGACCTCCGCGCGAAGCGTCCCGGCGAGGTGTCCGGCGGACAGGGGCAGCGGGTCGCCGTGGCCCGGGCGCTGGTCACCGACCCGCGCGTGCTCTTCGCCGACGAGCCGACCGGTGCGCTCGACTCGCTGAACGGCGAGCGGGTGATGGAACTGCTCACCGAAGCCGCCCGGTCCTCGGGGGCCGCCGTCGTCCTCGTCACGCACGAGGCGCGGGTGGCCGCGTACTCCGACCGCGAGATCGTCGTGCGCGACGGCAAGTCCCGGGACATGGAGCGCGCCGTATGAGCACGCGGAGGTGGGCCCGGGATCTGGCCATGGGCATCCGGTTCGCCTTCGCCGGCGGACGCGAGGGGTGGATCCGGGCGCTGCTCACCGCCGTCGGTGTGGGACTGGGGGTGGCGCTGCTGCTTCTCACCACCGCCCTGCCGGGCGCGCTGGCGGAACGCGACCGGCGCGAGGAGGCGCGGCTCGACTACGCCTTCAGCTCCGAGGAGATCCCCCGGGCGGACGACACCCTGGTCGTCGCGACCACCGACACCGCGTACCGGGAACGGGACATCCGCGGCCGGCTGGTGGAGCCGGACGGCCCCCGGGCCCCGCTGCCGCCGGGCGTGGACGCGTTCCCGGCGCCGGGCGAGATGGTCGTCTCCCCCGCGTTGCGGGAACTCCTCGACTCCGACGGCGGCGGGCTGCTCCGCGAGCGGCTGCCGTACGACGTCGTGGGGACGATCGGCGAGCAAGGGCTCATCGGCTCCCAGGAACTCGCCTACTACGCGGGCTCCGACGGCCTCGGCGAACGGGCCGGCACGTCGGCCGCGACCCGCATCGACGGCTTCGGCAGCCCCGACCCGAGCCCCGAGGAGCCGCTGGATCCGGTCCTCGTGCTGCTGATCCTGGTGGTCTTCGTGGTGCTGCTGACGCCGGTGGCGGTGTTCATCGCCGCGGCCGTGCGGTTCGGCGGCGAGCGGCGCGACCGCAGGCTGGCGGCGCTGCGACTGGTCGGCTCCGACGGCGGCATGACCCGGCGGATCGCCGCGGGCGAGGCGCTCGCCGGGGCACTGCTGGGGCTGGTCCTCGGCACCGGCTTCTTCCTGGCCGGACGCGAGGCGGCGGCGTCCTTCGAGGTGTTCCACATCAGCGTCTTCCCCAGCTACCTGAACCCCTCGCCGCTGCTGGTGCTGCTGGTGGCGACGGCGGTCCCGGCGGCCGCGGTGCTGGTGACGCTCCTCGCGCTGCGCGGGGTGGTCATCGAACCGCTGGGCGTGGTCCGTACCGCCCGGCCCGCGCGCCGCCGGCTGTGGTGGCGGCTGCTGCTGCCGCTGGCCGGGATCGGCATGCTCGCCCCCATGATCGGGCAGGGCAGGGACGGCGGGGACTTCAACCAGTACCTGGTCGTCGGTGGTGTGATGTGCCTGCTCGTCGGGGTCACCGCGCTGCTGCCGTGGATCGTGGAGACGGTGGTCGCCCGGCTCGGCGCGGGCGGCGTCTCCTGGCAGCTGGCGGTCCGGCGGCTTCAGCTGAGCAGCGGAGCGGCGGCCCGCATGGTCAACGGCATCGCGGTGGCGGTGGCCGGCGCCATCGCGCTGCAGATGCTGTTCGCCGGGGTCGAGAACGACTACACCAGGGACACGGGCTACGACACCTCGCGCGCCCAGATGCACGTCCAGCTGCCGCGGGGCACGGAACTCGCGCCGGCCGCGGCGTCGCTCGCGGAGGCCAAGGGCGTGAGCAGGGTCTACGCGCTGTCCGACGGCTATCTCGCCGACCGGCCCTGGGCTCAGGAGCCGGAACTCACCGCCCAGCTGACCGTGGGCGACTGCGCGACCCTGCGCGAGGTGGCGAGGCTGCCCTCGTGCGAGGACGGCGACGTGTTCTCGGTGCGGGGCGGCGAGTACGACACCGCCACACCGTCGCTGAGCGAGCCGGGCCGGACGCTGTACCTGGAGACGGCCGCCGCAGGCGCCGGGGGCGAGGACCTCGCCTGGGTCCTCCCCGAGGAGCTGAAGCGGGCCGAGTCCGTCGAGGACCTGTCCGGCACGAAGCGCGGCGGCTTCCTGATGACCCCGGGGGCGGCGCCCGCCGGCCTCGCGGAGGCGGTCTCCGGCGAGCTGTACCTGTCGATCGACGCGGCGGTGCCGGACGCCCCGGAGCACGTGCACAACGCGGCGGCGGCGCTCGACCCGCTGGTCAAGTCCATGGCGTGGCACGCCACGGATCGTGCCACGCGCTACGACACCATCCGCACCGGCCTGCTGGTCGGCGCCACCGCCGTACTGGCGCTGATCGGGGCGAGCCTGCTGGTCTCCCAGCTGGAGCAGCTGCGCGAGCGCCGCAAGCTGCTGTCGGCCCTGGTCGCCTTCGGCACCCGGCGGCGCACCCTGAGCCTGTCGGTGCTGTGGCAGACGGCGATCCCGATCGGCCTGGGCCTGCTGCTCGCCTCGGCGGTGGGCATGGCCCTGGGCGCGGTGCTGCTCCGGATGGCCTCGGCCTCCGTCCGGGTGGACTGGACGAGCGTGCTCCAGCTGACCGGCGCCGGCGCGGCGGTGGTCCTCCTGGTGACCCTGCTGAGCCTCCCACCCCTCCTGCGCATGATGCGCCCGGAGGGCCTCCGCACGGAGTGACCCCCCCCGGCTCCGCGAGCCGGAACGGCCCGCCGGAGCGATCCGGCGGGCTACGGGGGCGGAGGCGAGGGCGAGGGCGGGCACCGGACCGGGGGTGGGCCCGGGCACGGGCGTCAGTGGCTGACTGTCCGTACCGGGAGGTCGCGCATCGCCTCGCGCAGCGCCGTCGCCAGTTGCTCGTACTCCGACGCGCGGGCCGTGCCCGTGCGCATGGCGAGGGCGACCCGGCGGGTGGGGGCCGGATCGGCGAAGCAGCCGGTGAGCAGACGGCTGGAGCGGGTGGTCTCGACGTCGACGGCGGTGCGCGGCAGCAGCGTCACCCCGAGGCCGCCCGCCACCAGTTGCACCAGCGTGGACAGCCCCGCCGCCGTGGTCGTGGCGGGCACACCCGCGCGGCCGGCCTCGCGGCAGATGTCCAGGGCCTGGTCACGCAGGCAGTGGCCCTCGTCCAGGAGGAGCAGGTTCAGCTCGCGCAGTGCCTCGCGGGGTATGCCCTCCCGCCCGCCGAGATGGTGGTCCAGCGGCGTGACCAGCACGAAGTCCTCGTCGAAGAGGGGAAGCTCGGTCACGCCGGGCACGCCGAGCGGCACGGCGAGCAGCAGCAGGTCGAGCCGGCCCCCGGCCAGCCCGTCCAGCAGGTTGGCGGTCTGCTCCTCGTGCACCTGGAGGTCGAGGTGCGGATAGCGGTCGTGGACCAGCCGCAGCACGGTGGGCAGCAGGTACGGCGCCACCGTCGGGATCACCCCCAGCCGCAGCACCCCGGTGAACGGCGCCCGCACCGCGTCGGCCTCCTCCATCAGCGCCCCCACCTCCGCGAGCACGCCCTTGGCGCGGACGGCGAGCCGTTCACCGGCCGGCGAGAGCAGCACCTTGCGCGTCGTACGCTCCAGGAGGGTGACGCCCAGCGTCTCCTCCAGCGCCGACACGGCCCCCGAGAGGGCCGGCTGGCTCATCCCGATCGCCGCCGCGGCGTCCCGGAAGTGCAGATGCTCGGCCACCGCGGCGAACGCCCGCAGCTGCGCGAGACTCGGCTGCCGAGGTCTATTACCCACGGTCACTGATAACCCCCTCCGATCAACACGACCGAGTGTAGCTATTTCACTAATCAATGCACCCTGTGCCAACATCATCCAGGTCCAACCCATGGGAAACACCAGCAATCCCGGTGTTTCTTCGCTGCAAGGAGAGCCTGTGCTCACTGTCGGTGACAAGTTCCCCGAGTTCGAACTGACCGCCTGCGTCTCGCTGGAGAAGGGCAAGGAGTTCGAGACGATCAACCACAAGACCTACGAGGGCAAGTGGAAGATCGTGTTCGCGTGGCCCAAGGACTTCACCTTCGTGTGCCCGACCGAGATCGCCGCCTTCGGCAAGCTGAACGACGAGTTCGCCGACCGTGACGCCCAGGTCCTGGGCTTCTCCGGTGACTCGGAGTTCGTCCACCACGCCTGGCGCAAGGACCACGACGACCTGCGCGACCTGCCGTTCCCGATGATGGCGGACTCCAGGCACGAGCTGATGCGCGACCTCGGCATCGAGGGCGAGGACGGCTTCGCCAAGCGCGCCGTCTTCATCGTCGACCAGAACAACGAGATCCAGTTCTCCATGGTGACCGCCGGCTCCGTCGGCCGTAACCCCAAGGAGGTCCTGCGGGTCCTGGACGCCCTGCAGACCGACGAGCTCTGCCCGTGCAACTGGTCCAAGGGCGACGAGACCCTGGACCCGGTCGCGCTGCTGTCCGGAGAGTGACCTGACATGTCGCTCGACTCCCTGAAGTCCCGTATACCGGACTACGCCAAGGACCTGAAGCTCAACCTGGGCTCGGTCATCGGCAACTCCGACCTGCCGGCCCAGCAGCTGTGGGGCACGGTGCTGTCGACGGCGATCGCCTCGCGCTCGGCCATCGTGCTGCGCGAGCTGGAGCCGGAGGCGAAGGCGAACCTGTCGCCGGAGGCGTACACGGCCGCCAAGGCCGCCGCCGCGGTGATGGCGATGAACAACGTCTTCTACCGCACCCGCCACCTGCTGTCGGACCACGAGTACGGCACCCTGCGCGCCGGCCTGCGGATGAACGTCATCGGCAACCCGGGCGTCGACAAGGTCGACTTCGAGTTCTGGTCCTTCGCGGTGTCCGCGATCAACGGCTGCGGCATGTGCCTCGACTCCCACGAGCAGGTGCTGCGCAAGGCCGGCCTGGAGCGCGAGACCGTCCAGGAGGCGTTCAAGATCGCCGCGGTGATCCAGGCGGTCGCCGCCACGCTGGACGCCGAGGCGGCCCTCGCGGAGTGATTCCGCCCCCCGCAGGACCTCGGGCCCGTCCACCGATCAGGGTGGACGGGCCCGATGCCGTACTGCGGGGCTGCCGTACTACGAGCCTGCGGGGCTACGGGGCTACGGGCCTGTGCGGGGCCTGTCCCTCGCCCGGATCGCCCTGCTCCCCCGGCCGCCTCTCCGCCGCGGGCGGCTCCGGCGACGTCCCGGGCGCCGCGGGAGCCGGGGCGTCCGCCTGCGACATCGCCGTCGCGCCCCGGGGTTTCGGGGAGTGGCGCACGGTCGTCTCGTGGGAGAACGCCCGCAGATAGCCGACGACCGTGTTGGTCACCGCGACCAGCGGTACGGCCACCACCGCGCCGCCGATGCCGGCCACCATGCCGCCGGAGGCGACCGCCAGCACCACCGCGAGCGGATGGACCCGGACCGCGCGGCCCAGGATGAACGGCTGGAGGATGTGCCCCTCGATCTGCTGCACCGCCAGCACCACCAGCAGCGTCATGACGCCCGTGAACACCCCCTGGGTGACCAGTGCGACGACCACCGCCAGCGCTCCCGACACCACCGCGCCCACGAGCGGGATGAACGAGAACAGGAAGATGAAGACGGCGAGCGGCACCGCCATCGGCACGTCGAGGAAGTAGATGCCGAGGCCGATGAAGATCGCGTCGATCAGAGCCACTATCACCGTGCCGCGCACATACGCCGTGAGCGTCCGCCACGCGGCCGGACCCGCACCGGCGACACCCGGACGGGCGGCGGCCGGGACGAGCTTGAGCGACCACTGCCAGATCCGCTTGCCGTCGTAGAGCAGGAACAGCGTCGAGAAGATCGCCAGCAGGATGCCGGTGAGCGCCTCGACGACGACGGTCACGCCCTCCAGACCGGCCGAGGTGATCTGCTCGGTGTTGGCGCCGACCGCCTCCCGCAGGTTCCTGGCGATCTCGTTGATCTGCTTGTCGGTGACGTGGAAGGGGCTGTTGAGCAGCCAGTTGCGCAGTTCGTCGATGCCGTCCTGGATCTGGCTGGAGAGGGTGTCGATGTTCTCCATGACCTGCCAGGTCACGAACCACCCCATGAGCCCCATCACGACGAACCCGAACAGGGCCGTCAGGGCGGTGGCCGGCCCCCGCGGCACCCCTGCCCGCCGCAGCCGTGCCACCGTCGGCTGGAGCAGCGCGGTGATCAGCAGCGCGGCCGCGAACGCCAGCACCACCAGCTGTACGGCGCTGATGACCCGCATGAGCACCCAGAGCGTGCCGGCCAGCACCAGCAGCCGCCAGCCGGCCTCGGCCGCGACCCGTACCCCCCAGGGCACGGCCTGCGCCGGGTCGGGGCGGGCCTGGACGACGGCGGCGGCGTACTCGGCCGTCGTCGGCGGCGGGCCGGGAGGCGGGGCGGTCTCCGCTCCGGTGTCCGCGTCGGGGCGGCGGTCCCACTCCACTTCGGCGCGGCGCTCGTCCAACCGCTTGCTGACCGCGGTCAGTCCGGCTCCGACCCGGCCGAGCCACCTTGGCACTCGCGACATGATCCGTCCTCTTCCCCCGTTTCTCCCCACCACTCCCCCCGGGAGTCGTCGGTCAGACCGTACATGGCGAAAGCCCCGCACCGTAGAACGGTGCGGGGCTTTGCCGGGATCGAGCGCGGCCGGGGCGATGGGCTCCCGGTCCCGCCGGTACGTCTAGTACCAGTGATTGGCCTGCCAGAAGTTCCAGGCACCGCAGGGACTGCCGTACCGGTCGTTCATGTAGCCCAGACCCCATTTGATCTGGGTGGCCGGGTTCGTCATCCAGTCGGCTCCGGCGGAGGCCATCTTGGAACCCGGAAGCGCCTGCACGAGGCCGTAGGCGTCGGAGGTGGGATTGTCGGCCCGGTAGTTCCAGCTGGACTCGTGGTCCACGATGTTGCTGAAGCACTGGAACTGGTCGGCGGGCACCAGCTGGCGCGCCATGGCCTGGACATCGGCGACCGTGTACGAGCTCTGGACGGCGATCTCGGAGGCGTCCCGGACCACGTCGCGGCTGGCGGCGGCCTTGGCCTCCGCGCGCTCCTTGGCCTCGCGCTCCGCCTTCTCGGCGGCTTCCTTCTTCTTCGCGATCGCGATCTCGGCGGCGGCCTTGCGGGCGGCCTCCTCCGCGTCCTTCTTCGCGGTCGCGTCCGCGGCGATGGCCATCGTTTCGGCCTGCTGCGTCAGGGACGCGGTCTGCACCTGGGCCTGCTGGCCCGCGGGGATGTCCGCGAGCAGGGTGGTGCCGCTGGCCGTCGCTTCGGCGTCGTTGTTCTGCGCGGTGCTGCCCGAGGCAACGCCGACGACGCTTCCGACAGCGGTGACCGCCGTGGCCGAGGCCACTGCGAATCCCCGGACCGAGATCCGGCTCACACGGTTTCCTTCCAGCATCGCCCGCTTCGGTGACCCTCGCGGACGCAATCGTGCCCCCAGCACTGGCCTCCCCAACTACGGGTCACGGAAGGCACGGGCCCGGTGGGCAACTCCCGCGAGGGGAGCGCCGCGTGTAGCTCGGGCGGCATACGACGACGCTATGCAGTTGGACTGTGCTCACTGTGGCGCCGGACCGCTGGGGGTACGGCTGTGTCGTATGCGGGGCCTGACAGGAGTGAGACTCTGCCGTAACCCGACGCCGCGAGGCAATCTCCTGTTGCGTGTGAAAGCTCACACCTCGTTCGGCCCCGAGGATTCCCGGAAATCCGCACACGCGTCGGCGCCGCCCGGCTAGGCTCTACGCCTTTTCCGGACGGCGCCAACTACTGCACGATCACTCTTTGTTGCGCTCGGGGGTCAGATCTGCCCGTCCTCGAGCATTTCGGTCACAAGGGCGGCGATCTGGGACCTCTCGGACCGGGCCAGGGTCACATGGGCGAAGAGCGGATGCCCCTTCAGCTTCTCGACGACGGCGACCACACCGTCGTACCGGCCGACCCTCAGATTGTCCCGCTGGGCGACGTCATGGGTCAGAACGACCCGCGAATTGGCCCCGATCCGGGACAGAACGGTCAGCAGGACGTTCCGTTCCAGCGACTGCGCCTCGTCCACGATCACGAACGCGTCGTGCAGCGAGCGGCCCCGGATGTGGGTGAGCGGCAGGACCTCCAGCATCCCGCGCGCGGTGACCTCCTCGATGACCTCGCGGCTGGTGACCGCCGACAGCGTGTCGAAGACGGCCTGCGCCCAGGGGCTCATCTTCTCCGCCTCGGTGCCGGGCAGATAGCCGAGCTCCTGCCCGCCCACCGCGTACAGCGGACGGAAGACCATCACCTTCTGGTGCTGCCGGCGCTCCAGCACCGCCTCCAGCCCCGCGCACAGCGCCAGCGCCGACTTGCCGGTGCCGGCCCGGCCGCCCATCGACACGATCCCGATGTCCGGGTCGAGCAGCAGGTCGAGCGCGATCCGCTGCTCGGCGCTGCGGCCCTTGATGCCGAACGCCTCCCGGTCGCCGCGCACCAGCCGGACGTTGCCCTCGGCGGTGACCCGGCCGAGGGCCTTGCCGCGCTCGGACTGGAGGGTGAGTCCCGTGTGCACGGGGAGGTGGGCCGCTTCGGGCACGTACACGTGCCCTTCCTCGAAGAGGACGTCCACCTGCTCGCCGGGCAGGGTCAGTTCGGACATGCCGGTCCAGCCGGAGGCGTCCGTGATGGCGAGTTCCGCGCGGTACTCCTCGGCGAGGAGACCGACGGAGGACGCCTTGATCCTGAGCGGCAGGTCCTTCGACACGACGGTGACGTCGAACCCCTCGGCCTGCAGGTTGCGGGCGACCGCGAGGATGCGGGAGTCGTTGTCCCCCAGGCGGTAGCCGCTGGGCAGCACGCTGGGGTCCGAGTGGTTGAGCTCGACCCGCACGGTCCCGCCGAGGTCCCCGGTCGGAATGGGGGCGTCGAGACGGCCGTACCGCACCCGGTAGTCGTCCAGCAGGCGCAGCGCCTGGCGGGCGAAGTAGCCGAGTTCGGGATGGTTCCGCTTGGCCTCCAGTTCCGTCACCACGACGATGGGGAGCACGACCTCGTGCTCGTCGAAGCGGCTCAGGGCGCCTGGATCGGCCAGCAGGACGCTGGTGTCGAGAACATACGTGCGCCGGTCTGGCTTGTGGCGCTTTGCGCTGGTCACCACGGAAGGACGTACCCCCTCGGATGAGGTCGGGGAGCGACGGAGCGGAAGCTGGACCGGGAGGGCGGGAGAATCCCGACCGGTTGTCGGCCGCCCTGCACGGCGGGCCGGAAACCGGCCCTCCACTGCTTCTTCCGCACCGTGACCGCACGGTCGGGCTGATGCAAAGGGCCTCCCGGGCGGACGGCCCCGAGCCGTCCGCTGAGATCCGACACCCGTGGTTCGGGCGTCGACCTGTCTGGGTTATGCCCTCGAACGCGCGCCGCCATGCCACGGCCCATGACGGCGCCCCGGTGAACAGCTCGTGACGACCGGGGCGGGAGGGGTCCGACGGGCCGACGGGGCCGACGGGTCCGGGGGCCCGGTACGCCGGGGGTGTGGGGACGCCGGGGGTGTCGGGTCCTGGGAGCCTGCGGGCCCGAGGGCCGCTCAGCCGCCGTAGCGCCGGTGGCGGGCGGCGTAGTCGCGCAGTGCGCGCAGGAAGTCGACCTTGCGGAAGGCCGGCCAGAAGACCTCGCAGAAGTAGTACTCCGAATGCGCGGTCTGCCAGAGCATGAATCCGGACAGCCGCTGCTCGCCGCTGGTGCGGATGACGAGGTCCGGGTCGGGCTGGGCCCGGGTGTAGAGGTGACGCCCGATCATGTCGACGTCGACGGCCTCGGTGAGCTCCTCCAACGAGGTGCCCTTCTCCCGGGCGTCGAGGAGCATGGACCGCACCGCGTCGGCGATCTCCTGCCGACCGCCGTACCCGATGGCGACGTTGACGACTATCCCGTCGACGTGCGCGGTGGCCTCCTCGGCCTCCTTCAGGGTGGTCTGCATCCCGGAGGGCAGCAGATCGGGCGTGCCGACGTGATGCACGCGCCAGCGGCCGTCGGCGGCGAGGGTGCGAACCACGTCCTCGATGATGCCGAGCAGCGGAACGAGTTCTTCCTTGGGCCGGTCGAAGTTGTCCGTCGACAGCAGCCAGAGAGTGACGACCTCGACGTCCGTCTCACTGCACCAGCCGAGGAACTCCTCGATCTTCTCCGCGCCGGCCCGGTGGCCGTGGACGGTGCTGGAACCCGCGGCCTTCGCCCACCGGCGGTTGCCATCCATGATGACGCCGATGTGCTTGGGCACCTGAGCGGTGTCCAGGTGGCCTTCCACCCGGCGTGCGTACAGCCTGACCAGCAGGCCCCGCAGCTTGTCGCGCAGGTTCACGTGATCGTCAGCCCCTCCGTGCGGATCGGACAGGCGCGTCGCCCCGCCGTGTCGCACGGCAAGCGGTCCGGTCTCGGCCGCGGGCGGCCCTGTCCGTATGGCGGTCCCCGGGGGCGAAGCCTACCCCCGCCGGGGCACGGGTCCCCAAAGTCGGGGTGGTGCCCTCGCCGGCCGTACCGCCGCGCCGGCTCCACCGCGGCGGCACGCCGTTCGCCCGGCACCGCGGGGCCTCCTGCCCCGCCGTGCCCCGACCGGGCGGAGCGATCACGGCGGCTCAGGACGGTGGCTCGGGGCGGCGGCTCGGGGCGGGGGTGAGGAGCACCGCGAGCGCGGACGTCACGGAGATCACGGTCCGGGGCGTGCGCGGGGCGGGGGCGCCGCCGGGCGGCAAGAAAAAACGGGCCGGTCCGTGGGGGGGAGACGGACCGGCCCGAGGGGGGGCTTCCACCATAACCCTTTGTAAGTGATGCTGCGTGCATTGGCGGGCCACAACTACTCTCCGAAGTCACCCGGCAACACCTGGATGGCCCTGGAAGCCATAATTCCGGGGGTTGGCGTGACCGGAATCCGGCGATGTTCCGCGAAAACAGAACGCTGCCGTGACCGGTGTGCAGGATGTGACACCGGGGCGCCGACGCCACCATACTCTTCCGGCCGTCCCCTCGACGGGTGGCCCCGCAGGCAGCGCCCGCTCGGTCCGACGGCGACGTCGCGGACCGCGGGATCGGACGCCGCGCGGCCCCCTCCACCGCACGGCACCGTCCTGCACGGCACCGTCCTGCACGGCCCTGCCCGCGCGCGTCACCTCGGCCCGGACCGTGCGCTGCCGTGTTCCGCGGCCCGGCCGCGGCCCATGACGACACGCGGACACTCATGGACGTGCGGTGCCGCTGGTCGCGCCCTTTCGGTGGGAGCGGCGGCCCCTTCGGCGATGAGCTCTTCGAACATGCGCGTCCGCTGGTCGGCCATCAGCCGACCCCGCACGACCGTGCCCTCTGCTGTCGCCCGCTCGTCCACTCCCGCGCCCACGCGCGAAGACCCGCCCGGAGGGCACGCGACGGCACGCTCGAAGGCCCGCGCTCACGGCACCAGGGGCCGCACTTCCTCCGCCACGAACCGCACGAAGCCCTCGGGGTCCGGCTCGTCACCGGTCGGCTGGACGATGACGGAGTCGGCCCCGGCCTCGGCCAGCCGCTCGACCGCCTTGGCAACGGCACCGGCGTCCCCGGCCGCCCCGAGATCCGCCTCCCCGCCGGCGCCCTCGGCGATCAGATCGGCCCGCACCCGCTCGTCGGCGCCGGCCCCTGTGGCGGCGAGCAGATAGACGACGACCTTGTGCGGTTCGCCGCTCCGGCCCGCCGCGGCCCGCCCCTCGTCGATGAGCCTGCGTGCGCGCCGTACCCCCTCGGGGGAGGTGGTGCAGGTGAGGATGGTTCCGTCCGCGGCCTCACCGGTGAGCCGCACGGTACGCGGCCCGGTGGCACCGGCGAGCACCTCGACGGGGCCCCGCGGCGGCCAGTCGAGAGCGACGTCGTCGAGCCTGACGTACCGCCCCCGGGTCGTGACCCGCTCCCCGCCCAGCAGGGCACGCAGCGCGATCAGGTGCTCCCGCAACAGGGTCACCGGCGACCCGGCCCGCGCCCCGACCTGACCCATCCAGTCCTGCACGCCGTGTCCGACCCCGAGGATCGCGCGCCCGGGGAACATCCGGTGCAGGCCGGCGGCCTCCATCGCGGTGACGGCCACGTTCCGCAACGGCACCGGGAGCAGCCCGACACCGATCCGCACCCGTTCGGTCCACGCCAACGCGGCCGCAGCGGTCGAGATCCCACCCTCCCGGAAGCAGTCCTCCCACAACCAGAGTTCCTCCAGCCCGACGTCATCCGCGAGCCGGGCGACACTGCGAAGCCGCTCGGGGGCGAGCTGGGGGCGGAAGACTGCGCCGAGTGTGGTCATGGTGGGGTCCTACCCGCGACGGGTCGGGTGGGTAACCCCGCCGGCGGAGCAGGTCCTTCCACTCCGCTCGGTTACCGGTAACCGGCCCGGATCGGCTATCGGCTACCGGCTACCGGCTTCGGGGCGGGTCGGCGGGGTCCGTGAGCGGGTGGGTGCTGATCAGAGCCGTGAGGATCATCGGGGCGTCGCCGTCGGACTGGTTGAGGGAGACGGCGGCCCAGCGGGGTGCCGGGGTGGGCAGCGGGCCCCAGAGCGACAGGTCGCCGTAGCAGTCCTTGGCGGACAGCGTGTGGAAGGGCTCGGGGAGGGGGTCCCCGGTCCCCCGCCGGAGCAGGGGTACGCGCATGCTCACCGTGCGGTGGGGGCCCCAGCGGCGGTCCAGTTCCGTCGTGAGCGCGCTCAGGTGGGCTTCGGCCGTCGCCTCGGCCTCGTCCCATTCGCTGCCGTACACGCCCGTGAGGGCATCGCTCTCCCACAGGGGGAGGAGCAGGAAGCCCTCGCCGCGGGTCGACACCCACTCGCCGGTGACCGGTTCGCCCTCGTCGGTCGTCGGGCCGGACTCCGGGAGGGGGGTGGCGAGGGCGGCGTCGACGGAGGAGACGGCGCGGGCCGTGTCGAAGGACTCGCCGGCGCGGGCGGTCACAGCGCGGGCCTCGTCATCGGGTGCGGCAGGGGGTCGACGGCTCCGGTCTCCCTGAGCGCCCGGTACGCCGTGACCACGGCCGCCGTGTCGCCGGGGGGCGCGATGGTCAGCAGCACGCCCCCGGTGGAGAGTTCCCTGCGGCCGGGCAGCAGGTCGGCGGGGACGCGGGCCGCACGGCCCGCGGACAGGTAGCCGACCCACCCGACCGAGGGTGTGCCGATCCTGAAGCCCGCCTCCTTCTTCAACGCGGACGTCACGGCGCGGTCGCCGACGTCGCCGTAGTCCGGATGCCACACCTCGGCGACGGCGGTGAGGAGTTCGGCGTCGGGGAGGTGCCTGCCGTCGGGGGACACGATCGTGGCGACCACCGACTGGAGCAGGGACTCCGGGGTCCCGCCGGCGAGTGCGGCGATCTCCACCTTCCAGCCGTCGGCCGCGTCGGCGGCGAGCAGTCGCAGTGAGGTGCCGTCGGCCGCGGACCAGCCGTCGGCGGCCTGCGCCGAGCGCAGGGCACCGAGCAGGGCCGACTCGTCCGGCCGGAGCGTACGGGCCGGTCCGGAGGCGGGGACGGTGCGCCACGCCGGCGGGCCGCCGGCCGATGTCCCCATGGCCTCCGGCAGCAGTCGGGCGAACCGGTCCAGCGTCGTGCTCCACCGTGCGGCAAGTTCCTCCGCCGACTCCTGCCGGGGGCCCCAGAAGCCCCGCACCACGCGCCGCATGTCGCGTTCCCGTTCCCTTCCGGTCCAGGTCTTCTGTCGTCCCTCGCCCACGTCCGCGTTCCTCAGCCTAGGACGTACGGGGCCTGCCGCCCCGTCAGTCGAACGCCTCGGGGCGCCGGTCGCCGGCGACCGCGTCGGGGGCCGTGTGGACGACCTCGATGTCCAGGCCCGCGTCCTCGAAGGCGTCCCGGGCCGCGTCGGCGACCTCCTCGTTGGAGAAGTGCCACTCGATCCCCTTGCCGCGCGCCGCCGCCACCTGCCTGCGGGCCTCGGCCAGCAGGCGTTCCGTGCCGGACGGCGTGAGTTCGGTGCGGTCGGCGCTCAGGAAGCCGTCGTAACCGTTCTTCGCCTCCAGGTAGGTCCGGCGGGAGGAGTCCCAGCCGTCGAACTCGACGTCCGGTACGTCCGGGTCGGGGTGCGGGACGACGTACTCGTAGCCGCGCCGCGTGCCGGTGACCTGTTCCTGGTAGCGCAGCCACGACTCGTTCTTCCAGGTGGGCGCGGGGTTGCGGTCGCGGCCGGCCCAGAAGCCGTCGCCGTTGTCCGCGTCGCCGTACGTACGGTCGTCCAGGTCCCCGGCCCAGTCCGGCGGGTTGTAGTTGCGGGGGTCCTTGTTGTCGCCGTGCGCGGGCCCCGGCCACTGCTTCTTGTTCCGCGAGGCCTCCCGGGCGCGCTCCGGCTCCTGGGCGCGCTTGCGGTCCAGGTAGGCCTGGCGTTCCGCGGCGCGGGCCGTCTCGGCCTGCTCCCCGGCTTCCTCGTCGCAGCCGCCCTCCGCGAGGACGACGTGCGGGCGGTGGGCGGCGGGGCCGGCGGCGAGCACGGTGGTGCCGGTGCCGGGTCCTCCGTGCGGGCCGGGGCGCGGACCGCCGCCTTCGCCGTACGGGATGCCGCGGGGCGGTGCGGAGAGGGTGCAACCGGTTCTGCGGGCCGCGTCCTCCGCCTCGTCCGCCGCCTCGTCGGCGCGCCGGGCGGCGTCCTCCAGCGCCTCCAGGTCGCCCGCCTCGGCCGCGCGCCGTGCGTCCTGGGCGGCCCCGGTGGCGTCGTCGACGACTCCGCTCAGCCGGCCGAGCGAGCCGGCCTTCTCGACGATCTTCACTTCGCCGTAGCCGGGGATGAAGAGGGAGCCGACGTTCCAGACGACGGTGGTGACGGCGCGGGTCCCGTCGCCGTCGTTCCACCGGTCCACGACGTCGTCGCCGACGAAGGAGTCGAAGAGGACCGTGCCGCCGGTGCCGATCGAGGCACCGCCCCAGTCCCCGATCGCGCCGAGGTAGTCGCCGTCGTCCCACTTCCCGCGGGCGTCGGCGGTACCGCTCCACCACTCGTCGCCCAGTGAACGGCCGTAGTCCATCAGACCGTTCCAGGTGTCGACGGGACGGGTGACCACGTCCCGGATGCCGGTGACGTCACCCCAGACACCGTCGACGAACAGGCCTCCGCCCACCTGCCCCAACTGGTCGCCGGCGCAGCCGAGGAAGGCGCCGAAGCCGGAGAAGCAGCCGCCGTCGCCGTCGCCGTCGTCGCTGTCGTCGTCGCCGTCGTCGTCGTCGCTGTCGTCTTCGCCGTCGCCGTCCGTGGTGGTGGCCGGGTCGTCGTACGGCGGCTCGTCGATCTCGTCCTCGGCGGCCACGGGGTCGACGCGGGAGGGGTCGTCGCCGGCCGGCTCGGTGGGCGTGTCCCCGGGGCCGGGGGTGCCCGCCGCCGTGTCGTCCCCGTCGCCGCCGGGGTTTCCCGGCCCCGCGGTGCCGCCCTCCTCCGCCGTGACCCGGCCGTCCCCGCCGCCCCCGCCCGGCGCGGGGCACGCCGTGCCGGTGACGCGGCACACCTGGGACTGGATGCCGGCGAGGACCTGCGTGCCGAGGCCGGAGACGACGAGGGCGGTGACGATCGCCGCGACGACCGCGACCAGCCCCGCGTACTCCACCGCCGTCTGGCCGTCGTCCCGGCGCGCGCGGATCATCCGGGCCGGGGAGAAGGGGCGGGGCGCGCGCCGGTCCGGTTCGGCGAGGCGGTACCAGTCGCGGCTCTCCGGGCGGGTCAGGAGGAACAGGACGAGGAGTGGGAGGAGCAACTGGGTGAGGCCGCGGGCCGATCCGCCGGCGAGACCGGACATCGAGCCGACGATCAGCCATCCCTGTACGGCGATCAGTCCGAGCCGGACCGGGGTCCCGCCCCGCCGGGTGCGGCGGGCCAGCCACCGGCCGAGCACCCCGGGGGCGGCGGCGTAGGCCACCTGGGCGAGCAGGGTGCCGTCCACCGCGTCGAGCGACGCCGCCGTCAGGAGCAGGCCCAGGCCGCCGAGCACCGTGAGGGCGAACAGCGCGTCGACGAGCAGCAGGGCCAGGGACAGGGGGCGGGGCATGTCCCGCCGTCCTCCCCCGTGCCCTGGTGCCCGCGCGGCCCCCGGCTCCGTTCCTCCCCCGCCCCAGGCCATGACGCGCCTCCTCAAGTCCCCCGACCCGCAACCGCGTTCGGTTCACGGCAGGCCCCGAGCGTAGGAAGGGGCAGGTGGCCGGGGCATGGGCCCGTGGGCCCAAATCAACTTCCGGGCACGGTTGTTCACGCCGCTGCCGCCGCGCACCGCCCGCGTTGTCGGACCGGCGCACTAAGGTCCCTGATCACAGTCGCCGCCACCGAGGCGGCCGATGTCGCCGACCTGTCAGCAGAAGCTGGAGCAACCATGGGCTTTGAGGCCACCTACGCGGACTTCTCCGTCGAACCCGCTCGACGGGCCAACGCCGACGTCAGGTATCACGGGGCCCGGTTCGCCGGCTCGCACCTGGCGTTGAGCGCGGGCGGGTCCGTGACGCTCGACTTCGAGGTGGCGGACACGGAGGACGTTCCCCAGGCGACGCTCAGCATCACGGCACTGGTCTCCAGGCTCGGCTCCTCCCCCGGGTACGCCCCCATGGAGGTACTGGTTCAGGGCGAGACGCTGGTCGAGGACCTCACCGTGCCCGGTGGCGGGGACCTGCCGCACGACAACGTTTTCGCCGTGCCCGGACACCTGCTGAAGCCCGGCACCAACAGCCTGGAGATACGGTCCTCGGCCAAGGCGGAAAGCATGCTGTGGCTCTACCGGATCATCCTGGACCCCGTCTGGGAGCGCGGCCGCTCGGAGCGTGCGCGGACGGCCGAGGCCGCCCGGGACTCGGTCTTCACCTACCGCACGGAACTCCGGCCCGCCCACTCCGCCTCCGCCCCCTGGCAGCAGGCGCCGCAGCTGCTCTTCCACATCGACCGGGACGAGCACTCCCTGCCCGCCCAGCTCGGCTGGCGCGGTGAGGACGGGGCCGAGTCCGCCGTCAGCTTCCAGGCCAACATGTCCGACTTCCACGGCGTTCACCGCACGGCGGACGGCGCGGCGTACGAGTACCGCGGGCGTCTGGCCGACCGCCGGCCGTACTCGGAGGAGACCCAGAACCTCTCGGCGTCCGTCCTGCACCGCTTCGACACGGAGGAGGGGTGGGGCGGCGGCTGGCACGCCTCCCACGAACTGCGGTTGCTGGTCGACGACGGCGGAGCCCCCGTCGAGCGGGTGACGTGGCGCGACCAGCGGGGCAACTCCGGCGTGGTCGTGCTGCACGTCCCCTCCGCCGAGGTCGAGGTGACCGAAGTCGAGGCGAGCGACGAGTTCGACGACGGCGGCGAAGGAGCCGGCAACCTGCTCGAGGACCGGCGCAGCAAGTGGCTGGCGTTCGAGGAGACCGCCCGGCTCGACTTCACCCTCGCCCGGCCCACCGCCGTCGCCGCGTACACGCTGGTGTCGGCGAACGACGCCCCCGACCGCGATCCCCGCGACTGGACTCTCCACGGCTCCCACGACGGCCACACCTGGACGCCGCTGGACACGCGCGGCGGCGAGACGTTCGCCGGGCGCTTCGAGTCGCGGGAGTTCCACCTCCGCTCCCGTCCCCGGGCCTACCGGCACTACCGCCTCGACATCACCCGCAACGCCGGATCGAGCGAGACCCAGCTCGCCCGGGTCCGCTTCACCGAGGCTTCCGGCGGGCAGGCGTTCACCGGGTACTACCAGCGCTACGACGAAGGCCCCATCGGCTACCGCGGCACGCCGGTCCCCGCCGCCTCGCCCGTCCGTTCCGCCGATCCCCGCGTCGCCTCGGAGCTGTCGGCCGCCGCCTCCAGCCTGGCCGAGACCGCCCAGACGCTGGCCGCCCTGGCCGAGCGGCTCCGCAGGCACTGACCTCCGAAGGCCCCCGGGCGCTACGTTCGGTGCGGACGGCCGGTCGGACAGGCGGAGGGGGCGGGCGGCAATGGCGCGCTGGCGGGACGGGCACGGGGAGTTGACCGTACGGGGGGAGGGCGGGGGGTCGCCGGTGCGGGTTCCCCTGGAGATCGCCACCTCCTACCGGGCCCGTACGAAGGGGTTGCTGGGGCGGGACTCGCTCGACGGGGCCCTGCTGCTCTCCCCCGCCTCAGGCGTGCACACCTTCCGTATGCGCATGCCGATCGACGTCGCCTACCTCGACCGGCGGCTCCGGGTCGTCGCCGTGCGCACCATGCCGCCGGGGCGGCTCGGGCTGCCCCGGCTGCGGGCGCGGCATGTCATCGAGGCCGAGGCCGGGGCGATGGCGGGGTGGGGGTTGCGGGCCGGGGTGCGGGTGGAGGTGAGAGTGGGGGTGGCGCGGGAGGGTGAGTGACGGGGGTTGTGCGACTCCCCGTCCAGGTGCGCGCCGGCGCCCCCGGTGAGGCCCTGCCCACGGTGAGGTCCTGTGCGCCCTCGTCCGGGGGTTCGAGGGCGCAGGACCTGGCACCGGCAGCTCGACGCCACCTGCTGCCCGTCCGGAAAGACCGTCACCGTATGGCAGGTGGACCAGGACGGCACCCTCGAGCCGGGCCCGCCGCGCGTCACCGGCTGGCGGGGTCCCCACCTCCTCCGGCCCGGTACGTGGACCGGGCCGGAGGGGCGTCACGTCACCGTGCGCGGGAAGGAGATCTCGACCCGGCGGTTCTTCTTCCGGCCGGCCTCCGTCGAGTTGTCGGCGATCGGATACTGCTCCCCGTACCCCCGGACCTCGTAGGTGAGGTCGGCATCGCTCAACTCCTGCACCAGGACGCCGTGTACGGCGTTGGCGCGCTGCCGGGACAGGACGTCGCCGTGAGCGGACGAGCCGAGGTCGTCCGTGAAGCCGAAGACGCGGATCTTCGTCGCGTCCTGGGTCTTGATCTCCTGCGCGATCGTGGCGATGCGGGCCTTCGCCTCCCCGCCGAGCTTCGCGCTGTCCTTGCCGAACAGCACCTCGGCCTGGAGCGCGAACTTCACGTCGGAGTTGGTGTCCTCGCGACGCTCGTCACCGCTTTGGTCCTCCACGACCTGCTTGATGTCCAGGACCTTGGGCTCGGTGAGGGTGGCGCCTTCGGGGAGCTTGAGATCGGGGTCGTTCGGATCGACCTCAACGGGAGCCGAAGCGGACGCTTCAGTCCCCGGAGGGACGCTGGGCCCTTCGTCCGCGTGCGCGATCACTGTGCCGTAGACGTTCGTGGCGACCATGACCGTGGCGGCCGTCAGGACCAGAGCGAAGCGTGGGGGTGCCAGACGGGTTTGCGTGCGAGTCATGGCCAGCCTCATCCGGCGATCTTGATCGTGCCGCTGGAGAATGTGGGGACCTGAAGGGCGACCTCCGTCGTGCTCGCCGGCGGGGCAGGGAACTGCATGAAAACCGGCAGAGTCTGTCCCGCCTCAAGGCTCCCGAGGCCTGTCGTTGTCAACGGCCGCCCATCCGTGTCACGCAGCACGTAGTAGCGCTTTTTACCCTTTGGGTCCACGAGTGTCGCACCACCGAGCGATGGGCCGTGCTTGATGACTTCGGTCTCGTCACCGCTCGTCTGAGGCGGAATAACCGATGATTCGGCACCGTCGTTCTTCACAGTGCCATTAACGGTGATGAAGCCACCGGTATCGCGTTCAGCCGACACGATCTGAAGGAGCAATCCGTCCGTACCCCGCAGTTCGGCCTGCGGCGTCTCGGTCTGCTCGTCTTGAGTACTCGGCTTTGATCCACTGTCCTTGGAAGTCGTCGACGAAGACTTCGGCTTTTCGTCTCCACCGCCACCTCCGCAACCCGCCACGCCCAAGGCCAGACCGGCCGCAATGGTCAACGCAACCATCCCCCTGTGGGCCTTCGCAGTGAACCGAATGCTCATCTCTCCGCTTCCTTCATCACTCATCGTTCGCTTGTCAGTCGGCCAGGTGGACGTCGAACAGGTCCTCGGGTGCAGGGAGGAGATCAATGGGGCCCTTCGGGTCCATATTCCATTCCTTGCCCTTGCATCTGAGCAGTGGCAACACGTTGTCGTCGGCACTCTCAGCCGGAAACTTGAATGTGCATCGCGGCTCGATCACAGCGATGGCGGAAGCGTTGGACCTTCGCTCCTCCGTGCCGGGGACAATAGAATCCCCGACGGACTTGTTGGTCTCCACCTCGACCTCGTAGCGGAGCGCGCCAGGGAGGCAGCTCAAGACATCGGCATCGTTCTGCGCCGCGAGTTGGTCCGCACGCCAGCACGACAGGCCGAGCCCGTCAGCTTCACCGTCGAAGATCTCCGCCCACTTGGTCGGATCGAGCACGTTCTCCAACCACGCGCCCGCGAGTTGATCCCGCCTGTCCTGAGCCGCAGCGAGTGCGGCCGCGTCAGCGGCTGTCTGTGCGTCATTCCGATTTGCCGCGGCCTGGCCGACCGCAAAGTACGCGAACGCAAGGAAGAGCAGGCCCCCCACCACCGTGATGTAGATGGGGAACGCCTGCCCTGCGTCACCGCCCTGGCGAAATCGCCTCAAGGAGCGACCTTGGCGATCTGTGCCTGGATCTTGCCGAGGATGGTCTGACCCAGACTGGTGCCGGTGATGGCGAGCACGATCAACACGACCACCGCGATGATGCCCAGGTACTCGACGGCGGTCTGGCCCTTGTCGGCATTGCGGCGCCGCATGGCTTCGACCGTCGTGTTCTTCCAGCCGTTGACGCGGACCTTGGTCGCAACGGCGCTCTTCAGCATCAGGTCGCTCATGGTGTTCCCCTCCGGCTGACGCGGTAGCGGTCTCCTTCGTGAGGCCGCCCTCGACTTCCGCACCGTACGGCCGGTCGCCCCGTTCGTCGGAGGGTCCCAGGGCCCAAGGGCGGGCCCAAGCGCGGGCCCAGGTCTTCGTCTCCCCTGCCGTCATCTGAGGTCACCCCGTCCCTCGGCCCGAACCCGGTGCCGTGCCGAGCCACTTCGCCGCGGCCTCGGAGCGGCTGGTGCTGTGGAGCTTGGCGAAGATGCGGTTGATGTGGTTCTTCACCGTCTTCTCGCTGATGAAGCACGTGGCGGCGATCTGCTGGTTGTTCATGCCGGACGCGATGAGGTCCATGATCTCCGCCTCCCTCGCGCTCAGTCGGTACCTCGACCTGTCGGGAGCGGCCGGACGGCCGCTTGCCCACCCAGACGAAGACTGTGCCACAGTCGGTTGCAGTCGCGAAAGGTTTTCCGCAGAAGTAGATGAGATGGGGGGCGTGGGTCGGCCGAATCGCCTATAGTCCGGCCGAGTTGCGGTTGCCGCACCCAAGCCGTCCGGTAGCGTGCATTCCGGCTGCGCCCTCTGGCGAAGTTGCGCCAGCAACGCGTCCGCCGCCGTCGAGGTGAAGTGGGCCCTGCCCTCCTTGATGTCCCTGATCGCCGACACCAGCTGGTCCGCCGTGAACTCGCCGTGGACCAGGTAGCCGCCCGCTCCCCTGCGCAGGGCCTCCTGGACGATCTCCGATTCCCTGCTGTACGTCAGCATCACGACCTGGGCGATCCCCACCAGGTACGGGAGCGCCGAGATGCCGTCCACGTTCGGCATGCGGACGTCCAGGAGGACCACGTCGGGGCGGTGGGTGTGGGCCGCCGCGCAGGCTTCCCGGCCGTCCGCCGCCTCCGCCACGACCGTGATGTCCTCGCGGCCGGTGAGGAGCGCGGTCAGGCCCGCCCGGACCACCGGGTTGTCGTCGGCCACCACCACGCGGAGCGGGGCGGGCGGCGGGACGTTTTCGAAGGGGGTCGTCATCATGGAGTGCCCTCCGTGGGAGGTGTCGTCGTCACGGCCGCCAGCGGCAGTTCCAGGCGGACCTCGGTGCCGCTGGTGTGCGCGCCCCGGCCGACGCGGATGCGGGCGCCGACCGAGGCCGCCCGCTCGACCATGCCGACCAGGCCGAAGTGGCCGGCTCTGCGCAGTTGCTCGAGGTTCGTGCCGGGCGGGAGGCCGCGGCCGTCGTCGTGGACGCTGATGCGCAGCAGATCGCCGTGGACGCCGGCACCGACCTCCACCCGGGTCGGCGCGGCGTGGCGGTGGGCGTTCTCCATGGCCTCCGAGGCGATGGTGAGAAGCTGGCGGGCCACCGCCGGCGGAACCGGGGGGACCGGGAGGTCGCCCGTGGGGTGACAGGCGGCCGGGACGCCGGTGCGGCTGCCGAATTCGCGTGTCCTGGCCTCCAGTTCGGCCAGTACGTCCGTGCCCTGGTCCGGGTCCGACTCGCGGCGCAGGTCGGTGAGGAGTTCGCGGGATTCGGCGGCGGCGCGACGGGCCGAGCGGGCGACGAGTTCCGCCTGCTGCTTCACGAGCGTCGGGTCCATGCGGTCCGAGCCGGCCGTGCCGGCCAGTCCGTCGGCCGCCAGGGCGACCCCGTGCAGGGTCTTCGCCACCGAGTCGTGCATCTCCCGGGCCAGCCGCGCCCGTTCGGCGCTGACCGCCTCCGTGACGGCCAGGCGGGCCTGGACCCTCGTCAGCGCCTGGGTGGCCGTGCCGAGGCGGAGCATCAGGTTGCGCAGGCTGGAGCCGGCCGCGCCCGCGATCACGCAGAGGCCGGGCAGGAGCAACGTCTGCGCCGGGCCCGCCCGCGAGTCCTCCAGGGTCGCGTGGACGAGCAGGAGGATCAGTCCCTGGAGGGACGCGAAGACGGCCGCTCCGCGCCAGCCGTAGACCAGGCCGGCCAGCAGCGGGGTGCAGACGCTGACGTAGGCGAGCGTGCTGTCCGGGCCCGCGGAGACGAGGAGCAGGGAGCCGAAGAGGGTGTCCACGGCGAGGAGCGTGGGGTGGCGCAGGAGGAGGGGGCCGAAGCGTTCCCAGTCGCGGAAGAGGACGTAGGACGCCATGAAGGTGACGACGACCGCGATGCCGACGAGACGGGTGCCCCAGCCGGGGCCGGCGTTGAGGAGGGCGGCGGGGGCGGCCAGCGCGATCATCGCCAGGCGGAAGCCGAAGGCCTGACGGCACAGGGCCTGCAGGGCGTTGATCTGGATCTGGACGTCTGGCGCGGGCGCGGAGAGCGGGGCGGCGGGCGCGGAGGGCGGGGCGGAGACGGGGGCGGGTTGTGGGGGATGCGCCCGGCCCTCACCGGGGCCACCCGCCTCCGACGAGGAAACCCGCACGGGCGGTACCGGCGGCACGGGCGGTACGGTGGGCCCGTCCGGGCCCTCCTCCCCCGGCGCCGCCGGTTCCCAGCCCGGGGGAAGTGCCGGGGTCGCCGTCGTGACCGGGACGTCCGGGGCGCCCGTCCTCGCATGGTCGGGGAGGACCGTGCCGGCCGGCGGGGTGGTGATCTCCGACGGTCGCGCGGCGCGGCGGAACAGCCCCGTACGGGCTCCCGTGCGTTCCCCGGTCGTCGTCATCGCACCCCGCCCCCGTCCTACTCTCCCGTGACCGCGCCGAAGTCGATGCCGGAGCCGAGGATCAGGCCCGCACCGAGGAGGATCATCGTGGCCGGGACCATGAACGTGGTGATCATCATGGTGGCCTTGGGGACCGCGCGGGCGGCCTTGCGGCGGGCGTTCTGGGCGTCCGTACGGCGCATGTCCTTGGCGAGCGACACCAGTGTGTCGACGATCGGCGCACCCAGTTCCTCGCCCTGCTGCAACGCGGTGACGAACATGGTGACCTGTTCGGAGTCGTTGCGGCGGCGCAGTTCCGCGAAGGCCTGGCGGCGGCTCATGCCCAGGTCCATCTGGCGGAGCGTGATGCGCAGTTCGTCCGCCCACGGGCCCTCGTACCTGGACGCCACCCGGTCCAGGGCCTGGCGGAAACCGAGGCCCGCGCTGACCACGACCGCCAGGACGTCCAGGAAGTCGGGCAGGGTGCGCTCGATGACGTCCTTGCGGATGCGGATCGCCGACCAGATGCCGACCTCCGTCCAGAACGCGCCGAAGGCGAGCAGCAGCAGGGCCACGAAGAGCTGCCCGCGCATGAGGAAGACCAGGAAGCCGACGGTGCCGAGGGCGCCGTAGACCGCGCGGCGGGCGGCGTAGCGGTCGAGGGTGAGGCCGCCGGGGTTGCCCGCCAGGTCGATCTTCCGGCGGTACTTGGCGACCTGCTTGGGGCCCATGAGGCGCAGTACGGCGGGGGCGTAGCGCATGCCCATGCGGTCGACCACGGAGTCGACCGCGCCGGTGCGGGTGGCACCGACCTCCAGGGCGAGCATCAGGTCGCCGGGGAGCCGCGCCTCGGCCCGGTACATGCGCAGTCCGGCGAAGACGCCCCAGACGCCGAGGCCCATCAGCAGTGCGAGCAGAAGTCCCATGTCCGTCAGCCCTCCCGTACTCAGACGTCGATGCGGGACAGGCGGCGGATCAGGACGAAGCCGACGGCGTACAGGCCGAACGCGACGACCACCGCCGCCTGCCCGGCGGGTGAGCCCGTCATGCGTTCGAGGGCGCCGTCCTTCACCCCGTTCATCAGGAACAGCGAGCCGACGCCCAGCACGGGGACGGCGTACGACGTCATGCTGACCTGGGAGAGCTGTGTCCGCACTTCGCGCCGCGTCTCCTTGCGCTCCTCCAGCGTCTCGGTGAGGTTCCTGAGCGCGCCGACCACCTGGCCGCCGGCCCGGTTGGACAGCACCAGCGTGGTGACCAGGACGACCAGTTCGCGCGAGGGGAGGCGGTCGGCGAGTTCACCGAGGGCGTCGTCCATCGAGGCGCCCATCGCCAGTTGGCCGGCGACCTTGGACAGCTCCTCGCCGGCGGGGGCCACCAGTTCCTCCGCGGCCATGCCGATCGCCGTACGCAGGGCCAGGCCGGCCTGGGTGGCGTTGGCCAGGATGCGGGCGAGTTCGGGGAGTTGGCTGATGAACTTTTCGATGCGTTTCTGGCGCTGCCAGTTGAGGAACTGCAGTGCCGCCCAGCTGCCGAGCAGTCCGGCGATCGGGCCGAAGAAGGGCGCGAGGGCCGCCTGGCCGACGAGCCAGAGGCCGGCGACCGTGGCGAGCATGACGGCGAAGAACTCGCCGGGGGTGATGTCCAGTCCGGTGGCCAGCAGGCGCAGTTCCAGCTTGCGGCCGAGCTTCGTGCGGCGCAGGCGGCGGTCCAGGGTGGGGAAATGGCGCCGGCGGCCGGCGACGGGGATCTGGCCGGTGGCCGACAGACGGTCCACCAGCGCCTGACGCTGTGCCCTGCCGGTGGCGTAGGAGTGCACACCGACGACCGCGAGGACGCAGGTCAGCAGGGTGACGCCGGTGGTCAGCGTGATCAGGTTCCGCAGATCCATGGGAACGGTTCCTACCTGGCTTCTCGGGTGGCGAGCTGGTCGGAGGACTGGGCGACGCCGAACGCCTGGGGGATGGGCTGGCTCGCCATGTAGAGGCGGTCGGCGGTGCGGCGCGGGAGGGGGTGGTACTCGAAGGCGCCGTGGACGCGGCCGTCGGCGGCCATGGGCCGTGCGTGGAAACGGGCGGCGGTGGCCAGCCGGTACGGCTCCCCGCCGTGGCTCTCCAGCAGGGCGATCTCGGTGATGCGGCGGGCGCCGTCGGCGAAGCGGGTGAGCTGGACGATCACGTCGACGGCGCTGTTGATCTGGTCGTGCAGGGCGACGAAGGGGATCTCGACGTCGGACATGGAGGCGAGGGTCTGCAGACGCGTCAGGGCGTCCTCGGCGCTGTTGGCGTGGACGGTGGCCAGGGAGCCGTCGTGGCCCGTCGACATCGCCTGGAGCATGTCCAGCGACTCGCCGCCGCGGACCTCACCGACGACGATGCGGTCGGGGCGCATGCGCAGGGAGTTGCGCACCAGGTCGCGGATGGTGATGCGGCCCTTGCCCTCGACGTTCGGCGGGCGGGACTCCAGGCGGATGACGTGCGGCTGCTGGAGCTGGAGTTCGGCCGAGTCCTCGATGGTGATGATGCGCTCGCCCTCGGGGATCAGGCCGGAGAGGGCGTTGAGCAGGGTGGTCTTCCCGGTGCCGGTCGCGCCCGAGACGATGACGTTGAAGCGGGCCTGCACCAGGCCGGCGAGCAGGTAGAGCATGGGCTCGTCGAGCGAGCCGAGGCCCATGAGCTCCCGGAGGGTGAAGGAGCGCGGGAAGCGGCGGATGGTGAGGGTGGCGCCGGTCAGGGACAGCGGCGGGATGATGACGTTGACGCGCTCGCCGGAGGGGAGGCGGGCGTCGACCATCGGGTTGGACTCGTCGACGCGGCGGTTGACGGTGGAGACGATGCGTTCGATCGTCTGCATCAGCTGGTCGTTGGAGGCGAAGCGCAGGGGGAGCTGTTCGACCCGGCCACCGCGCTCGACGAAGATCGCGTCGGGTCCGTTCACCATGATCTCGGTGATGGACGCGTCCTCCAGCAGCGGTTCCAGGATGCCGAGGCCCAGTGCCTCGTCGACGACGCGGCGGATCAGCTGGGAGCGTTCGACCGTGGAGAGGACCGGTCCCTCGCGGCTGATGATGTGGCCGAGCACGCGTTCCAGCCGGGCGCGGCGTTCGGCCGCTGCCAGCGAACTCATCTCCGCGAGGTCGATCTCCTCCAGGAGTTTGGCACGGTAGGAGGCGACCAGGTGGCCGTCCTCGCCCCGTCCGGCCGTCTCCTCGGGGGAGTTGATGCGTGCCCGCAGGCTCATGAGTCGCTTGCCCCTCGTTCCTCGGTCCTGCTCGGCTCTCGTCCTCGGTCCTGTCCGGTTCTCGTCCTCGGTCCTGTCCGGTTCTCGTCGCCCGTCCCGCTTCTCGTCCCCGGTCCCGCTCGGCCCCCGGTCCCCCGTCCTGCCCGGCCGTCGTCCCCGGTCAGTGGTCCATCGGCATCGTCGCGGTCTTGCGGGCGGGGCCGAAGTCCCAGCCCGGCACGATCGAGGGGACGTCGACGGTGGCCGTGACGGACACCGCGTCGCCGCCCTCGGCGGCGCCGCAGTCGGTGCCGTCGGCCAGCCAGTCGCTGACGGCGGCGGTGCAGGCGTAGCCGTAGGCCTCCTCGAGCGAGGCGCTGCGCGCACCCGCGCGGGCGGCGGTGCCGGCCTGCTGGGCGGTGTAGGCGATCAGGCCGAGCTGTACGGCGGCCATCGCGACGACGAGCAGGACGGGGAGGAAGCCGAGGTATTCGATGGCGACCTGACCGCGGTCACGGCGTCCGCGACGGTCCCCCGCCCCGCAGCCCCGCGTCCGGTGGTACGGCATGTCAGTCCACCTCCTCCTCGACCGCGCCCGCGTGCCCCTTCACGTCGAAGGGGAAGCCGATGGTGCCCGGGAAGAGGAGGGGGACGCTCAGCGTCACGTCGGCGGTGACGAAGCCGCCCCCGGTCGCGCAGTTCACGGTCGCTCCCTCCGCCCACGCTCCCGACAGCTTGTCCAGCCCGGCCTCCCGGCAGGCCCCCTGGCGGGCGCCCGGCGCCGCCGCCGTCGCCGCCCGTACGGCCTCGTCCGCAGCATTCCCCGCGAGGGTGAACGTGTACCCCACGAGCACGAGCTGCCACAGCACCACCAGGGTCACGAGGATGGTGGGGGTCATGCCGAGGAACTCGATGGTGACCTGGCCCCGGTCGCGGGATCGTCGCAGCGCCGTCATGTTCGTCCCCCCGCGTCCTTCCGCCGCCGGAGGCTCACCGATCCCCGGTCGCCGCGCAGCCGGCCCGTCCGGTGGGTGCCCTCGGTGGCCTTGACGAGGCCGAGTTCGCCGGCCAGGCCCCACAGGGCCTGCTTGACCGTGCTCTTGTTCTCCAGCTCGTGGACGCGGCCGGCGTCCACGACGCCCTGCAGTTCCTTGAAGTGGGCGGGGACCGTGGTGGCCGCGACCGTCGTGCCGGTGATCCGCTGGATGAGCGGGGGCTGGATCTCCGTGGACCGGGTGTACCGGTTGACCACCACCGTGGTCTCCTCCGCCTTGCGGATCTGCAGCCGGTCCCACATCCGCACCGTCCGCTTGGCGCCCCGTACGGCGACCACGTCGGGGGTGGTGACCAGCAGGGCGGTGTCGGCCATCTCCACCGCGGCCGCGCCCGCCCCGCCGAGCTGGGCGCCGCAGTCGATGACGACGACCTCGTAGCGGGAGCGCAGGGTGCTGACGATCTGGCGGGCCGCCCGGTCGGTGACGTCCTCGCCGCGTTCGCCCTCGGCGGGCGCGAGCAGCAGAGCGACGCCGGTGTCGTGCCGGAAGACGGCGTCGGCCAGGACGCGCGGGGAGATGTCGTTGATCGCGGCGAGGTCGACCACGGACCGGCGGAACTGGACGTCCAGGTAGGAGGCGATGTCCCCGGTCTGCAGGTCCATGTCGACCAGGGCGGTGGTGCGGCCGGACGCCTGGGCGGCGAGGGCGAGGTGGACGGCCGTCAGGGTCGTCCCCACGCCGCCCTTGGACCCGCTGACGGTGACGACCCGGCCGCCGACGCCGGCGAACACGTCGGCGCCGGCGCCCAGATGACGGCGTACGCCGACCGACCACTGGGCGACGGCCTGGACACGGCTGGCGACTTCCTCGTAGCCGAGCGGGAGGGCGACCAGGCCGCGGGCGCCGTAGTCCATGGCGGCCTGGAAGAGGCCGGGGCTCGCGTCGGAGGTGACGAGGATGACGCCGACCGACGGGAAGCGCAGGGCCACCTCGCGGATCAGCTCGAGCGCGGGGACGGGGCCGATCCGCTCGTGCACGACCACGACCTCGGGCAGTTCGTCGACGGACTCGGCGGCCAGGCGCGCGAGGGTGTCGACGAGCTGGGTGGAGTCGGCCACCGGGGCCACCGGCTCGGCGTCCGGGAGCTGGCTGAGCAGTGTGGTGATGGACCGGACCGCGTCCGCGTCGCCGACTGCCGGGAGGATCCTCGTGGGCATGCGGGCCTCTCACTTGTCCTTCGCGAGTTCGTACGTCCGCTGCGAGTCCGGGACGGTGGTGCCGCTGCCGGGTGCGACCAGCGCGAGCCGGACCCGCTGGGCGAACGACTCGGCGTAGGTGATGCGCTGGGCGTCGATGGTGGACAGCGCGAAGGTGATCGGGACGGCGTCGGTGGGCTCCCGGCCCCGGTCGTTCTCGTCGGGCCGGAGGGCGGTCAGCCGGCCCACGTCGAGGACCTTGGC
This sequence comes from Streptomyces sp. NPDC016640, assembly GCF_043076215.1. Classification (NCBI taxonomy): domain Bacteria; kingdom Bacillati; phylum Actinomycetota; class Actinomycetes; order Kitasatosporales; family Streptomycetaceae; genus Streptomyces; species Streptomyces sp. NPDC016640. The sequence goes on from NZ_JBIBRG010000001.1 coordinate 416,621, forward strand.
GCCGGTGACGATGATCTTGGACTGGGCGGGGTCGCCCTCCCGCTCGCCCGCGAAGGTGGCGAAGACGTTGACCGTCGCACCGGGTGTGATCTTGCCGGCGACCCCGGTCGCCGCGTCGATCATGATGGCGACCTCCTGCTGCCCCGGCCGGAGGGCGGGCCGGTTCACGATCATGTCGCTCTGCAGCAGGGAGCCCGCGCGCAGGGTGGTGACGGCGATCTTGTCCCGGATCTCGCGCAGATCGGTCACGGCGTTCTCGGACAGCCACCGTTCGGGCATCGAGATCTTCTCGAACTGGCCCGAGGCGAGGGCGGTGTAGGGCGCCACGTCGGACTTCAGCCGGTACGCGGCGACCTCGGGCCCGACCTTGGACTCCACGTCGTTGATGACGGACAGCACGCCGGCGAACGCGCCGAGGGCGCACAGGACCGACAGGAGCAGGAGTATCACGCCGCGGCGCTGACGGGAGTTCATGAACCGTACAACCTCATCGGGGATATCGGTCGAGCGGGATCGGGCGGGAGAACGGGATCGGACCGGAGGATCGGATCGGGCGGAAGGGCGGGATCGGACCGGAGAGCCGGCGTGGGCGGGGAGGCGGGGCCGGACGCGGTGAGCGGCGGTCCGGGTGCCGTACCGGGCTCGCCCGACGGTGTAAGGGACTCATCCGGCCGTCGCCCGGTCCTCGGGCCCGGGCCGGGGAGGCGCGTCCTGGCCGGGTGGTGTGGCCGAGCAGAAGACGCACCGGTCGCCGATGACGTCGATGCCGCACCAGTGGCAGGTACTCCGCCGCACGGAGGTGACCAGCTGGTACAGGACGGGCAGGTCGGGCAGATAGGTGCAGAACTCGATCATCTTGCCCGTTCCCCACCAGCCGGGGGATTCGGCCGGAAGCGGACACTCGCGCAGCCCTTGCACCTTCCAGGCCGGCGCCAGGGCGGCGGTCACCCAGTCGGACGGGAGCTGCCCCTTGGCGACCAGCATCCAGGTGCCGAACTCGGGTCCGTCGAGGGCGGTTTCGGGGCCGAGGCGGACGAGCTGCGGCTGCGGGTGGGCGAGGACGGCGAACTGACTGCCCGGCATCCAGGACTTGGCGTGCTGCTTCAGGTTCACGGGAACGCAGTCGAGGCGGGTGACGGAGCCCAGCAGCGCGCCGCAGTGGAGGTAGTGGACCAGCAGGCGGCCGGCCGAGGCGAGGACGCCGGGGCCGAGGTCGCAGGAGGCCAGCTGGCGCAACTGGCGTGCCAGGACGGCCACGCCGAGGGGCGGCAGATCGGGCTGGAACAGGGCTATCCGGTCGCTCTCCAGGAGGGAGCGCAAGGTGTGCAGCCGGCGCCGGACGGCGACGGGTGCGACCCGGGAGCAGACGACGATGACGTGGCCGTGCTGTTCGACGAGCAGTTGCACGTCGGTCAGGGCCTGTTCGAGCGGGCGGGTGCCGAGGTCCCGCAGCACCACGGCGGGCAGGGTTCGCTCGTCCTGCGCCGGCAGCGCCATGTCGGCGCTGGTCACGGCAATGGCGGTTGGCACGCGCGGCTCCCCGTTCTCCCCATGCCCGTCGGCCCACCGGGCGTTACTCCGTTGCACCCTGGCGACTTCACTGCGTGACTACCTCAGCACTGTATCCGCGGGCCTGTGACCGGAGAACAGCGTTTGGACAGCCGGACAGCAACTCATGGTGCACAAGGTGCGCCAAAACGGGGCAGGTTGAGCATCTCGCCGGTCCCGGTCCGGACCCGGAGGTGTGGGTCCTGTGCGCCGGCTTGACGCCCCTCCCCGCTTCGGGCCCCCGGACCCACGCTTCCCTCGCGCACGCACCCCTACTCCCGCGCCCGGCGCCCGTGTTTTTGGTCTGGACCCATTGACAAGGCTATTGGTCTGGACCACCTTGTCCTCCAACGGTGGCCACCGTCGCTCCCCGCTCCCCTTCTCCCCCACCGGAGGCCCCAGTGGACCGCGCACCACGCACGCCCGGCCGCAGCAGACGCGTCTGGGCCGGCGCCCTCGTCTCCGCCCTCGCCCTCGCCCTTCCCCTCGCCGGCGCGGGCCAGGCGTCCGCGGCGGACGTGAACAACGCCAGGAACGCCGGTTTCGAGGCGGGACTGAGCGGCTGGACCTGCTCGGCGAACAGCGGGACGACCGTCTCCTCCCCCGTGCACGGCGGTACGGCCGCGCTCAAGGCCACGCCGTCCGGTCAGGACAACGCCCGCTGCACCCAGACCGTCGCGGTGCGGCCCAACTCCACGTACCAGCTGAGCGGCTGGGTGCAGGGCGGCTACGCCTACCTGGGCGTGACCGGCACCGGTACCACGGACGTGTCCGCCTGGACCCCGGACTCCGGCAGCTGGAAGCAGCTGTCGACGCGCTTCACCACCGGCTCCTCCACCACGTCGGTGACGGTCTACACCCACGGCTGGTACGGCCAGACGGCGTACCACGTGGACGACCTGTCGGTCTTCGGCCCCGACGGGGGCGGCGGCGGTGAGCAGGAACCCACGGTCCCGGGCACACCGGGCGGGCTGAGCGTCTCCGGGACGACGGCCTCGTCGGTGTCCCTGGCCTGGAACGCGGTGTCGGGGGCGACGGGATACACCGTCTACCGCGACGGCACGAAGGTGACGGCGGTGTCGGGAACCTCGGCGACGGTGACCGGTCTCGCGGCCGCCACCTCGTACTCCTTCCAGGTGGCCGCGACCAACGCGGCGGGCGAGTCGTCCAGGTCCACGGCGGTGGCGGCCCGGACGAAGGAGAGCGGCAGCGGCGGAGGCGGTGGCCTGCCCAAGCACGCGGTGACCGGCTACTGGCAGAACTTCGACAACGGCGCGGCCGTCCAGAGGATCTCCGACGTCCCCGCCCAGTACGACATCATCGCGGTCGCCTTCGCCGACGCGACCGGCACCCCCGGTGCGGTCACCTTCAACCTGGACTCGGCGGGCCTGAACGGCTACACCGTCGCCCAGTTCAAGGCGGACGTCCGGGCCAAGCAGGCGGCCGGGAAGAAGGTCATCATCTCGGTCGGCGGCGAGAAGGGCACCGTCTCGGTGAACGACCCGGCCTCGGCGGCGAACTTCGCGAACTCGGTGTACGCGGTGATGCAGGAGTACGGCTTCGACGGCGTCGACATCGACCTGGAGAACGGACTCGACGCCACCTACATGACGCAGGCGCTGCGGTCACTGTCCGCGAAGGCGGGTCCGTCGATGATCCTGACCATGGCCCCGCAGACGATCGACATGCAGTCGACGTCCAACGCGTACTTCAAGACGGCGCTGAACGTGAAGGACATCCTCACGGTCGTCAACATGCAGTACTACAACAGCGGTTCCATGCTGGGCTGCGACGGCAAGGTCTACAGCCAGGGCTCGGTCGACTTCCTGACCGCGCTCGCCTGCATCCAGCTGGAGAACGGCCTCGACCCCTCCCAGGTCGGGCTGGGCCTCCCGGCCTCGACGCGCGGCGCGGGCAGCGGCTACGTCTCCCCGTCCGTGGTGAACAACGCCCTGGACTGCCTGACGAAGGGCACGAACTGCGGCGCCTTCAAGCCGTCCAGGACCTACCCGTCGCTGCGCGGCGCGATGACCTGGTCCACCAACTGGGACGCGACGGCGGGCAACGCCTGGTCGGGCGCGGTGGGCCCGCACGTCCACGCGCTGCCGTGACCCCCTGAACACCGGCCCCGCCCCCTTCCCGCCGACGTGGAAGGGGGCGGGGCCGTGCGTCCGCGGTCGGGCACCCGGCGTCGGACCGGTGCGGGAGCCGACGGCCCGTCGGTGCGGAGGCCGACGGGCCGTCGGCTGCCGCGCGGCACCCGGCCGGCGAACGTGGCGTGCCGCCCGGCGACGGACCGGAAGCCGTGCGGCGGCACCACCCGGCCCCGCGTCGCGCGCCGGCACGGTCACCCGCTCCCTCAGAAGAACTCCGACCACGGCTGGTCCCAGACCTGCTTCACGCACAGCACCAGGAACAGCAGGCCCGCCAGGGCGAGCATGCCGTTGCTCAGCCGGCCGTTGCGCCACTCGCGCGGGGTGCGGGAGGAGTTGAGGAGCCACAGCAGGGTGAGCGCGAGGAAGGGCATGAAGGCGGCGCCGAGGACGCCGTAGATGATGATCAGGCGGAAGGGCTGGCCCTGGAAGAGCAGGATCATGGGCGGGAAGGTGAGCCAGAGCAGGTAGGCGCGGAAGGCCCAGGAGCGCTCACGGCGGCCGGAGGCCAGTTCGTCGCCGCGCGCCTCCCGCTCGCCCCGCTGCCGGGCCAGGAAGTCGGCGAACATCAGGCTGACGCCGTGCCAGACACCGATCAGGGAGGTGAAGGAGGTGGCGAAGAAGCCGATCAGGAAGAGCTTGCCGGTCGCCGTGCCGTACTCCTCCTCCAGGATGTCGCCGAGCTGGATGAGGCCCTTGTCCCCGCTCGCGATCGCGATCTCCGCCGAGTGCAGCAGCTCCGCGCCGACGAAGAGCATCGCGACGACGAAGACGCCGGTGGTGGCGTAGGCGACCCGGTTGTCCAGGCGCATCACCTTCATCCAGCCGGTGTTCGTCCAGCCCTTGGCGTTGACCCAGTAGCCGTACGCGGCCAGCGTGATCGTGCCGCCGACGCCGCCGATCAGGCCGAGGGTGTTGAGGACGGAGTCCTTCTCGTCCGGGAGCACCGGGAGGAGGCCGGCGAAGGCGTCACCGAGGTTGGGCGTGACCCTGATCGCCAGGTACACCGTCACCACGAACATGACGCCCACCAGGACGGTCATGACCTTCTCGAAGACGGAGTACCTGTTGAACCAGACGAAGACCAGACCCACCAGCCCGCAGGCGATGCCCCACCATTCGAGGTCCATCACGTCCGGGAAGAGCGCCTGCAGCGGCAGCGCGCTGGACGACATCGCCGCCGCGCCGTAGACGAAGCCCCAGATCACGGCGTAGACGGCGAAGAACCAGGCCGTCCAGCGGCCGAGACCGGCCCAGCCGTCGAAGAGGGTGCGGCCGGTCGCCAGGTGCCACCGGCCGCACGCCTCCGCCAGGGAGATCTTCACCAGGCAGCCGATGACCGCGGCCCACAGCAGCGTGTAGCCGAAGTTGCTGCCCGCGATGAGGGTGGCGACGAGGTCGCCGGCGCCCACACCGGTCGCCGCGACGACGATGCCGGGCCCGATGTGGCGCCAGCTGGACGTGCGGGGGTGCGGTCCGGATGCGCCCGGTGCTCCGATGTCCTGGGAGTTTTCTGTGGTGTCCGCCATGGAGGTCAACAAAGCCCATGGGGGACGGCCGGGCAAGAGGGCGTGCGGGGATCTTCACGGGATGCACCTGGACGAGCGGTACGACCGGAACCACTCTCTTGACCAGTCCATGCCAGCACCTGAGGATGACCGCACCGCACCACGCACGTCGTCATGGACGACCCCCACCTCCCACAAGGAGACTTCATGCGGCTCCGCATCCGTGGCAGACGCTCCGCCGCGCTCGCCACCCTGCTCGCCCTCGCCCTCGCGGCGCCTCTGTCGCTGACGGCGACCGAGGCCGGCGCCGACAGCGCGAAACGGCCGGCGCCCTCCGCCGACGACATCCGCCAGTACGAGATCCACCAGCACACGACCCCCGTGACCCGTACGGCGATCCAGCGCTCCGGGGTCACCGTGGACGAGGCCGACGAGGAGACCGTGGTCGTCTCCGGCCGCGCCGACCAGGTCCGCACGCTGCGTCAGCAGGGGTACGAGGTCACGCCGTTGGGCGCGGCGCCGGACCGCTCGTCCGCCGCCGACGGCGTGCGTCTGTACGACTTCCCCTCGGCCGACTCCCGATACCACAACTACGCCGAGATGAACGCGGAGATCGACCAGCGGCTGTCGGCGTACCCGGGCATCATGAGCAAGCGGGTGATCGGCAAGTCCTACCAGGGCCGGGACATCGTCGCCATCAAGATCAGTGACAACGTGGCCGCGGACGAGAACGAGCCCGAGGTCCTGTTCACCCACCACCAGCACGCCCGCGAGCACCTGACCGTGGAGATGGCGCTGTACCTGCTGCGCGAGCTCGGCGCCGGGTACGGCAGCGACTCGCGCGTCACCAACATGGTGAACGGCCGGGAGATCTGGATCATCCCGGACCTCAACCCGGACGGCGGCGAGTACGACATCGCCTCCGGCTCCTACCGCTCATGGCGCAAGAACCGCCAGCCCAACGCCGGTTCGTCCTACGTCGGGACCGACCTGAACCGCAACTGGGACTACCGCTGGGGCTGCTGCGGCGGCTCCTCGGCCTCCGCGTCCTCCGACACCTACCGGGGTTCCGCCCCGGAGTCCGCGACCGAGGTGAAGGTCGTCGCGAACTTCGTGCGCAGCCGGGTCGTCGGCGGGGTGCAGCAGATCAAGGCCGGCGTCGACTTCCACACGTACAGCGAGCTGGTGCTGTGGCCGTTCGGCTACACCTACTCCGACACCACGACCGGGATGACGGCCGACGACAACGCCGCGTTCAAGGCGGTCGGCCAGAAGATGGGCGCGAGCAACGGCTACACCGCCCAGCAGTCCAGCGACCTGTACATCACCGACGGGTCGATCGACGACTACCTGTGGGGCACGCACAGGATCTTCGGCTACACCTTCGAGATGTACCCGGGTTCGAGCTCCGGGGGCGGGTTCTACCCGCCCGACGAGGTGATCGAGCGGGAGACGTCCCGTAACCGGGACGCCGTCCTGCAACTCCTGGAGAACGCCGACTGCATGTACCGCTCCATCGGCAAGGAGGCGCAGTACTGCCGTTAGCGGACGGCGGCGGCGCCGGCGGCGGTACCGCCGCCGGCGGGCGGTACCGCTCGCCGTCGGACGGTCACTTCCGCTCGGCGTCGTCCCCGGCGGCCGCCTCGGTCCCGGTCCCGTCCGTGGCCCCGGCGGCCGCCTCCGGTGCGTCGGTGGTCTTCCCGGCCGCCGAGGCCCCCGCGGACTCCGCGGCCTCCGCGGACGTGCCGCCGCCGTCGTCGTCCTCGAAGTACTCGTCGAGGACCGCGTCCAGTCCGGCGTCCCACTGTTCGAACCGGCTCCTGGACGGGGCCTCGATCTCCAGGTAGTACCAACGGCGGTCGGGCGTGTGGACGGTGACCGTCCACCGCTTGCCGAAGCGGGCGGTCTCCGTCTCCACCGCGGCGATCTCGTCCCAGCGGAACTCGCACTCCTGGTCGTCCAGGCGCAGTCGCACGCCCCCGTGGTCGGCGACCATCGCGGCGCGGCGGTCGGACGCCTCGAAGACGGGGCCGTCGGGGACGGCCTCCTGCGTCTCTTCCGCCTCCTGCGCCGGCTCCGTCGGCTCCGCCTCGGACGATGCCGTCTCCTCCGGGTCCTCCGTGTCCTCCGGCTTCTCGGACTCCGCCTTCGCGTCCTCCTCCCGGCCGGACGCGGGTGAGGTGAGCCCGGGGATGAAGGCCGGGTCGAACCCGGCGCCTTCCAGGGGCTGGCTGCTCGAACCTATGCGCTGCTCCACAGCGCAGCAGTATGGTCGACAAACCCGTGCCGGGCACAGTCGGACCCGACTTCGTTATCAGACGCCTACACGGGCACCACGGCTCACACGACCAGGCTGAGCGCCGCGGCGACCACGAATCCGGCCACGGACAGCACGCTCTCCAGCACGGTCCACGTCTTGAGCGTGTCCCGCTCGCTGATGCCGAAGTACTTGGCGACCATCCAGAATCCGCCGTCGTTGACGTGCGAGGCGAAGATGGAGCCCGCCGAGATGGCCATGATGACGAGCGCCACGAACGCCTGCGAGTGGTCCCCCTCGGCCAGCAGCGGGGCGACGATGCCCGCCGTCGTCACGATCGCCACCGTCGCCGAGCCCTGCGCGACCCGCAGCACCACGGAGATCAGGTAGGACAGGACGATCACCGGCAGGCCGACGTCGTTGAAGGTGTCGGACAGCGCCTGGGCGACGCCGCTGGCCTTGAGGATCGCGCCGAAGACGCCGCCCGCGCCGACCACCAGCAGGATGTTGCCGACCGGCTTCAGCGAGGAGGTGGAGACGGTCTCCAGGGACTTGCGGGACCAGCCGCGCCGGATGCCCAGCAGGTAGTAGGCGAGGAACAGGGCGAGGGTGAGCGCCACGAAGGGGTGGCCGAAGAACTCGATGACCGAGCGGAGGGTGGAGGGGTCCAGGGCGATCGAGGAGAAGGTGGCCGCGAGGATGAGGACGAGCGGCGTACCGATGATCCCGAGGACCGTGCCGAGCGGCACCGGCGCCTCGCGCGGCTCGACGCCCGAGGCGCGTTGCTCGGCGACGACGGCCTGCTTGGCCTCCTCGGCCGCCTCGACCATGTCCTGCGGCACGGCGACGAAGATCCGCTTGCCGATCCAGGCGGAGTAGGCCCACGCGGCGACGACGGCCGGCAGACCGCAGACGACGCCCATCAGGATGACCCAGCCGAGGTCGACCCGGAGCAGTCCGGCGGCGGCCACCGGGCCGGGGTGCGGGGGCAGGAAGGCGTGGGTGACCGACAGGCCGGCGAGCAGCGGCAGGCAGTACAGCAGGATCGACTTGCCGGAGCGCTTGGCGGCGGCGTAGACGATCGGCGCGAGGACGAAGATGCCGACGTCGAAGAAGACCGGGATGCCGAAGATCAGGCCGGTGAGGCCCATCGCGAGGGGCGCCCGCTTCTCGCCGAACAGACCGAGCAGCCGGCCCGCCAGCACCTCGGCGCCACCGCTGACCTCGAGGATCGCGCCGAGCATGGTGCCCAGGCCGATGATGATCGCGACATGGCCGAGGATGCCGCCCATGCCGGACTCGATGGTGGACACCGCGTCCGAGCGCTGGACCGTGCCGAAGAGTTCGGTGACCGACAGACCGGCCAGCAGGCCGACGGCTATGGAGACGCCGAGCAGCGCGACGAAGGGCTGGAGCCGGACCTTGATGATCAGGAAGAGGAGGAGCGCGATGCCGATGGCGGCGACGGTCAGCAGACCGGCGGTGCCGTCGAGCAGGAGGAGCAGTCCGCCGGTGTGCGGTGGTGTCTCCGTTGGTGCGGAGGCGGCGAGCGGGAGGGACGGATGGGACATTCGGGGGTCCTCTGGGTAAGGGCATGAGGCTTTCGGGCAGGGGGGATCGCGGCACGGCGTCCCAGGGGGTGCGGGACGCCGTGCCGTGACGACGTACGGCGTGCGGCGTGCGGGTCGGGCGGGGTGCGGCGCGCGGGTCAGCCGAGGACGGCGAGCGCGTCGATCTCGATGAGGAGTCCGGCGGGCAGACCGACGTAGACGGTCGTGCGGGCGGCGGGCGGCTGGGTGAGGCCCTGCTCGCCGAAGTAGGCGTTGTAGATCTCGTTCATCTCCGCGAAGTGGTCCACGTCGGTGAGGTAGACGCGGATCATCATCACGTCGTCCCAGCTCGCGCCGCCCTCCTCGAGGATCGCCTTGACGTTGGCGAGGGTCTGGAGGGTCTGCTCGCGCAGGGTGGGGCCGGCCGGGGTGGGGGCCTTGCCCTCCTCGTGGGGGAGGAAGCCGACCTGGCCGGCGACCTGGAGGATGTTGCCCTTCTTCACGCCGTGGGAGAACTGCGCCGGCGGGACGGTGTGGGTGGCGGGGGTGAGCGCGGTCTTCTCGGTCTTGTCGGTCATGCGGTGTCCTTGTCGGGGTGGTGCACGGGGGTCCTGCCGGAGTACTCGCCGCTGATCGCGTCCGCGGTACGGCGCACGAGCGGGAGCAGGGTGAGGAGTTCGTCGGCGGTGACGACGACGTTCGGCGCGGAGACCGACATCGCGGCGACCACCCGGCCGTCGGCGCCGCGGATCGGCGCGGCGACGCAGTTGATGGACTCCTCGTGGCCGCCGAGGTCGGTGGCCCAGCCCTGTTCGCGCACCTTCTCCAGTTCGCGCAGGAACGCGGCCGGGTGGGGGGTCGAACGGGCCGTGTACAGGGGGTAGTCGAGCTTCTCCGCGAGGGCGCGGCGCTCGTGTTCGGGCAGGTCGGCCAGGAGCAGTTTGGCGACGGCGGCGACGGTGATGGCGACGGGCTTGCCGATCCGCGAGTACATGCGCACCGGGTAGCGGCTCTCCACCTTGTCGATGTAGAGGACCTCGTTCTCCTCGTACACGGCGAGGTGGACGGTGTGCCCGCACTCCTCGTTGAGGCGTACGAGGTGGGCGTGGGCGATCTCGCGCACGTCGAGGTTCTCCATCGCCTCCTGGGCGAGGGCGAAGAGGCGGGCGCCGAGGCGGTAGCGCTGGTCGGACTGGCGGTAGACCAGGCCGTGCTCGTGCAGGGTGCGCAGCAGGCGCAGGGCCGTGGACTTGTGCACGCCGAGGCGGTCGGCGACCTGTCCGAGGTCGGCGGGGCCCTCCGCGAGCAGCGGCAGGATGCTCAGCGCGCGGTCGACGGTCTGGCTCATGGGGTGCGTACCTCCTCCTCGGGCCCTTGGTCGGCGTGTGTCCAGCCGGGGCCGAGTCGCAGTCTCCCCCACGCGGTGTCGTCCAGGGCGGCCAGGCGGTCGGCGAGGGCGCGGGCGGGGGGTGCGGCGAGGTCGCCGGGGGCGGTGAGGGCGGCGGCGGCGGTGAGGTGGCCGTGGCGGAGGCGGGTGCGCAGGGGCAGGCCGCGCAGGGTGGCGGAGAGGAAGCCGGCGGCGAAGGCGTCACCGGCGCCGGTCGTGGCGACGACGTCGACGTCGAGGGCGGGGGCGGTCGCGGCCGGGCGGGGTGCGCGGACCGGCGCCGGCGGGGTGCCGCCGTGCCCGTCATTCCCCGCTCCCGGCTCCGCCCGGGCGGGGGGACCGCCGTCGCCCCGGGCGGCACGGCCGCCCGCGGTGCGGCCGAAGGCCACGGCCCTCCGTGCTCCCTGCTTGACCACCAGGATGTCCGGTTCGGGCAGGGCCGCGCGGATGGACGAGGGGCCTCCGTCGATCCCCCAGGCGGATTCGGCCTCGTCCTCGCCCACGAAGACGATGTCCGCGCCGCGGGCCAGTTCCAGCAGCACCTCGGGGCCGGGGCCGTCGCGCCACAGGCCCGGCCTGTGGTTGACGTCGAAGGAGATCAGGGGGCGGCCGGGGCGGGGGGCGGTCAGGTGGCGCAGCAGGGCCAGGCAGCCGTCGGAGAGGGCGGCCGTGATGCCGGACAGGTGCAGGACGCGTCCGGCGCCCGCGGCGTCGAGGTCGACGCCCGTCACGCTCATCGCGGAGGCCGCCGAGCCCGCCCGGTAGTAGGCGACCTCGTGGGTGTCGCCGGCCCGGTCGCCGGCCGTGCGGAAGTAGACGCCGGTGGGGCGGTCCGGGTCGCGGCGGACGTACGACACGTCGACGCCGTGGCCCGCGATCGTCTCCAGGAGGTGGTCGCCGAAGCCGTCGGCGCCCACGCGGCTGACCCACCGCGTGGTGTGCCCGGCCGCGGCCAGCGCGCAGGCGGTGTTGGACTCCGCGCCGCCGATGCCGCGGTCGAAGGAGGGGACGTCGGCGAGGCGGCCCGGCCGGGTGGGCAGGAACGTCACCATGGACTCGCCGAGCGCGACGACGTCCACGACGTGGGGGGCGTCGGGGGCGTTGCCGGGTCCGGTGACGGTCACGATGACGGGGCTCCTCGTCGGGTCGGGCGTCGCGGGGTCCGTTGACCCCGCGTGGCCGAGATGTTAGACAGCGTTGAGCGATATACGCAATGAGCGTTGCAACAAATGCAACGCACCTGATCAGGGAGGTCTGATGGTCCTCGACCCCGGCTCCGACTCCTTTGCCCAGCTCGCCCGGCTCGCCGAGGAACGCGTCGACCACCGCTTCAAGGGCCTCCCGCCGGACGCCGGGGGGCTGACCGTCGGCGAGCTGGCCGCGCAGCGCCGCAACCTGTTCACCGGCGGTTTCACCACCCCCGTGCTCGCGCTCTCCGCCGAGCGCCTGGAGCACAACCTGAGGCTGATGGAGACGTACGCGGACCGGCACGGGCTCGCCTTCGCCCCGCACGGCAAGACGTCCATGGCCCCGCAGCTCTTCCACCGCCAGATCGGGCACGGGGCGTGGGGCATCACCCTCGCCGTGCCGCATCAGGTGCGGGTGGCGCGGGCGTTCGGGATCCAGCGGGTCTTCCTCGCCAACGAGCTGGTGGACGCGGCGGCGCTGCGCTGGATCGCGGCGGAGCTGGACGCCGACCCGGGCTTCCGGTTCGTCTGCTACGTCGACTCGGTGCGCGGGGTCGAGCTGATGGACGCGGCGCTCGCGGGGGTCTCCCGCCCGGTGGACGTGGTCGTGGAGCTGGCCGCCGGGGAGGGCGCCCGCACCGGGGTGCGGACCGGGGCCGGGTGCGCCGCCGTCGCCGACGCCGTGGCCGGTGCGCGCGGGCTGCGGCTGGTCGGGGTCGCCGGGTACGAGGGCGAGGTGCCGGGGGCCGATCCGGAGCGGGTGCACGCCTGGCTGCGGCGGCTGGTGTCGCTCGCCGTGGACTTCGACGAGGCGGGCCGTTTCGCGGGCCTGGACGAGATCGTGGTGAGCGCGGGCGGCAGCGCGTGGTTCGACGCGGTGGCCGACGTCTTCGCCGGCATCCCCGGACTCTCCCTGCCCGTACTGAAGTTGCTGCGCTCGGGTGCGTACGTCTCGCACGACGACGGCCACTACCGCGAGCTGACGCCCTTCAACCGGGTCCCGGCGGAGGGGGCGCTGGAACCGGCGTTCCGGCTGTGGACGCAGGTGGTGTCCCGCCCCTCCCCCGAGCAGGCGTTCACCAACGCGGGCAAGCGGGACGCGGCCTACGACCTCCACCTGCCGTTCGCGCAGGTGGTCCGGCGGGACGGCGGTGAGCGCCCGGCCACCGGGATCTCGGTGACCGGGCTGTCCGACCAGCACGCCTGGCTGAGCACCACCGGGGAGGCCGATCTCCGGGTCGGCGACTGGGTGGGGCTCGGGCTGTCCCACCCGTGCACGTCCTTCGACAAATGGGTGCTCATCCCCGTGGCCGAGGCGGACGGCACGGTGGTCGACTACATCCGTACGTTCTTCTAGGGGGCCGGCGTGGAAGAGCTCGTCATCCGGGACGCGGACGTCGTGGACGGCTCCGGGGAGCCGTCGTACCGCGCCGATGTCGTCGTGGACCGCGGCAGGATCGTCTCGGTCGTGAAGGAGGCGGCGGACGCGGGCTGCCAGCGTCCTACGGCCCGCCGTGAACTTGACGCCGGGGGGCTGGTGCTGGCCCCCGGCTTCATCGACATGCACGCCCACAGCGATCTGGCGCTGCTGCGCGACCCCGACCACAGCGCCAAGGCCGCGCAGGGCGTCACCCTCGAGGTCCTGGGCCAGGACGGGCTGTCGTACGCGCCGGTGGACGACCGCACGCTCGGTGAGGTGCGCCGGGCGATCGCCGGCTGGAACGGCCCCGGCGACGACATCGACTTCGACTGGCGGTCGGTGGGCGAGTACCTGGACCGGCTGGACCGGGGCATCGCGGTCAACGCCGCCTACCTGATCCCGCAGGGCACGGTCCGCGCGCTGGTCATGGGCTGGGAGGACCGCGCGGCCACGCCCGGGGAGCTGGACCGGATGCGGCGGCTGGTCGCGGAGGGCATGGAGCAGGGCGCCGTCGGCATGTCGTCGGGGCTGACGTACACGCCCGGCATGTACGCCCAGGACTCCGAACTCACCGAACTGTGCCGGGTGGTGGCGTCGTACGGCGGCTACTACTGCCCGCACCACCGCTCCTACGGGGCGGGCGCCCTGGAGGCGTACGAGGAGATGGTGGCGCTCACCCGGGAGGCGGGCTGCCCGCTGCACCTGGCGCACGCCACGATGAACTTCGGCGTGAACAAGGGCCGGGCGCCCGAACTGCTGGCGCTGCTCGACGGGGCGCTGGAGGCGGGGGCCGACATCAGCCTCGACACCTATCCGTACACCCCCGGCTGCACCACCCTGGTGGCGCTGCTGCCGAGCTGGGCGAGCGAGGGCGGTCCGGAGGAGGTCCTGCGGCGGCTCGCGGACGAGAGCACCGCCGAGCGGATCCGCCACCACCTGGAGGTCACCGGCTCGGACGGCTGCCACGGCGTGCCCGTGGAGTGGGAGACCATCGAGATCTCGGGCACCGGCGACCCGGCGCTGGGCGCGTACGTGGGCCGTACGGTGCTGGAGTCGGCGCGGGCGCGCGGCGAGAGCCCCTGGGCGGTCGCGCGTGGGCTGCTGCTGAAGGACAGGCTGGCCCCGACGATCCTGCAGCACGTCGGCCACGAGGAGAACGTCCGGGCGATCATGCGGCACCGGGTGCACACCGGCGGCTCGGACGGCATCCTGCGGGGCGCGAAGCCGCATCCGCGCGCGTACGGCACGTTCCCGCACTATCTCGGGCGTTACGTCCGGGAGCTGGGGGTGCTGTCGCTGGAGGAGTGCGTCGCGCACCTGACCTCGCGGCCGGCCGCGCGGCTGCGGCTGGCGGACCGGGGGCTGGTCCGCGAGGGGTACCGGGCCGATCTGGTGCTGTTCGACCCGGCGACGGTCGCCGCGGGCTCCACCTTCGAACGGCCCCGGACGCCGCCGACGGGCATCCCGCACGTCCTGGTCGACGGGCGGTTCGTGATCGAGGACGGGCGGCGCACGGACGAACTGGCGGGGCGGGCGGTCCGCGGGACCTCCCGCTGACCGCCCGTCCCGGCGGAAACCGTTACGGCTTGGGGACCGTGCAGCCGCTCGCGTTCAGCTCGAGCCGGCTGTCCACGCCGAAGCAGGCGGGGAACGGGTACGTCTGCTGGGCGTAGTTGATGCCCTGCCGGACCGTCACCTGGCCGTTCTGGTCGACCTCGCACGGGTTGTTGACCGTGCAGCGCCCGCCGCTCTCGTTGCCGGTGTTGTTGACGGCGACCACCTTTCCGGTGGCGTCGTCGACGACCGGCGAGCCGGAGGTGCCGCCGATGGTGTCACAGGCGGAGGTGTAACGGACCGAGTCCTTCCAGGTCCAGTCGCCCTCCTTCATCCGGTACGCGAACCCGTCGATGGAGCAGCTGTAGATCCGCTTCCAGTACCCGGAGACCACGCTGATGGCGGTTCCGGCCGTCGGCCGGGTGTCGTTCAGCGTCAGCGCGTCGATGCCGTACGAGCTCCTGATCCGCGCGTAGGTCGTGCCGAGCCGGTAGATCGCCGCGTCCGTGTCGGTCATGGTGGCGTACAGGAGCCGGTCGGCGCGCAGGGTGGCGACCTTGGAGCCGGAGGAGTTCAGCAGCCCGAAGGTGCGGCTGGACGCCTGGTCGACGATCACCTGGCCGGGCGCCGGGAAGCCGCTCTCCAGGCAGTGGCCGTTGGTGAGCACCAGCGCCGGGTCGTCGGCCGCCGAGTCGGGCATCCGGACGACGGAACCGGAGCAGTTGCTGAGCGAGACGGTGCCGGCGAAGCCCACCGCGCCGGCCCGGTGCGCGGTGGGTCCGTTCAGGGTGTCCGCCGCGGTCCCGACCGTGCCGTCGACGACATCCGTCAACGTGGCCGGGACCGCGCCCGTGGTCGTGTCCGCGCCCGTGGGGGAAGGCGCGGCGGCGACCGCGGGAGTCGCGCCCGCCCCGGCGAGGGCCAGGGCGCAGAACGCGACGACGAGAGGTTTTCTCATGGGGGTCCCCTCTTGCGGCGTCGGGCGGCCGGACATCCTCCGGCCACCCACAAAATTGTCATGCGCATTGTTATGCCGTGGGCGAAGGGGGGACAAGGACGCGTTTCCGGCCGGTGGCCCGGCGCGCCGCGGCCCTCGGGGTCACCCGGATCCGGGGGCGAAGGGGGCCCGCCGCGGGGAGGCTCGGTGCGGGGTGACGAAGACGGACGGCCTCGCGGACACAACCACCCGAAACGACGCGTCCCACGTGTCGGAGAACACGGCCCAAAAGGCACGAGCGGGCCGTAAGCTCCCTGCATGCAGGTGATCCAGTCGACCAAGCTCGCCAACGTCTGTTACGAGATCCGGGGCCCGGTGCTCGAGGAGGCGATGCGACTGGAGGCGGCCGGTCACCGCATCCTCAAGCTGAACACCGGTAACCCGGCGGCGTTCGGTTTCGAGTGCCCGCCCGAGATCCTGGAGGACGTCCTCCGCAACGTCGCCTCGGCGCACGGTTACGGCGACGCCAAGGGCCTGCTGGCCGCGCGCCGGGCGGTGGTCATGCACAACCAGACCCTCGGCATCGAGACCGACGTCGAGCACGTCTTCATCGGCAACGGCGTCTCCGAGCTGATCGTGATGGCGATGCAGGGGCTGCTGGACGACGGCGACGAGGTGCTCGTCCCCGCCCCGGACTACCCGCTGTGGACGGCCGCCGTCTCGCTCTCCGGCGGCACGGCGGTGCACTACCGCTGCGACGAGCAGTCCGACTGGATGCCCGACCTCGCCGACGTGGAGCGCAAGGTCACCGACCGCACCAAGGCGATCGTCATCATCAACCCGAACAACCCGACCGGCGCCGTCTACGACGAGGCGGTCGTCAAGGGCCTGACGGACATCGCCCGCCGCCACAACCTGCTGGTCTGCTCGGACGAGATCTACGACAAGATCCTCTACGACGACGCGAAGCACATCCCCACGGCCTCCGTCGCCCCGGACCTCCTCACCCTCACCTTCAACGGCATGTCGAAGGCGTACCGGGTGGCCGGCTACCGGGTGGGCTGGATGTCGATCTCGGGCCCGCGCGCCCACGCCGACTCCTACATCGAGGGCCTGACGATCCTGGCGAACATGCGCCTGTGCGCGAACATGCCGGGGCAGCACGGCGTGGTGGCGGCGCTCAGCGGACGCCAGACGATCAACGACCTGGTGCTGCCGGGCGGCCGGCTGCGCGAGCAGCGGGACACGGCGTACGAGCTGCTGACCCGGATCCCGGGCGTGAGCTGCGTGAAGCCGAAGGGGGCGCTGTACCTCTTCCCGCGCCTGGATCCCGATGTCTTCAAGATCAAGGACGACCGGCGGATGGTCCTGGACCTGCTGCGCCAGGAGAAGATCATGGTCGTCCAGGGCACCGGCTTCAACTGGCCGGAGCCGGACCACTTCCGGGTCGTCACCCTGCCGTCGGTCACCGACCTGCGGGACGCGGTGGGCCGGATCGGCCGCTTCCTGGACGGGTACGGCCAGCCCTGAGACGGCGCACTTACGAACGACTCAACTTTAGACAGAATCTAATGTAGGATGGTTTCCTGCCGGCATCCAGGAGGCCATCCATGTACGAGCCGATCCGCACCAAGTCGGTCCACAGCACGATGGCCGGCACCTCCGACGACTTCCCCCACCGCACTCGTGAGGAAGAGCTGGACATCCAGCTCGCGGGCCATCTGGCCGCGCTGCTCACCGTCACCGACGAGTTGCGCGTGGTGGCTCACACGGCCGACCTGGACACCGCGGCCGAACGGCTCGCCGAGCAGGTAACCCGCCTGCGGGGAGGACGTGTGCCGGCCCGCGCGCCGGCGGCCGCGACCGGCCGCGAGCCGAACGCGGCCGCCCTGCACCGGCGGGCGCACGCCCTCGCCGGCCGCGCCCTGGTCGTCGCCGCCTCCCGCGCCGACACGGCGGTGGCGATCCTCGCCGCCGAACGGATGGACGCCCACAACGCGGCCCAGCAGCCGCGCACCCTCGCGTCCCACTGAGCCCACCGGGCTCCCACAGACGGCCCCGGTCCGCGTGCACCCGCAGCGACGCGCGGACCGGGCGCCATGAACGGCACCGCCGGCGGGGCACCCCGGGCAGCACGCCCGGGGTGCCCCGCCGGCGCTTTCCGCGCGGTCGGCGGGTGACGCGGAACGTCGCCGACGCCGTGGCCCCCTCGTGCGGGTCGTCGCCGGGCCGGCCGACCGTACGGGTCGTCTCGCCCCGGGTACGCGGCGGGTCGCCGACGGCGAAGGGGCCGTCCGCCTTGACGGTCGCGGTGCCGAGCCCCTGCGTACCGTTCGCGTCGGTGCGGGTCGCCGTGACCTTCAGCGGCTCGGCGGGAGCCGGACCGTCCAGTTCCAGCTTTCCGCGCACCGCCGGCGCCTCGCCCACGACGGCCTGGGCGGGGCTGGATGACATGCGGCCAGTACTGGTTTCCGGCGGTGCTGGTGGCGGCTCCTCCTGATCGGCGTCACCCGGATGACGATGACGTCGGTTCCGTCGGTGCCGACCGGGGCAACGCCCGGATTCCGGAGTCCCGTCGTGGTGTTCGGCGATGAACCGCACCGCGAGGAGGCAGGTATGCCGCCGAAAAACGGGAGCATCTCGGCCTCCGGTGTTCGCGCACCGCTCATGTGAGTGCGCACGTTGCATCAGTCCGCTGAATGCTCACCCTTTTCGGCAGGGTAGAGGTCCTCAGCCCCCGGGTGAGCATGTCCCGCCGGGTGGTGCAGCCGGCCGAGTACGCGGCACGGGTCACGGCACCCCGGGTGGTTCGGGGGACGTCCCGCCCGTGGCGGTGAGGCGGGCCGGTCGGCGTCGAAGCGGTCGACGCCGACCGGCCGTGGCACGCGGCGGGACCTACTTGAGGGACGTGACGAACGACGTCCAGGCCGGTGCCGTGATGGTGAGGACCGGTCCGTGGGGGACCTTGGAGTCACGGACGGGGACGACGGCGGTGTGGGCGTCGCAGACTTCGACGCAGTCGCCGCCGTCACCGTTGCTGTAGGTGCTCTTGCGCCAGCGGGCGGCACCGGGGAAGGCCTCGGCGACCTCCAGGCAGTCGCCGCCCGTTCCGTTGCTGTAGCTGCTTTTGCGCCAGACGGCGGTGCTCAAGTCATTCGTATTGCTTGCCATTTCGCACATCCTCAGCCGCTTGTTCGATCAGGGCGAGGGACGCCTCCAGGGGCAGTGCGGCGGCCCTGAGCCGATCGTATGCCTTACGGTATTGCTTCACGAGGGCCGGATCGTCAATGGTGTCCCCGCTGTACTGGGACTCCAAGTACACCAATGGTGGGGCATCAGGGAAGGTCATGACTTTCGCCATGCCCATCATTAGAGGGTGGGGCCCGCAGTTCCACGGAAGAACTTGTGGAACGATCCGGCGACGGCACGCCAGCCCGGCGATGCGCTCCAGTTGCTCTGCAGCCTGCTCCGGAGGAAGGACCGGCTGACGCAGGAGCCCTTCGGACAGGATCGCCCAGTACTCCGGTGTCTTGTGGTTGTCCTCGAAGAGGCGAGCCCGTGCCATCCTGGCGCCGACCTTCTCCTCCACCTCCGCGTCCTGTGCCAGCGGATGCGCCGACCGCATCACCGCTCGCGCGTACGCGTCCGTCTGCAACAGACCCGGAATCAAGTTCGGACACCATTCCTCAATGCTGTCCGCGTGCTTCTCCGCCTCCAGTACACGCTCGAAGTAGCTCGCGTAGCCCCGCCGTTTCGCCCTCCGCACGTCCTCGCACCGGCGCCGGAAGAACCCGTCCGTGCCGAGCACCTTGTCCACGTGTTCGGCCAGCTCCGCCGGCATCCGGCGCGTGCCGCGTTCGATCTCGCTGAGGTGGCTGGGGCCGTAGAAGCTGCCCTCGACGAGTTGCTGGAGGGTGAGTCCCGCCTCCTCCCGTTTCCAGCGCAGCTCGCTGCCGTAGAAGGTCGGGACGCCCGTCGAGCCGTCGATGTCCTTGCGCTGCCCCATCGTTCACCGTCCTTGGTGTGCCGTTACCGCCCGCTTCCCGGCGTTCCCCCGCCCCTACCGACTCCCGAACCGCATACGTGCAGTTCAGGACCGGGATGCCGAAGGGCTGTCACGCTACGTCGACCGGCGGCACAGTGTGAGCAGTTCGTCACACAGCGCACTGGAAGGTGTGAACCACCCATGCACAGCCCCTCCGAAGCCGACACCTGCGTCGAGGAACTGCGGGCGGCGCTCGCCGTCCACGGCATCCGGCTGCCGTCCCTCGGCGTCGACCTCCCGACGTTCGCCTCCGGTTGCCCGACCCGGCCGCTGATCACGCTCGGCACCTGCAACGTCCTGACCGCCCGGGCCCTGACCGCCGCCCTCCGCGAGGGAGCCGCGTGATGCGACCGGCCATGACGCTGGAACTGCTCGCGGCCCCGGCCGAGGTGTCCGGCGTGCGGCGGGCGCTGCGCGCCTACGGGACCGACGTCCAGCTCTGCGCGAGCGAGCTGGTCACCAATGCGATCCAGCACCTGGGCGAGGGTGTTCCCGTCACCGTCCGGGTGTGGTGCGACGACGGCGGCCGTACGCGGCTCGAGGTCACCGATCCCGACCCGCGTGCGCTGCCCGTCCTGCGTGCGGCGGTGCCCGACGAGGACGAGTCGGGGCGGGGGCTCGCGCTGCTCGACGCGCTGACGCTGAGGTGGGGCGTGGCGCAGGGGCCCGACGGCAAGACGGTGTGGTGCGAGCTGGGGGCACGGACGGCGGAGGCACCGGAAAGGGATGCCGTGGGTCCCCGGTGCCCACGAGCCGCTGTGGAGCCGCCGCAGGCCGACGAGGACGGCCTCGCCCCGGTCCCCGCGGCCGGGGGTGGAGCCGGGGCGAAGCCCGCGCCGCTGTAGCAGGCGGGTGTGGCGTGGCGGGTGTCAACGCCCCGTGCCGTCAGCAATGTCCGTGGGGAGTAGTCGGCCCGGCCGTCGGTCTGTCCGGCGGCGGGAAAGAAGGCCGGGGCCGGCAGTTGCCGTCGGCGACGGACGGATCTTCGTGGTCAGTCCGCCGCGGGAGCGGCCGATGGCGTGGTCGCCGGGTTCGCCGGCCGGGGCCCCTTTTTGCGGGCCCCGGCCGCGTGCTGATGAGCCCGCACGATCGTGGAGTCGACCGAGACCGCCCAGTTGAGGTCCTCGTCCGCGTCGGCCTGGGCCACCAGGGCGGTGAGGACCCGCTCCCATGTGCCGTCGACGGCCCACATCCGCAGCCGGTTGCAGACCCCTCGCCGGTTGCCGTACTTCTCCGGCAGGTGGACCCACTGCGTGCCGGTCTGGAACTTGAAGGCGATCGCGTCGATCACCTCACGATGGTCCCGCCGCCGGCCACCCCGCTTCGGCGTCCGGTCCGGGGGCAACGGCTCGATCCGCGCCCACTGCGCATCAGTCAACGGCACACCCGGACCAACGGCCAACTGATCCAAACGAAACTGCCCAGCTAGCCCTTCGGGACGATCCCTTCGATCAACAGGTCCAACCGGGACTCCTCGCCGTGCGTCGGTATGCGGCCGGTCGCCGACAGGGCGGAGATGCCGTGCAGAGCGGCCCACAGCAGTTCGGCACGTGCCTCCCGGTCCGTGCTGTCCTCGGGCAGTGCCTCCACGAACGCGTCGAACGCGGCACGCAGCGCGGCGGACGTCTCCTCGCTGGCGAACCGCAGCTGTGTGGGCATCACGAACATCGCCTGGTAGAGGGCCGGACGTTCGACGGCGAAACGCAGATAGGCCCGGCATACGGCGTGCAGGCGGCTCTCCCGCGCACGCCCCCCGGCGGCTGTCCTCGCACCGCGCAGCAACTCGGCCAGTTCGGCGAAGCCGTCCTCGGCGACGGCCGCCACGATCGCGTCCTTGCCCTTGAAGTGGCTGTAGAGCACGGGCTGGCTGTACTCCACGCGCTCGGCCAGGCGGCGGGTGGTGACCGCCTCCCAGCCCTCGGCCTCAGCCAGTTCGCGGGCCACGGCCAGGATGAGGCGGTGGCGCTCGGCGCGCTCCCGCTCACGACGGTTCCGGGTGATGGACATGCATGGATTCTAGCACCGCTAGACATCGGGCCATTGCTCGTTCTAGCATCGCTAGCGAAATGAGCGGCGCTCGCCAGAGGCCGTCGCCGTGAGCTGAGGAGAGCACCGCATGCCTGACGCCGTCACCACCGCCGCCACCGTCGTCACCTGGGCGATCGCCGCCGGGATCATCTTCATCGGCACCCGCTTCCTGGTGGCCCCGCAGCGTGCGGCAACAGATTTCGGGATCCCCGGCAACCGCACCGTGGACGACCTCAATTTCCGGGCCTGGCTCTCCGTCAAAGGCGTCCGTGACATCGTCTCCGGGCTCTTCCTGCTGATCGTCCTGCTCGCCGGCGACACTCACCTGCACGGCTGGATCATGCTGGCCGGCTCACTGACAGCCCTCGGCGACGCGCTGATCACCAAGCTCAGCGGCGGACCCGCAGCGGCGTACTACGGCATCCACGGGAGCACCGCCGCGGTCATGGCCGCCGCCGGCGCCGTACTGCTGCTGTCCTGACGCAGCCGTCTACGGGGAGCACTGCCGGGTCTCCTGCGCACCCCGCCGACGCCGGAATCACCGGCGTGGCACCCGGCCGGCCCCTCACCCCGCCCTCGCCCCGCGCGAGCGCAACCACCCCCGCGACCCCGGCCCACGCAAGGAACACCACAACCGCCATGAACACACTCACCGACGTCGCCGCACTCGTCGCCGTCTTCAGCACCGGGATCATCTACGGCACCGACGTCTTCTGCGCGCTGGTTCTGCGCCCGGCCGCCCGTGACGCGAGGGACGCCTCCGTCGCCGACCTGCTCGGCAGGGTCCACGCATACGGAGACCGCCGCCTGCCCCTGCCGGGTGTCCTGGCCATCGTCGCCACAGCACTCGCGACCGCAGTCACCGACAGCACTCCGGCTCGCACCGGCGGAGCCGTCGCCCTGACCGCGCTCCTGCTGTGGCTCGCCCTCTACCTGCGCGTCAGCGCACCCGTCAACAAGAGGCTCCGCGCAGCCGCGGCCGCCCACACCGTCCCGGCAGACACCAGACAGCTCCAGCAGCGCTGGGACAGCGTCATCTGGATACGTGCCCTCCTTCAGACCATCGCGCTGGCCGGCCTCCTCACGATCGTTCTCACCCGGTGACCCCGCCGAGGCCGCCGGTGAGGGCGCCTCACGGAGCGGGAGGGTCCTCCCGCTCCGTGAGGCGCCTGGCGCGTCGGTCCGGGGTTGCCGGAGGGGAGCGCCGGCCAAGGACCGGGCCGAGTGCGGCCGGCGCGCCGGAGGTCCCGAAGACCACGTCCACATGCTCGGGCAGCCCTTCGCCGGCGGAGAGGCCCCGCGTCTCGCCGACGCCCATGGCGCGGGCGACGCCGCAGCGGGGTGGCCGCCGGCGGGACCATCGTGGGGTGATCGACGCGATCGCCTTCGAGTTCCGGACCGGTACTCAGTGGGTGCACCTGCCGGAGAAGTACGGCAACTGGCGGGGTGTCTACAACCGGCTGCGGATGTGGGCCGGGGCACCTTCCTCCGGTCCGCCCGCTGATCCGAACGAAACCGCCTAGCCGTCCAGCAAGCGGGCTGTCGTGTCGTGACCGCCGCCCAGCGCGCCCACCACGGTCCGCACCATCAGAGCGACCCTCGCCCCGGTCTCGTCCGCGGTCTCCGAGGCCAGGGCCGGGGAGTCCGCGGGCAGGTCGTGGACCTCGTGCAGGAGGGCCAGGTAGACACGGCGGCACCAGACGGGGTCGACCGCGGTGATCGCTCCTGCGTCCCTCAGGCGGGCGAAGAGCAGGTCGAGGCCGTCGAGGACGGCCGGCGGGAGGGCCGCGGCCAGCTGTGCGCCGAAGCGGTGGCAGAGCTTGAGGTCGAAGACGATCTCCGTGAGACGGTGCAGCGCGACCAGGGGTGGCGCGGTCCTCACCCGCGCTTCCGCCAGTCCGGCCAGATAGCGCTGACCGATCCGTTCGGCCAGGGCGTCCAACAGCGCGGTGCGGGAGGCGAACCGGCGGTGGACGGTGGCGCGGGCGAGCCCCGCGGCGTCCGCGATCCGCTCCAGGGAGGCGGTGGCGTCCACGGCGAGCACCGCCTCGGCCGCTTCCAGGATGCGGGCCGTGCTGCGTTCGGCGTCCGCCCGGATCCGCCGGGGAGAGCTGTTCCCGCCCACGTCACCTCCTCTGCCTCGGAGCCACCCTACCTTCGCCAATAAGTGAGACAGGAAAGATGCAGTTATTGACATAACTGAGATTCCTCTGTTTCAGTTGCGACGCCCGATCCCCCTCCAGCACAGGAGCACGTCATGGATCTTCAGCTCGCCGGAAAGCACGTCCTCGTCACCGGGGCGAGCAGGGGCATAGGCCTCGCGATCGTTCGGGCGTTCCAGGAGGAAGGGGCCTCGGTGACCGCGACGGCGCGGCGCAGCACGCCCGAACTCGATGCCACCGGAGCCGCTTTCGTCCCCGCCGACCTCGCCACGGCCGACGGTCCGCAGCGCATGGTCGATGCCGTCCTGGCCCTCGGTCCCGGAATCGACGTCCTGGTCAACAACGCCGGTGGCGGCGAAGTGCCGCAGGAGGTGTTCGGCGACCCGCTCAACGGCGGGGACGACGTCTGGGCAACCGCGTTCACCCTCAACCTCCACGCGACGGTACGGACCACCCGCGCGGCACTGCCCTCGCTGCTCGAAGCCAAGGGTGCCGTGGTCAACATCAGCTCCGACAGCGCCCGGCGGCCGGGGGCGGAGCCGCTGCCCTACTCCGTCGCCAAAGCGGCCGTCAACGCCTTCACCCGACAGCTGGCCGAGCGCGTGGCACCCTCCGGCGTGCGGGTCAACGCGGTGTCGCCGTCAGCGACCCGCACGCCCCAGATCACGGGTGAGGACGGATACATCGCGCACGTCGCGGACAGCATGGGCGTCGGCCACGGCACACTGGTGGCGGCCCTGCCGAAGCGGACCGGGATGCTCACCGAGACCCTGATCGAGCCCGCCGAGATCGCCCGCGCGGTGCTGCTGCTGGCCTCCCCGACCATGCCGAGCGCGATCGGCGCGAACTGGTTCGTCGACGCGGGGGCCACCAAGACCGTCTGAGCGTGCTCCTCGCCGCTCCGCCGGACCGCCGTGCTCGCCCCCGGCCGGGTCAGGAGCGGATGCCCCCGGCCTCCGGACCGGCCATGTCCGTCGGGGTGACCGTCCCGCCCCGGCGGAAGG
Source organism: Streptomyces sp. NPDC016640 (assembly GCF_043076215.1). Classification (NCBI taxonomy): domain Bacteria; kingdom Bacillati; phylum Actinomycetota; class Actinomycetes; order Kitasatosporales; family Streptomycetaceae; genus Streptomyces; species Streptomyces sp. NPDC016640. The sequence continues at coordinate 441,361 of NZ_JBIBRG010000001.1, forward strand.
GCTGATTCCCGTTGCGTACCGGTATCACGCGGACACCGGCCGTTCACCGCGCCCGCCCAGGAACGTTGGATTCCGCAGGGATGCTCCGGACGTGAGACGGATTATGGGAATCGTCCTCGCGGTACTGCTGATCGGTGGCGTGGTCGCCGCCGTCGTCGCGGGCCGGAACAGCGAGGAGACGGGCACGGCAACGAAGACCGTGCGCATGGTGATCGGGTCGGAGAAGGCGGAGTTCTTCGCCGACCCGGACGTGGTGCAGGCCCTGGCCGCCCGGGGCTACACCGTCGAGGCCGAGACCTCCGGGTCCTGGGCCATGGAAGGGCTGGACCTGAAGGGGTACGACCTGGCGTTCCCGTCCAGCCGTGCGCCCGCCGCCGAACTGGCCGAGAAGTACGGGGTGCGCGGCATGCTGCCGCGCCCCTTCTACTCGCCCCTCGTGGTCGTGTCCCGGCGCGGTGCCGCCGAGGTGCTCGCCGCGAACGGGCTGGCCGTGCTCGACGGGAAGAACCCGGGCACGCTGACGATGGACGCCTACCTCGACGCGGCCGAACGCGACCGCACCTGGCAGCAGCTCGACGGGGCCGAGGAGTACGGGGAGCTGACCGGCACCCTGTTCATCTCCAGCACCGACCCGGAGACCTCCAACTCCGGCGCGCTGTACCTGGCCGCCGCCTCCTACGTCGCCAACGGCGGCAAGGTGGTCGCGAGCGACGCCGAGGTCGGGCGGACCGCTCCCCTGCTGCACAAGCTGATCAGCGTCCAGGGCGCCCAGCAGTCCAGCACGGACGCGGCGTTCCGGGACTTCGTCAGCGGGGCCGGCAACCCGCTCGTCCTCGTCTACGAGTCCCAGGTGGCCGCGCTCCTCGACGAGCAGCAGAACGCGGACGACCTCGTCGTCCTCTACCCGGACACCACGGTCAACAGCGACCACACCGTCGTCCCGCTCACCGAGGACGGCCGGAAACTCGCCGAACTCCTCGGCGGCGACACGGCGCTGCGCAAGCTGGCCGTCCGGCACGGCTTCCGCCCGCAGGGCGACGTCACCGAGTTCGCGGCGGCCGCCGTGGGCCGCACCGCCTACCTCAAGCAGCAACTGACCGGCGTCCGCCAGGCGCCCGTGCCCACCTCCGCGGTGCTGCACGAGCTGGCGCGACGGGCGCGCGGATAAGGGGGACGACACCAAGTGAGCACCACTGACGGCGACTTCGCACTCACGCCACCCGAGCCCGTCGCTCCCGTGCCCCGGGAGAAGGCCGGCGGTCTCGTCCCGGTCGACGACGGCGTCCGCGCCGAGATGGCCGCCAGGGCCGCCGCGTACGTCGACGGCCTGGCCGCGCTGGACGCCCGCTCGCCCGAGTTCGCCGGCAAGGTCGGCGAGATCACCGCGCTGGGCGCCGGCGAGATGCGCACCGCCACCGCGCAGTCCAACCGCATGCTGGAGCGCACCGTCCGCAGCCTGCCCGACCGGGGCGGGGACGCCCAGGCCAAGGTCGCGGGATCACTCGTCGAACTGCGGCGCGTGGTCGAGGACCTGGACCCGCGGGAGCTGCCCGCGGGCAGGGGCCGCACGTTCCTCTCCCGGCTGCCGGGCGGCAAGAGGCTGCGCGACCACGTCGCCAAGTACGCCTCCGCGCAGGCCACCCTGAACGGCATCGTGGGCTCGCTGCGGAGCGGGCAGGACGAACTGCGCCGCGACAACGCCGCGTTGCAGACCGAGCGGGTCCGGCTGTGGGAGACCATGGGCAAGCTCCAGGAGTACGTCGTCCTGACGGAGGCCCTGGACAGGGCCGTCGGGCAGCACATCACCGGCGTGGAGGCCACCGACCCCGCGCAGGCCGGCTCGCTGCGCGCCGACGTCCTCTTCCCCGTACGGCAGAAGCACCAGGACCTGCTCACCCAGCTCGCGGTGTGCGCACAGGGCTACCTCGCCATGGACGTCGTACGCCGCAACAACGACGAGCTGGTCAAGGGCGTGGACCGGGCGGCCACCACCACCGTGTCGGCGCTGCGGATCTCCGTGATGCTGGCGTCCGCGCTGGAGAACCAGAAGAAGGTGGTCGAGCAGGTCGGCGCGCTGCGCGGCACCACCGAGGACCTGATCCGCGGCAACGCGGAGATGCTGGCGACACAGAGCGGGGAGATCCAGCGCATCGCCGCCGAACCGGCGGTCGGGGCGGAGACCCTGCGGAGCGCGTTCCAGCAGATCTACCGCACCCTCGACGCCATCGACACCTACAAGGTCCAGGCCACCGAGGCGATGGCGGCGACGGTGGAGAACCTGGCCTCCGAACTGCGGCACGCGAGCACGTACCTGGAGCGCGGCCGGGCACGGGGCGCGCTGGAAGGGGGCCTCGGATGAGGACGGGACCGGCCCTGGCGGCCCTGCTCGCCACCGCCACCCTGCTGACCGCGTGCACGGGCGGCGGGGACGGCCGCGAGGACACCGACCCGTACGCCGCCGAGCCGGGCACCCTCCGGGTCCTCGCCTCCAGCGAACTCAGCGACATGACACCGGTGTTCGAACGGATCGAGAAGGACACCGGCGTCACCCTCCGGCCCACCTACGTCGGCACCCTGGACGCCGTGGACATGCTGGCCGCGGGGACGACCGACGGCAGGTACGACGCCGTGTGGCTGTCCTCCAACGACTATCTGCGGCTGCGGCCGGAGGCGGCGGAGAAGGTCGTCTCGGAGACGCCCGTGATGTCCAGCCCGGTCGCCGTCGGCGTGCGCCCGGCCACCGTGGAGAAGCTGGGCTGGAAGCCGGAGGAGGTCACCTGGTCCGCGATCGAGCGGGCCGTGCGGGACGGCCGGCTCACCTACGGCATGACCGACCCGGCGCGCTCCAACTCCGGTTTCTCCACCCTGATATCGGTCGCCTCGGCGCTCTCCGGCGCCCAGTCCGCGCTCACCGACGCGGACGTGACGAAGGCGCGCCCGCGGCTGGAGGAGTTCTTCCGGGGACAGGAACTGACCTCGGGTTCCTCGGGCTGGCTGGCCGGCGCCTACGCCCGCCGCGGGGACGTCGACGCGCTCCTGAACTACGAGTCCGTCCTCGAGGGGTTCGAGAACCTGACGGTGATCCGCCCGAAGGACGGTGTCGTCACCGCCGACTACCCGCTGTCCTCCCTCGCCTCCACCGACGCCGCCACCCGCGAGGACGTGCGCCGGGTGGCCGGGGCGCTGCGCTCGGACGCCGTCCAGCGGCTGATCACCGACCACACGCACCGCCGCCCGGTCGTCGCCTCGGTCGAGCCGGCCACCGGGCTCGACACGAGCAGACGCCGCGAACTGCCCTTCCCGGGCAGCCGCACCGTCGCCGACGGCCTGCTCGACGCCTACGAGAACGAACTGCGCCGCCCCTCGCGGACGGTGTACGTCCTCGACACCTCCGGCTCGATGGAGGGCGGGCGCCTCACCCGTCTGAAGCAGGCCCTCACCCGTCTCACCGGCGACTTCCGCGACCGCGAGGAGGTCACCCTGATGCCGTTCGGCTCGGCGGTGAAGAGCGTGCGCACCCACGTCGTCGAGCCCGGCGACCCGCAGCGGGGCCTCGCCGCGATCCGCCGCGACACCGGGCGGCTGCGGGCCGAGGGCGAGACCGCGATCTACACGTCCCTGGAGAAGGCCTACGACCACCTCGGCACCGGCGAGGACACCTTCACCTCGATCGTGCTGATGACGGACGGCGAGAACACCGCGGGCGCCGGGGCCGCCGACTTCGAGTCCTTCTACCGGGGGCTGTCCGGGGACCGGCGGGACACCCCCGTCTTCCCCGTCCTGTTCGGCGACTCCGACCGCGCGGAACTGGAACACATCGCCGAGCTGACCGGCGGCCGGCTCTTCGACGGGCAGGGCTCGCTCGACGAGGCGTTCGAGGAGATCCGTGGCTACCAGTAGGGCGATGGCGTATCTGGAGTCCCGCAAGAACCTCACCGGGAGCGCGGGCGGGCTCGCCGGGCTGGTGCTGACGTTCACGGGCGCGGCGGGACCGTACTGGCCGGTCGTGGTGGCCGGCCTGTACGGCGCGGGCGCGCTGGCCGCCCCGCCGGAGCGGCCGGCGGTGCCGGACTTCCCGGACCCGTCCGCCCGGCTCGAGGAGGTGCGGGCCGACTTCGGCCGGCTGCGGGACTACCTGGCGGACGTCGAGCTGCCGGCCGCCGCCGGGGACCGGCTCACCGAGCTGACGGACCTGCTGGCCGCGCTGCTGGACCCGGGGTGGGTGGCCGAGGTCCTCGCCCGGGACCCGGACGCCGTGCACACCCTGTCCCGGGCCGTACGGCAGGACGTACCGGAAGCCGTCGACGCCTACCTCCGCACCCGCTGGTGGACCCGGCTGGCACCGGGCCAGGTGCCCCCGGAACGGCACCTGGAGCGCCAGCTCGCCCTGCTCCACGACGAGGCGAACCGCCTGGCCACCGACCTGTACGAGACGCAGGCCCGCCGCCAGGAGACCCACACCCGCTACCTGGAGAACCGCTCGGACTGACCCGCCCGTGCCCCCGCCCCCGCGCACAAGGGCGAGGGCCTGTGGCCGTCCCCTGCGCCGGGGCGGGCGGAGGGCACGGCCACAGGCCCGTGGTCCGCACGCCGTCGTGCGGGCCTCGCCGTGTGTCCCGCGGCCGGCCGTGACGATCGCTGGTCAGGGCATCCCGGTCCCAACCGGCCGCGGAGTCCGTGCGGGCGTTCAGCCCAGGCGCCTCACCAGCGCGTGATACTGGTCCCACAGCTCCTTGGGCGTGTGGTCGCCGAAGGTGTTCAGGTGGTCGGGGACCAGGGCGGCCTCCTCGCGCCACACGTCCTTGTCGACGGTGAGCAGGAAGTCCAGGTCGGCGTCGGACAGGTCCAGGCCGTCGGTGTCCAGCGCGCCCTTGGCGGGGAGCACGCCGATCGGGGTCTCGACGCCCTCCGCCCTGCCCTCCAGTCGCTCCACGATCCACTTCAGGACGCGGGAGTTCTCGCCGAAGCCGGGCCAGACGAACCTGCCGGCGTCGTCCTTGCGGAACCAGTTGACGTAGTAGATCCTCGGCAGCCTGGACTGGTCCTTGTCCTTGGCCACGTCGATCCAGTGACCCATGTAGTCGCCCATGTTGTAGCCGCAGAACGGCAGCATGGCGAACGGGTCGCGGCGCAGCTCGCCGACCCTGCCCTCGGCGGCGGCGGTCTTCTCGCTGGCCACGTTGGCGCCGAGGAAGACGCCGTGGTTCCAGTCGAAGGACTCCGTGACCAGCGGCACGGCGGTGGCGCGGCGGCCGCCGAAGAGGATCGCGGAGATCGGCACGCCCCCGGGGTCCTCCCACTCGGGCGCGATGATCGGGCACTGCGCGGCGGGGGTGGTGAAGCGGGCGTTGGGGTGGGCGGCGGGGGTGCCGGACCCGGGGGTCCAGTCGTTGCCCTTCCAGTCGGTGAGGTGGGCGGGGGCCTCCTCGGTCATGCCCTCCCACCACACGTCGCCGTCGTCGGTGAGCGCCACGTTGGTGAAGACGGAGTTGCCCCACAGGGTCTTCATCGCGTTGGCGTTGGTGTGCTCGCCGGTGCCGGGCGCGACGCCGAAGAAGCCGGCCTCGGGGTTGATGGCGTACAGGCGGCCGTCCTCGCCGAAGCGCATCCAGGCGATGTCGTCGCCGATCGTCTCGACCGTCCAGCCGGAGATCGTGGGCTCCAGCATGGCGAGGTTGGTCTTGCCGCAGGCGGAGGGGAAGGCGGCGGCGACGTACCGGGACTCCCCCCGCGGCGGGGTGAGCTTGAGGATGAGCATGTGCTCGGCCAGCCAGCCCTCGTCGCGGGCCATCACGGAGGCGATCCGCAGGGCGTAGCACTTCTTGCCGAGCAGCGCGTTGCCGCCGTAGCCGGAGCCGTAGGACCAGATCTCGCGGTCCTCGGGGAAGTGCGAGATGTACTTGGTGCTGTTGCAGGGCCAGGGGACGTCCTCCTGGCCCGGCTCCAGCGGGGCGCCCAGGGAGTGCACGGCCTTGACGAAGAAGCCGTCGGAACCCAGCTCGTCCAGGACCGGCCGGCCCATGCGGGTCATGGTGCGCATGGAGACGGCGACGTACGCCGAGTCGGTGATCTCGACGCCGATCGCGGACAGCGGCGAGCCGAGCGGGCCCATGCAGAAGGGCACGACGTACATGGTGCGGCCCTTCATCGAACCGCGGAAGACGCCCCGCTCACCGGTGAAGATCTCCCGCATCTCGGCGGGGGCCTTCCAGTGGTTGGTCGGGCCGGCGTCCTCCTCCTTCTCGGAGCAGATGAAGGTCCGGTCCTCGACGCGGGCGACGTCGGTGGGGTCCGACGCGGCGTAGTAGGAGCCGGGGCGCTTGACCGGGTCGAGCTTGCGGAAGGTGCCCCTGGCGACGAGCTCCCCGCACAGGCGCTCGTACTCGGCCTCTGAGCCGTCGCACCAGACCACCTGGTCCGGCTGCGTCAGGTCTGCGATCTCGTTGACCCAGGAGATCAGTCCCTGGTGGGTGGTGGGGACGCTGGGAGCCGCGATGTCGCGCGCCACGATTGCTCCTAAATGAGGGATTTTGTGTTGGGAGGCCCCGTGGGGGCTGCGACCCGGATGCTTCACGGTGGAGCCCTGGGCGCTCATCCGGTGTCGACCGCACTCATTTGATCATCCGACGAGAGCGCCCATCTGTCCAGAGGGGCGCACAAGTGAGCGACGTGACGATGGCCACGGTTTCTCCCGACGCCTTGCGCGCACGGTGCGTGGACCCGGCGACTCCTTTGCGTGACGGCCGGATTCCGCGGCGGGGGCGGGCGTGAGACCATGACCACTCCGCGCCGCCGAACCGGCACCCCGAGGCGTAACCTACGGTTCCGTAGGTACGATGTGGGATATGACTGCGTTCGCCCCCGACGTGCCCCCGGACCGTCCGGCCGACGGCCACGGCCCGGTGGCCACCTCTCTGCCGCATCCGGTCAAACCCAAGCTCCGCGGCTGGCTGCACCTCGGCATGTTCCCCGCCGCCCTGGTGGCCGGGCTGGTGCTGACCGCCTCCGCGGACTCACCCCGGGGCCGCCTCGCCTGCGGCGTCTACGCCCTGACCGCCTGCCTGCTGTTCGGCGTCAGCGCGCTGTACCACCGGGGCGACTGGAGCCCCCGGATGGACGGCGTGCTGCGCCGCCTCGACCACGCCAACATCTTCCTGATCATCGCGGGCACCTACACCCCGCTCACCATCCTGCTGCTGCCGGACTCCAAGGGCCGGTGGCTGCTGTGGGGCATCTGGGCCGCGGCCGCCGCCGGGATCCTCTTCCGGGTCTTCTGGGTCGGCGCCCCCCGCTGGCTCTACACCCCCTGCTACATCGCGATGGGCTGGGCGGCCGTCTTCTTCCTCCCCGACTTCCTGCGCACCGGCGGCGTCACCGTCCTCGTCCTGGTGGTCGCCGGCGGTCTGCTCTACAGCGCGGGCGGGGTCATCTACGGCCTCCAGAAGCCCAACCCGTCACCGCGCTGGTTCGGCTTCCACGAGGTCTTCCACACCTTCACCCTGGCCGCCTTCATCGCGCACTACGTCGGCATCTCCCTGGTGGCGTACTAGGCCCGCCGGCGGCGTGGGCGCGGGTCCGCACGGCGTCCCCGACGGGCGGCCCGGTGGAGGCCGGCCGGTACCGGGCCGGACGCGGTCGCAGCGACGACTTCGCCGGCCTCGCCGGCCGGGTCCTCGGCGTCTTCGGGCACGGCCCACCCGCCGCGGGAACCCCGGGCGTCCGATCCCGCGCATGACATCCTTGGCCGGGTGAACGGTCCCGAGATCCACCTCGAGTTCTCCCCCGAGCTGCTCGTCTTCGTCCCCCGGGCCCGCGCCACGGGCGCCGTGAAGTCCGCCACCGACGGCGTGTCCAGCCTCGGCCACCTCGTCGAGTCCCTCGGTGTCCCGCTGACCGAGGTCGGCGTGCTGCTCGTGGACGGCCACGAGGTGCCCGCCGGCCACGTCCCCGCCGCCGGCGAGTCGGTGACCGTACGCGCCGTCGCCCATCCCCAGCGGGTACCGGGCGCCCCCCTGCGCTTCCTGCTCGACGTGCACCTCGGCACGCTGGCGCGCCGGCTGCGGCTGCTCGGCGTGGACACGGCGTACGAGTCGACGGACATCGGCGACCCGGCGCTGGCCACCCGGTCGGCCGCCGAGCGGCGGGTCATGCTCAGCCGCGACCGGGGGCTGCTGCGCCGCCGGGAGCTGTGGGCGGGCGCGTTCGTCTACAGCACCCGCCCCGAGGAACAGCTCACCTACGTACTGGACCGCTTCCGGCCCGAGCTGCGGCCCTGGACCCGCTGCACCGCCTGCAACGGCCTGCTGCACCGGGCCACCAAGGAGGAGGTCGCCGACCAGCTCAAGGGCGGCACCCACCGCACCTACGACGTGTTCGCCCGGTGCACCGCGTGCGGGCGCGCCTACTGGAAGGGCGCGCACCACGAGCAGCTGGAGGCCATCGTGGAGCGCGCCCTGAGCCGGGACACCCACGGGGGCTGAGTGCCCCGGCCGGTACCCCTGCGACGAGCGGTGCTCCCCCGTCCCCGACGGCCTCGCCCACGGGGGGGCCTCCCGGCCTCCCACCGCCGGGCCGGCGACCGCCGCCGTGACCGCGCCGGCCTCCTCCCTGCTCACCACGGGGCTCACCACGGGCGCGCCGATCCTCGGCGCGCCCGGCGTTCATCCCCGGCCCCGGGGCCGGGCGGCTCAGCCGCCCAGCGCCGCGCGCAGCCGGTCCGGATCGGTCGTCGGCGCGTCGCAGGTGAAGTTGCGGCAGACGTACGCGGCCGGTCCGCCCCCGACCAGCGGCCGGTCGGCGAGCAACGGGAACTCGTCGCTCCCCGGGGTGCCGACGGCGACCACCGCGCCGGGCGCGGCACCCAGGAGTGCCGTGCGGTGCAGGGCGGTCGTCGAGGGGTCGTCGAGCGCCGGACCGACCACCGCGACCTCCCGCGGACCGTCCAGCACCGCCTCGGCGACCGCGAGCCCCCACCCGACGAACCTCGGCACCCGCGGCCCGAGCGCCTTCACCACGCCGAGCGCCCGCTCGGCGGCGGCGCGGTGCGGCTCCGACCCGGTGTGCGCGGCGTAGCCCAGCAGCGCGCCCGCGGCGGCCGTCCAGCCGGACGGAACGGCGTTGTCGGTGGGATCCTGCGGCCGCCGGATGAGCCGCTCCGCGTCGGCCGCCGTGTCGTACAGGGCACCCGAAGCGGGATCGGTGAACCGGGCGAGCACATGGCCGAGCAGCAGTCCGGCGAACTCCAGCCACACGCCCTCCCCCGTCACCGACGCGAGCGCCAGGAAGCCCTCGGCGACGTCCGCGTAGTCCTCCAGCACCCCCGCGTTGGCCCCGACACGGCCGTCCCTGCTGGTGCGGGAGATACGGGCCTGGTCGTCGAGGTGCAGCCGCACCAGCAGGTCACCGGCGGCGACGGCCGCCTCGGTCAGGTCCGGCCGGTCGAAGTAGGCCCCGGTCTCGGCGAGCGCGGCGATCGCGAGCCCGTTCCAGGCGGCGACCACCTTGTCGTCCCGGCCGGGCGCGGGCCGCGCGGAACGCGCCGCGAACAGCCGCTCCCTGATGCCGTCGATCCGCCCGGCGTCGAACACCTCGTCCCGTTGCGGCAGCCGCAGCACCGAGGCGCCCTCCTCGAAGGTGCCCTCCTCGGTCACCCCGAAGTACCGCGCGGCGAGTTCGGCGTCGTCCTCCCCCAGCACCCCGCGCAGTTGCGCGGGCGTCCACACGTAGTACGCGCCCTCGACGTGCCGTCCCGAGCCGTCGTCGCTGTCGGCGTCCAGCGCGGACGCGAACCCGCCCTCGCCGGTGCGCAGTTCGCGGACCATGAAGTCGGCGGTCTCCAGCGCCACCCGGCGCGCGAGCTCCGAGCCGGTGGCCCGCCACAGATGGGCGTAGACCCGGCACAGCAGCGCGTTGTCGTACAGCATCTTCTCGAAGTGCGGCACGACCCAGTCCCGGTCGACGGAGTACCGCGCGAACCCGCCGCCGAGCTGGTCGTAGATCCCCCCGCGCGCCATCCGCTCGCAGGTGTCCCGCGCCATCTGCAGCGCGCCCTCGGCACCGGTGCGGGCGTGGTGCCGCAGCAGGAACTCGATCACCATGGACGGCGGGAACTTCGGCGCCCCGCCGAACCCGCCGCGCTGCGGGTCGTACTCCCGGGTCAGCCCGAGCAGCGCCTGCGCGAGCTCCGGCTCGCCCGGCACCCGGTCGTCGCCGTAGGACAGCTCCCGCCCGGCCAGATCCCGCGTGATCTTCCCGGCGACCTCGTCGACCTCGTCCCGCCGCTCGTCCCACGCCTGGTGGACGCCGTCGAGCACCTGCCGGAAGGACGGCATGCCGTGCCGGGGCGCGGGCGGGAAGTACGTACCGAAGTAGAACGGCTCGGCGTCCGGCGTGAGGAACACGGTCATGGGCCACCCGCCCTGCCCGGTCGCCGCCTGCACCGCCTCCATGTAGACGGCGTCGACGTCCGGGCGCTCCTCGCGGTCCACCTTGATGCTGACGAAGTGCGCGTTCATGTCGTCGGCGGTGGCCCGGTCCTCGAAGGACTCGTGCGCCATCACATGGCACCAGTGGCAGCTCGAGTAGCCGACGCTCAGCAGCACCGGCACCTGGCGCCGCCGCGCCTCCTCGAACGCCTCCGGGGACCACGGCCACCAGTCGACCGGGTTGTCGGCGTGCTGGAGCAGATAGGGGGACGTCTCGTCGGCCAGTCGATTCGGCATATCCCCATCCTGCCCGACGAACCGGGAACCGTCGCAGGACGGCCCGGCCGGCACCGCCCGCCCGGGGCCCTCGCGCTGCGGCGCCGTCCCGGGCACACTCGTGGGCGACGGAGTCGCCGCCGGAGGGGGACGTGACATGCGGGACGGTCATCGGGCGGATGCCGAACGGCTGTCGGCGCGGGCCGTGGAGGAGGAAGTGCGCCGGTGGGGCGGGCGCAGCGACGGCAAGGTGCTGCTGGCGCGGGGGGTGAGCCTGGAGGCGGGCCGGCAGGCCTGGCGCCTCGGCATGGTCCCCGGCCGCCACGCCCGCGAGGTGATGGGCGTGGCGGTGGGCGGGAAGGCGTAGGAGCGCCGCCCCCGCGGGCGGTCGCACCGCCCCCGGCAAGTCGTGCCGCCGGGGCGGCGCGGGTGGGCGGTGGGGGTTCTCCGCTCGAGCGGGGCCGAGTGCGGGGGAGGCACCTCGCGGGCACCCCGCGGGCGCCGGGCCGCGCGACCGCACCGGCCCGTCCCGGCACCGGGCGCCCGCCCGCACCGCCCAGCGGCCGGTGGTCAGCGGCCGGTGGTCAGCGGTCAGCCGCGCTTCTCACCGCCGTTGGCCGCGGCGGCGTTCTCCGCATCGGCCCCCGGCTCCCGGGACTCGGGGAAGTCCACCCGTCCCATGTGCCGGTTCATCGACTTCATCAGGCCCCAGACCGCCAGGGCCATCACCGCGAAGACGATGAAGCCGAGGACGCCGGGGGTGACCTTGTCCTCGTCGAGTTCCTTGGCGAGGGGGACCAGGTGGGTCATTGCCAGGCTTGCGCTTGCGCTCATGTCAGGCATTGTCCCGGATGCCCGCGAAGAGGTCGTCCTCGGGGAGGGAGGTGTCGACGAGGGACTTGGCGAGCTCGTACTCCTCCGTGGGCCAGACCTCCCGCTGGAGGTCCATCGGCACCCGGAACCAGCCGCCGTCGGGGTCGATCTGCGTGGCGTGCGCGATCAGCGCCTTGTCGCGGATCTCGAAGAAGTCGGCGCAGGGCACGTACGTGGTGAGCGTGCGCTCCTTGCGCTCGAACTCGCTCCAGCGCTTGAGCCACTCCCCGTACGGCGACTCCATCCCGCGGTCCAGCATGGCCTGGTGCAGCGCTTCGGTGCGGGGGCGGTTGAAGCCCTGGTTGTAGTAGACCTTCAGCGGCTGGTACGCCGGGCCGTACTCTGCCTCGGGGTACTTCGCGGTGTCCGCCGCGCCCTCGAACGCCACCATCGTGATCTTGTGGGTCATGATGTGGTCGGGGTGCGGGTAGCCGCCGTTCTCGTCGTAGGTGGTGATCACCTGGGGACGGAAGGCACGGATCCTGCGGACCAGCTCGCCCGCCGCCTTGTCGACGTCCTCCAGGGCGAAGCAGCCCTCCGGCAGCGGGGGCAGCGGGTCGCCCTCGGGCAGGCCGGAGTCGACGAAGCCGAGCCACTCCTGCTTGACCCCGAGGATCTCGCGGGCCTCGTCCATCTCCTTCTTGCGTACCTCGTGGATGTGCTCCTCGATGTACGCGTCGCCTTGCAGTTTCGGGTTGAGGATGGAGCCGCGCTCCCCTCCGGTGCAGGTCACCACCAGCACGTCCACCCCCTCGGACACGTACTTCGCCATGGTGGCCGCGCCCTTGCTCGACTCGTCGTCGGGGTGGGCGTGCACGGCCATCAGTCGCAGCTGGTCAGTCAAGACTCAATCCTCAAGTCGTTGGGCGCCCTGTATGCGGCGGCGCAGTCGCAGGCTTCTATAGTGACCGAATCGGGGGACGAAAAATTCCGGAGTCCCGTTCCGGGACCCGCCGGGTGACGCCGGTCCCCTGCTGCCGAGGAGACGATCATGAGTACGCCGAGCACGCGGCTGCCCGAGGGCCGATACGGCCGCTCCTCGGACGAGCGTGCCGACCGCACCCTCAAGGCCGTCGGCGCGGTGCTGGGGGTGCTGCTGCTCGGGCTGGTCGGCTGGTTCGGCTACCACTACGTGGGCCAGAACGAGATCAGCGCCGAGGTGATCGGCTTCGACGCCTCCGAGGACGCGGTGAAGGTGCACCTGGAGGTGCACAAGGACGCGGGGACCGCCGGCTACTGCACGGTGCGCTCGCAGGCCGAGAACGGCGCCGAGGTGGGCCGCGCCGACTTCCGCTTCGGCACCGACGCCACGCGCGTCGACGAGGTCGTCACCCTGCGTACGACCTCCCCGGGCACCACCGCCGAACTCGTCGGCTGCCACGCGGAGTGACGCGGCGAGGAATACCCGGCCGCTGACCTGCGCCGACACGATTCCGGTGGCTTTTGTCCTCCCCCTTCGCGTCCTGAATTGTTAGGCTCGTGGTTTCGCCCATCCCTGGAGGACCATGCTTCTGGGAGGGCGATGCTTTGTATCCCAGTACCTACGAGGAGCACCTGTGACCCAGACCAGCGAGAACGTCACCTGGCTGACCCAGGAGGCGTACAACAAGCTCAAGGACGAGCTTGCGTACCTTACTGGTCCCGCGCGCACGGAGATCGCCGCCAAGATCGCCGCCGCGCGCGAGGAGGGGGACCTGCGGGAGAACGGCGGGTACCACGCGGCCAAGGAGGAGCAGGGCAAGCAGGAGCTCCGTGTGCGCCAGCTCACCCAGCTCCTCGAGAACGCGAAGGTCGGCGAGGCCCCGGCGGCCGACGGCGCGGTGGCGCCCGGCATGGTCGTGACGATCGCCTTCGACGGCGACGAGGACGACACGCTGACCTTCCTGCTCGCCTCGCGCGAGTACGCGAGCTCCGACATCGAGACCTACTCGCCGCAGTCCCCGCTGGGCTCCGGCGTCATGGGCCACAAGGTCGGCGAGGACGCGGAGTACGAGCTGCCGAACGGCAAGAAGGCCTCGGTGAAGATCCTCGAGGCCGAGCCGTACAGCGGCTGACCCGCCCCGCGGGTCCCCACGGCGGCCCCCGGCGCCCCAGCGGCGCCGGGGGCTTCGTCATGCCGCGGCCGAGCGGTGCCTGCGCACGGCGAGGGTGCGGAAGAGCACGACGATCAGGACCGGCCGATGGCCCCGCCGGCCGATGACCGCGTCAGCCGATGACCGTGTGACCCGCCTCGCGCAGGGCCTGGCCGACCTCGGCGCAGTGCGCCGGGCCCTTGGTCTCCAGGTGCAGCTCGACCTCCGCCTCCGTGAGCCCGAGCCGCGGGTCGGTCCGTACGTGACTCACGTCGAGGACGTTGACGTCGACCGCGGACAGGGTCCCGAGCAGCGACGCGAGGGCGCCCGGCCGGTCCGTCAGACGCAGCCGGACGGCCAGGTACCGGCCCTGCGCCGCCATGCCGTGCCGCAGCAGCCGCTCCAGCAGCACCGGGTCCACGTTGCCGCCGGACAGCACCGCGACGACCGGCCCCTCGAAGGCGCCGGGCCGGCTGAGCAGCGCCGCGACCGGGCTGGCCCCGGCCGGTTCGACGACCAGCTTGGCCCGCTCAAGACACAGCAGCAGCGCGGCCGACAGCTCGTCCTCGGTGACCGTGCACACCTCGTCCACCAGCTCGCCCACGATCCCGAACGGCACGTCGCCGGGCCGGCCCACCCTGATGCCGTCGGCCATCGTCGCCGGGTTGCGCACCGGCACCGGACGCCCGGCCGCCAGCGAGGGCGGGTACGCCGCCGCGCCCGCCGCCTGCACGCCGACGATCCGCACATCGGGCCGCAGCGCCTTCACCGCGACCGCGATCCCGGCGGCCAGCCCGCCCCCGCCGACCCCGACGACGATCGTGCGCACCTCGGGGCACTGCTCCAGGATCTCCAGGCCCACCGTGCCCTGGCCCGCGATGACGTCCGGGTGGTCGAAGGGGTGGATGAACACCGCGCCCGTCTCGTGCGCGTACTCCGTCGCGGCGGCCAGCGTCTCGTCCACCACCTGACCGTGCAGGCGGACCTCGGCGCCGTACTCCCGGGTCGCGCTGATCTTCGGCAGCGGGGCGCCCTTCGGCATGAACACGGTGGAACGCACCCCGAGCAGCGACGACGCCAGTGCGACCCCCTGCGCGTGGTTGCCGGCGCTCGCCGCGACGACACCGGCGGCCCGCTCCTCGGGCAGCAGCCCGGCGATCCGCACGTACGCGCCGCGCAGCTTGAACGACCCCGTCCGCTGAAGGTTCTCGCACTTCAGGTGCACCGGGGCCGCCACCGTCCGGGACAGGTGCCTGCTGCCCTCCATCGCGGTCATCCGCGCCACGCCCGAGAGCATCTTCCGGGCGCCGCGCACGTCGTCGAGAGTGACGGTCCGCAGGGCTTCGGCCGTGCTGTAGCTCATGGCTCCAGCATCGCAGTTCGCGGACGGCGGCGGCCGGTGTGACCAACCCGCGGACTCGGCTTTGCGCAGCCCCGATACGACCTGCCTTCCATCCGCGTACCCTGTCCCCCAATGAGCAGCCCTCCACGAAGTGAGCCTCCGGCCATGCCCACAACACCTGAAATGTCGATGGACATGACGACGGACCTGTCGGCCGTCGGTGACACCGGTCTTCTCGACACGCTGCAGCACGAGGTGGCGTTGTTCGCCCGCCGCGCGGAACAGACGCGGCTCGGCGGGGTCGGCCAGGTGCGCAACTCGATGGACCGCGCCGCGTACCTGCTGCTCAACCGTCTCGACAAGGAAGGCCCGATGGGCGTCAAGGCGCTCGCCGCGAGCATGGGCATCGACTCCTCGACGGTCACCCGCCAGGTCGCCCCGCTCGTGGACACCGGCCTGGTCAAGCGGACCTCGCACCCCGAGGACGGGCGCGCGGTCGTGCTCCAGCTGTCCCCGCGCGGGCAGTCGCGTCTGGAGGAAGTGCGTTCCTCCCGGCGTCAGTTGATGGCCGAGCTGACACACGCCTGGGCGCCGGAGGAGCGCGAGGCGTTCTGCGCGCTCCTGACGCGCTTCAACAGCGCGCTGTCCGCGCGGATGTCGGTGCCGGGGGTCTCCGGCGGACCGGAGGAGCGGCCGGCCTCCTGAGCCGCGGCGTACGCGGGCCCGGTTCCGCGTGTCCGCGGCTCCTGACCGCGCGGTGCGCCCTGGCCTGACATGGGACCGGGTCCCCGTCGTACCCGGCCGGGACCGGCTCTCTCGTCTCCGGGGCGACGGAAGGCGCGGTTGCGGGAACGGCACGTGTCCCGGGACGTCCGCCGGGCCCGCGAGTTCGAGGCGTACGTCGCGGGCGCGGGCGGACGCCTGCTGCGCCGCGGGACGCTCGTCCGCCGCGCGATGTGGCTGCTGTTGCCCGTGGTGGCCGTGGCGTTGGTGGTGTGGACGCCGACGGCGCGCCCCCGGGGGGAGCCGCCCTCGCGGACGGCCCCGCCCCTGACGGTCCGGTGACCGGCCCCGGCCGGACCCGCCGGCCGCCACCCGCCCTCGTCCGGCCCCTGCCGGCTTTTACCGGCCGAGCGCCTGCTGGAGGTCTTCGAGCAGGTCGTCGACGTTCTCGATGCCCACCGACAGGCGCACCAGGTCGGCGGGGACCTCGAGCGCGGAGCCCGCCGCGGACGCGTGCGTCATCCGCCCCGGGTGCTCGATCAGCGACTCGACGCCGCCGAGCGACTCGCCGAGCGTGAACACCCGGGCCCGGTTGCAGACCTCGACGGCCGCCTCCTCGCCGCCCTCGACGCGGAAGGAGACCATGCCTCCGAAGGCCCGCATCTGCTTGGCGGCGACCTCGTGACCGGGGTGGTCGGGCAGCCCCGGGTACAGGACGTCCGTCACGCGCGCGTGGCGGGTCAGCATGTCGGCGATCCGCGTCGCGTTCGCGCTGTGCCGGTCCATGCGGACCGAGAGCGTCTTGGTGCCGCGCAGCACCAGCCAGGAGTCGAAGGGCCCGGCGACCGCGCCCATCGCGTTCTGGTGGAACGCCAGCTCCTCGCCGAGCTCGGCGTCACCGGTGATCAGCGCGCCGCCGACGACGTCGGAGTGGCCGCCCATGTACTTGGTCAGGGAGTGCACGACGACGTCCGCGCCGAGCGCGAGCGGCTGCTGCAGGTAGGGCGTGGCGAAGGTGTTGTCGACGACGAGGCGGGCGCCCGCGTCCCGGGCGACCTGCGCGACGGCGGCGATGTCGGTGATGCCGAGCAGCGGGTTGGAGGGGGTCTCCACCCACACGGCCTTGGTCCTCGGGGTGATCGCGGCCCGCACGGCGGCGGGGTCGCCGGTGTCGGCCACCGACCACTCCACGCCCCACCGGGCGACGACCTTGGCGAAGAGGCGGAACGTGCCGCCGTACGCGTCGTTCGGGATCACCACGTGGTCGCCGGGGCCGAGCAGCGTGCGCAGCAGGCAGTCCTCGGCCGCCAGTCCGGACGCGAACGCGAGGCCGCGGCGGCCGCCCTCCAGGGCGGCGAGGTTCTCCTCCAGCGCGGTCCTGGTCGGATTGGCGCTGCGGCTGTACTCGTAGCCGCCGCGCAGGCCGCCCACACCGTCCTGCTTGTAGGTGGACACCTGGTAGATCGGCGGGACGACCGCCCCCGTCAGGGGGTCGGCGGTGTTGCCCGCGTGAATCGCGAGCGTCTCGAAGTGCTGACTGATGTGCCTGTCGCTCATGGGCACCGAGGGTAGTGTGCGCGGGCCGCCGATGGCGGACCCGGAGTTTTCCACAGGTTCGGGGAGCGGGTTGGCCAATTGCCGGCGCGGTCTGGTTCGCTGGTGGCATGGAGATTCTCTGGGTGCTGATCGCGCTCGTCATGCTCGGCGTCGTGGTGTCGCCGTTCCTCAGGCGCCGGCGCGGCGCGGTCGGACTGGTCCCGCCCGGCCACCCGGACGCGGCGGACCCGGCGAACTACGGCTTCGCCCGCGAGGAGGAGCTGGACATCCGCGTGCCCGGCCCCGACCAGGACCTGCTGGACGTGCTGGAGGTGGTGCAGCGCACCCAGGACCACCGCGCGGCGCGGCAGCTGCTGGCCGGCACGGACGCGGCGGGCGAGCTGCGCTGGCAGCGCGTGCAGGCCTTCGCGGGCGCGGCCTCGCTGGAGCTGAGCCGGCGGCCCGGCAACGCGGGCGAGGCGCCCGGCGGACAGTGGCTGCGGGCGTGGCGGACCGAGGCGCCCAAGGACGCGGCGGGAGCCGCCGTGCACGCCGAGTTCCTGGTGCAGCAGGCGTGGCGGACCGCGGCGCCCGGGACGGACGAGTTCCGGATCATCATGGAGGAGGCGAAGGCGGCGTGCGGCGAGGCGGCTCTGTCGGCGCCCGGTGACCCGGTCCCGTACATCGTGGAGCTCTCGGTGGCCCGCGGGCTCGGTTACTCCCGGCAGGACTTCGAGCAGCTCTGGCTGAAGATCCTGGACCGCGCGCCGAACCACATGGGGGCGCACCTGGCGGCGCTGCACTACTGGTGCGAGAAGTGGCACGGCTCGCGGCAGCAGGCGTACTCGTTCGCGGAGGCCGCTGCGGCGCGGGCGCCCCGGGGCTCCCTGCTGACCGCCATGCCGCTGTTCGCGGTGTTCGAGCACCTGCCCGAGGTGAACCTGGTCACCGGCTTCTACCGGAGCGAGGTCGTCACCAAGGCGATCCACGGCGCGCTGCACGCGGTGCACTCCGCCCGCCCCGACGACCCGATGACGGCCCATGTGCGCCATCTGCTGGTCTTCTTCCTGGTGCGCGCCGAGCGCTGGGCGGAGGCCATGAGCCAGCTGATACACATCGACGGCCACGTCGGCGCCCTGCCGTGGAGCCTGTCCCCGGACCCCGCCGCAGAGTTCGCCGTCTACCGCGCCCTGGCGGTCGCCGGCTACGAGGCGAACGGCGGCAGCCCGGCGACCCTGCCGCACTGACGCCGGCGGGGCCGCCGGCCCGGTGGTGCGTCAGATCGTCGCCGTGTCGATCACGAAGCGGTAGCGGACGTCGCTGTTCAGGACCCGCTCGTACGCCTCGTTGATCTCCGCGGCGCCGATCAGCTCGATCTCCGCGCCGATGCCGTGCTCGGCGCAGAAGTCCAGCATCTCCTGGGTCTCCCGGATGCCGCCGATGCTCGACCCGGCGAGGGTCTTGCGGCCGCCGATCACCGAGAAGAGGTTGAGGGAGACGGGCTCCTCCGGGGCGCCCACGTTCACCAGCGCGCCGTCCGTCTTCAGCAGCGACAGGTACGCGCCGAGGTCGAGCGGGGCGGAGACGGTGGAGACGATCAGGTCGAGGCTGCCCCTGAGCTTCTCGAAGGTGGCCGGGTCGGCGGTGGCGTAGTAGTGGTCCGCGCCCAGCTTCAGGCCGTCGTCCTTCTTGCGCAGGGACTGCGACAGCACCGTCACCTCGGCGCCGAGCGCGTGCGCGATCTTCACGGCCATGTGGCCGAGACCGCCGAGGCCGACGATCGCGACCTTCTTGCCGGGGCCGGCGTTCCAGTGCCGCAGCGGGGAGTACGTGGTGATGCCCGCGCACAGCAGCGGGGCGGCCTCGTCGAGGGAGAGTCCGTCGGGCACGCGGACGACGTAGTTCTCGTCGACGACGATCTTCTGGGCGTAGCCGCCGTGGGTCGGCTCGCCGTCCCTGCCGATGCCGTTGTAGGTCATCGTGGCGCCGTTCAGGCAGTACTGCTCCAGGCCCGCCTCGCAGTTGTCGCACTCGCGGCAGGAGTCGACCATGCAGCCGACGCCCACGCGGTCACCGACCCGGAACTTCGTGACGCCGGGGCCGGCCTCGGACACCACGCCGGCGATCTCGTGGCCGGGGACCATCGGGAAGATCGCCTCGCCCCAGCCCTCACGGGCCTGGTGGATGTCGGAGTGGCAGATGCCGGCGAACTTGATGTCGATCAGGATGTCGTGTTCGCCGACCGCGCGCCGCTCGATGGTCGTGCGCTCCAGCGGAGCCTTGGCGGCGGGTGCGGCGTACGCGGCAACAGTGGTCATGCCGGGGTTCTCCTCGTGACGTCGTGCGCCCGGCTGCCCTGTGTCCGGCCGGGTGCGGATCCCAGCCTGCGACGGCGGCCGTACATCACCCAGCCCACGGCTTTGCCTACGTTGGCCGTGCGTACCACTGGCGGGGACAGGATGGTGGGCGTACGACCGGGGATACTGGGGAGCATGGACGAGCAGCACACCGATCCGGCCGCTCCTTCCGGCGGCGGCCTCGACCCGCGTGCGGAGCTGAGCGAGTTCCTGCGCACCCGGCGTGCCCGGCTGAAGCCGCAGGACGTGGGCCTGCCGGACTTCGGACGGCACCGCCGGGTGCCGGGCCTGCGCCGCGAGGAGCTGGCCCAGCTCGCCGGGGTGTCGGTGGCGTACTACACGCGCCTGGAGCAGGGCAACGGGCAGAACGTGTCGGCGGAGGTGCTGGACTCGATCGCGCACGCCCTGCGCCTGGACGACGCCGAGCGGACCCACCTCACGCATCTGGCGAAGCCCGGGCGCCACCGCAGGAAGCAGCCGGCCCGGGCCCAGCAGCCGCGCCCGGGGCTGCGGCATCTGCTGGAGTCGATGGAGACGGTCCCGGCGTACGTCGTGGGCCGGCGTTCGGAGATCCTCGCCTGGAACCGGATGGCGGCGGCGCTCTTCGGCGACTGGGGCCGGATGCCGGTGCAGGACCGGAACTGGGCCCGGCTGGTGTTCCTCGACCCGGACTGCCGTGACCTGTTCACCGAGTGGGACCAGAAGGCGGCCGACCTGGTCGCCTATCTCCGCATGGACGCGGGCCGCCGCCCGGACGACCCCCAGCTGTCCGCCCTGATCGGCGAACTCTCGGTCAAGAGCGAGGAGTTCCGGCGGCTGTGGGCGCACCACGACGTCAAGGAGAAGAGCCACGGCGTCAAGCGGGTGCGGCATCCCCTGGTGGGGGAGCTGACGCTGCTGTGGGAGTCGTTCCGCCCGGCCGGCGAGAACTCGGAGCAGTCGCTGGTCACCTACTTCGCCGAGCCGGGCTCGCCGTCGGCGGAGGCGCTGCGGCTGCTGGCCAGCTGGGGCACGGACGCGAGGCAGTCGGGAGCGGGAGCCTCGGCTCCCTGAGGCGGACGGGCCCCCGGTCCTGGGCGCCCGGGTCCTCCCGCACCGGCCCGCGCGTCGCCGGCAGCCGGGTCCCGGCCCGCTCGCAACGGAACGGCCCGCCGGAAGCACTGCTTCCGGCGGGCCGTCCGCTCAGGGTCTACTTGCCGTAGTAGGCGTTGTAGATCGAGATCGTGGACTTGTTGCCCTGCTTGTCGGCGATCTTGGCGTGGAAGGAGACGGCCTTCCCCTTCGCCGGGTTCTTGAAGGTGATCTTCCCCTTGGTGACCGTGGTCTTCTTCCAGGTCTTGCCGTAGTCGTAGGACACGTACACCGAGAGGGACTTGAGGTTCTTGCCCTTGGCGGTGCCCTCCACGGTGACCGGGACGGTGACCTTCTTGCCGGCCGTCACCTTGCTGTCCAGGCCCGTGGCCGCGTGGAAGCGGGCCGTGGAGGCGGGCAGCTGCTTGTGGCCGGTGGTCTTCTTGGAGCGGAAGGACCAGCTCGCGTCGATGCGCGTCGAGGCGGCGGCGACCTTGGCGCTCCGCTTGACCGAGGTGGTCAGCTTGTACGCGGCGTCCCCGGAGGGGACCTTGAACTCCTTCTCACCGAACAGCGGGTCGTCGTGCGAGCCGACCTTCTTGCCGTCGCGGTAGAGGCTGGTGGCGACCGAGGTGAACAGCGAGGACCCGACGTGACCCTTGCCGTCGGCGAACAGCGGGACGAGGCCGGAGATGCTGTTGCCGTCGCGGGAGAGACCGAACTCCCCGCCCAGACGCGGCCCGAAGACGGCCGTGTTCACGGTCTCCGCGTACGTCTTGCCGCCCTTGTAGGTCTTTTCGAAGCCGACCGTGTAACCGGCCTCGAAGATCGGCCAGCCGTCCGCGTCGACACCGCCCTGCTGCTCGAAGTCGAGGTCCCACTTGACCCCGTTCGCGGTGGACAGGTGCAGGGTGCGGGTGCCGGGCAGGGTCTGCGGGATGCCGATCGAGGAGGCTCCGCCGCTCGTCGGCAGCCACCCCACGGCGCTGACGGAACCCTTCTTGCCGCTGGCCGCCGCACCGAGGCCGACCTTCACCGTGGCCAGTTCGGCCGCCTTGTAGGCGCGGTTGTAACCGGTGGCGAGCTGCTTGACCTTGCCGCCGGCGACGGTGTCGTACTGCTCCTTGGCGCCCTTGCTCCAGTGGGCGTCCCACTGCTGGCTCAGCGAGCCGTCGGTGATCTGCGGACCGAGGTGGGCGGAGCGGAAGTTGTCGTACGAGTCCAGCCACCAGCCGAAGGCCTGGGCGGTGTTCTTCGTCTCGATGACGTAGTCGGCCGAGGCGAACTCCGGCTTGACACCCTTGGCGGGCACGGTGATCTTCACCGGCTTGGCCTTGCGGGCGTCCAGCGTGACCGTCGTGTTCCTGGTGACGCTCAGCTTCGGCTGGGCCAGCCAGTCGGCGCCCTCGTAGGTCTCCGGGTCGGAGCCGACGAAGATCCCGGTGTCCAGGACGTAACCGCCCTTGGGCACCCGGACGGTGACGGTGCCGTCGGCGTCGTAGGGCTGGTGCCACTGCCCGGCGCCCGGGCCGGAGAGGCCGGTGAGAGCGGCGACGTAGTTGCCGGCCGGCTTGCCCGCCCGGTCGAGGAACTTCAGCGTCACGTCGTAGGACTCGACCTCGCGCTGCACCGCGGCCGCCGTGCGCACGCTCTGCCCGTCGCCCGTCGCGACCACGTACGCGGAGTACGCGCCGTCGACGGTGCCGCCGAGCCGGGTGTCGACGGTCAGGCCGACGGAGGCCTTGCCGCCCGCGGGGACGGTGACCGTGGTGGCGTCCAGGGTGAAGAAGCCGGCCGGGGCCGCCTTGCCCCTGGGGTCGGTGGCGGTCGACGTCAGCTTCAGCGTGACGTCCTTGGTGCCGAGGTTGCGGTAGGTCAGCTCCTTGGTGGCCGGCTTGTCGTCGGCGTGCGGCCACTGCTGGACGCCGAAGCTCAGCGACACCGGGTCGGCGATCACGGTCTGCTGGACGGCCTTGTCGACCTGGATCCGCCCCGAACCCTGCTCGAACGGCGAGTACGTGCCGCCCTTCGTGGAGCCGGTGAGGGCGCCCTTCAGCTCCGCGTAGGTCCACTCCGGGTGCTGCTGCTTCAGGATCGCCGCGGCGCCCGCGACGTGCGGGGTCGCCATCGACGTGCCGGAGATGGTCATGTAGCCGGCCGGCTTCTCGCCGACCTCCTTGGCGATGTCGTTGCCCTTCGCCGAGGCGGCCGTGATGTCCACGCCGGGCGCGGTGACGTCCGGCTTGATGGCGCCGTCGCCGAGGCGGGGGCCGGTGGAGGAGAAGTCGGCGAGCGCGTCCTTGCCGTCGACGGCTCCGACGGTGAGCGCGGCGTCCGCGCTGCCGGGCGAACCGATCGACTGGGGGCCCTCGTTGCCGGCCGCGATGGCGAACAGGACGCCCTTCTCGGCGGACAGCTTGTTGACCGCCGCCTCCAGCGGGTCGATCTCGGCCGTGTCCATGCCGCCGAGGCTCATGTTGACGATGTCGGCGCCCTGCGCGGCCGCCCACTCCATGCCGGCGAGGATGCCGGAGTCGTCGCCGAAGCCGGAGTCGTCCAGGACCTTGCCGTTGAGGACCTTCGCGCCGGGCGCGACGCCCTTGTGCTTACCGCCCGACTTGGCGCCCGTGCCGGCCGCGATGGAGGCGACGTGGGTGCCGTGGCCGACCTTGTCGCCCGCGTCGGGCGCGGAGGTGAAGTTCTTGGACTCGGCCACCTGGCCCGTCAGGTCCGGGTGGGTGGCGTCGACACCGGTGTCCAGCACGGCGATCGTGACGCCCTTGCCGTCGTAGCCGGCGGCCCACGCCTTGGGGGTGCCGATCTGCGCGACGGACGTGTCGAGGCTGGCCCTGCGCACCCCGTCGAGCCAGACGTGGGCGACACCGGAGGCGGTCCGGTCGCCGTTGGTGACGGCGTCCCACAGCTCGGGCGCGTCCTCGTGCGGGGTCTGCACCGCGTCCGCGTTCAGGGACTTCAGGGTCCGGCGGACCGTGCCCGCGTCGCGGACCTCGGCCTTGGCGCCCGCCGCGCTGCCCTGGTAGCCGACGATGACCTTCAGGCCCCGCTTCTGGGAGCCGCGCGTCGTGGCCTTGCCGAGTTCGGTGATGTCGAAGAGCCGCTGGTCGAGCTTGCCGCTCGCGATCAGCCGGGAGACGTCCGCGGGCAGCACGAAGGTGTGACCGTCGGCCTTGCGTATCTGGACGGGTATGTTCTCCCGGCCCTCGGCCCGCTCCAGGCCGACGACGCGGCCCTTGGCGTCCACCGTGACCCGGTCACCGGTGATCAGCGTGATGTGGTGCGTGGCCTTGAGCGCGGACGCCTTCGAGGACGCCCCCGAAGACGTCTGCGAGCCGGCCGTCGAGCGCTCCCCGTTCGCCGACGCCGGACTGGTCATGCCCGCCGCGAGTGCCACGGCCGCTGCCGTGGCGACCGTGGCCGCACATGCTCTTTTCACTTGTCTGCGCAAGGTTCCCCCTAGCGAAGTCGCCGGGCGCACAACACGTCACCCGGCCGGGGGTGGTCTCGTACGCATGCGCGCACCCCCCGGAGCACGCAGTATGCCGAGGGGTGATCAAGGGTCTCAAGAGCGGTTCGGGGGCCTGCGGGAAAGGTGCGGAAGTCGACGGGTGGCTGTAACGCCACCGCCGGAACTTCGTTACCCAATCGCGCGGTTGACGTTTTTCGGGTCAGGTCCGGGTGTTCTCCCGCACGGTGATGCGCCCCTTGCGGATGGTCGCCGCGCGCGGTGCCCGCCGGGCGATGGCCGAGTCGTGGGTGACCATGACGAAGTCGAAGGACCGGAAGGTGAGGAACGTGGCGGCACGCTGGGGACGGTCCGTGAGGAAGCGCCGGGCACGGCTCAGGAGCGGCATAAGAAGACCGGTGCCGCCGTCCGCTCCTTCACGGAGCGGACGGCGGCACCGGCCGAGTGGGGTGAGGCTCTGCGTGCCCGTCGGGCGTCAGACCGCGGAGCCCGCCTTCCACTGCTCCCAGCTCATGTTCCAGCCGTTGAGGCCGTTGTCCGGGGCGATGGTCTTGTCGCCGGTGTTCTGCACGACGACCACGTCACCGATGATCGAGTTGTCGTAGAACCAGGCGCCCGGCGTGTTGGGGTCGTTCGCCCCCTTGGCGTCCTGCAGGCCCACGCAGCCGTGGCTGGTGTTGACGCTGCCGAAGATGGACTTGGCGCCCCAGTAGTTGCCGTGGATGAAGGTGCCGGAGGTGCTCAGGCGCATGGCGTGCGGCACGTCCTTGATGTCGTACTCGCCCTTGCCGTCGTCGTCGGTGAAGCCGACCGTCGCGCCGTTCATCCGGGTCTCCCTGAACTTCTCGGAGATCACCATCTCGCCCTCGTACGTCTTGTTCTCGGGCGACCCGGCGGAGATCGGGATGGTGCGGACGGTCTTGCCGTCCTGCGTGACCTTCATCTGCTTGGTCTTGGCGTCGACGTACGTGACCTGGTTGCGGCCGATCTTGAAGGTGACCGTCTTCTGCTGGACGCCGATGACGCCCTCGGCTCCCTCGACCCCGTCGAGCGCCAGCTTCAGGGTGACGGTGGCGCCCTCCTGCCAGTACTCGTCGGGCCGGCAGTCCATGCGGTTGGCGTTGAACCAGTGGCAGGCGACCTCCTGGCCACTGGTGGTGGAGACGGTGATGCCCTTCTGCACCTCGGTCTTGTTGGTGATCGCCTTGTCGAAGTTGATCGACACCGGCATGCCGACGCCGACGGTGGCACCGTCGTCCGGGGTGAAGGTGCCGATGAAGCTGTTGTCCGGGGCGACCGTGGTGAACGAGGCGTTCTCGTGGGCGGCGCGGCCCTCGGAGTCCTCGGCGGTGGCGCTCAGCTTGTAGGTGGTGGCGCGCTCCAGCTGGACGCTGGGCTTCCAGCTCGTCCTGTCCGCGGATATCTCACCGGAGACGGCGGTGCCGTCGGCGGTGGTCATCTTGACCTCGGTGAGCTTGCCCTTGCCCACGGTGACGGTGGCGGAGTTGTTGATCGAGGCGTTGTTCGAGCCGTCCTTCGGCGTGATCTTGATCTGCGCCTCGGAGGACTTCTTGGCCGCCGCCTCGTCGACCTGGGCCTGCGAGGTGTCGTTGCCGCCGTTGCCGCCGTCGCCGCCCGAGGCACTGTCGTCACCGCCGGAACAAGCCGAGAGCACCAGCACTCCGCCGAGCAGAGCGGACGCGGCCGCCAGACCCCTGCGCCGCTTACCGTCCGTCATCACACGCTTCTCCATCGTCGCCTAATCCCAACCCCACGAATCCCCGGCCGGAAGCCGAAGGACCTCGTCCACCACTTTCAACGCTACGACCGGGTGATCCGGTTCCCCACGGCCCATGGGTGTGGGACTCACCACGTCCGCCGGGGAGGACGGCGGGAACGCCGGCCCGTGCGCCGCGTGAGACGACGCGGCCCCGGGCGGCGGTTGCCTCCCGGGGCCGTGAATTTCCCGGGAACCCGTCAACCGGCCCTGTCCGCCCCGTCGTCGCCGTCGCAGGAGCCCTCGTCGTCCTCCTCGTCGAGGTCCCACTCCGGCGAGTCCGGGTCGTAGTCGATCCGTTCGCCGCTCCAGGATGCCTGCAGGAGCTCCACTCCCGGAACTTCGCCGACCAGAGCGAACGGATCCACGAGGTACGCGAGGGCTTCCGCGGCGTCCTCCGTCACGGCGCTCCGGGCGTGTACCCGTTCCGCGTCCGGCATATCGCCGTCGTCCGTGATTCTGCGCAGCGCGGCCCCGGTCACCGCGTCCTCGTCGCCGACTTCGAGAACGAGTTCCACGCGAAGCCGTACAAACCGTGATGTCTCCGGAGTGCTCATGCCCGGAGCGTACGGCCCCGCGCTCCCGCGGCTTTCCTGTGACCCGCGCCTTTCACTAACATCGCCCCACACGGCCAATTCGCCAGCGCCACAAGGGGATCGATATTCCGTGTCATCCGCGCTCCGTCCGTTGCTGACCGCCACCGCCGCGGGCACTCTGCTGTGCGCCCTGTGGTTCGTCCCGTCCGCGAACGCAACCTCGGTGGGAGAGGCGGGCCCGGCAAGCCCGGCAAGCCCGTCTCCGCAGGTCACGCAGCAGGCGAGAGGGGTGCCGAGCATCTCGTCGGCCTCACTGGAGGGCCCCGTCCAGGACGTCCGCCTCGCGGACACCGGCAGCTTCGACAGCACCCCGTACATCGTCGGCGGCACGGGGTGCCTCGTCCTCGGCGCCGGGTTCGTCGTCTACTCGGTGCGCCGGGAACGCCTCGGCCTGTACTGACCCTCCGGGGCCCCGCGCCGCCGCGGGGCCCCGGGCCGTCGGGTCAGCCCAGCGGTCCGGTGACCGCCTCCACGGCCGCGACCAGCCGCCCGTCCCGCACGAACGCCTCCGCCGCGGCGAGATCGGGCGCGAGGTAGCGGTCCGGTCCCGGGCCCTCCACCCCCGCTTTCCGCGCGGCCTCGATGACGGCCCGGGTCGCGGGCGCCGGGGTCAGTCCCTCCCGCAGCTCCACCGCGCGGGTGGCGGCGTACAGCTCGACGGCGATGACCCGGGTGAGGCAGTCGACGGCCGTACGCAGTTTGCGCGCCGCGGACCAGCCCATGGAGACGTGGTCCTCCTGCATCGCGGAGGACGGGATCGAGTCCGCCGACGCCGGTACGGCGAGCCGCTTCAGCTCACCGACCAGCGCGGCCTGCGTGTACTGGGCGATCATCAGCCCGGAGTCGACACCGGCGTCGTCGGCGAGGAACGGCGGCAGCCCGTGGCTGCGGTTCTTGTCCAGCAGCCGGTCGGTGCGGCGCTCGGCGATGGAACCGAGGTCGGCGACGGCGATGGCGAGGAAGTCCAGCACGTACGCCACCGGCGCACCGTGGAAGTTCCCGTTGGACTCGACCCTGCCTCCCGAGCCGGACTCCCCCGCGGTTCCCCCGGGCAGCACCACCGGATTGTCCACGGCGGCGGCGAGTTCGCGCTCGGCGACCAGCCGGGCGTGGGCCAGGGTGTCCCGTCCGGCGCCGGCGACCTGCGGGGCACAGCGCACCGAGTAGGCGTCCTGCACCCGGGGGGCGTCGCCCTGGTGATGCCCCGTCAGTCCAGAACCCCTCAGCACCGCGAGCATGTTGGCGGCGCTGGCGGCCTGTCCCGGGTGCGGGCGGACGGCGTGCAGTTCGGGGGCGAGCACCCGGTCGGTGCCGAGCAGCGCCTCCATGCTCAGGGCGGCCGTGACGTCGGCGCTCCGGTACAGCAGGTCGAGGTCGGCGAGGGCCATGATCAGCATGCCGAGCATGCCGTCGGTGCCGTTGAGGAGGGCGAGCCCCTC
Organism: Streptomyces sp. NPDC016640; assembly: GCF_043076215.1. Classification (NCBI taxonomy): domain Bacteria; kingdom Bacillati; phylum Actinomycetota; class Actinomycetes; order Kitasatosporales; family Streptomycetaceae; genus Streptomyces; species Streptomyces sp. NPDC016640. The sequence goes on from NZ_JBIBRG010000001.1 coordinate 469,331, forward strand.
CTTCTCGCGCAGTTCGAGGGGCTGGATGCCGTGCTCGGCGAGCAGGTCGCCGGCCGGCCGCACGCGGCCGTCGGGGCCCTCCGCCTCCCCCTCGCCCATCAGGGTGAGGGCGCAGTGGGACAGCGGGGCCAGATCGCCGGAGCAGCCGAGGGAGCCGTACTCGTGCACCACCGGGGTGATTCCGGCGTTCAGCACGTCGGCCATCGTCCGGGCGACCTCGGGCCGGACGCCGGTGTACCCGGAGCAGACGGTCTTCAGCCGCAGGAACATCAGCGCGCGGACGACCTCCCGCTCCACCCGGGGCCCCATGCCGGCGGCGTGCGAGCGGACGATGTTGCGCTGCAGCTGAGCGCGCAGCTCCGGGCCGATGTGCCGGGTGGCCAGTGCGCCGAAGCCGGTGCTCACCCCGTACACGGGGTCCGGCTCGGCCGCCAGGGCGTCCACGATCTCGCGGGACGCGGCGAGTGCGGCCACCGCCTCCGCGGACAGGTCGATGCGGGCACCGCCGCGCGCCACGGCGAGCACGTCGGACGCGGTCACGCCGGAGGTCCCCACCACCACAGTGTGCATATCCATATTCAGGAGCGTACGCAGTGAATTCCACGGTGTCACCCCTGGAAGCGGGGTCCACCCCTTACCGAACACGTCACACCGGCCCCTGCCGCCCCCGGAACCGGCGCCGCTCCCCGCCCGGCGCCCGCGACGGCTCGTCGGCGAGCCGTACGACGGGATCGTCCGCCCCCTCCCGTCCGGCCACCACGGGACGGGCGGCCCGCTCGGCCTTGGCCCGGTACTGCGCCGCGTCGGCCAGCCGGAACAGCCGCCGGGCGGAGCGCACCGGTCCGACGGGATCCCCGGTGGACGCCACCCCGCAGGCCACCCCGTCCCCGATCCCCAGCTCCATGGCCCGGCGGCACACCTCGTCGGCCGCCTTGACGACCTCGTCGGCGGGCGGCCCCACCGCCAGCAGACAGAACTCGTCCCCGCCGAGCCGCGCCGCCAGGGCCCCCGGCAGCCGGGCCCCGCACAGCGACAGCACGCTCCCGAACCGCTCCAGGAGCCGGTCGCCCACGGCGTGCCCCAGCGTGTCGTTGACCCGCTTGAGCCCGTTCACGTCGCACACCACCAGGCTGACGACGGCCCCGTCCGCGCGATGCCGCTCGACCGCCTCGTCGAGTTGCGCGTCCACGGCCCGCCGGTTGGCCAGCCCGGTCAGGGCGTCCGTGTACGCCAGCCGCCGGGCCTCCTCCAGCCGCTCGGTCTGCGCGAGTCCGGCGGCCACCACGGCGGCCAGGACCGTCGCGAAGTCGGCGTCGCCCCGCCCGAAGACCGGCACCCCGGCCGGCCGGGCCACGTACAGCTCGCCCCACGCCCGCCCGTGCAGCACGATCGGGGCGACGACACAGCACCCGCGCCCCCGCCGCCTGAGCGCGGCGACCCGCTGATGGCAGTACCCGGCCCGCCCCGCCGAGGGCCCCTCGGCCGTCTCCACCCACGCGTCGGGCTCACCGCCCCCCGCCCACCGCTCGTGCAGGAACTCGGTGATCTCGGCGAACTGGTGCACCGGATAGGACTCGTCGTCCGGGAAGTCCTCCTCGCCCTCGGCGAGATCGCCGACGTTGACCAGCACCCGCAGCCGCCCGAGCTCCCGCTCCCACACCGACAGCGCCGCGAAGCTCCCGTCCAGAGCCCGGCGGGCCCCGCCGGCCGCGGCCCGCCAGGCCTCCCGCGAACTGTGTGCGGCTGCCATGCCCTGCGCGAGTGCCACCACGGCCGCCAGCCGGCTCTCCTCACCCATTCCCCCAGATTAGGTAGATTCTCCGCCATTCGGGACATCGAGGGCGTGAGTGCGGGAGGACCTTCCGGCTACTCCCCGGGCCACTCCGGCCTGCGCTTCTCGTTGAAGGCGGCGACCCCCTCCGCCCGGTCCCCCGAGAACGCCACCGACCGCCAGGCCGCGTCCTCGACCTCGAGCCCGGCGGCCAGATCCAGCCCGTGCCCGAGGCGCAGCGCCCGCTTGGCCGCCCGCAGCCCCACCGGCGAGTTCGCGGCGATCCGGGACGCCACGGCCAGGGCCTCCTCCCGGTCCCGCCCCTCCTCCACGAGCTCGTCGACCAGCCCCAGCTCCCGCGCCTCGACGGCCTCCACCCGCCGCGCCGTGAAGATCAGCTCGGCCGCCCGCGCCGCCCCCACCCGCCGGGGCAGCAGCTGCGTACCGCCCCCGCCCGGAATGACCCCGACGGACACCTCGGGCAGCCCCATGACCGCCGTACGGTCGGCCACGATCACATCGCACGACAGCGCCAGCTCGAACCCGCCCCCCAGCGCGAACCCGTGCACCGCCGCCACCGTGGGCACCGGCAGCTCGAGCACCCCGGTGTACGCCGCGCGCGCCACCGGCCGCTGACGCAGCAGGTCCGCGTCGCTGAAGGAGTTCCGCTCCTTCAGGTCCGCCCCCACGCAGAACGCCCGCTCGTGCGACGAGGTCAGCACCACCACGCGTACGTCACGGTCCCCCGCCAGCGCCGCGCAGGCATCGGCGACGCAGCGGGCCATCCCGGTCGACACGGCGTTCATGGCCTTGGGCCGGTCGAGGACGAGCTCCGCGACGTGCCCCCGCCCGTGCCGGCGCACCAGCACGAACTCCCCGAACCGTTCCTCACCCATGACAGCCTCCGGTTAACGCGGGTTAACACCACTCGCCCCGATCATCGCAGCCGACCACCCGCCCGGAAAAGAGGTGCCCGTCACCCCCCGCCCGCCCGTTCGAGTGACATCCCGCCGGCTTCGGCCACATCCCGCCGAGCCGGCCCCCGGCCCCCCACGCACCCCCGAGCGCCTCATCCCGTGCGTACCGGTCATCGGCCTGTGCGTGGACGACACTCAGACGCTCCCGGACGCAGGGCCGGGCTAAGCGGACGAGGACGCCCCGTTCCGGCGGGTGAGCAGCCAGGGCTCCACCACGCCGAGCCCGCGCACCGGCCGCTGCCACATCGGCTGGAGCGCGAACCGGTACGCCGGCGGTTCCTCGCCCTCCTTCTCCGCCGCGGCCACCGCCTCGGCCGCCGCCGCCTCGGAGGCGGGCGCGTCACCGGTGCGGATCAGCTCCTCGGCGAACGCGGTGTCGACGAGCACGGCGTCCCGTGGAGCTATGGAGGTCAGCCGGGAGGCGAGATTCACGGTCGTACCGAAGACATCGCCCATCCGGGTGGTCACCGTGCCGAACGCCATACCGACCCGCAGCTCCGGCATGGTCTCGTCGTGGGCCATGGTCTCGATCAGCCGTAGCGCGATCTCCGCGGCCGTGCCCGCGTCGTCGGCGGCGTAGAGCACCTCGTCGCCCAGCGTCTTGATGAGCCGCCCGCCCCGCGCGGCGACCAGATCGGCCGCGGTGGTCTCGAACGCCTCGACCAGCTCGCCGAGCTCCTCCTCCTCCATCCGCCGGGTCAGCCGCGTGAACCCCACGAGGTCCGCGAAGGCGACGGCGAGCCGCCGGTCGACCATCTCCTCGTCGTCGGCCCCCTGCACGACCCGCCCGGCCGAAGCGGCGAGCTGCCGCCGCCAGACGTACACGAGGAACTCCTCCAGCTCGGGCAGGAGCAGCTCGACGATCGGATACGTCACCTCGGTACGGGTCATCCCCGGCTCGGGCGGCTCGGTCAGCCCCTCCAGGAACGAGTCGATCTGCCACTCGGCCAGCCGCGCCGTGGTCTGCCCGGTGGACCGCGCCACCTGCACCGCCATGGCCTCGCTCAGCAGCCCCGCCTCCACCAGACCGGCCAGCCGGCGCAGCGCCAGTACGTCCGCCTCGGTCAGGGCCTTGGCCTGCCCGACGTCGGCGAAGCCCATGGCCCGCCAGAACCGCGTGGCCAGTTCCATGGTGACGCCCGCGCTGCGGGCCGCCTGGAACGGTGTGTAACGGCGCTCGGCGCCCAGAATGAGCTGTTCGAGGCGCAGAGCAAGCGGATCCTCGCCGGCGCCCTGCGCGTCCGTACCGGAACCGGAGTCGTCGACGGTCACGCGTTGCTGCCCTTCCGATCTGCCACGGTCATGTATCGACCGGCCACAACTCTACGGCAGGTGTGCGCCAGCTCACTCCGTCAGGCTGGGCCGTGGGGTGAGGCGACCGGCGTCCTCCCGGCACCCGCCGTCGGCGTGGACCGGGGGTGTTCCCGCAGCCGACACGGCACGGCCACCGGAGCGTCACGCACCCCCCGCGGCGCGCAAGTGCACGATGTCCCCCGCCCCCACCGGCGACTGCACGCCTTCCCCCGTCGCCAGCACCAACCGCCCGTCCCCGTCCACGGCGACCGCCTCCCCCACCAGCGCCCGGTCCCCCGGCAGCTCCGCCCGCACCACGCGCCCGAGCGTCGCGCACCCCGCCGCGTACGTCTCCTGCAGCCCGCACGCCCCCGCGTCCCCCCCGGCGGCCCGCCACCGCCCGTACCACTCCTCCAGCGCCCGCAGCACCCCCCGCAGCAGCGGGTCCCGGTCCGTACTCACCGCGCCCGCCAACGCCAGCGATCCCGCCGTCGGCACCGGCAGCTCATCCGCCCGCAGGCTCACATTGACCCCGACGCCCACGACGACACCCCCCGCCCCGGCCCCCTCCGCCAGGATCCCCCCGGCCTTGCGCTCCTCTCCCCCCACCGTCACGAGCACGTCGTTCGGCCACTTCAGCGCCGTATCGACCCCGGCGGCCCGCGACAGCCCCGTGGCCACCGCGACCCCCGTCAGCAACGGCAGCCACCCCCACCGGTCCACCGGCACCTCACGAGGCGTGAGCAGAACGGAGAAGAACAGCCCGGACCGGGCAGGCGCACTCCACTGCCGGTCGAGCCGTCCCCGCCCGGCGGTCTGCTCCTCCGCGACCAGCACCGTGCCCTCCCCGGCCGCCCCCGAGGCAGCCCGCGCCACCAGGTCGGAATTGGTCGACCCGGTCCGCTGCACCACGTCCACCTGCGACCACAGCGACCCCTCCCGCACCAGCCCCCGCCGCAACGCGCTCGCGTTGAGCGGCGGCCGGTCCAGGTCGGACCAGCGGTTCCCGTACGGATCTGATGCATCTCGCGGCGTCATGCAAGCCACCCTAGGTGTGGTAAACACCGCACTGCCGATCGGAAGGCCCCCCACTACGCTACGGATGAGTAACCGTCCCCCTTTTGAGCAGGCAGGGAGCCGCATCCCGATGTCCGAGCCGGAAGAGCAGCAGCCTGACATCCACACGACCGCGGGCAAGCTCGCGGATCTTCGACGGCGTATCGAAGAGGCGACGCACGCCGGCTCCGCACGCGCCGTGGAGAAGCAGCACGCCAAGGGCAAGCTGACGGCCCGTGAACGGATCGACCTCCTCCTCGACGAGGGTTCCTTCGTCGAGCTGGACGAGTTCGCCCGGCACCGCTCCACCCACTTCGGCCTCGACGCCAACCGTCCCTACGGCGACGGCGTCGTCACCGGCTACGGCACCGTCGACGGCCGCCCCGTCGCCGTCTTCTCCCAGGACTTCACCGTCTTCGGCGGGGCGCTGGGCGAGGTCTACGGCCAGAAGATCGTCAAGGTCATGGACTTCGCGCTGAAGACCGGCTGCCCGGTCATCGGCATCAACGACTCCGGCGGCGCCCGCATCCAGGAGGGCGTGGCCTCCCTCGGCGCGTACGGCGAGATCTTCCGCCGCAACACCCACGCCTCCGGCGTGATCCCGCAGATCAGCCTGGTCGTCGGCCCCTGCGCGGGCGGCGCGGTCTACTCCCCCGCGATCACCGACTTCACGGTCATGGTCGACCGGACCAGCCACATGTTCATCACCGGCCCCGACGTCATCAAGACGGTCACCGGCGAGGACGTCGGCTTCGAGGAACTGGGCGGCGCCCGCACCCACAACACCGCCTCCGGCGTCGCCCACCACATGGCCGGCGACGAGAAGGACGCCATCGACTACGTCAAGCAGCTGCTGTCCTACCTGCCGTCCAACAACCTCTCCGACCCCCCGGTCTTCCCGGAGGAGGCGGACCTGACGGTCACCGACGAGGACCGCGAACTCGACACCCTCGTACCGGACTCGGCGAACCAGCCCTACGACATGCACACCGTCGTCGAGCACATCCTCGACGACGCCGAGTTCTTCGAGACCCAGGCCCTCTTCGCCCCGAACATCCTCACCGGCTACGGCCGCGTCGAGGGCCACCCCGTCGGCATCGTCGCCAACCAGCCGATGCAGTTCGCCGGCTGTCTGGACATCACCGCCTCCGAGAAGGCGGCCCGCTTCGTGCGCACCTGCGACGCCTTCAACATCCCGGTCATCACCTTCGTCGACGTCCCCGGCTTCCTGCCCGGCGTCGGCCAGGAGCACGACGGCATCATCCGCCGCGGCGCCAAGCTGATCTACGCCTACGCCGAGGCCACCGTGCCCCTCATCACCGTCATCACCCGCAAGGCCTTCGGCGGCGCCTACGACGTCATGGGGTCCAAGCACCTGGGCGCCGACCTCAACCTGGCCTGGCCCACCGCCCAGATCGCCGTCATGGGCGCCCAGGGCGCGGTCAACATCCTGCACCGCCGCACCATCGCCGAGGCGGAGGACCCGGAGGAGACCCGCGCCCGGCTGATGCGGGAGTACGAGGACGCCCTCCTCAACCCCTACGTCGCGGCCGAACGCGGCTACGTCGACGCCGTCATCCTGCCCGCCGACACCCGCCGCCACATCGTCCGCGGCCTGCGCCAGCTGCGCACCAAACGAGCGTCCCTGCCTCCGAAGAAGCACGGCAACATCCCCCTGTAAGGAGCCGCTGTGATCAAGGTCGTACGAGGCAACCCGACCCCCGAGGAGCTGGCCGCCGCACTGGCGGTGGTCCGGGCCCGCGCCGCGGCGGCGTCCGCCGTGCCGTCCGGCGCGCCCGCCGTCCGCGACTCCTGGTCCGACCCGTCCCGCATCGCCGCCCACCGCCCGCCCCGGCCGGGACCGGCGTCCTGGGCCCGCACCTACTGGCCGAGCTGACGGCGGCCCGGCCCGGGCCGGGGAACCGCGCGGCGGGGGACGGCGCCGCGACCCGACTTGAGTACCCGTACTCAGGCGCCCTCCCCGGCCCCGGCCGCACGCTGGTGGCATGCTGTGGTCCGACCCCGAGAACGAGCCGCCCGAAGACCTGCGGGACACGCAGGAGATGCTGCGGCGGCTGGGTGTTCTCGTGGCGCTGGCCATGGTGCTCGCGATGCTCGTGATCGGCGTGAGGTGAGGCGTCCGGGCGACGTCGATACGCTGACCGCATGACAGATCAGCCGCGCCGCCGACTCGTGCTCGCCTCCCAGTCCCCCGCCCGGCTCGGGCTGCTCCGCCAGGCCGGGCTGGACCCCGAAGTGATCGTCAGCGGGGTCGACGAGGACGCCGTCACCGCCCCCACCCCCGCCGAACTGGCGCTCGCCCTGGCCGAGGCCAAGGCCTCCGTCGTCGCCGCGAAGCCCGAGGTCAAGGGCGCGCTGGTGATCGGCTGCGACTCGGTCCTGGAACTGGACGGCCAGGCCCTGGGCAAGCCGGCGGACGCCGGGGAGGCCACCGCCCGCTGGAAGGCGATGCGGGGCCGAGCGGGCACGCTGCAGACCGGCCACTGCGTCTACGACACCGTCAGCGGGCGGTACGCCTCCGCCACCGCCTCCACCGTCGTCCGTTTCGGTGATCCCACGGACGAGGAGGTCGCCGCCTACGTCGCCTCCGGCGAGCCCCTCCACGTCGCCGGGGCGTTCACCCTGGACGGCCGTTCGGCGCCGTTCATCGACGGCATCGACGGCGACCACGGCAATGTGATCGGCATCAGCCTGCCCCTGTTCCGGCGTCTGCTGGCCGAGCTGGGCGTCGGCATCACGGAGCTGTGGGCGCCGGAGGCGTGACCGGGGCGCCGGCGCCGCTCCCGGCGCCGGCGCCGGCAGGCTGTTCGGGACGGCCGTCGTACGTCATCAGCAGCAGCACGACGAGCCCGAGCACGACGACCATGCAGACGAACGCGGTCCGGCCGACCGGACCCCACGTCAAGGCGCCCAGCAGCCCGTGCACCACGGCCGCGCTGACCAGCAGCACCCGGCCGAAGCCGGCCGGCGCCCGGTCGCGCAGGGCGACCAGCAGGGCCACCAGGCCGCACAGCGCGAAGTAGAGCCCGAAGACGATCCCGCCGATCTTCGACGAGACCGACATCATGTGCGGGTCGAGGCCGGCCAGCGACATGTCCTGCCGGTCGACGACGAGGCCCAGGAACCAGTTCAGCGCGGCGATGCCGAACGCCTCGGCGAACAGTACGAGCGCCACGACCCACGCCACCGGTCTGCGCACCACCGGCCCCCACCCACTTTCGAGCACGACTGTGGTTACCCCGAGTATGTTCGGGCCGACGCGAACGCTACAGGGGGGTCCCCCCTGCTCGTGAAGAGCCCGGGGAAGAGCGGATCCGGGGACAGGAGTTCCGCGGAAGGCAAAGAATCACTGGGCCATTCGTAGGGACTCCACAAAGAAACGGAGTGGGCCGCAGCACGCTCTCACAGAGACCTTGACCACATGGGACGGCTAGGGTTTCCGGGAGGAGCCCTGCGTACCGAGGTGCGACAAGGGATTTCCCGGGACGAGCAAGCCCGGCATCACGCTCCGTGTGGGCAAGCTCACCAGTGGGGACGGGTCGAAGTGCCGTGTCGGCAGTCCCTAAACTCGGCTTGTTTCAAGGAGGGAGCCTCAATCGTGCGCAAGGTGCTCATCGCCAACCGTGGCGAAATCGCTGTCCGCGTTGCCCGGGCCTGCCGGGATGCCGGAATCGCGAGCGTTGCCGTCTATGCCGACCCGGACCGGGACGCTCTGCATGTCCGCGCCGCGGATGAGGCGTTCGCCCTGGGCGGTGACACTCCGGCCACCAGCTATCTCGACATCGAGAAGGTGCTGAGGGCCGCGAAGGAATCCGGCGCCGACGCGGTCCACCCCGGCTACGGCTTCCTCTCCGAGAACGCCGAGTTCGCCCAGGCGGTGCTGGACGCGGACCTGATCTGGATCGGCCCGCCGCCGCAGGCCATCCGCGACCTCGGCGACAAGGTCGCCGCCCGGCACATCGCCCAGCGCGCCGGCGCGCCGCTGGTCGCGGGCACCCCCGACCCGGTGTCCGGCGCGGACGAGGTCGTCGCCTTCGCCGAGGAGCACGGCCTGCCGATCGCCATCAAGGCGGCGTTCGGTGGTGGCGGGCGGGGCCTGAAGGTCGCCCGCACCCTCGAGGAGGTCCCGGAGCTGTACGACTCCGCGGTGCGTGAGGCGGTGGCCGCGTTCGGCCGCGGCGAGTGCTTCGTCGAGCGCTACCTGGACAAGCCGCGGCACGTGGAGACGCAGTGCCTGGCCGACCGGCACGGCAACGTGGTGGTCGTCTCCACCCGTGACTGCTCCCTGCAGCGCCGTCACCAGAAGCTGGTCGAGGAGGCTCCGGCGCCGTTCCTCTCCGAGGAGCAGCTCGCCGAGCTGTACCGCGCGTCCAAGGCGATCCTGAAGGAGGCCGGCTACGTCGGCGCCGGCACGGTGGAGTTCCTGGTCGGCGTGGACGGCACGATCTCGTTCCTGGAGGTCAACACCCGTCTGCAGGTGGAGCACCCGGTCACCGAGGAGGTCGCCGGCATCGACCTCGTGCGCGAGATGTTCCGCATCGCCGACGGCGAGGAACTCGGCTACGGCGACCCGGTGCTGCGCGGCCACTCCTTCGAGTTCCGCATCAACGGCGAGGACCCGGGCCGGGGCTTCCTCCCGGCCCCCGGCACCGTCACCCGTTTCGACGCGCCGTCGGGCCCGGGCGTGCGGCTGGACGCGGGTGTGGAGTCGGGCTCGGTCATCGGTCCGGCCTGGGACTCCCTGCTGGCCAAGCTGATCGTCACCGGCCGCACCCGCAAGGAGGCGCTGGAGCGGGCCTCCCGCGCCCTGGAGGAGTTCCGGGTCGAGGGCATGGCCACGGCCATCCCGTTCCACCGCGCGGTCGTGAGGGACCCGGCGTTCGCCCCCGAGCTGACCGGCTCCGCCGATCCGTTCACGGTGCACACCCGGTGGATCGAGACCGAGTTCGTCAACGAGATCCCGCCGTTCACCGCCGCGGTGGACGTGGACGCCGAGGAGGAGGCGGGCCGGGAGACGGTCGTCGTCGAGGTCGGCGGCAAGCGTCTGGAGGTGTCCCTGCCCGTCTCGCTCGGCATGTCCCTGGCCCGTACGGGTCTGGCGGCGGGTGCGAAGCCGAAGCGGCGGGCGGCGAAGAAGTCGGGCCCGGTGGCCTCGGGCGACACGCTCGCCTCTCCGATGCAGGGCACGATCGTCAAGCTCGCGGTGGAGGAGGGGCAGGAGGTCAAGGAGGGCGACCTGGTCGTCGTCCTGGAGGCCATGAAGATGGAGCAGCCCATCAACGCCCACCGGTCGGGCACGATCAAGGGACTGAGCGCGGAGGTGGGGGCTTCGGTCACCTCGGGCGCGGCGATCTGCGAGATCAAGGACTGAGCCGGACGCGATGCCCGTGGGCGCGACCGGGGCCCCGGTCGCACCCACGGGTGGTCCGGTGGGCCGGGGCCGGCACCAGCGGTCGGCCGCGGGCGGTCCGCGCCACCACGGCGGCCGGGCGGCCGGTCGCACCGCCTCCACCGCGGGCGGTCGTGCCGCAGGAGTGAGGGGGTCCCTGCTCGAGCGAGGTCGAGAGTTCGGGGAGGGCGGGCGCGGCGGCACCCCGGAAGCGCCGGACTGCGCAACGCCCCCGGCCCGCCCCGCACCGGGCCACCGGAGAACCTCACGCACGCCGCCTCAGGCGTCAGCGGCGCCGGAGATCCGCCACCCGCGCCCGCTGTTCGGCTCCCTGCCCCTGAGCCTGCTGCTCCGCCGCCCCCAGCCCCACGGCCGTACGCAGTCCCGGCCCCTGACGGCGCGGGCCCGGGAGGGAGACGTCCCGGCGCTGGCGTGCCGCCGGAGGACCCTCACCCGCCGACCCCCCGGGCGCCCCGGGCGCCCCGGCGGCAGTGATCTGCACACCCTGGTCGGCCAGCGCCTGAAGCTCCGTACCCGCACGATCGTCGTGCGCGGGCGGCTCGTCCGTCACCAGACGCGTGATCAGATCCGTCGGCACCGTCTGGAACATGGTGTCCGTACCGAGCTTGGTGTGATCGGCCAGGACCACCACCTCCGCCGCGGCCTGCACCAGTGCCCGGTCGACCGAGGCCGACAGCATGTTGGAGGTGGACAGCCCCCGCTCGGCGGTCAGTCCGCTCCCGGACAGGAAGGCCCGCGACACCCGCAGTCCCTGGAGGGACTGCTCGGCACCGCTGCCGACGAGGGCGTAGTTCGAACCGCGGAGCGTACCGCCGGTCATCACGACCTCCACCCGGTTGGCGTGGGCCAGCGCCTGGGCGACCAGCAGCGAGTTGGTGACGACGGTCAGCCCGGGCACCCGGGCCAGCCGGCGCGCCAGCTCCTGTGTGGTGGTACCCGCGCCGACCACGATGGCCTCGCCCTCTTCCACGAGACTGGCGGCGAGGTCGGCGATGGCGGTCTTCTCGGCGGTCGCGAGATGTGACTTCTGCGGAAAACCGGACTCGCGCGTGAAACCGCCCGGCAGTACCGCACCGCCGTGCCGGCGGTCGAGGAGTCCTTCTGCCTCCAGCGCGCGCACGTCCCGCCGTACGGTCACTTCGGAGGTCTGGACGACGCGGGCGAGCTCACGGAGCGACACGGCCCCGTTCGCTCGCACCATTTCGAGGATCAATTGGCGACGTTCTGCAGCGAACACGAAACTGACAGTAACGCCAGCGACCGTCTACTTTCAGCAGTTTGCGCTGAATAGCAGAAGCTGTTCGCACAGGCCCGCACCAAGTGGTATAAGCTCTCGAAGGACAGCCGTTCCGCCGGCCGTCAGGCCTCCCCGTCGGCCTTCCTCGTGTGCAACTGCCGTGCCACCTCGGCGATCGACCCCGACAGCGAGGGATACACGGTGAAGGCGTTCGCGATCTGTTCGACGGTCAGGTTGTTGTCGACCGCGATCGAGATGGGGTGGATGAGTTCCGACGCGCGCGGCGCCACGACCACGCCGCCCACCACGATTCCGGTGCCCGGCCGGCAGAAGATCTTGACGAAGCCGTCGCGGATGCCCTGCATCTTCGCGCGCGGGTTGCGCAGCAGCGGCAGCTTCACGGCCCGGGCGTCGATCTTGCCGGTGTCGACATCGGACTGGGAGTAGCCGACGGTGGCGATCTCGGGGTCGGTGAAGACGTTCGACGAGACGGTCTTCAGGTTCAGCGGGGCCACCGCGTCGCCGAGGAAGTGGTACATGGCGATGCGTCCCTGCATCGCCGCCACCGAGGCCAGCGCGAAGACACCCGTCACGTCACCGGCGGCGTACACGCCCGGAGCCGTCGTCCGGGAGACCTTGTCGGTCCAGATGTGGCCCGAGTCCCGCAGCCTGACCCCGGCCTCCTCCAGGCCCATGCCCTCGGAGTTCGGGACGGCGCCCACGGCCATCAGACAGTGCGACCCGGTGATGACCCGCCCGTCGGCGAGCGTCACCTCCACCCCGTCCCCGGCCCGCTTCGCGGACTGCGCCCGCGACCGCGCCATGACGTTCATGCCGCGCCGCCGGAAGACGTCCTCCAGCACGGCGGCGGCGTCCGGGTCCTCGCCCGGCAGCACACGGTCCCGCGACGAGACGAGCGTCACCTTCGAGCCCAGCGCCTGGTAGGCACCGGCGAACTCGGCGCCGGTGACACCCGATCCGACCACGATGAGTTCCTCGGGGAGCTCGTCGAGGTCGTACACCTGGGTCCAGTTCAGGATCCGCTCGCCGTCGGGCCGGGCGTCCGGCAGCTCGCGCGGGTGCCCGCCGGTGGCGATGAGCACCGCGTCCGCGACGAGCGTCTCCTCGCTGCCGTCCGCGGCCCGCACCACGACCTTGCGCGACCCGTCGAGCGCCTGCATGCCCTCCAGCCGGCCCCGCCCGCGCATGACCCGCGCGCCCGCCCTCGTCACCGACGCGGTGATGTCGTGCGACTGGGCCAGGGCGAGCCGCTTCACCCGTCGGTTGACCTTGCCCAGGTCCACGCCCACCACCCGGGCGGCCTGCTCCATGGGCGGGGTGTCGTCGGCGACGATGATGCCCAGTTCCTCGTACGAGGAGTCGAAGGTGGTCATCACCTCGGCCGTGGCGATCAGGGTCTTGGACGGCACGCAGTCGGTGAGCACCGACGCCCCGCCCAGGCCGTCGCGGTCGACGACGGTCACCTCCGCGCCGAGTTGTGCGGCGACCAGCGCCGCTTCGTATCCGCCGGGTCCGCCACCGATGATCACGATCCGAGTCACGTACTCCATTGTCCCGTACCCTCCGCCGTGCGACCGCCCGGGGGCCCCGGCCGTGGCTCCCCCGTTACCGGAGTGACCCCGTTCCGCCTGCCGTACCCTTCCCTCATGTCGCTCTACGCCGCGTACGCCGGCAACCTCGACGCGCGGCTGATGTCCCGCCGCGCCCCGCACTCGCCGCTGCGCGCCACCGGCTGGCTGAACGGGTGGCGGCTGACCTTCGGGGGCGAGCGGTGGGGGCCCGGGGCCGAGAGCCCGGGGGCGGGCTGGGAAGGCGCGCTCGCCACGCTCGTCGAGGACCCGATCTCACAGGTCTTCGTGGCCCTCTACGAGATCGCCCCGATGGACGAGGAACCCCTGGACCGCTGGGAGGGCGCGGGCGGCCTGGACCTCTACCGCCGCGCCCGCGTCCGCGCCCACACCCTGGACGGCGAGGAGCCGGCCTGGACCTACGTCCTGAACGGCTACGAGGGCGGCCTCCCGTCGGCCCGCCACCTGGGCGAGATCGCCGACGCGGCCGAGTCCGCGGGCGCGCCCCACGACTACGTGATGGAACTCCGCAAGCGCCCCTGCTGAGACCTCCGGCACCCGGTCCGCGGAAAACGACGGGACAACGATCACCAACGCGTCGCCCTCGACATCTACGCGCGTAGGCGAATACCGGCTACCCTCGTCGCGTGAACGCTTCTCTTCTTCCGGACGACATCCAGGGCGACCCCTACGCCGCAGCCGACGCCGCCGCCGCGCGCCTGCGCGAACTCACGGGCGCCGAGACCCACGACGTCGCCCTCGTGATGGGCTCCGGCTGGGCACCGGCCGTGGACGCCCTGGGTGCCCCCGAGGCCGAGTTCCAGGTCACCGAGCTGCCCGGGTTCCCGCCCCCGGCGGTCGAAGGGCACGGGGGCAAGATCCGCTCGTACCGCACCGGCGCCAAGCGTGCACTGGTCTTCCTGGGCCGCACCCACTACTACGAGGGCCGCGGGGTCGCCGCCGTCGCCCACGGCGTCCGCACCGCCGTGGCCGCCGGCGCCAAGACGATCGTCCTGACCAACGGCTGCGGCGGCCTGCGCGAGGGCATGCGCCCCGGCCAGCCGGTCCTGATCGGCGACCACATCAACCTCACCGCCACCTCCCCCATCGTCGGCGCCAACTTCGTCGACCTCACCGACCTCTACTCCCCCCGCCTGCGCGCCCTGTGCAAGGAGATCGACCCCACCCTGGAGGAGGGCGTCTACGCCCAGTTCCCGGGCCCGCACTACGAGACGCCGGCCGAGGTCCGCATGGCCCGCGTGATCGGCGCGGACCTGGTCGGCATGTCCACGGTCCTGGAGGCCATCGCCGCCCGTGAGGCCGGTGCCGAGATCCTGGGCATCTCCCTGGTCACCAACCTGGCCGCGGGCATGACGGGCGAGCCCCTCAACCACGAGGAGGTCCTCCGGGCGGGCCGCGACTCCGCGACGCGCATGGGCTCCCTGCTGGCCCAGGTCCTCGGCCGCCTGTAAGCCCGCGGGGCGGCGGCCCGGCACTGCCGGGCGGCCGCGCCCACCCGGCCGCCCTGCGACACGCCCCCCGGCGAGCGGCCCCGCGGCCGCCCACGAACGGCGGCACCGGCTCCACGGCCCTGACCGACGGTCCGCGACGGGCGACGCACGCCGCCCGCCCGCGGCCGCACCACGGCCCGCGGTGAGCGGCGTCTCCCGCCCGGGGCGCGAAGGGGACGGGCCGGGAGCGACCGCCCGCAGCGGCCGGCGCGTCGACGGGGAACACTTCCCGGTGACCGATCCCGACCGGACCGGGGACGGGCGCCCCCGCCCCGTCCCCCCCGACCCACCCGCCGGCCGCGGGCGCTGCCGCGGCCCCGCCGAACCGACAGCCGCGCCGCAGGACACACCGCGCGCACCCCACCGAACGAGAGGCTGACCGACCGTGCAAGACGCCCTCATCGCACAGGCCCGGACCTGGCTGGCCGAGGACCCCGACCCGGACACCCGTGAGGAACTCGCCCGCCTCATCGACGCCGAGGACCACGCCGAGCTCACCGCGCGCTTCGACGGCACCCTCCAGTTCGGCACCGCCGGCCTCCGCGGCGAACTCGGCGCCGGCCCCCGGCGCATGAACCGCTCCGTCGTCATCCGCGCGGCCGCCGGCCTCGCCGCGTACCTCAGGAAGCACGGGCACGCCGACGGCCTCGTCGTCATCGGCTACGACGCCCGCCACAAGTCCCTCGACTTCGCCCTGGACACCGCCGCCGTGATGACCGGCGCCGGCCTCCGCGCGGCCGTCCTCGACCGCCCCCTCCCCACCCCCGTCCTCGCCTTCGCCATAAGGCACCTCGGAGCCGTCGCCGGCGTCGAGGTCACCGCCAGCCACAACCCGCCCCGCGACAACGGCTACAAGGTGTACCTCGGCGACGGCTCCCAGATCGTCCCCCCGGCCGACGCGGAGATCGCCGCCGAGATCGGGGCCGTCGCCTCCCTCACCACGGTCCCCCGCCCCACCGAAGGCTGGGAGACCCTCGACGACACCGTCCTGAACGCCTACCTCGCCCGCACGGACGCCGTCCTGGCCGAGGGCTCCCCCCGTACCGCCCGCACCGTCTACACGGCGATGCACGGCGTCGGCAAGGACGTCCTCCTCGCCGCCTTCGCCCGAGCCGGCTTCCCGGAACCCGTCCTCGTCACCGAGCAGGCCGAACCCGACCCGGAGTTCCCCACCGTCGCGTTCCCCAACCCGGAGGAGCCCGGAGCGATGGACCTGGCCTTCGCCAGGGCCCGCGCCGCGGAACCCGACCTGGTCATCGCCAACGACCCGGACGCCGACCGCTGCGCCGCGGCCGTCAAGGACGGCGCCGACTGGCGCATGCTGCGCGGCGACGAGGTCGGCGCGCTGCTCGCCGCCCACCTGGTCCGCCGCGGAGCGACCGGCACGTTCGCCGAGTCGATCGTCTCCTCGAGCCTGCTCGGCCGTATCGCCGAGAAGGCCGGCCTGCCCTACGAGGAGACCCTGACCGGCTTCAAGTGGATCGCCAGGGTCGAGGGCCTGCGCTACGGCTACGAGGAGGCGCTGGGCTACTGCGTCGACCCCGACGGCGTCCGCGACAAGGACGGCATCACGGCGGCGCTCCTCCTCACGGAACTGGCCTCCGAGCTGAAGTCGGAGGGCCGCACCCTCCTGGACCTCCTCGACGACCTCGCCGTGGAGCACGGCCTGCACGCCACCGACCAGCTCTCGGTCCGGGTGCGGGACCTGTCCCTGATCTCCGCGGCGATGCACCGCCTGCGCACCGAACCGCCCACCGAGCTGGCCGGACTGGCCGTCACCGGCGCCGAGGACCTCACCGAGGGCACGGCGGCGCTCCCGCCCACGGACGGCCTCCGCTACACCCTGGACGGCGCCCGGGTGATCGTCCGCCCCAGCGGGACGGAACCGAAGCTGAAGTGCTACCTGGAGGCGGTCGTCCCGGTCGCCTCCAAGGCCGACCTCCCCGGGGCGCGCGCGCGGGCCGCGGCCCTGCTGGAGAACCTCAAGCGGGACCTCTCCGGGGCAGCGGGCATCTGAGGAGCCGGGGCGGGCGGGGAGAGCGCGGCACGTCCCCCGCCCGCCGCTCCGGCTCCCGCTCTCACCCCACGGCCAGGAGCACCGCCAGCAGCACCGCCCCGGCAACGGCGGGCCCCACGATCTCGTAGGCCCACCGCACGGTCACCTCGTCCTGCGCGGTCGCCCCGCCCCGCGCGGCCGGGGCGCCCTGCCGCAGCTCGTGCAGCTCCCGCATCTCGTCCATCGCCCGGTCGCTCTCGGCCCGCCGGGGCCCCGCGGGCACGTCCCCCGGACCTGCCGGGCCCACCGGATCCGCCGGCCCGGCGCCACCCCGGTTCCGTCCCCCCGCGTTCCCGCGCGCGGCCTGCGCCGCCGCCCGCGTCTCCTGCCGGGCGGCCCTGCTGCGGGCCCGCAGCGAGACCGGGAGCGCCCACAGCTGGTACTTCTCGCCGGAGTCGGCGAGGACCTCGTTGGAGAACCCCGACCGCAGCGAGGCCACCCGTGCCCACGGCAGCACGATCACGCGGAACGGGTTGCGGACGCGCAGCCGGTCGTCGTTGACGTAGACGGCGGGGCGCAGGGTGTAGGCGACGACCAGGGGCACGAGGAGGAGCATCGTGGCGAGGGCCAGCCACGGGGTGCGGCCCTCGCCGGCGACCACGGCGTCGATGCCGAGCCACCCGATGACGGCGAGCAGCAGCACCCCGCCGGCGAGCCCCGCGGGCGAGCGGTAGATCCGGTCCTGGTACTGGGTTGCCCCAGGCCCCGAGGGCTGCGAGGGCTCCGGGGCAGGCGACTGGGGCTCGGGGGTCGTCATGCTCCTGATTCTGCACGACGGCCGCGCGGACGTCGTACGCGGTGGACGCCCTCCTCGGCGGTGGGGAGGGCTGTACAGCCGCTACGCGCGTAGATATGCTCGTCTGGTGACCATGCCCACCACTGCACCACAGGCTCTCAGCGACGTCACCGCGTCCGGCAGCACGCTGCGCCGCTTCCTCCACGGGCTGCCCGGCGTCGACGCGGTCGGCCTGGAGGCGCGCGCCGCCTCCCTCGGCACCCGCTCGATCAAGACGACCGCGAAGGCGTACGCCATCGACCTCGCCATCTCGATGGTCGACCTGACGACGCTGGAAGGCGCGGACACCCCGGGCAAGGTCCGGGCGCTCGGCGCGAAGGCGGTCCGTCCCGACCCGACCGACCGCGCCACCCCGGCCACGGCCGCGGTCTGCGTCTACCCCGACATGGTGGCCACCGCCAAGGAGGCCGTCGCCGGCTCCGCCGTCAAGGTCGCCTCCGTCGCCACCGCCTTCCCGGCCGGCCGCGCCCCGCTCGCCGTCAAGCTGGCCGACGTCCGCGAGGCCGTCGCCGCCGGTGCGGACGAGATCGACATGGTCATCGACCGCGGGGCGTTCCTCGCGGGCGACTACCTGAAGGTGTACGACGAGATCACCGCCGTGAAGGAGACCTGCGGGACGAGCGCCCGCCTCAAGGTCATCTTCGAGACGGGCGAGCTGTCGACGTACGACAACATCCGGCGGGCGAGCTGGCTCGGCATGCTGGCCGGGGCGGACTTCATCAAGACCTCGACCGGCAAGGTCGCCGTCAACGCGACCCCCGCGAACACCCTCCTGATGCTGGAGGCGGTCCGCGACTTCCGCGCCCAGACCGGTGTCCAGGTCGGCGTGAAGCCGGCCGGCGGCATCCGCACGTCGAAGGACGCCATCAAGTTCCTGGTCCTGGTCAACGAGACCGCGGGCGAGGACTGGCTGGACAACCACTGGTTCCGCTTCGGCGCCTCCTCGCTGCTGAACGACCTGCTGATGCAGCGTCAGAAGCTGGCCACCGGCCGTTACTCCGGCCCCGACTACGTGACGGTGGACTGATCACCATGACCACGGAGAAGACCATGGAGACCATGGAAAAGCGGTCGTCCGCGTTCGAGTACGCACCGGCGCCCGAGTCCCGCTCGGTCGTCGACATCGCCCCGTCGTACGGCCTGTTCATCGACGGCGAGTTCACCGAGGCGGCCGACGGCAAGGTCTTCAAGACCGTCTCGCCCTCCACCGAGGAGGTCCTCTCCGAGGTCGCCGAGGCCGGCGAGGCGGACGTCGACCGCGCGGTGAAGGCCGCCCGCAAGGCCTTCGAGAAGTGGTCGGCGCTGCCGGGCTCCGAGCGCGCCAAGTACCTCTTCCGCATCGCCCGCATCATCCAGGAACGCAGCCGCGAGCTGGCCGTCCTGGAGACCCTCGACAACGGCAAGCCGATCAGGGAGACCCGCGACGCCGATCTCCCCCTGGTCGCCGCGCACTTCTTCTACTACGCGGGCTGGGCGGACAAGCTCGGCCACGCCGGCTTCGGCGCGAACCCGCGCCCCCTCGGCGTCGCGGGCCAGGTCATCCCGTGGAACTTCCCCCTGCTGATGCTGGCGTGGAAGATCGCCCCGGCGCTCGCGACCGGCAACACGGTCGTCCTCAAGCCCGCCGAGACGACCCCCCTCACCGCCCTCTTCTTCGCGGACATCTGCCGTCGGGCGGGCCTGCCCCGGGGCGTCGTCAACATCGTCACCGGTGACGGCCGCACCGGCGCAGCGCTGATCGCCCACCCCGACGTGAACAAGGTGGCCTTCACGGGTTCCACCGCCGTCGGCAAGGAGATCGCCCGCACGGTCGCGGGCAGCCGCAAGAAGCTGACCCTCGAACTCGGCGGCAAGGGCGCCAACATCGTCTTCGACGACGCACCCGTGGACCAGGCCGTCGAGGGCATCGTCAACGGCATCTTCTTCAACCAGGGCCAGGTCTGCTGCGCGGGCTCCCGCCTCCTGGTGCAGGAGTCGTTCCACGACGAGCTGCTGGACTCCCTCAAGCGCCGCCTCTCCACGCTCCGGCTGGGCGACCCGCTGGACAAGAACACCGACATCGGCGCGATCAACTCCGCCGAGCAGCTGGCCCGGATCACCGCGCTGGCCGACCGGGGCGAGGCGGAGGGCGCCGAGCGCTGGTCCCCGGCCTGCGACCTTCCGGAGAACGGCTACTGGTTCGCCCCGACGCTCTTCACGAACGTCACCCAGGCGCACACCGTCGCCCGCGACGAGATCTTCGGCCCGGTCCTGTCCGTCCTCACCTTCCGCACCCCGGACGAGGCCGTCGCCAAGGCCAACAACACCCCGTACGGCCTGTCGGCGGGCATCTGGACGGAGAAGGGCTCGCGCATCCTGGCGGTCGCGAACAAGCTCCGCGCGGGCGTGATCTGGTCCAACACGTTCAACAAGTTCGACCCGGCCTCGCCGTTCGGCGGGTACAAGGAGTCGGGCTTCGGCCGCGAGGGCGGCCGCCACGGCCTGGAGGCGTACCTCGATGTCTGAGAAGGAAAAGACCGGGCAGCGGCTGTCGGTCTTCAAGACCTACAAGCTGTACGTCGGCGGGAAGTTCCCGCGTTCCGAGAGCGGCCGGGTGTACGAGGTGACCGACTCCAAGGGCACGTGGCTGGCCAACGCCCCGCTCTCGTCCCGCAAGGACGCCCGGGACGCGGTGGTCGCCGCGCGCAAGGCGTTCGGCGGCTGGTCCGGCGCGACGGCGTACAACCGCGGCCAGATCCTGTACCGGATCGCGGAGATGCTCGAAGGCCGCCGCGACCAGTACGTCGCGGAGGTCGCGGACGCCGAGGGCCTGTCGAGGTCCGGGGCGGGCCTCCAGGTGGACGCGGCGATCGACCGCTGGGTCTGGTACGCGGGCTGGACCGACAAGATCGCCCAGGTGGTCGGCGGCGGCAACCCGGTCGCCGGCCCGTTCTTCAACCTCTCCTCGCCCGAACCGACGGGCGTGGTCGCCGTACTGGCCCCCCGGGAGTCGTCGTTCCTGGGCCTGGTCTCGGTGGTCGCCCCGGTGATCGCGACGGGCAACACGGCGGTCGTGGTGGCGTCCGAGAAGTCCCCGCTCCCCGCCCTCTCCCTCGGCGAGGTGCTGGCCACCTCCGACCTCCCCGGCGGTGTCGTCAACGTCCTGTCCGGCCGTACGGCGGAGATCGCCGCCCCGCTCGCCGCGCACCAGGACGTCAACGCGATCGACCTCGCGGGCGCCGACGGGGTGCTGGCGAAGGAGCTGGAGATCGCGGCCGCCGACAACCTGAAGCGCGTGCTTCGTCCACAGCCTGTGGACGACTGGTCGGCGGACCCCGGAACCGACCGCATGACGGCGTTCCTGGAGACCAAGACGGTCTGGCACCCGACGGGATCCCTGGGCGCCTCGGGCTCGGCCTACTGACCGGGTCCCGCACGGCCGGAGCGCCGTACCCCGCCACCGTCCGGGAGGGGTACGGCGCTCCGCCGTCGCCGTGCGGGTCAGCCGCGCAGCAGGTCCGTCGCCTCGCCGGCCCCCGGGACGCCGCCCACCGACGGCGCCTGGGCGACCGGTCCGGTCACCGCCCGGGAGTCCACCGGCCGGAAGTCGGCCACCTGTGTGCGGACGCCGTTGTCGAGCGGGTCCACTCCCGTGCCGGCGAGCGGATTGGGCTTGAGGTCCGCGACCGTGCCCACGACCTGACCGGCGCCCCCGGCGGGCGGCCCGGAGTCCGCGGCCGCCGCCGTGGTCGCGCCGGCTCCGAGCGCCGCTCCGGCGGTCGCGAGGACGGCCAGGGCGCGCCGCACGGCCGGCGTCCTGGGTGCGTTGTGTCGGGCCATCGCTGTGCCACCTGTCGCCTTCACTGGGTAATCGGTTCGACGCGCAGAGTAGTTGAGAGGTGACGTGCGCTCCAAAGCCGCACCGCGGGTCGTACACCGGCCGGAGGATGCCTCACACTGGTGTCCCGTGAGTTCCCAGTCCCCCATATCCGCGCGGGTCGTGCTGCTCTGCGGCCCCTCCGGCTCCGGCAAGTCCCTCCTCGCGGCCCGCTCCGGCCTCCCGGTGCTGCGCCTCGACGACTTCTACAAGGAGGGCGACGACCCCACCCTGCCGCTGGTGGCCGGCACCTCCGACATCGACTGGGACCACCCCGGCTCCTGGGACGCGAGCGCCGCCGTCGCCGCGATCGACCGGCTGTGCCGCACACGCCGTACCCGGGTCCCCGTCTACGACATCTCGCTCAGCGCGCGCACCGGCGAGGAGACCGTCGACATCGGCGGGACCCCGCTGTTCATCGCCGAGGGCATCTTCGCCGCGGAGATCGTCGCGCGCTGCCGGGAGCTGGGCCTGCTGGCGGACGCGCTGTGCCTGAACCGGGGGTCGGTGCGGACCTTCCGCCGGCGGTTCCTGCGGGACCTCAGGGAGGGCCGCAAGTCGGTGCCGTTCCTGCTGCGCCGCGGCTGGCGGCTGATGCGGCGGGAGCGGTCGATCATCGCCCGGCAGACGGCGCTGGGCGCGTACGCCTGCGACCGGGACGAGGCGCTGGGCCGGCTCGCGTCGGCCGCGGTCGCCGGGCGGGCCGCGACGGGTTCGGGGACGCCGGTGTAGCGGTGGCGTTCCGCGCCGGCGCGCATACGAAAGGCGGGACCGGACGGGCCCCCCGGCCCTCCAGTCCCGCTGTCCGCACTCCCCCGTGGTCCCCGTACCCCTGCGGTCCCCCCGGATCCGCAGAGGTCCCCCGTGGACCCCCTCGTGCTTCCCCCTCCGGTCCCCGCCGGTCACGGTGACGTCCCCCGACGCCCCCGCGGGTCCCCCGGGCCCCCGGGCCCCCGATCCCCCCGGGTCCCCGATTCCCCCCGAACCTTCAGGCGACCAGTTCGCCGAAGGCGTTCTCCTCGTCACGGCCGAAGCTGAGGACCTCGTCCTCGCGCAGCCGGCGGAGCGACCGCCAGATGCTGGACTTCACCGTGCCGACACTGATGCCGAGGATGTCCGCGATCTCCGGGTCCGTGCGGCCCTCGTAGTAGCGCAGGACCAGCATGGTGCGCTGGAGTTCGGGCAGCCGGGCCAGCGCCTGCCACAGGACCGCGCGCAGTTCGGTGCCGCGCATCGCGTCCGTGTCACCGGCCGTCTCCGGCAGTTCCTCGGTCGGGTACTCGTTCAGCTTGCGGCGGCGCCACGCGCTGATGTGCAGGTTGGTCATGGTGCGGCGGAGGTAGCCGCCGACCGCCGCCTTGTCGCTGATCCGGTCCCACGCCCGGTAGGTCGAGAACAGCGCGCTCTGCAGCAGGTCCTCGGCCTCGAAGCGGTCACCGGTCAGGTGGTAGGCGGTGGCGTACAGGGAGGCGCGGCGCTCCTGGACGTAGGCCGTGAACGCCGCTTCGGCGTCCGCCGCCCGCGCCGGGGAACGGCGCTCCCCCGGGTCCTCCCCGTACGCGTTTCCCCCGTTCGTCCCCCCCGTGGGCGCGTCGACCACCGTCATGATCGCGGTGTGCTGACGCCCGGTGCCGCGAGCGCACCCCCGCCCGCTCACCGCACCGGACTTCTCGGAACCCCGGTGCACGTCGTGCAGACGCGTGATCACTGCGCTGGTGCTGATGCCGTGCAGCGTGTTCATCTCGCGCCCCCCGTCGTGGACTTCCGGTGTTCGGTCCTGCTGCTGTGCTCGTGCCGAACAGCTTGCCGGGGTGACTTCATCGCCGTGTCCGCCGACTGTCACGGAGCTGTCACAGGGGACGGGCACCCCGGGGGCACAGATCCTTCACAGCCGTCGGTGCACGTAGCGCCACGTATGCGGGCCCAATGGGCATCTGTCGCCCACGGGTCGAACGGGGAGCCCTCCATGGGCCAGAATGAGCCCGTGCCTTCCCTGTTGCTGATCGAGGACGACGACGCCATCCGGACGGCCCTGGAGCTCTCGCTGACGCGCCAGGGCCACCGGGTGGCGACCGCTGCCAGTGGTGAGGACGGTCTGAAACTGCTGCGTGAGCAGCGGCCGGATCTGATCGTGCTGGACGTGATGCTGCCCGGCATCGACGGATTCGAGGTGTGCCGGCGCATCCGGCGCACGGACCAGTTGCCGATCATCCTGCTGACCGCGCGCAGCGACGACATCGACGTCGTGGTCGGTCTGGAGTCCGGCGCCGACGACTACGTGGTCAAGCCGGTGCAGGGCCGGGTGCTCGACGCCCGGATCCGGGCCGTGCTGCGTCGCGGGGAGCGGGAGTCCAGTGACTCGGCGACCTTCGGCAGCCTGGTCATCGACCGTGCGGCGATGACGGTGACGAAGAACGGCGAGGACCTCCAGCTGACGCCGACCGAGCTGCGGCTGCTGCTGGAGCTGAGCCGGCGGCCGGGCCAGGCGCTGTCCCGGCAGCAGTTGCTGCGGCTGGTGTGGGAGCACGACTACCTGGGCGACTCGCGTCTGGTGGACGCCTGTGTGCAGCGGCTGCGCGCCAAGGTCGAGGACGTGCCGTCGTCCCCGACGCTGATCCGTACCGTGCGCGGCGTCGGCTACCGGCTGGATCCGCCTCAGTGACACGGGAACACCGGGGGGAGGCCCGCGGCTGGTCCGCGGCGCGCAGGGGAGTCCGGTCACGGCTGCGGTTCACCAGCCTGCGGCTGCGGCTGGTCGTGGTGTTCGGACTGGTCGCGCTCACCGCCGCGGTGTCCGCGTCGGGCATCGCGTACTGGCTGAACCGCGAGTCCGTGCTGACCCGCGCGCAGGACGCGGTGCTGCGCGACTTCGAGCAGGAGATGCAGAACCGGGCCGGGGCGCTTCCCGAGCACCCGACGCAGGACGAGCTGCAGCGTACGGCGGGCCGGATGGCCAACAGCGGCCAGGGCTTCAGCGTGCTGCTGGTCGCCGACGACGCGGACGGACGGACGGTGTACGGCAGTTCGGGCGGGCTGAGCGGCTTCTCGCTGCGGGACGTGCCGGTCTCGCTGCGCGAGGCGGTGACCGAGCGGCAGAGGATCACGTCGAACAACAGGTACCCGCACCATCTGTACTGGCAGCGGATCGCGGACGGTGACGCCCCCTACCTGGTGGCGGGGACGCGGGTGATCGGCGGCGGGCCGACGGGCTACATGCTGAAGTCGCTGGAGCCGGAGGCCAAGGACCTCAACTCGCTGGCCTGGTCGCTGGGGATCGCCACCGGGCTCGCGCTGATAGGTTCCGCGCTGCTCGCGCACGCCGCCGCCACGACGGTGCTGAAGCCGGTGCAGCGGCTCGGGGCGGCCGCCCGGCGGCTCGGCGAGGGCAAGCTGGACACCCGGCTCAGGGTGTCGGGCACCGATGAACTGGCGGATCTGTCACGGACGTTCAACAAGGCGGCCGAGGCGCTGGAGAAGCGGGTGGCGGACATGGCCGCGCGCGACGAGGCCTCCCGCCGGTTCGTGGCGGACATGAGCCATGAGCTGCGTACCCCGCTGACCGCGATCACGGCGGTGACCGAGGTCCTGGAGGAGGAGCTGGAGTTCGAGGGCGGCGGCATCGATCCGATGATCGAGCCCGCCGTGCGGCTGGTGGTCAGCGAGACCCGGCGGCTGAACGACCTGGTCGAGAACCTGATGGAGGTCACCCGCTTCGACGCGGGCACCGCCCGGCTGGTCCTCGACGACGTCGACGTCGTCGACCAGATCACCGCCTGCATCGACGCGCGCGCCTGGCTGGACGCGGTCGACCTGGACGCCGAGCGCGGCATCCACGCCCGGATCGATCCGCGCCGGCTGGACGTGATCCTGGCCAACCTCATCGGCAACGCGCTCAAGCACGGCGGTTCGCCGGTGCGGGTGGCGGTGCGGGAGGAGGCCGCGGACGGGGACGGGGGCGCGGGGAAGGGAGGCACGGTGGTCATCGAGGTGCGGGACCACGGGCCGGGCATCCCCGAGGAGGTCCTGCCGCATGTCTTCGACCGCTTCTACAAGGCCAGCGCCTCCCGGCCGCGTTCGGAGGGCAGCGGCCTGGGCCTGTCCATCGCGCTGGAGAACGCCCACATCCACGGCGGTGAGATCACCGCGGCCAACTCCCCGGAGGGCGGCGCCGTGTTCACCCTGCGGCTGCCGCGGGACGTGTCCGCGCAGAGTCCCGCGGAGGAGACCGGGGACGCCGGGGACGAGGGCGCCGAGGGGGACGCCTGATGAACACGGGACGCGGGAGCGTGGGCCGGGGGGCCGGGCGGCGGACGGCGTTGCTGACGGCCGTCGGCGTGCTCGGCGGTCTGCTCGCCGGCTGCGGGATCCGGGCCACGGAGGTGCCGACCGACTTCGGTCCGGCGCCCTCGCGGGTGCGCTGTTCGCCGGCCGAGCCCGAGGTGTCCACGCAGGCCGGGCGGGGACTGCCGGTACGGGTGTTCCTGCTGTGCGGATCGTCGCTGGTGGCCCTCGACCGGACCGTACGGCTGCCGGACGGGACGGCGGACTCGCGGCGCGTGGTGGTGGCGCAGGGACTGCTGGACGAGTTGTCCCGGCAGCCGTCGGCGGCCGAGCAGGAGGCCGGGTACACCACGCGCGTGCCGGGTGGGACGAGTGTGAGCGGTCCGCGGCCCGGCGATCCGGAGGACACGCTGCGGCTGAGCACCGCGCCGGGCGGCCTCGCCTCCTCGGGCCTCGCGCAGATCGTGTGCACCTTCTCCGACTCGGCGGCGGCCGAGGGTGACGGCTCGGTGATCCTGGGCGGCCCCGACGACGGCCGGCCGCGCCGCTACGAGTGCACGGACGAGGTCCGCTCCCGCCCGGACGACGGGGAGCCGCCGTCCTCGGAGACCACCGGGAACTGAGCCGCACGGCGGTCCCGCGGGACGGGCACGCGCCGTGGGCACGCGGGGTGGGCACGCGGGGTGACCCGCACGGTGGGCACGCGGGGTGGCCCGCGCCGTGAGCGTGCGAGGGGGCCCGCGGGGCCGGCCCGCGCGGGGCGCCGTACTGTGGCGCATGCCTCATCCGCCGAACGGGTGACGTCCCGGAACCGATCGCGGGGGACGCCGCGTCTTGGGGGGCGTGCAGCGTCAAGGCTTCATCGTCGGCACCGCCGCGATCCGTATCCGTGTGACAGGAGGTCTCCTCCTGGCCGCGTATCTCGCGTTGGTCGCCTGGTTCACGCTGCGCCCGCTGGACGTCCCCTGGGTGATGCCCGCCAATCTGCGGCCCTTCGACGGCATCCGGGCCGGTTTCGCGCTGGGCTGGGTGGAAGGTCTGCGCCGGGTCGGCGAAGGGCTGGCGCTGCTCGCGCCGCTGGGTGTGCTGCTGCCGTTGGCCGGGGGCCGGCTGGTCGTCTCGCGGCTGGGTTCGCTGATCCGCACCATGGCCGCGACCGCCCTGGTGTCGCTGGCGGTCGAGATGCTGCAGACCGCGGTGCCGGGGCAGGTCGTGGACGTGGACTCGCTGCTCCTGAACACCGTGGGCGCGGGGCTCGCGCATGCCGCCATGGTGCCCGCGGGCCGCACCCGGCTGTGCCGCCGGGCCGTGGCGGAGTCCGTCACCGCCGTCTTCCCCGAGGAGCCGGCTCAGGGTAGGACCCCGACGATTGCCAGGGTCGGGATCGCCCCGTGGAGCGACGCTCTGCCCCCTTCGTCTCCGTAGCGTGGAGTGCACGGAGGCAGCCGGTCAGGCAGCCTCGCACCGCTCACGAAGGAGCCGTCATGAGCCGCCTCGCCCGTCCCACCGACGACCGCATGATCGGCGGAGTGTGCGCCGCGCTGGCCCGGCGCTTCGGCACCTCCGCGACCACGATGCGGGTGATCTTCCTGGCCTCGTGCCTGCTTCCGGGCCCGCAGTTCCTGCTGTACCTGGCGCTGTGGGTCCTGTTGCCCTCGGAAAGCAAGGCGCGAACGGCCTGGTAGGCCCGCGCGGCACCGTCTCCCCGAGTACCGAGCGGGGGCCGTCTCCCCGCCGAGCGGAAGTCGTCCCCCCAGTACGCCGATGGGGCGCACCCCGAGTCCGGGTGCGCCCCATCGGCGGGTTTCCGCCGGGGTGGATCAGGCGCCAAGCGGGACACCGTTGACGGTGAGGCCCTGGGTGGGCAGTCCCTGCAGCGGCAGGCCGCCGAGAAGGCCGGCGCCCGGGACCTCGGGGGCCAGCTGCCCGGCGGCCGGCCGCGCGGTCGCCATGCCGGTGCCCGCCAGTTCCTGGCCCGCCGCCAGTGCCTGGCCGGAGCCCGGCAGCGCACCCGACAGCTTCTCCGCCGGGACGGCCCGGGTGACGGTGTCCAGCGCCGGGGCGGCCTCCGGGGCGGCCGGGGCCGCGTTGGCGGCGCCCGCGCCGGCGGCGGCGAAGGCGGCACCGAGCACGGCGACACCGAGGGTCTTGGCAGCAGACTGCTTCATGAAATACGTCCTCGAAATGGGATACGGGGATGTGAGCGGTGCCGTGACGGTAAACATCAGGCCCCCTCCGCCGCAAACCCCGAAATGCGGACGGTTTGTGAATACCGCCCGTGTTTCCGATTCCCCCGGACGCTCCCGATCAGTCCTCCGTCACCACAGAATCGCTGGTGGGGAAGGTCTGCCGGAACAGCCATTCGGATTTCAGCTCCGCATATCCGGGCTTGATGACGTCATTGATCATGGCCAGACGTTCATCGAAAGGAATGAACGCTGATTTCATCGCATTGACGGAGAACCACTGCATGTCGTCGAGCGTGTAACCGAATGCGTCGACAAGGTGCTCGAATTCCCGGCTCATACTGGTGTGGGACATCAGGCGGTTGTCCGTGTTCACGGTGACCCGGAAGTGCAGCCGGCGCAGCAGCCCGATGGGGTGCTCGGCGTACGAGGCGGCCGCGCCGGTCTGGAGGTTGGAGCTCGGGCACAGCTCCAGCGGGATGCGCTTGTCCCGTACGTAGGAGGCGAGCCGGCCGAGTTCGACCGTGCCGTCGTCGCGGACCCGGATGTCGTCGATGATGCGCACCCCGTGTCCGAGCCGGTCGGCGCCGCACCACTGCAGGGCCTGCCAGATGGACGGCAGCCCGAACGCCTCGCCGGCGTGGATGGTGAAGTGGTTGTTCTCCCGCTTCAGGTACTCGAAGGCGTCGAGGTGCCGGGTGGGCGGGTGGCCGGCCTCGGCGCCGGCGATGTCGAAGCCGACGACACCCAGGTCCCGGTAGCGGTTGGCGAGTTCGGCGATCTCCAGGGAGCGGGCGGCGTGCCGCATCGCGGTGAGCAGGGAGCCGACCCGGATGCGGTGGCCGTTCTCCCTCGCGCGCCGCTCCCCCCGGCGGAAGCCCTCGCCGACCGCCTCGACGACCTCCTCCAGGGTCAGTCCGCCGTCCAGGTGCTGCTCGGGGGCGTAGCGCACCTCGGCGTAGACGACACCGTCCTCGGCGAGGTCCTCGGCACACTCGGCGGCCACCCGGACCAGGGCCTCCCGGGTCTGCATGACCCCGACGGTGTGCGAGAACGTCTCCAGGTACCGCTCCAGGGAACCGGAGTCGGCGGCCTCCCCGAACCACAGGGCGAGCTTGCCGGGGTCGGTCTCGGGGAGGTGGGGGTATCCGTTCTCACGGGCCAGCTCGACGACGGTGCCGGGGCGCAGTCCGCCGTCGAGGTGGTCGTGCAGCAGGACCTTGGGCGCCCGGCGGATCCGGTCCGTGTCCGGGATGTTCGCATTGGCCTGGCTCGTCATTTCCGCACCCTAACTCCTACGCGCGTAGATCGCCCGGCGCGCCCTGTCGTCGATACGCAACGGTGACCCCGCGGACGGGTGGTGTACACCCGTGCTTCTGACACTGTTCTGTCATGGCACAGCAAGCGACGCCGGTTCGCAGGGCCCGGCTGGGAAGGGCTCTCGGCCCCGGGCCGACGGCGGTGAGCGGTGTGGTCCTGCTGCTCCCCGGGGGCGAGGAGGTCTCCGGCCGCAGACCGACCCCCGTGGTGGCGGCCGCCTCCGTACGCGGACTGGGACGCCGTCTCACCCGCGCGGCCCGGGAGCACAGTCTCGCCACCCATGTCGTCCACTACCGCTACCGGGGCTGGAACGGCAGCGAGGCACACCTCGCCCGCGACGCCGCGTGGGCCGCCGACGAGGCGGTACGGCGCTACGGGGACGTCCCCGTGTGCCTGGCCGGTCTCGGCATGGGCGGCAGGGCCGCACTGCGCGCCGGGGGCCACGAGGCCGTCAACTCCGTGCTGGCGCTGGCCCCCTGGCTGCCGGAGGAGGACGTGGCGGCGCCACCCGAACCGGTGAAACAGCTCACCGGGCGGCGCGTGCTGATCGTGCACGGCACGAACGACGCGCGGACCGATCCGGAGCTGTCGTTCCGGCTGGCGGCGCGGGCGAAGAAGGCGAACCGGGAGGTGTGCCGGTTCGAGGTCCACGGGGACGGGCACGGGCTGAACCAGTACCGGGACGAAGTGCTGGCGCTGGCCGAGGACTTCGTGATGGGGGCGCTGTTCGGGCGGGCGTTCTCGCGGCCGGTGCGGGATGCCCTGGCGGCGCCTCCGCCGTTGGGGCTGCGGATGCCGCTGGCGGCCGGGTTCGGCACGTCCCTGCGGCGGTGACGCCGGCGGGGCCGGACGCCCTGCCGCGACCACGGGCCGCCGGCGGCCCGCCGCGCGGTTCCCCGCGTCCCCGGGGGCGCTGCCCCCGGGCCGGGAGCGAGCCGGCCCTCCTCACGCCGGGAGCAGGGTGCCCCTCTTGGAGAGCAGGAACTTCTTGAAGGCTGCCACCGGGGGCGTGTCCGGGCGGCCGGCGAGCCAGGCGACACCGATCTCCCTGGCCGCCCTCGGGGCCGTGACGGTCAGTTCCACCACTCCGGGGCGGGGGAAGGCCGGCGGGGGCAGGAGGGCCACGCCCAGGCCGGCGGCGACCAGGCCGCGCAGGGTCTCGGCCTCCTCGCCCTCGAAGGCGATACGGGGTCTGAAACCGGCCTGTGCGCAGAGGTCGTCGGTGATGCGGCGCAGCCCGTAGCCGGGTTCCAGGGTCACGAAGGTCTCGTCGGCGGCCTCGGCCAGACGGATGCGGCGGCGGCCGGCGAGGCGGTGGTCGGCGGGGACGACCAGGCGCAGCTTCTGCTCGTCGAGCCGGCGGGCGACGAGGTCGGGGGCGTCCGGCACCGGGGAGGTCAGGCACAGGTCGAGTTCGCCCGCGCGGAGGCGTTCCAGCATGGCCTCGCCGTAGTTCTGCACGAGGCTGAAGCGGATGCGGGGGTGGTCGGCCCGGAAGGCGTGCAGCAGGCCGGGCACGGTCTCGGCGCCCATGGTGTGCAGGAAGCCGAAGGCGACCTTGCCGGTGGCGGGGTCGGCGTCGGCGCGGACCTCGTCGGCGGCGCGTTCGACCTCGGCGAGGGCGCGTTCGACGGAGGTGAGGAAGGTGCGGCCGGCGGGGGTGAGCGAGACCGTGCGGCCGTGCCGGGCGAAGAGGTCGACCCCCAGGTCCTGTTCGAGGCGGACCATGGCCCGGGACAGGGTGGACTGCGGGACCTGCATCTCCTGGGCGGCACGCGTGACGTGCTCGGTGCGGGCGACTCCGGCGAAGTAGGCGAGGCGGGGTGCCAGCAGCCGCGCCATGTCCGCCGTGTCGTGTGTGTCACCGGTCCGTGACAGGCGACTGTGTGACCTGTGCTCATGCGCCATGGGAACGATTATGGCAATTCCGTGCATTGGACGGATGAGCGGGGGCGTCCGTAGCTTCGAAGCATGACTCCCGCCAGTACCGGGGCGTCCACCAGCGTGGACGCCGTCGCATCCGTGTCCCCCGCCCCGTCCCCCGCCGGGACCCGGATGTCTCCCGGCGGTCCCGGTTACCGCCGGATGAGTCTCGCCCTGTTCCTCGCGGGCGTCGCGACCTTCGCGCTGCTGTACTCCACCCAGGCCCTGCTGCCGATGATCTCCGCCGATTTCGCGGTGAGCGCGGGCGACGCGAGCTGGACGGTGGCGGCGGCGACCGGTGCCCTGGCGGTGTTCGTGCTCCCGATGAGCGCGCTGTCGGAGCGCTACGGGCGGCGTGCGGTCATGACGGCGTCCCTGGCCGTCGCGGTGACCGTCGGGCTGCTGGTGCCCCTCGCCCCGTCGCTGGGCTGGCTGGTGGCGCTGCGGGCGCTCCAGGGCGCGGCCCTGGCCGGACTGCCCGCGTCGGCGACGGCGTACCTCGCGGAGGAGGTCACGCCCAAGGCGCTGGTGACCGCGATCGGGCTGTTCGTGGCCGGCAACAGCGTCGGCGGGATGAGCGGCCGGGTGATCACCGGCT
Source organism: Streptomyces sp. NPDC016640 (assembly GCF_043076215.1). Classification (NCBI taxonomy): domain Bacteria; kingdom Bacillati; phylum Actinomycetota; class Actinomycetes; order Kitasatosporales; family Streptomycetaceae; genus Streptomyces; species Streptomyces sp. NPDC016640. Next base: position 501,212 of record NZ_JBIBRG010000001.1, read on the forward strand.
GGGTGGCGCAGGAGTGGGGCTGGCGGGTCGCCGTCGGGGTGATCGGCGTGGTGGCGGTGGCGTGCGCGGTGGCCTTCCGGCTGCTGCTGCCGGCGCCGAAGCACTTCCGGCCGGGCTCGCTGCGGCCGCGCGTCCTGGCGCGCACCGTCCGCGACCACCTCGCCAACCCGCTGCTGCGGCGGCTGTACGCGATCGGCGCGCTGTTCATGACGGTGTTCGGCGGCGTCTACACGGTCATCGGTTACCGACTGACCGAGGCGCCGTTCTCGCTCCCCCAGGGCATCGTCGGCTCGATCTTCCTCGTCTACCTGGTGGGCACGGTCTCGGCGTCGGCGGCGGGACGGCTGGTGGGGCGGCTGGGCCGCCGGGGCGCGCTGTACGCGGCCGGCGGAACCACCGCGGCCGGTCTGCTGCTGTCCCTGGCGGGCTCCCTGCCGCTGGTCCTGCTGGGCCTGGTGCTGATCACCGGGGGCTTCTTCGCGGGGCACGCGGTGGCGTCCTCGGCGGTCGGCAGGACCGCCACCGAGGGACGCGCCCAGGCCTCCGCCCTCTACCAGTCCGCCTACTACGTCGGCTCCAGCGCGGGCAGCACGGCGGGCGCGCTCGCCTTCCACGCGAGCGGCTGGGCCGGGACGGTCGGCGTCGGCCTGGTGGCGGTGGCCGGCGTCGCGGCGATCACGCTGGCCGGCACCCGGGCGGCCCGGGTGGAGCGGCGCCTCGCGACCGCGTGAAACCGGCCGGTCCAGAGGCCCTGCCCCCTGGCTCCCCGCTCCTCGGACGCCGGGAGGGCTGAATCGAGCCCGTCCGGCGTCCGAGGACGAGGCCGGTGCCGAGGCCGGTACCAAGTCTGACACCGAGGCCGGGGCCGAAGGCCGAAGGCCGACAGGGGGGTCCGGGACGAAACGCTTGGGGACGGGACGGGGGCGGGGAAGGACGGCGGGGCGAGGGGCTTCCCGGTGGCACCACCACGGCCGGTGGTCCCGTGCGGCGCGGGGGCGACGGTGCCGAACACCACCCTGACCTGTGCTTTCGCGCGGCCGAGGGGCCGTTGTCAGTGGGCTGGGGTAGCTTCCGAAGTGCCGGGTGCGATGGCGCGCCCCGATAGACGCCACATGGGGTGGGTGGACGATGACGAACGGCACGGCGACAGACGGCACGGCGACGACCGACCTGGACGCCAGGCTGGAGGCGCACCGCGTCGAGCTGACCGGGTACTGCTACCGGATGCTCGGCTCCTCCTTCGAGGCGGAGGACGCGGTGCAGGACACGCTGGTCCGCGCCTGGCGCAGCTACGACAGGTTCGAGGGCCGCTCCAGTCTGCGCTCCTGGCTCTACCGCATCGCGACCAACGTCTGTCTGGACATGCTGACGGCGGGCAACAAGCGCGCCCGGCCGATGGACCTGACGGACTCCACCCCGCTGGCGCGGGCGGCCCTGTCGCCCCGCCCCGACAACACCTGGCTGGAGCCGATGCCCGATTCCCGGGTGCTGCCCACCCCCGCCGACCCGGCGGAGGCCGCGGTCGCCAAGGAGTCGGTGCGGCTCGCCTTCATGGCCGCCCTGCAGCAGTTGCCGGCCAAGCAGCGGGCGGTGCTGATCCTGCGCGAGGTGCTGGCCTGGAAGGCGAGCGAGGTGGCCGAGTTGCTGGGCACCTCGGTCGCGTCGGTCAACAGCGCGCTGCAGCGGGCCCGGGCGACCCTCGCCGAGCGGCGGCAGCCGGGCGCCGACGCGTCCGTCTCCGACCCGCTGGACGAGGGGCAGCAGAAGCTGCTCGAGCGCTATGTGGCGGCGTTCGAGGGCTACGACATGTCCGCGCTGACCGCGCTGCTGGCCGAGGACGCCATCATGACGATGCCGCCGTTCGACCTGTGGCTGACCGGCAGCGAGGACATCACGGGCTTCATGACGACGCTGGGGGCCCCGTGCGCGGGCTCGCGGCTGGTGCCGGTGGAGGTCAACGGCCTGCCGGGGTTCGCGCAGTACAAGCCCGACCCGGAGACCGGCGGTTTCGTCCCGTGGGCGGTGCAGGCACTGGAGATCTCAGACGACCGGATCACCGGGTTCCACTGCTTCCTGGACACCCAGCGGTGGTTCCCGCTGTTCGGGCTGCCCCTCCGTCTCGAAGCGGAGGCCGATGAGACCGAGCAGGGCGCACAGGGCAGGTGAGGGATCGCGCAGCCGGATCCGTCCCCCCGCCCGCCGTGCCGTGAGCTGGAGCCGCGCGAGCAGGTCCACGGCGGCGAGCCCGGGTGGGCCGAGGCCGCCGACGTCGCACACGACCACCCCGCCCGATCCGCCGCCACCGCTGTCCAGCAGGGCCCGCAGCGCGTCGCAGGGCCCGCTCACCTCGTCCCGGGTGAGGGGGCCGCTGATCACGAGTACGGGCGGTGTCTTGGCGTCCACGACCGGTAGACCGGCCAGGAACGCGTAACTCATCGCGGCGCCGGTGCGGGCCGGCCGGCGCCGCGAGGATCACATTGACCTGGGCGCGTCCTTCCCCGGAGGGTTGGCTGTATGCGCCACAGATCTTCCCCGCCCCCGGTGTCCGGTGCCCCTCGCCGCCGCGAGGAGCCGCTGTGCAGGGGGTGCTGAGCGGCTTCCTGGTGATCGCCGTCGTCATCGGCGTCGGCTACGTCATCGGCCGGCGGGGACATCTCGGCGCGCAGGGCCGCGAGGTCCTCACCGGACTGGCGTTCCACGTGGCGTCCCCGGCCCTGCTGTTCACCACGCTCGCCCGGGCCGACCTGTCGGTGGTCTTCTCCGGCCGGCTGCTGGTGACCGCGCTGAGCACGGCGGCGGTGGCCGGCGTCTTCGCGGCGGTGGGCGTGGCCCGCGGCTGGGGAGTGGGCCGCACCACCATCGGCGCCCTGTGCTCCAGCTACGTCAACTCCGGCAACCTGGGCATCCCGATCGCGGTGTACGTCCTCGGGGACGCCTCCCTCGTGGCCCCGGTGCTGCTGTTCCAGCTGGTCGGGGTGACGCCGGTCGCGTTGACGATCCTCGACCTGTCGGCGTCGGGCGAGAAGCAGCCGTTGTGGCGGCGGATCCTGACGCCGCTGCGCAATCCGATCGCGGTGGGGTCGCTGGCGGGGGTGGCGGTGTCGGCTACCGGCATCGGGATACCGGGGCCCGTCTGGGACCCGGTGACCCTGATCGGCAACATGGCCGTCCCCGCCGTGCTCCTCGCCTTCGGCATCTCGCTGCGGGGCAGCGAGATGCCCCTGCGGGGCGGCGAGCGGGGACCGGTGCTGCTCGCCGTGGCGCTGAAGGCGGTGGGGCAGCCGCTGGTCGCCTGGGCACTGGCGGTGGGCGTCTTCGACCTGCGCGGGACGCACCTGCTGGACGTGGTGGTGACGTCGGCGCTGCCGGCCGCGCAGAACCTCTTCACGTACGCGAGCAGCTACCGCGTCGGCGAGAAGCTGGCCCGCGAGGCGATCCTGGTGTCGACGGTGCTGTCGGTGCCCGTGCTGGTGGTGGTCGCGGCGTTGCTGGGGTGACTCAGGTCTCGGGGAACTCCGCGGTGTCGATCACGAGGTCGAAGGGCGCGGGGAGCTTGATCGGCTCACCGAACTTCGCCGTGCTCAAGGGGCGGTAGACGTCACCCTGCGGTTCACCGTAGAGCGTCACGGCCGGGCCGTCGGGGGCCCAGCGGTCGACGAGGAGGTACAGCGGGATGCCCGCGCCGGCGTAGGCGGCGGGCTTGCCGACGCGGTCGTCACGGGCGTTGGACTTCGAGGTGACCTCGACGACCAGCTCGGCCAGGGCGGCGGGGATGTGGGTGTCCGACTCCGTGTGGTCGCGCCTTGGGGCCACCACAAGATCTGGGATGAGCATGCCCATGCGCGAGGGCACGGCGATCGCCAGCGTCTGGAAGATGCCCCAGTCCTCTGGCATCACCGAGTAAAGACGACGCTGAATACTTTCCGCGATCAAGTTGTGACGGTACGCGGGAGCAGGTGACACGGTGATGATCCCCTCGATGATCTCCACCTTGCTGCCCTCGGGCCAATCCATCTCCTCCCAGAACCGGACGAGGTCGTCCCAGCTCTGCTCGGGGTCCTGGCTCACGGTGAGTGCGCTCACGGCGGTCTCCAATCGTTGCGTCACCGAGTCCAGCATGCCGAACGGGACCAGTGGGGGTCCACCGGTCCCGTTCACCCGATCGGGGAAACTCCAGGTCAGGCGATACGTTCCAGCACCACCGGCGAGGCGGCGAACCCCGTGCCGGGGGCCGCGATGTCGTACGAACCCTCCACCGCCTGCAGGGCGTACGCGAAACGCTCGGGGGTGTCCGTGTGGAGGGTCAGGAGGGGCCGGCCCTCGGTGACCGTGTCGCCGGGCCTGGCGTGGAGTTCGACGCCGGCGCCCGCCTGGACCGGGTCCTCCTTGCGGGCGCGGCCCGCGCCGAGCCGCCAGGCGGCGACGCCGATGCCGTAGGCGTCCAGGCGGGTCAGGACGCCGGAGGACGGGGCCTTGACCACGTGCTGTTCGCGGGCCACCGGCAGTTCCGCGTCCGGGTCGCCGCCCTGCGCGGTGATCATGCGGCGCCAGACGTCCATGGCGGAGCCGTCAGCGAGGGCCTTCGCCGGGTCGGCGTCCTTGACGCCGGCCGCGTCGAGCATCTCGCGGGCCAGGGCCAGGGTCAGTTCGACGACGTCCGCCGGGCCGCCGCCGGCCAGGACCTCCACCGACTCGCGGACCTCGAGGGCGTTGCCGGCGGTCAGGCCGAGCGGGGTCGACATGTCGGTCAGCAGGGCGACCGTCCTCACTCCGGAGTCGGTGCCCAGGCCGACCATCGTCCGCGCCAGCTCGCGCGCGTCCTCGATCGTCTTCATGAAGGCGCCGGTGCCCACCTTCACGTCCAGGACCAGGGAGCCGGTGCCCTCGGCGATCTTCTTGGACATGATCGAGGAGGCGATGAGCGGGATCGCCTCGACCGTGCCGGTGACGTCGCGCAGGGCGTAGAGCTTCTTGTCGGCGGGGGCGAGGCCGTCGCCCGCCGCGCAGATCACCGCGCCGGTGGTGTCCAGGACGTGCAGCATCTCCTCGTTGGAGAGCAGGGCGCGCCAGCCGGGGATCGACTCCAGCTTGTCCAGGGTGCCGCCGGTGTGGCCGAGGCCACGGCCCGACAGCTGCGGGACGGCCGCGCCGCAGGCCGCCACCAGGGGGGCCAGCGGGAGGGTGATCTTGTCGCCGACGCCGCCCGTGGAGTGCTTGTCGGCGGTCGGGCGGGACAGCGAGGAGAAGTCCATGCGCTCGCCGGAGGCGATCATCGCGGCGGTCCAGCGGGCGATCTCGCCCCGGTTCATGCCGTTGAGCAGGATCGCCATGGCGAGGGCCGACATCTGCTCGTCGGCCACCTCCCCGCGGGTGTACGCGTCGATGACCCAGTCGATCTGCTCGTCGCTGAGTTCGCCGCGGTCCCGCTTGGTGCGGATGACGGAGATGGCGTCCATGGCCATGACTGGCGTTCCTTCCGGGGTGCGAAGGGTGCGGCCCCCGCGGACGACGGTAACGGCGGTCGCTCGCGGGGGCCGTACGGGAATCACTTGGTGAGGTACTGCGGGCCGAAGGCCTGCGGCAGCATCTCCGACAGCGGCAGGATGCCCGCCGGGGTCTCGAGGAGCAGTCCGGGGCCGCCGAACTCGTACAGCAGCTGGCGGCAGCGGCCGCACGGGACGAGGATCTCGCCCGCGCCGTCCACGCAGGTGAAGTGCGTGAGCCGGCCGCCCCCGGTGCGCTGGAGCTCGGAGACCAGTCCGCACTCGGCGCACAGGCCGAGGCCGTACGACGCGTTCTCGACGTTGCAGCCGGAGACCGTGCGCCCGTCGTCGACCAGAGCCGCGACACCGACCGGGTAGTCCGAGTAGGGGGCGTAGGCGTGGGACATGGCGTCCCGCGCCACCGCGCGCAGCGCCTCCCAGTCGACGCCGGCGGCGGTGGGCCCGGACGCGGTCACTTGCCCTGCCCCTTCCGGTACGGCATGCCGTTGGCCCGGGGCATCCGCAGCCGCTGCGCGGACAGGGCGAGGACGATCAGGGTGATGACGTACGGCGTGGCGGAGACGACCTGGTTGGGGACCTCGTTGGTGCCGGCGTACCAGGCGAAGACGAGGGCGCCGATGACCAGGGTGATCACCGCCTGGACGTACTTCTTGCGGATCACCAGCCAGATCGCGCCGATGAGCAGCAGCAGCGCGCCGAGCAGCAGCAGCGCGTGCACGTTGGCGGAGCCGCCGCGCAGGTTGAGGCTGTCGGTGTAGCCGAAGAGGCCGGCGCCGATGGCGAGGCCGCCCGGCATCCAGTTGCCGAAGATCATCGCCGCGAGGCCGATGTAGCCGCGGCCGCTGACCTGGCCCTCCAGGTAGAAGGGGTTGGCCACGATGGAGAGGAAGACACCGCCGAGGCCGGCCAGACCACCGGAGATGATCACTGCCAGGTACTTGTACTTGTAGACGTTGACGCCGAGGGACTCGGCCGCGACCGGGTTCTCGCCGCAGGAACGCAGCCTGAGGCCGAAGGCGGTGCGCCACAGGATCCACCAGGTCGCGGGGACGAGCGCGACGGCGATCAGGGTCAGCCAGGAGACGCCGGTGACCAGTCCGCCGAGCAGGCCCGCGATGTCGGAGACGAAGAACCAGCCCTTGTCGTTGAGATCCCGCAACCCGTCGGACAGGCCCGGCACGGTGAAGTGGCCGAGGGACTCGACCGCCGGGGACTGCTTGGCGGAGCCGCCCTGCCGGCCCTCGAAGGCGAGCGGGGCGAGGTAGCGGGTGGCGCCGAGGGCGAGGATGTTGATGGCCACACCGGAGACGATGTGGTTGACGTTGAAGGTGACGGTGACGATCGCGTGCAGCAGGCCGCCGATCGCGCCGCCGATGATGCCGACCAGGACGCCGGTCCACGGGCCCCACTGGAATCCGGCCCAGGCACCGAACCAGGTGCCCATGATCATCATGCCTTCGAGGCCGATGTTGACGACGCCCGCCCGCTCGGCCCACAGACCGCCGAGGCCGGCGAGGCCGATCGGGACGGCGAGCTGGAGGGCGGTGGACATCTGGCTGACGTTGGTGATGCCGTCGGCGCCGGTGATGATGCGGACGATCGAGGTCAGCGCCAGGGCTCCGGCGATGACCAGGAGCAGCACGGGCCACGACAGACGGCGGCCGGTCGGTGCCGTGGGCTGCAGCGAGGGCTGGTTGACGTCGGTCGCTGTGGTCGGGGCGGTCATCGGCCGGCCACCTCCTTCGTGGTGTTGTTGTCGGCGCCCAGGACGTGTCCCGCGGCGAGCTCCGCGCCGACCCGGCGCTGCTGGCGGCGCAGGCCCCACTCGCGGACGGCCTCGTAGGAGACGACGACCGAGAGGACGATCAGGCCCTGCATGATGACCGCGATCTCCTTGTCGTAGCCGTGGAAGTCCAGCTCGGGGGAGGCCTTGTCGAGCCAGGCCCACAGCAGGGCGGCGAAGGCGATGCCGACCGGGCTGTTGCGGCCGAGCAGGGCGATGCCGATGCCGAGGAAGCCGATGCCGGTGGGGAAGTTGAGGCTGTAGGTGTGGGTGTCGCCGAGCAGGATCGGCAGGCCGGCGAGTCCGGCGACGCCGCCGGAGATGAGCATGGCGGTGAGCACCATGCGCTTGGGGTCGACACCGCTGGCCGCGGCGGCGGACTCCGAGGCACCGGAGGCGCGCAGGTCGAAGCCGAAGCGGGTGCGGTTGAGGACGACCCAGTAGCCGATGCCGAGCAGCACGGCGAGGATCACCAGGCCGTAGATCTCGCCCGCCTCGCCCATGTCGAGGCCGGGGACCCAGCCCGACTCGTGCATCTCGCCGGTGGTGTTGTTGTTGCCGACCTTGACGCCGAAGACGGTGGGCAGCCACAGGTAGCCGATGACGGAGGTGGCGATCGCGTTGAGCATGATCGTGGCGACGACCTCGCTGACCCCGCGGGTGATCTTGAGGACGCCGGCGATGCCGGACCAGAAGGCACCGGTGAGCACGGCGGTCAGGAGCAGCAGCGGGATCTGCAGGGCGGCCGGCAGTCCGGCGTGGGCGCCGACGACGGCGGCCATCATGGCGGCGAGCTGGTACTGGCCGTCGACGCCGATGTTGAACAGGTTCATCCGGAAGCCGATGGCCACCGCGAGGGCCGCGATGTAGTACATCGAGGCCTGGTTGACGATCAGGACCTGGATGTCGGAGAACCCGGCCTGCTCGAACATCAGGGCGAACGGCTCGACCGGGTTCTTGCCGGAGGCGAGCAGCACGATCGCGCTGAGGGCGAAGGCCACGGCGAGCGCGATGACCGGACCGGCCACCGCGAGGAGCACACGCTCCCTGTCGAACTTCTTCATCAGCGGGCCTCGTCTTCCGCACCCCGGCCGCCGTCGGCCGGGGTCTCTTCGTGCTCCAGGTGGCCGGAGGCGGCACCGGTCATGGCGGTACCCAGTTCCTCCGGGGTGATGGTGGCCGGATCGGCGTCCGCGACCAGCCTGCCGTCGTAGATCACCCGGAGGGTGTCGGACAGGCCGATGAGCTCGTCCAGGTCGGCGGAGATCAGCAGCACGGCCAGGCCCTCGCGGCGGGCCTCGCGGATGTGGTCCCAGATGGCGGCCTGCGCGCCCACGTCCACACCGCGGGTGGGGTGGGCCGCGATCAGGAAGCGCGGCTCGTGGCTCATCTCGCGGCCGACGATCAGCTTCTGCTGGTTGCCGCCGGACAGGGAGGCGGCGGTGACGTCGATGCCGGGGGTCCGCACGTCGTACTCCCGGACGATCCTGCGGGTGTCCTCCTGGGAGGCCTTCGCGTCCAGCCAGACGCCCTTGGCGTTGGGCCGCTCGGTGACGTGACCGAGGATGCGGTTCTCCCAGAGGGGGGCCTCCAGGAGCAGGCCGTGGCGGTGGCGGTCCTCGGGGATGTAGCCGATGCCCTCCTCGCGGCGCCTGCGGGTGGGCCAGGCGGTGATCTCCTGGTCGGCCAGCCGGATGACGCCGGAGTCGGCGTGCCTGAGGCCGATGAGGGCGTCCACCAGCTCGGTCTGGCCGTTGCCCTCCACACCGGCGATGCCCAGGACCTCGCCCGCGTGGATGGTGAAGGTGATGTCGTCGAGCAGGGCCTTGCCGCCGGGGGCCGCCAGGCGCAGCTTGTCGACGGTGACGACCGGGCGGTCGGTGACCGTGGACTCGGCCGTCTCCGGGGTGGGCAGCTGGCTGCCGACCATCAGCTCGGCGAGCTGGCGCGGGGTGGTCTCGGCGGGGACGGCGGTGCCGACCGTGGTGCCGCGGCGGATGACGGTGATGTCGTCGGCGACCGAGAGGACCTCGCCCAGCTTGTGGGAGATGAAGATGACCGACAGGCCCTCGGCCTTCAGCTCGCGCAGGTTGTCGAAGAGCGCGTCGACCTCCTGCGGGACGAGGACGGCGGTGGGCTCGTCGAGGATCAGGGTGGTGGCGCCGCGGTAGAGGACCTTGAGGATCTCCACGCGCTGGCGGGCGGCGACGCCGAGCTCCTCGACCAGGACGTCGTGACGTACGCCGAGGCCGTAGCGGTCGGAGAGTTCCTTGATCTTGCGGCGGGCCCGGCCGCCGATGCCGTGGAGCTTCTCGCTGCCGAGGACGACGTTCTCGAGGACGGTGAGGTTGTCGGCGAGCATGAAGTGCTGGTGCACCATGCCGATGCCGCGGGCGATGGCGTCGGCGGGCGAGGAGAAGCTCACCTGTTCGCCGTGGATCGCGATGGTGCCCTCGTCCGGCTTCTGCATGCCGTAGAGGATCTTCATCAGGGTCGACTTGCCGGCGCCGTTCTCGCCGACGAGCGCGTGGACAGTGCCCTTGCGAACGGTGAGGTGGATGTCGTGGTTGGCCACGACACCCGGGAAGCGCTTCGTGATCCCGGCGAGCTCGACGGCGGTCACCGATTCGTTGACCGCCGCTCCGGCCGGAGGGCTGCTGGACGCGTTGATGGCGCACTCTCCTGGGGACGGGGGCCGTCTACGCGCGTAGTGCCCCTATGGCATGCAAAGGGGTGGCGCACCGAACCGACGGGGCACGGGGAGCCGGGCTCCCCGTGCCCCGTCGAGCGGACGCGACCCCGCGGTTACTCAGGGTTGTCAGCTCGACTTGACCTTGATCTCGCCGCTGATGATCTTCTCCTTGGCCGTCTCGATGGCCTCCTGGAGCTCGGCGTCGTCCGCGAACTTCGGGTTGGAGTTCGACAGGCTCACCTCACCCGTCTTCAGATCGCCCCTGACGATACCGGTCTCGGGCTTGCCGTCCTCGACCGACTTCGCCAGGTTGTGGACCGCCTTGGCGACGTCCTTCATCGCCGAGGTGAGGATCGAGTCCTTGTACCGGGCGAGGGCTTCCTGCCGGTACTGGTCGGAGTCGACGCCGATCGCCCACACCTCGTTGGCGGCGGCGGCCTCGATGACACCCTGACCGGACAGCCCCGCCGCCGCGTAGACGACGTCGGCCTTCTTCTCGATCTGGCCCTCGGCGGCCGTCCTGCCCTTGTCCGGGCTGGAGAAGCCGCCCTCCTCCGCGGTCTGCGTCAGGTACTGCGAGATCACCCTGACCTTGGAGTCGGTGTCCTTCACGCCCTGCTCGAAGCCGGCCTGGAACTTGTGGATCAGCGGAATGTCCACACCGCCCACGAAGCCCACGGTCCCGGTCCTGGTGGCCTTGGCGGCGGCGACACCGGCCAGGTAGGACGCCTGCTCCTCGGAGAAGACCAGGTCGGCCACGTTCTCCGCCTCGATCGTGGCGTCGTCCACGATGCCGAAGGTGGTGTCCGGGAACTTCTCCGCGGCGCCCTTCACGGCGGCGGCGTAGGCGTAGCCCACACCGATGACCGGGTTGTAGCCCTGCTTGGCCAGCGACGCCAGGCGCTGCTCCTTGTCGGCGTCCGTCTCGCCCTCGGTGGGCTCGACGTCGGCCGTCTCGTAGCCGAACTCCTTCTTCGCCCGCTCCAGGCCCGCGTAGGCGGCGTCGTTGAAGGACTGGTCACCCTTGCCGCCGACGTCGTAGGCGATGGCGAGGCCCTTGTCGCCCTTCGACTCCGAGGAGCTCGAGGAGGTCGACGTCCCGCCGCAGGCGGTCAGGGCGAGGGCCAGGGAGGCGGTCGCTGCGCCTGCGACCGTGATCCGGGAAATCCGGCGCATGAGTGGTGCTCCTAGAGTCGTACAAGCGCCGGGGACAGGTCGGCTACGGCGCTGGCTTCGCCGCAGATTAACGCGCGTAGACCTGCCTGAAAACCCCTTCTGTCCACCTTGTTATCCGCCCGTGGCCAACCCGGCTCCGAGCCATGGGCCCGACGTTGCCGATCGCGAACGGGGCGTGGCGGTGGGTGAGCGGACACCGGTACGACGAAGCGGGCGGAGCCGTGGGGCGCCCGCCCGCCTTCCGTTCGTCCGGCCGCTGCCGCCTACTCGGTCCTGACCTTGACGGAGCCGTCGATGATGCCTTCCTTGGCCTTGGCCACGGCGTCCGACAGGCCCGCGACCTCGGCCATCTTCGGGTTGCTCTCCGACAGGCCGACGCCGTTCACCTTCAGGTCGAAGACCTGGGTGCCGGTCAGCGGCTTGTCGTCGTGGACCGACTCGGCCAGGGTGTACACCGCGCCGCCGACGTCCTTCAGGGCGGAGGTGAGGATGTGGTCCTTGTACGCGGCCAGGGCTTCCTGCCGGTACTGGTCGGAGTCGACGCCGATCGCCCAGACCTTCGCCTTGGCGGCGGCCTCGATGACGCCCTGACCGGACAGCCCCGCCGCCGCGTAGACGACGTCGACCTTCTTCTCGATCTGGCCCTCGGCGGCCGCCTTGCCCTTGTCCGGGCTGGAGAAGCCGCCCTCCTCCGCGGTCTGCGTCAGGTACTGCGGGATCACCCTGACCTTGGAGTCGGTGTCCTTCACGCCCTGCTCGAAGCCGGCCTGGAACTTGCGGATCAGCGGAACGTCCACACCGCCCACGAAGCCCACGGTCCCGGTCCTGGTGGCCTTGGCGGCGGCGACACCGGCCAGGTAGGACGCCTGCTCCTCGGCGAAGACCAGGGAGGCGACGTTGTCGCCCTCGACCACGGAGTCGACGATGCCGAAGGTGGTGTCCGGGTACTTCGCGGCGACGGCCTTCATCGCGGGGCCGTAGGCGAAGCCGACGCCGATGACCGGGTTGTAGCCCTGGCGGGCCAGCGAGGCGAGCCGCTGCTCCTTGTCCGCGTCGGTCTCGCCCTCGGTGGGCTCGACGTCGGCGGTCTTGTAGCCGTACTCGTCCTTGGCCTTGGTCAGGCCCGCGTAGGCGGCGTCGTTGAAGGACTGGTCACCCTTGCCGCCGATGTCGTAGGCGATGGCGAGACCGAGGTCCTCCTTGGAGCCGCTGTCGCCGTTGTCACTGCTGGTGCCGCCGCAGGCGGTGGCGGCGAGTGCGAGCGAGGCGACCCCCACCGCGACGCGGGTCAGTTTCGGTATCCGACGCATCTGAAGTTCCCCATTCCACAAAGCCCCGCAGTGGGTGCTCGGTTCGGCGCACATTAACGCGCGTAGACACTCCTGGGAACGGGGTACCCCGGGGCCGTTACCCATTCGTGCCGATGGCCGGTTACGCCCTTGTGAACCAGGGACCCGTAGCGGACGGAAGAGGACGGTCGGCCGACGCGCGTGCCCAGGGCGGCACGCGACTTACGCTGCCCCTCCCCCGCCCGGCGCGCAAGCGGAGCGGACGGGGAAGGAGGGTGCGGCTGTGGCGGCACTAGCGCAGGGCGTCCAGCAGGGCTGCGGCGGTGAAGAGCTCCACGCCCACGGTGATGGCGTGCTCGTCGACGTCGAAGTCGCCCTGGTGCAGGTCGCGCACGGTGTGCTCGCCCGGGGTGCGGACGCCGAGGCGGGCCATGGCGCCCGGGACGCGCTCCAGGTACCAGGAGAAGTCCTCGCCGCCGAGACTCTGCTCGGTGCCCTCGACCGACTCCACTCCGCGCCGGGCGATCATGGCGTCGCGCAGCAGCTCGGTGGCACCGGCCTCGTTGACGACCGGCGGGACGCCGCGGACGTAGTTGATCTCCGACTTGGCGCGGTGCAGATTGGCCACCTCGTCGATGGCCGCGACCACCAGGTCGGGGGCCTGCCGCCAGGTCTCCAGGTCCAGGCAGCGCACGGTGCCGGACAGCTCGGCGTGCTGCGGGATCACGTTGGGCGCGTGGCCGGACTCGATCCTGCCCCAGGTCACGGCGAGTCCGGCGCGGGTGTCGACGCGCCGGCCGACCAGGGCGGGCACGTCGGTGACCACGCGCGCGGCGGCGGTGACGAGGTCGGTGGTCAGGTGCGGGCGGGCGGTGTGGCCGCCGGGGCCGTCGAGGGCGATCTCCAGCCGGTCGCAGGCGGAGGTGATGGCCCCCTGGCGCAGCCCGATCTTGCCGGCGTCGACGCGGGGGTCGCAGTGCACGGCCAGGATCCGGCCGATGCCGTCGAGCGCGCCGTCCGCGATGGCGTCGGCGGCGCCGCCGGGCAGCACCTCCTCGGCGGGCTGGAAGACCAGCCGCACCGGGCGGGGCAGCAGACCCTGCCGGTGCAGCTCGGCGAGGACGAGGCCGGTGCCGAGCACCACGGTGGTGTGCACGTCGTGACCGCAGGCGTGGGCGCGGTCGGGCACGGTGGAGCGGTAGGGGCACCCGGTCTTCATGTCGGGGATGGGCAGGCCGTCGATGTCGGCGCGCAGGGCGAGCATCGCCGAGTCCGTGCCGGCCTCGCCGTCGGTTCCGATGTCACAGATCACGCCGGTGCCGCTGGAGAGCACGCGTGGCCTCAGGCCGGCCCGCTCCAGTCGTTCCTTGATCGCGGCGGTGGTGCGGAACTCCTGGTTGCCGAGCTCCGGGTGCATGTGCAGGTCGCGGCGGAACGCGACGAGCTCGGCACGCAGGGCCTCGGGCAACGCGCCGGGGAGCACTGCTCCCCCGGGGAGGTCGACCTCGGTCTCCAGTGACATCAGTGGTTTCACCCTTTGAAGGGTAGGGCGCCAAAGCCCCCGACCGACCCCCGATCAAGAAAAAATCATCCTGTCAGACGAAGAAAGATGGCGTCCCTACGCATAGCTGTCGACTCGGCTGGGTAAACTCGCCCGCCTTTCCGGCCGAGCCGATCACGCGATCCACCGGGAGTGACACCGCCCGCTCACCGGCACCCGTCCTTTCCCCACGGATACCACGCGACGCCCGCTCCACGCGTCCGGGTCCACCTGCCGGACGCGCCGGGGCGGGACCAACCGGCGTCGGCCGTCGAGGAGTTCCCGCGCGGCGTCGAGGAGTTCCCGCGCGGCACGCGGTCCCGGTGAGGACGTGCAGGAGGGCGTCGCGCAGGGTGTGCGGGTGCGGTGGGCCGAAGAGGTGAGAAGAGGTGACGGGACCACCGGGCGGGCGGGGCGTCCGGGGCGGCGCCGCTACCCCGCGGCCGCCACCGCCGAGAGCCGGTGGATGTCGCGCGCCGACTGCGTCACACCGGACAGGAAGCCCTGGGCGCGGGGGGAGGCGTTCCTGGTCAGCCAGGCGGGGTCTATGTCGCAGACCGCGACGCGGACCTCCGTACCGGCGAGGGCCAGCGGGAGGGTGTGGACGACCGTGGAGGGGAAGCTGAGGACGGTACGGCCGATGGGGCCGCGGCGGGCGATCAGTTCCAGGGGCAGTTCGGGGCGGACGATCTCCAGTCCCGTCTCGACCGCGAGCCGGTGGAGTTTCTCCGTGCTCTCGCGGCGGTGCGCGAAGTAGCGCTTCGCCCCGTGCTTGCCGACCAGGGCGCGTACGGCCTCCACGTAGGCGTCGACGTCCACCACGCCGGTCTCCACCAGGGACGTGCCGACCATGTCGGCGCCCTGGATGATCCGGGGCGGGCCGAAGCGCTCCCGGGTCCAGGCGAAGTCGTGGGCGGCGACGGTGACTCCGGAGGGGGTGTCCTTCATCGGCATCGAGGTGAAGACCTCCACCGTGCGCTTGCCGCCCGGGGTGAGCCGGCGGCGGGCGACGGCGGAGACGGGCGCCATCACCAGGTCACGGGGGCCCGGGCGGCCGCCCTTGCGGTGCCAGCGCACCAGGCGCTCGCCCCGGGCCAGCTGGCCGACGAACTCCATGGTCGCCGTGCCGTCGTCGACGACGACGACCTCGCGGGCCCGGGTGATCGTCAGCAGCAGCTGCACGTACCGCGAGAAGGGGTCGCCGAGGACGACCCGGGCGGCCCGGCGGAGCGGGACCGCCAGTCCGCCGACCGTCTGCAGCGGAGCGCCCGCTCCCCCGCGCGCCTCCTCCCAGCGGACCTCGTGTCCCTCCTCCCGGGCCAGCTCGGCCATCCGGCGCAGCTGCCCCCGGGTCATCGGGTCGACCGGGGACAGCACCACGAGGGTGAGCCCCACGCCGGGCGCGTGCGCGTGCGCCCACTCCAGCACGTTCAGCAGCTGTACCGGGCTCTCGACGAAGGCGAGAGTGTGGGGGCCGGGCTTCCCGGCGCGGGGGCTCATCGACGTACGACCGTTCCCGTCGTCGTAAGGGAGGGTGGAGGGTGACGTGCGCTCAGACCGACAGCGGCTCGCCGGCCGCCGCGGCGATCTCCGCCTCGGCGACGGCACCGGGGACGCGGCGCAGCTTCTTCATCGGGCCCAGCTCGGACTCGTAGACCTTCTTGACGCCGTCGCCGAGGGAGGCCTCGATGGTGCGGATGTCGCGGACCAGGCGGGACAGGCCCCCCGGCTCGACGGAGGCGGCCTGGTCGGAGCCCCACATGGCGCGGTCGAGGGTGATGTGGCGCTCGACGAAGACGGCGCCGAGGGCGACGGCGGCGAGGGTGGTCTGCAGGCCGGTCTCGTGGCCGGAGTAGCCGATCGGGACGTTCGGGTACTCCTGCTGCAGGGTGTTGATGACCCGCAGGTTCAGCTCCTCGGCCTTGGCCGGGTAGGTGGAGGTGGCGTGGCAGAGCAGGATGTTGTCGCTGCCCAGGACCTCGACCGCGTGGCGGATCTGCTTCGGGGTGGACATGCCGGTGGAGAGGATGATCGTGCGGCCGGTGGCGCGCAGGGCGCGCAGCAGCTCGTCGTCGGTGAGGGAGGCGGAGGCCACCTTGTGGGCGGGGACGTCGAACTTCTCCAGGAAGGCGACGGCCTCGGTGTCCCACGGGGAGGCGAACCAGTCGATGTTCTTGCTCTTGCAGTACTCGTCGATCCGGCGGTACTCGTCCTCGCCGAACTCCACGCGGTGGCGGTAGTCGATGTACGTCATCCGGCCCCAGGGGGTGTCGCGCTCGATGTCCCACTGGTCGCGCGGGGTGCAGATCTCCGGCGTGCGCTTCTGGAACTTGACCGCGTCGCAGCCGGCCTCGGCGGCGGCGTCGATCAGCTTGAAGGCGTTCTCGATGTCGCCGTTGTGGTTGATGCCGATCTCGCCGGTGACGTAGACGGGACGGCCGGGGCCGGCTTCGCGGGAACCGAGGGTGCGGATGCGGGAGTTGCTCATGACAGGGGGTTTCCTTACTTGGGGAGGGAATCGAGAGAGGGACCGAGGATCCAGCCGGCGATCTCCCGGATCGCGCCGTCGCCACCGGGCAGGGTGGTGACCGCGCGTGCGGCGCCGCGCACGACGTCGTGGGCGCTCGCGACCGCCACGGGCCAGCCCACGAGGGCGAAGCACGGGAGGTCGTTGACGTCGTTGCCGACGTAGAGCACGCGCTCGGGCGCGATGCCCTGCTCCTCGCACCACTGCTTGAGTGCGAGGTCCTTGCGGTCGATGCCGTGCAGCACGGGGAGCTTGAGCTTGCGTGCGCGGGCGGCGACGACCGGGTTCTGTTCCGTGGACAGGACCAGCAGCTTCAGTCCGCTCCTGCGCAGGGCGGCGATGCCGAGGCCGTCACCGCGGTGCACGGCGACGAACTCCTGTCCGGTGGAGTCGATCAGCACCCGGTCGTCGGTCTGGGTGCCGTCGAAGTCGAGGACGACCGCGTCGATGTCCTGCGCGGTCGGGAGGGCGCCGGGCCGCTCCGCGTCGAAGAGCGGCGCGAGGGCGCGGGCCCGGGCGAGGTCGTGCGGGTCGTCGATCTCCAGGACGCGGGCCGGGTCGGTGCGCACGAGCTCGGTGCGGCCGAAGAAGCGGTGCCCGTGCTCGCGGAAGCCGGCCGCGTCCATGGCGTAGGCGGCGCCGGTCTCCAGGAAGTCCTGGGGGCGGTCCTGGCGGCGCGGGCGGAAGGACTTGTCGTGGTTGACGCCGTGACCGCCGCCGGTTCCGGCCGGGCCGGCGCCGTCGGTGCCGTCGGTGCCGTCGGTGCCGTCGGTGCCGTCGCGCCAGACGAAGCCGTGGAAGGGGGCGACGGTGACCGCGGTGTCGGCGCCCTGCTCGACGACCGCGCCGGCCACCCCGTCGATGTCCTCGCGGACCAGGAAGGGGCTGGTGCACTGCACGAGCAGCACCACGTCCACCGGGGCGCCGTGCAGGGCCTCGTGGGACTCCATGGCGTGCAGGACGGCGGCCTCGGAGGTGGCGGTGTCGCCGGCGATGGCGGCGGGCCGCAGCACGACCTCGGCGCCGGCCTGCCGGGCGGCGGCCGCGATGGCCTGGTCGTCGGTGGAGACCACGACGTCCGTGATGTGGCGCGCGGCCCGGCACTCGCGCACGGCGCGCGCCACCAGGGGTACGCCGCCGACCGGCGCGAGGTTCTTCGCGGGGACGCCCTTGGAGCCGCCGCGGGCGGGGATCACCGCGAGCACCCGGTGCTCCCGCGGGCTGTCGGCCGCGCTCGGGCGGGGGGTGTTCCCACCGGCGGCCCGGCCGGCTTGCGGATCGGACATGGAATCAGCTCCTCGGGCGGAGTTCGGGACGGTCACAGCTCGCCCATCCGGCGGATCACCGGGGCCACGCGCTGCACGCCGTGCCGGTAGGCGCCGCGCGCCGCCCGGCGCACGATCTGCCGGACCGGTCCGGGCTCCCTGTCGGCGGCGGGGGCGCCGGGCAGCGGGGTGCCGTCCGGGCCGAGGTGGTGGCGGGCGAGGAGGCCGGGCAGATAGCCGGGCGCGGTGACGGGCGTGTAGTACGGGGTCAGCGGGTGCAGTCCGCCGGGGCGCCGGAGCAGCTCGGTGATGCGGTCGCGGGCCGCGTCGAAGGCCGTCTCGTACGAGCCGTCGGCGGCGACGCCCTGCCGCGCCACCCACTCCTCGTCGGGGTCGGGACGGTGCCCGGCGTCGAGCTGGTCCCAGGAGGCGAGGCAGCCGGAGCCGACGAAGTGGTGGTTGCCGAGCGCCTCGCGCACCCCGAGGTCGGTGAGGACCACGGTGGGGATGCGGCGGTGCAGCGACTCCAGGGCGGCCGTGGAGCTGACCGTGACGAGCAGGTCGGTGCGGTCGAGGACCTCGCCCATGTGCCCGTAGACCAGGCGGAAGTTGGGCGGGAGGTCGAGCCGCTGGGACAGCTTCTGGTAGGGCAGTTCCTCGATGTGCGTGGTGTGTTCGCCGGGCTTGGAGCGCAGCTTGAGCAGCACCTCGCGCTCGGGGTGCAGGCGGGCGTGCTGCACCAGCCGGTTCAGCAGGTACGTACGGTCCTTGCGGCTCTCCGGGACGGAGGGCTGGGCGGCGAAGACCACCGTGCAGGGGTCGTGTTCGCCGGTGTAGGCCGCCCCGCCGAGGAAGGGCAGCGCCACCTCGGTGACCGAGCCGGAGTCGGCGCCCACGCCGTCGTACACGGCGCGGAAACGGTCCGCGTCCTGGCGGGAGTTGGCCAGCACCAGGTCGGCGCCGTGGCGCAGCAGCAGGCCGTCGGCGAGCTTCTCGTAGACGACACCGACGTATCCGGTGACGACGACGGGCCGCTGCGGCCGGTCCTCCCAGATCCGCTTGAGGCCGTGCAGCATCGCCTGCACCCCGCCGCCGACCAGGGCGAGCACGAGGAGGTCGTAGGACTCCTCGCGCATGGCGCGCAGGAACTCGACCGCCGTGACCTCGCGGAGCGAGTCCGCGCGGACGCCGACCTCGCCGAGCTGACGGGCGGTGGGGGTGGCGCGGCCGCGCAGCAGATACCCGTCCAGGCGGATGTCGCCGCCGTCCGCCGTGTCCCCCGGATTCCCGGGAGCGGACGGCGCGATGCGGTTCGCGGTGAGCGCGCCCCATTTCCATCGGGTGTCGGAATCCGCGAGGACCGCCACCCTGAGGGGCTTCGTAGCACTTGCTGGCACGTCCAAGACGCTAGGAAGCGAATTCTAGGTACGGCCCAACCGTGAATCAACGAGAAGTTAACAACACCCCACCGAGAGCCGAACTGGCCCGCGGAAACAGGGGAAGTACACGTGGTGCACCGTACCGACACATGGAGTTCACCCTCTGTACGGTCACCGGAAAGTTGCCGAGCCGGGCGGCCTCCTAGTGTTTTGCGAGTGCCAAAGCTTTCCGTGATCGTCCCGTTCTACAACGTCCGGCAATACGCCCCGGACGCGCTGCGAAGTCTTCGCGCGAACGCCCGGCCGGACTTCGAGTTCATTCTGGTCGACGACCATTCCGAGGACGGAACGCAGGCGATTGTCGAGCGCGCGGCCGAGGAACTCTCCGATGTCGCCGAGGTGCGCCACGTCCGCCGTGGGGCGAACGGCGGGATCGCCACCGCGCGCAACACCGGGCTGGACGCGGCGCGGGGCGAGTACCTGACCTTCCTGGACGGCGACGACTGGCTGGCCCCGGGCCATCTGTCCCGTCTGGTGGCGGCCGTCGAGGAGCTGGGCTGCGACTTCGTGCGCACGGACCACGTACGGGTGAGCGACCGCGCCCGGTCCGTGCGCCGGGTCCCGGTCGGCAGGCGGAACGAGGTGCTCGACCCGCGGGAGGCGATCCTGCCGGCCGACCGGACGACCGCGGTGGACTACGCGTACGCCTGGGCCGGTGTCTACCACCGGCGGCTGCTGGAGCGCGGGCTGCTGCACTTCACCGACGGGCTGTGCACGGCCGAGGACCGGCCGTGGATCTGGAAGCTGCACCGCGAGGCGGAGTCGTTCGCCGTGGTCGGTCTGCTGGGCGCGTTCTACCGGCGGGGGGTCGCCTCGTCCCTCACCCGGACCGGCGACGTCCGCCAGCTCGACTTCATCCGTGCCTTCGACCAGGTGATCGAGGAGACGGCGGCGGACCGTGACGCCGGCCGGCTGCTGCCCAAGGCGGTGCGGACGTACTGCGCGGTCATCGCGAACCACCTGGCCGACGACGGCAAGTGGGAACCGGCCGTGGCCGGGCGGCTGCGGGCGATGAGCGCGGCGGCGGTGCGGCGCATGCCGCAGGACGTGCTCGACGAGGTACTGGAGACCATGGACATGGACCGTTCGGCCAGGCTGCGGCGGTTGCGGCGCCGGATCACCACGGCGAAGGGGGCCGCGTGATGCCCCGTACCACCCAGATCTTCTGCGCCTCGTCGCTGTACGGCCTCGCCACGCTGGCGGCCGCGATCGAGTCCGACTGCTTCGCGGAGGCGGCGCGGCGGGTGCTGCTGGTCTGCAACGACGCGGCGGCCCCGGAGGCCGCGCCGGACCTGGGCGAGCTGCCGGGTTTCGCGCCGCTGCGCGACCACTTCGACGACGTGCTCTCCTGGAACGAGACCATCCGTCCCTTCCATCCGGTGGCCTGGACGCCGCGCCCGGAGGACGTCCCGCTGCTGGAGCGGCATCTGCGGCTGCTGTGGGGGCTGGGCGAGGACCGGGTGGAGCTGGTCGTGGAGTCGCTCCAGGCTCCGCCGGCCCTGACGGTGGCCCAGTTGTTCACCGGCGCCCCGGTCCACGTCTACGCCGGCGGACTGTCGGGTTACGGCCCCACGCACCGCAAGCTCGACCCGCTGGTGGGCACACGGGTCCGGCAGCTGCTGCACCTGGACCTGGTGCCGGGGCTCACGCCGGTGCTGCTGTCCGAGTTCGGCGTGCCGGCGCGGGTGGTGCCGACGGGCGCCTTCCTGAAGGCGGTGGAGGAACTGGCGGAGTCGGCGGGCGAGCTGCCGGCGCTGCCGCGGGACGCGGCGCTGCTGGTCGGCCAGAACCTGTCCGCGCCCGGCGCCCTCTCCCCCGCGGAGGAGGCGGATCTGCACCTGCGGATGGTGCGGGCGGCGGCCGGACGCGGCCATCGCACCCTCGTCCTCACGCCGCACTCCTCCGCCCCGGCCCACCGCGGCCGCGCGCTGGCGACCGAGGCCGGGAAACTCGGCGTGGACCTCACCGTGGTGGACGTCCCCGTCCCCGCCGAGGTGCTCTTCGCGCGGATCCGGCCCGCGCTGGTCGTCGGCTGCTCCTCCACGGCGCTGTTCACGGCGTCCGCGTTCTACGGCCTGCCGGTGGCGCGCGTCGGCACCGAGCGGCTGCTGGAGCGGCTGACGCCGTACCAGCACGGCCACCGGATACCGGCCGTGCTGGCCGACGCGCTGCTGCCGGACCCGGCCCCCGGCGGGGACGGGGACGCGCTTCCCGCCGGCGAGCTGAACGACCTGGTCGCCGCGCTCTGCTTCACCATGCGGCCGCAGGTGTACCCGCCGCTGCGCCCGGTGGCGGAGCGCTACCTCGCACGGCACCTCGGCCCGCGCACCCGGCGCTACTTCAGGCGCAAGCGGCTCACCTCGCTGGGGCTGCCCGGCGGCATCCCCCGGCGGCTGGCGTTCCTGCCGCGCAACTCCACCGCGCGCCGGGTGGTGCGACGCGCGCGGGCGCTGAAGAAGGCCGTGCGGGGCTGAGGACCGCCCCCGGAGCCGGGCTCCCGCGACCTGCCGTTCGATCAGCCGTTGGAGGCGGAGTGTTCACCCACTGTCCATCAGGAGGCCACCGGCGGACCGTCGCGCTGGGGCACATTCGGCCTCCGATCCAAGGACGGTGGAACGGATGACGAACCCCCTGGCGGGACTGTTCAAGGCACGGCAGAAGGAGGCCGCCAGGCCGGCTCTGTTCGCCCGGGGCATGCGCCTGTGCGGTGAGTACCTCGCGGCGCAGGGCGACCGCTCCACCGCTCCGGACCCCCGCCTCACCCGGGCGATCGGCGCCTTCGCCGCCTCCCTCGACACCCCCTCGGCCGACCCCTTCGACGCCCTGCTCCAGGTCGGCGAGCGCGCGCTGGAGGCCGGCGGGGACGACGGGCCGGGCCTGGCCCTGGGCGTCGCCGAGACCTCGACGGCGATCCGGCAGCGGTCCAAGGGGGCGTGGCGGCTGCGCGGCCGGGCCCTGGACCGGCTCGGCCGCGACGCCGAGGCGCTGGAGTGCTACGACCGCTACCTCACGCTGCTGGGGAACGGCGACGCGGCCGAGGGCGTCGCCCGCAGGATCGACACGCTGAAGCGCCGGCGGACGTGCCTGGAGGAGGCCGCCGCCCTCTTCCCCGGTCCCGGCTCCGCCCTCGCTGCGCAGGCGGGACGGCCGACCCCGGTCACGGCACCGGAGTTCGCCGCGTACGTGCGGGCGCGGGTGGCCGAGCACGGTCCGGGCGACCCGGCCGTGCGCCGCCTGCTGGAGCTGCACGGCGCCTACCGGCGGCTCCTGGAGCGGTCCGGGATGCCGGACCCGCTGCTCGGCGGGAGCACGCCGGTCGACGTCGCGGGGCTGCGCAACCTGGTCGCGGGGCGGACGGTGTGCCTGGTCTCGGGCGCCGGGGAGGTCGCCGGGAGCGCGCTGGGTGCGGAGATCGACGGCTACGACCTGGTGGTGCGCTGCGACGCCTTCCGCATCCGCGCGGAGGGGACCGGCGGGCGCACCGGGCTGCACGCCGTCTCGCTGCGCGGCGACGCCCCGTGGGAGGGGCCCCTGTGGACGCAGCGGGCGGACGTCCGGCTGGTGTTCGGCGATCCGGCCGGGGCCTGGCGCCGCGCCGTGCGGCAGCGGCTGGTGGCCGGGGCGCAGGAGCACGTCGGTGACGCCTCCCTGCGCCGTCCCCTGGGCGACCCGGCGCTGCTGGGCGAGGACGGCTGGGAGCCGGGGACCACCACCGCCTTCACCGTGCTGCGGCTGCTGGACTTCCTGGATGTCAGCCCCCGCCTGGACCTCATCGGCTTCGACCGGCCCGGCCGGCTGCGGCCGAGGGAGACCGAGTGGGTCATGGACCGTGCGACGCGCGTCGACGACAGCAAGATGAGGATCGCCCTGCGATGACCCACTCCTCCGCGGACGACCGGAGCACCGTCACCGGCAGACGCCGGATCGCCTTCGCCGTCCACACCGACTCCGGCCGCCTGCCCGGCCTCCCCACGCTGCTGCGCAGCCTGGCGCTCACCAACCCGGGCGTGTGCGAGGACGTCGTGGTGCTGCACCCCGGGCTGCCCGACTCCTCGTTCGACGCGCTGCGCCGGCTGCACCCGCGGGTCGTCACCCGCCGCGCCGGGAGCCGCCTGGACGTCTTCCGGCTGCCGGGCTACGACACCGTCATCGCGCTCAGCCCGGCCATGGTGGTGCTGGGGGACATCGGCGAACTGCTGCGGATGCGCCGTGGTGTGGGCGCCGTGCCGCAGCCGTGGTGCGACGGGGAGGGCCGCGAGGGGCGCGCCGTCCGGGCGGACGGGCTGCTGGTCGTGCAGCGCGCCGACGTGGACGAGGCGACGGCGGCCCGGCTCGCCGCCGCTGGCGACGGCGGCTGGGAGACGGCGCTCGAGGGCGTCCTGCGCCCGCTCGACGCGCGCTACGACTTCCTCAGCCGCCGGCTGCACGACGACACGCCGGTGCCGGACCATGTCGCCGTCCTGCACTTCACCGGCCCGTTCGACGAAGCCGGGTACGGTCCGGCCGCCGGGGCGCGGCGCCGGTTCGAGATGGGCGACGAGGAGTTCCGGGCCGCGTACTGCGCCCTGCCCGGGGAGAAGCACCCCGATCTCCTGGCGCACCTCGCGCCGCCCCTGCTGGAGGCGCGTCCCTCCCTCGACCTGGCCCGTACGGTCGCCGACGGGTACCGCCGGCAGGGCCGCTACGACGAGGCCGTCGACGTCCTCGCCCCGGTCGTCGGCGACCGGCTGGACGCGCCGCGCTGCCAGGAGACCCTCGGCGTCTGCCTGATGGCGCTGTCCCGCTACGACGAGGCCGAGGCGCGGCTGCTGCTGGCCGCCGCGTCCCCCGATGTCGCGCCGCGTGCCTTCGCCCAGCTCGCCCGGCTGGCCTGGCTGTGCGGCCGGGAGGAGGACGCGCACGCCTACGCCCGCGACGGTCTGGAGGCCGACCCGACCGACTCCGGGTGCCACGCCTGGTACGTCCGCACCCGCCCGGAGGGTGCGCGGGAGCGGCCGGAGCCGGTCGCCGCCGGGGACCAGCTGGCGCATGTGGCGCTGTTCGCCGAGGGCCGGGAGAACGCGGGCGACAAGGTGCTGCCCGAGGCCGTGCGCATGTGCTTCGACACCGACACCGGTCCGGCCCGCTGGTACGGGCAGCCGGTGCACCGGCTGGTCGACGAGGCGGCGCTGGAGCGGCTGAACGCGCGGCGCGGGGTGATCGTGGGCGGCGGCGGGCTGTTCCTGCCGGACACCTCGCCCAACGGCAACAGCCACTGGCAGTGGAACGTGCCGGACGGCCTGCTGGCCCGGCTGACCGCGCCGCTGGCGGTGTTCGCGGTCGGCTACAACGTGTTCGACGGGCAGCTCTACCGCCGCGGCCGGTTCGCCGAGAGCCTGCGGGTCCTGGTCGAGCGGTCGGCGTTCTTCGGGCTGCGCAACCACGGCTCGATCGAGCGGGTCCGCGAGCTGCTCCCCGTCGGGCTGCGCGACCGGGTGCGCTACCAGCCCTGCCCGACCACGGTGGCCCGCCACCTCCTCCCGGGCTGGCTCGACCCGGTGGAGCGGACCGACACCGTCCTGGTGAACTGCGCGTACGACCGCGCGGGGCTGCGCTTCGGGCACGACTACGCCGACTTCCTCGCCCAGCTGGCCACCGCGCTGCGGGGCCTGCGGGAGCGGGCCGACGTGCGGTACGCGGCCCACATGCCCGCCGACGAGAGGTTCGTGCACGACCTGCGCCGGGAGCACGGCCTGAGCCTGCCCGTGGAGCCGCTGTACGACCTGACGAACGACGGGATCCGCGACCTGTACCGCCGGTCGCGGCTGGTGATCGGGATGCGCGGCCACGCGGGGATGATCCCGTTCGGCTGCGGCACCCCGATCCTCAGCCTCGTCTCCCATCCCAAGCTCGCCTACTTCCTGTCCGACATCGGCCGCGAGGAGTGGGGGTTGTCGGTGCACGACCGGGACCTCGGCCCCCGGCTGCTCGAGCGGGCGGCGGCGGTGCTCGACGACCATCCGGCCGCCGTGGCGGACGTGCACGGCGCGCAGGAGTTCCTGTGGGAGACCACGCGGTCCAACCTCGGGGAACTCCGGGAGACCTTCGGCCGGGCATGAGCCATCGAGAACCCACCGCTGTACGGCTGTACCGAAAGAGAGGCCCACGTGCCGAAACTGTCCGTCGTCGTCCCCATGCACAACGTGGAAGCGTTCGCCGAGAGCACGCTGCGCAGCCTCGCCCACAACGCGGACCCGGACTTCGAGTTCCTGCTCGTCGACGACTGCTCCACGGACGCCACGCCCTGGGTGATCGACCGCTGGGCGGAGCGGCACCCCGGCGTCAGGGTGATCCGGCACGAGACGAACATGGGCATCGCCCAGGCCCGTAACAGCGGTATCGACGCGGCCGAGGGCGAGTACGTCACGTTCCTCGACGGCGACGACTGGTACGCCCCCGGCCACCTGGCCGAACTGGTGCGTGCCGTGGAGGAGCTGGGCTGTGACTTCGCCCGCACCGACCATGTGCAGGCCACCGGGACCGAACGGGTGATCCGGCGGCCCCCGGCCCGGACCCGGGGCGCCGTGATGGATCCGCGGGACGGCATCGCGCCCGCCGACACGGAGACGATGGTCGACTACCCGTTCGTCTGGGCGGGGATCTACCGCCGGCACCTCTTCGCCGACGGCGGCATGCGCTTCGCGACCGAACTGCGCACGGCCGAGGACCGGTTGTGGATCTGGCGGCTGCACCTGAAGGCCAGGACGTACGCGTCCCTCGGTCTGCACGGGGTGTTCTACCGGCGGGGCGTGGCGACCTCGCTCACCCAGATCAAGGACTCCCGCCAGCTGGACTTCATCCCGGCGTACGACGCGCTGCTGCGGGACGTGCAGGAGGACGAGGAGACCGACCGTTTCCTGCTCAAGGCCGTACGCACCTACTGCGCCATGATCGCGTTCCACATCGGCAAGGCGAACGAGTACGAGTCCTCGGCGGCCCAGCGGCTGCGGCGGGAGGCGAGGGCCGCTCTCCACCGCATGCCCGAGCACGCGCTCGAGGAGACCCTGCGAACCATCGACAGCACCCGGAGCAGGTTGCTCAGCCGCCTGCGCGACGGGCGGAAGGCTGCCTGACCCATGCCCCACAAGACCCAGATCTTCCAGGTCTCGACGCTCTACGGAGCGGCCACCCTCGCCGCGGCGCTGGACGCGGGCCTGTACGGACCGCGTGAGGGGGCCCGGCGCGTCCTGCTGGTCTCCAACAACGCCGCCGTGCCGGAGACCGCCCTGCGCCTGGACGAGATGCACGGCTACGCGCCGATGGCCGACCGGTTCGACTCGGTGGTCAGCTGGAACGAGGCGATCGCCCCGTACCACCCGAGCACCTGGGGCCCGCGGGGCAACGACACGGTGCTGTGGCAGCGGGCGTTCCGCCTCCTGTGGGGCATCGGCGAGCGGGAGAGGATCGAGCTCGCCGTCGAGTCGATCCAGGTCAACCCGGCCCGCGCGCTGGCGGCGATCTTCTCCGAGGCCACCGTCGACGTGTACGCCGACGGCCTGATGAGCTACGGACCGACCCGGGAGAAACTGCCGCTGACCATCGCGCGCCGCATCCGGCGGCTGCTCCACCTCGACCTGATCCCCGGTCTGCGGCCGCTGCTGCTGTCCGAGTACGGCGTCGAACCCGTGGTCGTCCCGGACGAGGCGTTCCGCGGCGTGCTGGACGAGATCTCGGTGGACGCGGCGGACGATCCGCGGCTGGCGCCGGTGCTGGCCGAGAAGCCGACGGCCGTGCTCCTCGGCCAGTACCTGGCCGCGATCAACATCCTGAGCGCGCGGGAGGAGGAGGACCTGCACGTCCGCATGCTCACCGGGGCCGTGCGCGCCGGGCACCGGTCCATCGTCTTCAAGCCCCATCCGACGGCCCCGGCCGGCTACTCGGCGGCGCTGGGCAAGGCGGCGGCGGACGCGGGCGTGAAGCTCACCGTGCTGGACGCGCCGCTGCTCGCCGAGACGCTGTACCACCACTGCCGTCCGGCGCTCGTCGCCGGCTGTTTCTCCACGGCGATGGTCACCGCCTCCGCCTACTACGGCGTGCCCGTCGCCCGGGTCGGGACCGCGCTGGTGATGGAGCGTCTCAAGCCCTACCCGAACAGCAACCGGGTGCCGCTGGCCGTGGTCGACCACCTGGTGCCCGACCTGGAGCGCGGGGAGACCCCGGCGCTCGTCGGTCCGGCCCCCGGGACGCTGTCGCCGCTGGTCCGGGCGATCGGCTTCTGCATGCAGCCCAAGACGTACGCGGCGCTGCGGGAGCCGACGGCGGACTGGCTGCGCGCCCACCTGGCCGGCAGCCCCGGCTACTACTTCCCCGAACTGCGGCTGGCCGAGCTGGGCCTGCCCGGCAGCCGGCCGCGGTCGCGCGCCCGGGTCCGGGTGGGCCGGGCCAAGCGCGTGGTGGGCCGGGCGGTACGGCGCGGCACCCGGAAGGGATGAACCCGGCGGGACGGGGAAAGAAGCGGGAGGGGGAAGGGGACGGCCGGTGAAGCCGGCCGGCCCTCCGGCGCGGCCGGACGTCCTCACCGTCACCGGACGTCCTCACCGTGACCGGCTCCCCGCCCGCCCCCGGCGGTCAACCGAGACCCACCGGCCACGGTGGTGCCATCCGCTCTTCAACTCCCGTACACCGGGCCCACTGAGAGTTGCGCGGTGCCGACCGACATCGCCGTACGCCTGCCGCAGCAAAAGGGCAGCGCCAGCGCCTCCTCCGGACAGACCGCCGCGCCGCGGGAACACCGCTTCGACATCGACCTGATGCGGCTGATCTGCTCCGCCACCATCATGCTGGGGCACGTGGGGGCCCAGTTCATCCACTCCACCGGCAACGACCCGGCGAACGGGTCGGGGACGTACTGGGCGGGGCATGTGGCCGAGGCGCTCAACCCGTTCGCCGTGCCCGTGTACTTCGCCGTCGCCGGCTGGGCGGTGCTGGTCGGCGCGCCCCCGCGGGACAGCGCCCGGATGTGGCAGCGGATCGTCCGCAACACCGTCCCGCTCTTCGCCTGGACGGCGGTCTACCTGGTCTGGGCCTGGCTGCGGGACCGCAACGACCGCCCCATGACCGAGCTGGCGACGAACTCCCTGTTCGGCTCCGTGCAGCCCGCGTACCACCTGTGGTTCATGTACACCTACATCCCGATCATCGCGCTGCTCGCGTTCGCGATGCTGATCAAGGCGGGGAAGCGGCCCTGGGGACTGGGCGCGGCGCTGCTGGGCATCGCGGTCCTGCCGAGCGTCCTGACCACGGTCACCGAGCTCACGGGGCGCGAAACGCCGCCCGTGGCCTGGGGCTTCACCACCTATTCGCTGGTGTACGCGGTCGGCGGTGCGCTGCTGCTCGCCCTGCCGGCCGGGGTGGTGCGGCGGCGGTGGCCGCTGTTCGCGCTGCTGCTCCTCACCATGGCCGGGGCCCTCTGGTACAACACGCGGATCCACTACGTGATGCCCAACGCGCACCTGTTCGTCGCCGCGATGAGCATCTGCGTACTGCTGCTGGTCTCGCGGGCGCGGGTGCCGGAGAGGTGGCGGCCGCGGGTGCGGACGCTGGCCAATGCCGCGCTCGGCGCGTACATGGTGCACGTGCTGTTCGTGGAGGAGCTCGTCCCCCGCTCCGTGTCGCCGGACCTGAGCGGGCCCGTGGCGGGGCTGCTGCTGGCCGGTCTGCTGGTCACGGTGATGGCGCTGTCGTTCGCCACCAGTCTGCTGTGGGGGAAGCTGAACCTGCGGCGGCTGCTCGGCTGACCGGGGCGGCGCACCGGCGCCGCGTGGTCTCCACACGGAGTTCGCCGGTTGTCCGCGCGTCGCTCGGCTTCGCATCCCCCGCCCGGCGGCGCCGCGCGCCCAGCCCGTCCCCACCCGCGAGCCACCCCACTCACCCCGAGCTTCCGACGGATCGAGGTCTCCGGATCCATGAATCCCCGCTCCCTGCTCACCAGTTCGGCATCCCGGCGGCTGCTGCGCCCGATCGCCGACCTCATCGACCAGCGCATCGACCGGCGGCTCCGCGCGGCCGCCGCCGCGGACGCGGCGGTCAGGGAGGAGCAGCGGGAGACCGCCGAGACGGTGAAGCGCCAGCAGCTCACGCTCGACCTGCTGCTCGGCTCGCCCGGGCGCGGCCTCTCCCGGATCGTGAGCCCCGGCCCGCTGAACCGGCTGCAGTCCGAGGTGGCGGAGCTGGCCGGGGACCGGGACGCCGCCCTCCGCAACATCGCGACGGCGTACCGGCTGCTGATCGGGCTGGAGTCGCTCGGGGTCGGCCGGATCGCCGGCGGCACCATGAACATCTGCGGCAAGCTCGGCACGATCCCCCTGCTCGACCCGCCGAACGACGAGATCCTCGAGATCGGCACGCTGTACGGCATGTTCTCCGCCGGACTGATCCGGATGATGGAGCGTGACGGCCGCAGCCCCCGCGTGACGATCGTCGACCCGTTCGCCGGTGTGCAGCTCCAGCCCGGCACCCCGCGGCGCCCGGACCCCTCCGGCGCCCCGGTCGACGAGCTCGCCGTGCGCACCAACCTCGCCCTGGCCGGTCCGGCGGGCGTGGCCGCCCGGATCCGGCGGGGCTTCTCCGAGGACCCCGAGACCCGCGCGGCCGTCTCGGACCGGCGTTACGGAGTGATCGTCGTCGACGGCGACCACTCCGCCGAGGGCGTCGCCGAGGACCTGCGGTGGGCGGAGGAGATCGCCGCCCCGGGCGGGATCGTCGTCCTGGACGACTTCGGCGACCCCAAGTGGCCGGGCATCGAGCAGGCGCTGGACGAGCACCTCACGGGCGACACCCGCTTCACCTACCTCGGCAAGGCCTCCCTCTCGGCCTTCCTGCGGGCTGCCTGAACCCGGCCCGCCGCCCTGCGCGCCGGGGCGTACGAGGCGGTCCGGGTGGTGTCCGCACCGGCCCCCGAGCGCTACGGCGCGGGGCTGTTCCTCGTCCGCCCCGACGGTTACGTCGGCTGGGCCGGGGAGACGGCGGCCGGGCTGCCGGAGTACCTGGCCCGGTTCGGCGCGCGTTGACGGGCCGTCAGCCGCCGGCCAGCGACAGCTTGGCCGCGAAGCCCAGGAACAGGGCGCCTGCCGCCGAGGTCGCGCCCGCCGAGAGCCGGCGGCGGCGGCGGAAGGCCGCGGCGAGACGGGTGCCGCCGAAGATCAGGGCGCTGAGGTAGAGCACGCTGGCGATCTGGGCGAGGGTGCCCAGGACGACGAAGGAGAGCGCCGGGTAGGCGTAGCCCGGGTCGACGAACTGCACGAAGAAGGCGACGAAGAACAGGATCGCCTTGGGGTTGAGGAGGCTGACGGCCAGGGCCCGGCGGTAGGGACGCTCACCGGGCCCGGGCCCGGCCGGGGTCTCGACGAGGTCCCGGTCCCGCCGTGCCCGCCACAGGCCCCAGGCGGCGCGCAGCATGCCGACGGCGAGCCACGTCAGATAGCCGGCGCCCGCGTACCTGACGATCCCGAACAGCACGGCGTTCGCCTGGAGCAGCGAGGCGACGCCGGCGGCCGACAGCGTCATCAGCACGGTGTCCCCGCACAGCACTCCGGCCGCGGCCCGGTACCCGTCCCGCACTCCGCGGCGGGCGGCGACGGAGAGGACGTACAGCGAGTTGGGCCCGGGCAGCAGGACGATGAGGATCAGGCCCGCGAGGTAGGTGGGAAGGTCGACGACACCGAACATGGAGGGAGTGTCGCACGACGGTACGGCACCCGGCGTCGTGTTCCGGCCGTCGGGCGCCCCTCCCGGGTCAGAAGGCGTCG
Source organism: Streptomyces sp. NPDC016640 (assembly GCF_043076215.1). Classification (NCBI taxonomy): domain Bacteria; kingdom Bacillati; phylum Actinomycetota; class Actinomycetes; order Kitasatosporales; family Streptomycetaceae; genus Streptomyces; species Streptomyces sp. NPDC016640. Next base: position 532,213 of record NZ_JBIBRG010000001.1, read on the forward strand.
GAGGGGACGTACGTGCCCCACACCTCGCGGAGCGCGTTGCAGACCTCGCCGACGGTGGCGCGGGCGCGGAGGGCCTCCTTCATCGGGTAGAGGACGTTGTCGTCGCCCTCGGCGGCCTTCTTCAGGGCGGCCAGGGCGGTGTCGACGGCCGCCTGGTCGCGTCGTGCGCGCAGGCCGGCCAGGCGCTCGGCCTGCTGGGCCTCGATGGCGGGGTCGACGCGCAGGGGCTCGTAGGGTTCCTCCTCCTGGAGCTGGAAGCGGTTGACGCCGACCACGACGCGTTCGCCGGCGTCGGTCTCCTGCGCGATGCGGTAGGCGGAGCGCTCGATCTCGTTCTTCTGGAAGCCGTGCTCGATGGCGCTGACCGCGCCGCCGAGGTCCTCGACCTTGCGCATCAGCTCCAGCGCGGCCGCCTCGACGTCGTCGGTCATCTTCTCGACGACGTAGGAGCCGGCGAAGGGGTCGACCGTCGCCGTCACGTCCGTCTCGTAGGCCAGGACCTGCTGGGTGCGCAGGGCCAGGCGGGCCGACTTGTCCGTCGGCAGGGCGATCGCCTCGTCGAAGGAGTTGGTGTGCAGCGACTGCGTGCCGCCCAGCACCGCCGCCAGCCCCTGGACGGCGACGCGCACCAGGTTGACCTCCGGCTGCTGCGCCGTCAGCGCCACCCCGGCCGTCTGCGTGTGGAAGCGCAGCATCATCGACTTGGGGTTCCTCGCGCCGAACTCCTCGCGCATCACCCGCGCCCAGATCCTGCGCGCCGCGCGGAACTTGGCGACCTCCTCCAGGATCGTCGTCCGCGCCACGAAGAAGAACGACAGCCGCGGCGCGAAGTCGTCCACGTCCATGCCGGCCGCCACCGCCGTGCGCACGTACTCGATGCCGTCCGCGAGGGTGAACGCGATCTCCTGCGCCGGCGAGGCGCCCGCCTCCGCCATGTGGTAGCCGGAGATCGAGATCGTGTTCCACTTCGGGATCTCGGCCCGGCAGTACTTGAAGATGTCCGCGATCAGCCGCAGCGACGGCTTCGGCGGGAAGATGTAGGTGCCGCGGGCGATGTACTCCTTCAGCACGTCGTTCTGGATCGTGCCGGTGAGCTTGTCGGCGGGCACGCCCTGCTCCTCGGCCACCAGTTGGTAGAGCAGGAGCAGCAGCGCCGCCGGGGCGTTGATCGTCATCGACGTGGACACCTTGTCCAGCGGGATCCCGTCGAACAGCACCCGCATGTCCTCGACCGAGTCGATCGCCACCCCGACCTTGCCGACCTCGCCGTGCGCGATCGGCGCGTCGGAGTCGTGGCCCATCTGGGTCGGCAGGTCGAAGGCGACCGACAGCCCCATCGTGCCGTTCGCGATCAACTGCTGGTAACGGGCGTTCGACTCCGTCGCCGTGCCGAAACCCGCGTACTGGCGCATCGTCCAGGGGCGGCCCGTGTACATCGACGGGTACACGCCGCGGGTGAACGGGTACGCCCCCGGTTCACCCAGTTTCTCCGCCGGGTCCCACCCCCGGAGGGACTCCGGCCCGTACACCGGCTCGATGGGCAGTCCGGACTCCGACTCGCGCGCCATGCTGTGATGCCTCCCGCTGAGCAGCGTTGCTCGACTTGCCCGCCCGTCGCCCGCCACGTGTCCGGCAGTACAGGCCGACTTTCGACGGACTGTAGCGGTGCGCGTGCGGCCCGGTGGAGGGGACCCCGCTGGGACCTTCCTCACAGCGTCGGCGGGATCCCGCTCACAGTGCCCGCTCCGGTGGTGGCCGTCCCGTCACCCACCACGATGCCCCGTTGTTCGGGAGCCGTCACCTCCTGGGTACATCGGAGGTGGGAACCGGGCGCGGCCGGTGGGACGACAGGGGGCCGGTGTGGGGAGCAGGGGCATGGGGAGGAAGGGCATGGGGAGGAAGGGTGTCGCCGCCCTCGCGGCGCTCGCCGCCCTGACGGGCGGTGCGGCGGGCTGCACGGTGCAGCCCGCCGGCGCGGGCGGGAGCGGCGGCGGGCCGCCGGTGCGCGTGGAGGTGCCGGGCCGGAGCCCGTCCCCGCCGTCGTCACGGGCTCCCGACGGCGGCGGGAGCCCGTCCGCTCCCGGTGCTCCGTCGACGCGGCGGCCACCGCGCGTGCTGTGGTCCCCCGGAGCCTCCGGTCGCGCCGTACGCGAACTGCAGGCCCGGCTGCGCCAGGTCGCCTGGATCTTCCACGGGCCGACGGGGACGTACGACGAGCCGACGGCGAAGGCGGTCCGGGGCTTCCAGGGCAGGCGCGGACTGCCGGTGACCGGGGTGACCGACACCGTCACCTGGCAGCGGCTGCTCGCCATGACGCGCGAACCGGGCCGGTGGGAGCTGTACCTGATGGGCGGCCAGCCGGCCGACGCGCCCGACGCGCGCTGCCGGACGGGCCGGGTGCTGTGCATCAGCAAGTCGAGCCGCACCCTGCGGTGGATGATCGACGGGCGCACGGTGTCGACGATGCCGGTCCGTTTCGGTTCCGAGTACACCCCGACCCGCGAAGGCGTCTTCCACGTCTACTGGAAGTCCCGGCACCACGTGTCCACGCTCTACGACTCGCCCATGCCGTACGCCATGTTCTTCAGCGGCGGCCAGGCCGTGCACTTCTCGGCCGACTTCGCCGCACGGGGGTACGCCGGTTCCTCGCACGGTTGCGTCAACGTAGGGGACGAGGGGGCCGTCGCCCGGCTGTACGGGCAGGTGCGGGACGGCGACAAGGTGGTCGTGCACTGGTGAAGTCGTGCACGGGGAAGGGGCGATGGGGCGCGGGCGGGACCGGGGGAACGAGTCCCGCCCGCGCCGTGGTGCACGAGCCGTGGGTACGGGGGGAACCCCGGCTCCGTGCGACGGCCGATGACCAGTCGGCTCACTCATTACTGCGTCACGACGGCCAAAAATGTCACACCTGTCGACGGAAAAGTTTCACTGGTTGATAAATGCGCAGGTCAGGAGGCGGTCGATCAGGCTTTCCCTCCCTGCTTCCCCTGCCCCTGGTTCCCTTGGCCGCCCGCGTTCCCCTGGTTCCCCCGGCTCCCCTGATTCCCCTGGCTGCTTCCCTGGGCGCCCTTGTCGCTGTTGTTGTTCCCGCCGCCGTTGCCGCTCGCGCCGGTGCCGTTGCCGTTCCCGCTGCTGTTGCCGGTGCCGCCGCCATTGCCGTTGCCCGGGGAGGCTCCCTCGTCCGTGTCCGTACCGGCCGTGGAACCGGTGCCGGCCGTGTCGCCCGCGGCCGGCACGCCCGCGCAGTAGTCGGCGACGCGGGAGGGGCCGCCGGCCGCGTCCTCGAGGAGACGCCTGCGTTCGCCGTGCGGTCCCTCGCCGTCGCGCCACGCGCGGCAGGCCGAGGCCAGCTGCTTCCCGCGTCCGGAACGGGTCGCGGGGTCGCCCCCGTCCGCGCCCGCGTCCCCCCCGTCCCGGCTTCCCGCCGTACCGGCGGCACCCTCCGGGTGCCGGTCCCCGGGGGCCGCGCCGGTCGTCGGCGAGGGCGACAGCGGCGGACGTTCGGGGTGCGTACCGGTGGCCGTGACGGAGGCGGCCGGGTCGGAGCGGGAGCCGTCGGACGGCATCGGCAGGACCCCGGTTCCGGCCAGGACCGCCACGCCACCGGCCATGCCGACGGCCAGCGCCGCGGCCAGGCCGAGATGCAGGGGGCGCATCCGGCGCGGGCCGCCCCCGTCGCCGGAACGATCACCGCCCGGGGCGCCGATACGGACCGGTCCGAGCTCCGGGGGCCGCGTTCCGGCGTGGTGGCCGGCGCCCGTGTCCCCGGCGGCCGGTCCGTCCCGCTCCTCGCGCAGCTTGCGGAAGGCGGCCAGCGCGGCGGCTTCCCCGGGGAGTTCCCCGCCGTCCGCCGACAACGGGGAGGAGAGCGCGCGCAGGGTCGCGGCGAGCCGTCGGGCCTGGTCACGGGCGACGGGTTCGGCAGCTTCGGGAGGCTCTCCGCCCAGCAGACGCTCCGCTGTTTCGCGGTCCAGCCACCTGTACTGCTCGTCGGCCATCACATGTCCTTCTGCGTCCGCGTTCGCACCTGCGTCACACTCGCGGACCTCACCGTACGACGGCGTGGTCCCCTCTGGGGTGGAAGGGCACCGAGCGCCCCGGCGGGTTCCGCACGTGCTTCCGGATCGTCACCGAGCAGTTCCGCCAGCCGTTTCAGGCCCCGGTGCGCGGCCGTCCGTACGGCGCCGGGACGCTTGCCCAGCGTCTCGGCGGCGGTCTTGGCGTCGAGGCCCACCACCACGCGCAGGACGACGGCCTCCGCCTGGTCCTGCGGCAGCCGGGCGATGAGGGAGAACGCGCCGTCGGTGGCCAGCGCCTCGATGGCCTCGCCGGCGGTGTCGGACTCGGCGGCCCGTCCCGTGAGCTCGGTCTCGTCGCCGCCGATCGCGGGGCGCCGCCCGCGCATGCGGATGTGGTCCAGCGCGCGGTTGCGGGCGATACGGGCGGCCCAGCCGCGGAAGCGGTCCGCGTCACCGGTGAACCGCTCCAGGTCACGGGCGATCTGCAGCCAGGCCTCGGACGTCACGTCCTCGGCGTCGGGCTCGCCGACCAGTGTCCTCACGTATCCCAGCAGCCGCGGCTGCACCGCGCGGTACACGGTCCGGAACGCGGTCTCGTCCCCGTCCTGTGCCGCTCGTACCGCGGTGGTCAGCTCCGCGTCGTCCCCCAGCACCGCGTGCCTCTCTGCGCCTCAGCCGGCGCCGCTCTCGCGGACCGGGTCGCTCGCCCTCGTCGTTGCCGAAAATGGTGGTTGCGGCCTCGAGACCGCTGGTGGCTGTTGTGGTCGTTTGTCCTGGCGGCTCGGCGCGAAAGGCACGTTACGACCTGATACCTCTCCCCGTCCATGTCCGTCCAAGATGCAACCGACCCGTGACACAGGAGGGTGTGACAGAAAACGCACTCATGGCGCTGTAGAAAGTACGGGCCGCCGCGCGGCCCGTGCCGCGCGACGGCCGGGGCCTCTCCTGTGGGGGGTGGCGGCCTCGGCCGTTGCCACGGCGGCAGCCGTGCGGGCGCGTGCGCGAACCCGGGACCCCGCGTCCCGGCTGATCACCGGCTTCCGGGCAGGACAGGCGTCGAGCGGTGGGTCACCGGTCCCTGGCGCCCGGCCCGGCGGCCGTCTCCCCGGCGTCGGACGCGGTACCGGCCGCACTGCCGGCCGCACTGCCGGTGAAGTCGCTCACCGCACCGGCGGCCGCCCCGTCGCCCGTGACACTGCCCGTACCCGCGGCCGACCCACCGCCCACGCCACCCGAGGCGCCGGCGCCCGCGGCCGACCCATCGCCCACGCCGCCCGTGACACTGCCCGCACCCGCGGCCGACCCACCGCCCACGCCACCCGAGGCGCCGGCGCCCGCGGCCGACCCACTGCCCACGTCACCCGTGACACTGCCCGCACCCGCGGCCGACCCACCGCCCACGCCACCCGAGGCGCCGGCGCCCACGGTGCCCGCGGAACCGCGTCCGGTCCGGCCCGGCTGCCCGGTGTCCTCCGTCCCCGGGGCCGCGGTGTCCCCGGGACGTGCCTCGGCCGTGGCCCGTTCCAGCCGCTCGGCACAGTAGGCGTCGACCTTCGCCGCACCGCCCGCGACCTGGATCAGCCGCTTCCAGGCCGTCGCGTCCAGCGCCTCGCCGCGCCCCTCGGCCTGCTCGTAGGCACGGCACTGGGCCGTGGTGTCGCCGGCGGTGCCGGGAGGGTGCGCCTGGCCGGGGCCCGCGCCGATGGGCGCCCGGGACGACGGAGCGGTGCCGCGGGAGGGGACCTGCGAGGGGACGTGCGAGGGCTTGTCGTCCTTCGCCGGGCCGTCCGAGGACGAGCCCGCCACTCCCATGCCGGCGACCGCGACCCCGCTCAGGGTGAGTCCGGCGAACACCATGGAGAGCGTCGCCCTCAGCGAGTGGCCGCCGAGCCGCCGGCGGGCCCGCCAGTCGTCCCGGCACCTGGTGCGCGCCCGGTGCGCGGCCTCCTCCCGGGCGGCCAGGAACGCGGCGACGGCCCGCTGCTCGGCCCCGGCGTCCACGCCGTCGCGGATCAACGCGGCGGCGAGCAGCGCCTCCAGGCCGGCGGCGTCGACGACGCGGCGCCCGCCGGGGACGGAACCCGGGCCGCTCCGCAGGGGCGGCGCGCCCTCAGGGTGCGCACGCCGACGGCCGGCCGGCCCGTCGTCGTTCTGCCGTTCGCCCATGCCCGTTCCCGTCCCTGCTCGATTCACCTGATGCCCACGGTCCGCCGCGCCCGCGCGTCCCTCCGCCCGAGCGGCACCGCCCGGACCGACGGATACGTTCGGTTGCATTCCGCATGTCCGGCCTGTTCGGCCACCGGCCCGAAGGAGCCGCCGTGGACCGTCGTGGGCCGCCGGATGCGGCCGGCCCGCGTCGGACGCCGCCGTACCGCCCGGCGTGTACGCCGTCCCGGCCGGCCTTCATGTCGACTCACCCAGCGTCCGCGACGCCTCATCCGTCACACCCTCGGCGCCGAGCTGCCGGGCCAGGCGCTTCAGGCCCCGGTACGCGGCCGTCCGCACCGCGCCCGGCCGCTTGCCCAGGACGCGGGCGGCGGCCGGGCCGTCCAGTCCGACGACCACGCGCAGCAGCACGGCCTCGGCCTGGTCCCGGGGCAGCCCGCCGACCAGCTCCAGGGCGTACTCGGTGGACATGGCCTCCATGGCCTGGTCGTAGGTGCTCTGGGGCCCGGGGAGGTCCAGTACGTCCTGTTCCAGCACCGACGGCCGGGGCCGCACCCGTTGCCGGCGCAGATGGTCCAGCGCCCGGTGCCGGGCTATGGTCGCCGTCCAGCCCCGGAACCCGGCCCCGTCGCCCTTGAACCTGTTCAGGTCCCGGGCTATCTCCAGCCAGGCGTCCGACATCACGTCCTCGGCGTCGTCCCCGACCAGCCCGCGCACATAGGTGAGCAGTCCCGGCTGCACGAGCCGGTAGGCCACGGCGAAGGCGGCCTCGTCCCCCTTCTGGGCCCGCGCGACGGCCGTCCCCAGTTCCCCGTCGTACGCCTGTGCGCGGCGGGGTTCCCCTCCGTGGCCCAAGAACTGTCCTCGTCCGTACAGAGCGCGTGGCGCATGGCTCTCGCTTGGCGTGAGCACGTCCAATGGCGTCCACGCCCCCATGGTCATCAGCGTTCCGCGCCACGAAAATGTCACAGGTCCTCACCCGCGCCGTGCGGCACGTCCGAGCGGGCCGCCCCGCGCGGGAGCGGGTGACTCACGGATCCGGTCGCGGCGGGGCGGCATCGGGTCAGGCCCGGGCCGCCCCGCCGGACGCGTCCCGGCACAGCAGGCGCAGGGACCCGTCGCCCGAGTAGCAGCGCCGGGCCTCCTCGATGGGGTCCCAGAGCCGGCCGTCGGGGGTGCGGACCCAGTGGTCGCCGCCGGAGGACCACCACTCACCGCCGGCCTGACGGGCGATCACCTCGCCCGCGTAGGCGCCGAACCCGCGCAGCACCAGCTCGACGGCCTCGTAGGGGGCCGCCTCCTGGCGTATCTCCTCGATCATCCGGTCGACGCTCCACAGACTGCGCGCCGAGTAGTCGAGGCGCAGCCGTGCCCCCTCACGCATCGCCGCCACCGCGTCCGCCGCCCAGCGGACCGGCTTCGCCGACGCCGAGGGCCTGGTCTCCTGCTGTGTCGTCACAGTAGTCACACTCTGAAGAGCGCTCCGGCGAAGCGTTTCGTCACCCGCGGCCGGGGCGTTCCCGCAACCGGCGCAGGACCCCCGCAGGACGGTCACAGGTCCCACCCGGTCCGGGCGGCCCCGTTTCTCAGCCGGCCCTGCGGCTGCGGCGGGACACGACGGCGCGGAGCACCCGTCGCCCCTCCGTGGACACCTCCAGCGCTCCGCGCAGTCCCGCCGGGCCGTGGGCGGACAGCAGTTCCAGGACCGCGATCTGGCGGCGCAGTTCGGCGGCGAGCAGCGGCGAGAGGCCCTCCGCACGGCCCGCGCGGCGGGCGTCGTCGAGGTCCGCCGCGTCGGCGGCGGCGCCGTCCAGCAGCCGGTGGATCCGCAGCGCGGCGACCGAGCAGCCGTCGGCCCACGTCCGCAGAGCGGCGGCGGACCACCGGGCGGGGGCGGCGTCCAGCATCCGCCGTGCGAGCGCCGCGGCCTCGCCCCCGCCGTCGGCCGCCGCGTCCAGCGTGCCGCGCGTCCGCTCCAGCCGCGGCGCCCAGTCGCCGGCCGCGGCGTCCTCCGCGAGGCTCGCCCACAGCGGCCGCAGCACCTCGTCGTCGCCGCCCAGCAAGGGCACGCACCGATCCAAACAAGCCAGCCCGCTGACGGCCAGTCCGCGTTCGTCGGCCTCTGCGATCAGTTCCACCAGGCTCATCCACGCCTCCTCCGCGGGCCGTCCCGGGCCCCCGATGAGGCCGTTCCCCGGACGCCATCCCTGACGGGACCCGCATTTCCCCTTACTGCGTGCGAGAGCCCGGGAGTGTCACCCGGGCATCACGCCGAGCCGGCCCGGGAGGCGGAAGAGGGTGAGGTTTTCGGCCAGAGGGCCGGGGGCGGCGTTCAGTCCAGCTCGCCCGCCAGGGCGCGGAACTCCGCCCAGGACAGCCCGGGCCGCTCCGGATTCCACAGCTTCTGCACGGTGGCCCGCAGCGGCAGCCGGATCCCGGCGGCGACCTGGTCCTGGGTCTGGGAGCCGGCCAGATCGCACCAGACGGCGAAGGAGCCGCCGAGGATCCGGTCGTCGTACCGCTCGGGGACGGGGGTGGTGCCGCGCAGCACCAGCGGCGTCCACTGCTCGTAGATCCGCCGCCCCGTCGGATAGACGAAGGTCTGCGGCTCCCCGAGCACGTAGTAGAGGAACTCGTCGTTGTAGTTGACGACCTCGCGGCCCTCGGCCAGGTACTCGGCGGGCTGCCGCGCGCCGATCTCCTTGCCGGTCCAGTAGGCGGCCCGGATGTCCTTCGCGGCCCGCACCGACGTGTCGCGGAAGAAGCCGTCGTTCCAGGCGCGGAGGGTGCGGTCGTGGGCGCGGACGGTGGCGGCCCGGTCGTTGAGCCAGCCCGTGGTCAGGTCCTCCACGGTCGCGCCGGGGCCGTACTTCCGCCGCGCGGCGGCGGCCAGGCCCGGGAACGACGCCTCGGGGTCGGACACCACCAGCGCCTGGTACTCGTCGCCGCCGAGGTGCCACTGCGTGCCGGGGAACAGCCCGGCGTACTCGTCGAGCAGATCGTCGACGATCTCGGCGGCCCCGGCCCGGGAGATGTCGATCGCGCCGCGCACCGCGCCACCGCTCGCGTTGCGCAACTGCAGCTCCGGGTGGGCGGCGATGACCGCGCCGAGGTGCCCGGGCGAGTCGATCTCGGGGACGACGGTGATGTGCCGGCTCTCCGCGAGATCGACGATCTTCCTGACCTCGGCCTTGGTCAGGTGGTCCGCCGACACGATCTCCGGGTGCGAGTCGGACTCGATGCGAAAGCCCTGGTCGTCGGAGAAGTGCAGGCCGATCTCGTTGAACTTCAGGTCCCCGAGCTCGCGTATCCGGTCCTCGATCCAGCCCGCGGTGAAGTGCTTGCGCGCCGTGTCCAGCATGAACCCGCGCCGCTGCTTGGCGGGCTCGTCGCGCACCACGCCCTCGGGGGCGGCCCCGTCCGCGCGTACGGCCTGCTTGAGCGTGCGGGTGCCGTAGAACACGCCCGCCTCGCCGGGCGCGCCGACGGTCACCCGGCCGCCCCGCACGGTCATCGTGTACGACTCGGGGCCGGCGCCCGCGTCGCGGTCCAGCTCCAGCCGCAGGTCCCCGGCGCGCCGGTCGTCCTTCTCCCCCGCGTACGCCAGCCCCAGCTCGCCGGCGATCAGCCGCCCCTCGTCGGCCAGCGCCGGATCGGCCACGACCACCCGGTGGGCCCGCCGGGGGCGCCAGCCCGGGCCGCGCTCGGCGGTGTGCTCGCGGACGGCGGGTATGGTGCGCGGCGCCTTCGAGAGGGGGTGGGAGCGGGTGGGGCCCGGTGCCGTACCGGCGGCCTCGTCCGGACCGGCGGGGTCCGCCGCGGAGGACGCCGTCGAGCTCTTGGAGTCGTCCTCCGAGGCCGCCCAGAGTCCGAGGCTCACGCCGGACACGGCCGCCAGCGCGCCCGCGACGACGGCCACGACCAGCACCCGCCGCCGCCTCGCCGTCCGCGCCGCCCGACGCCTGTGCTGCCTGTGCTGTCCGCCGCGGTGCCTGTGCTGTCCGTGCCGCCCGCCGCGGTGCCTGTGCTGACTCACCCCGCCACCGTACGACCCGTTCGGGTGAAGGGCGTCGACGAGCCATTCCCAAACTCTGCCGTCCGAGTGAATGTGGGGTACCGAACGGACAGGTCTCGGCCTCACTCGATAACGTGGCGTCAGAACTCTCACAGCTTCTTCCACCGGCACACACGCGACGTCCACGAGGAACCACGCTGCCTGCGCACCGTTTACCCGACCTCCCCGACCGAGTGGCCATACCCGGGCAGTCCCGCGGCGCGCCCGGCACCCCCTCCGCGCTGGAGCGGTTCAACACCGCTCCCGCACCGGAGGCCGAGCGCGCCCTTCTGGCATGCCTGCACAGCGCGCGGTGGGCCCTGCTCGTCGCCGGCCACCGCCCCTACCCCGACCTGGCCTCCCTCCTGGCGGCCTCCGACGAGGCGGCGTACGACCTGTCCCCCGAGGAACTCGCCGGAGCCCTGGCGGCGGAGGCCCTGCCCGCCATCCCGGCGGACACCTACTCGGCGGCCCACACGGCCCTGAACGCGGCCCACACGGCCTACGAGACGAGATTCGGACACTCGTTCGTCATCTGTCTCGGCGGCGTGCCTCCCGAGGAGACCCTGGACCGCATCCTCGAGGACATCCGGTCACGATTGGCGAACGATCCGGACGAGGAACGCGCGGTCGCGGCCGAGGAACTCCGCCGGCTGGCGAAGGAACGGCTGGCGGACATGGCCGAGGGCGCGGGGAGCTGCGCGAACCGCCGCAACGGCACCGCACCCGGCGGGTAGCCGCACGCCCCGCCCCGGTGGCCGCGATAGCCCGTCCGTACCCCTTTCCATGCCAGTTCGATCACGCCTGCCCGACCCCGCCGAGGGCCGGCGCCGGCACCTCGCTACGATGCTGGGGGCCGGTGGACCGTACCCGGCCGGGCCCGACCGACAAGGAAAGCCGGCGCGGCCCCGAACCCCGCTCCCGGAGGAAACTTCCGTGCCGGCTGGAACGCTGTACCGCGGCCGGGAAGGAATGTGGTCCTGGGTGGCTCACCGAGTCACCGGCGTCCTCATCTTCTTCTTCCTGTTCGTCCACGTGCTGGACACCGCCCTCGTGCGCGTGTCCCCCGAGGCCTACGACACCGTCGTGGCCACGTACAAGACGCCGATCGTCGCGCTGCTGGAGTACGGCCTCGTCGCCGCCATCCTCTTCCACGCGCTCAACGGCCTGCGTGTCATCGCCGTCGACTTCTGGATCAAGGGTTCCCGGTACCAGAAGCAGATGCTCTGGGCCGTCGTCGCCCTGTGGGCCGTGCTGATGATCGGGGCCGTCTACCCCGTGCTCGGCCACGCCGCTCGTGAACTGTTCGGGAGCTGACGCCAATGTCCACGACTGAAACCTCCGCCTCGGGCGTCGGCCCCGTCGAGGGCGACTCCCTCTACTCCGTCGACAACCCGGCACCGGTCATCGAGCCCCCGCGCAAGCGGACCAGGAAGACCCCGAAGAGCACCCGGGGCAACTTCGAGCTCGTCGCCTGGCTGTTCATGCGCCTGTCCGGCATCGTCCTGGTCGTGCTGGTCATCGGCCACCTGCTGATCCAGCTCGTCCTCGACGGCGGCGTCTCCAAGATCGGCTTCGCCTTCGTGGCCGGCCGCTGGGCCTCCCCGTTCTGGCAGGTCTGGGACCTGCTGATGCTGTGGCTGGCGATGCTGCACGGCGCGAACGGCCTGCGCACGGTCATCAACGACTACGCGGAGCGCCCGAACACGCGCCTGTGGCTCAAGGGCCTGCTGTACACCGCCACGGTGTTCACCATCCTGCTGGGCACGCTGGTGATCTTCACCTTCGACCCGAACATCCGCTAGGCACGGGGCTGCGAGAATCATGAAGATCCACAAGTACGACACCGTCATCGTCGGCGCCGGCGGCGCGGGCATGCGCGCGGCCATCGAGTCGACGAAGCGCAGCCGCACCGCCGTGCTGACCAAGCTCTACCCCACCCGCTCCCACACGGGCGCCGCGCAGGGCGGCATGGCCGCCGCGCTGGCCAACGTGGAGGAGGACAACTGGGAGTGGCACACCTTCGACACGGTCAAGGGCGGTGACTACCTGGTCGACCAAGACGCCGCCGAGATCCTGGCGAAGGAGGCCATCGACTCCGTCCTCGACCTGGAGAAGATGGGCCTGCCGTTCAACCGCACCCCGGACGGCACCATCGACCAGCGCCGCTTCGGCGGTCACAGCCGCAACCACGGCGAGGCCCCGGTCCGCCGTTCCTGCTACGCGGCCGACCGCACCGGCCATATGATCCTCCAGACGCTGTACCAGAACTGCGTCAAGGAGGGCGTGGAGTTCTTCAACGAGTTCTACGTCCTGGACCAGCTGATCTCCGAGGTCGACGGCGTCAAGAAGTCCGCCGGTGTGGTGGCCTACGAGCTGGCCACCGGCGAGATCCACGTCTTCCAGGCGAAGGCCGTGATCTACGCGTCCGGCGGCACCGGCAAGTTCTTCAAGGTGACGTCGAACGCGCACACGCTGACCGGCGACGGCCAGGCGGCCGTGTACCGGCGCGGGCTGCCGCTGGAGGACATGGAGTTCTTCCAGTTCCACCCGACCGGCATCTGGCGCATGGGCATCCTGCTGACGGAGGGCGCCCGTGGTGAGGGCGGCATCCTGCGCAACAAGGACGGCGAGCGCTTCATGGAGAAGTACGCGCCGGTCATGAAGGACCTCGCCTCGCGTGACGTCGTCTCGCGCTCCATCTACACGGAGATCCGCGAGGGCCGCGGCTGCGGTCCCGAGGGCGACCACGTCTACCTGGACCTGACCCACCTCCCGCCGGAGCAGCTGGACGCCAAGCTGCCCGACATCACCGAGTTCGCGCGGACCTACCTCGGCATCGAGCCCTACACGGACCCGATCCCGATCCAGCCGACCGCGCACTACGCGATGGGCGGCATCCCGACCAACGTCGAGGGCGAGGTCCTGGCGGACAACACCACCGTCGTCCCGGGCCTGTACGCGGCCGGCGAGGTCGCCTGTGTCTCCGTGCACGGCGCCAACCGCCTGGGCACCAACTCGCTGCTGGACATCAACGTGTTCGGCAAGCGGGCCGGTATCGCGGCGGCGGAGTACTCCCAGAAGGCCGACTTCGTCGAGCTGCCGGAGAACCCGGAGTCCCTCGTGGTCGAGCAGATCGAGCGGCTGCGGTCCTCCACCGGCAACGAACGGGTCGCCACGATCCGCCGTGAGCTGCAGGAGACCATGGACGCCAACGTCATGGTGTTCCGCACCGAGCAGACGATCAAGACGGCGGTCGAGAAGATCGCCGAGCTGCGCGAGCGCTACCGGAACGTCGCCATCCAGGACAAGGGCAAGCGGTTCAACACCGACCTCCTCGAGGCCGTCGAGCTGGGCAACCTGCTCGACCTGGCCGAGGTCATGGCCGTCTCCGCGCTGGCCCGCAAGGAGTCCCGCGGCGGGCACTACCGCGAGGACTACCCGAACCGCGACGACGTCAACTTCATGCGCCACACGATGGCGTACCGCGAGGTCGGCGCCGACGGCTCCGAGACCGTCCGTCTGGACTACAAGCCGGTCGTCCAGACCCGCTACCAGCCGATGGAGCGTAAGTACTGATGGCTACCCCTGTTCTGGACAAGGCGGACGCGGCCGGATCCCCCGAGCCCGGTTTCGCCGACTCCCCCTACATCACCGTCACGATGCGGATCCGCCGGTTCAACCCGGAGATCTCGGCCGAGGCGACCTGGGAAGACTTCCAGCTGGAGATCGACCCCAAGGAGCGCGTCCTGGACGCGCTGCACAAGATCAAGTGGGATCTGGACGGCACGCTGACGTTCCGCCGCTCCTGCGCCCACGGCATCTGCGGCTCCGACGCCATGCGGATCAACGGCAAGAACCGCCTGGCGTGCAAGACGCTGATCAAGGACATCAACCCCGAGAAGCCGATCACGGTCGAGGCCATCAAGGGCCTGACGGTCCTGAAGGACCTGGTCGTGGACATGGAGCCGTTCTTCCAGGCGTACCGGGACGTGATGCCCTTCCTGATCACGAAGGACACCAACGAGCCGACGCGCGAGCGGCTGCAGAGCGCCGAGGACCGCGAGCGCTTCGACGACACGACGAAGTGCATCCTGTGCGCCGCCTGCACCACGTCGTGCCCGGTGTTCTGGAACGACGGGCAGTACTTCGGCCCGGCGGCCATCGTCAACGCGCACCGCTTCATCTTCGACTCGCGTGACGAGGCCGGCGAGCAGCGCCTGGAGATCCTCAACGACCGCGACGGCGTGTGGCGCTGCCGCACGACCTTCAACTGCACGGACGCCTGTCCGCGCGGTATCGAGGTCACCAAGGCGATCGCCGAGGTGAAGCGTGCGCTGATCACGCGCCGCTTCTGACGTCCGTCGCCGTACGTCCGCGAGGGCCCCGTCTCCGCCGGAGAAGGGGCCCTCTGGCATATGCCACACCTTCGGGTGAACGCGGCCGGGACGGACGTGAGGGCGTCTCCCGCCCTACGATGATGGTCTCGACACCAGCCCCTAGGAGGCACGCGATGTCCGCAGCATCCGTCGAGCGGCCCCACGACGAGCGTCCGCTGATCGCGGAGGCGAACCGTCTCATGGACCGTCTTCCGGGCTACCGCGTCGAGATCATCGGAGGCCAGCTCCTCGTGACCCCGCCACCGGACGTCCCGCACGCCCGCGCCCTGACCACGCTCATGCTCCCCTTCGTCACAGCCGGGCTGCACGGCGGGGAAACCGAAGTACTCCAAGGCATCGGCCTCTGGCTGCCCACCGACACCGAGGACTACGCCGTCCCCGACCTCGCGGTGGTGGACGCCGACGTCGACGACCACCTCATCGAGAACAACTCCTACGACCCGGTCTGCTTCCGCCTCGTGCTGGAGGTCACCTCCAGCAACTGGAAGAACGACCTGAAGACCAAGGTCGCCGCCTACGCCGAGGCCAAGGTCCCCGTCTACGTCGTCGTCGACCGTAAGCACCAGCGCGTCCACGTCCTGACCGACCCGGTCGAGAGCGAGTACGCCACCCACCGCTTCCACTCCCCCGGCCAGTCGGTCACCCTCCCCGACTCCATCGGCGCCAAGGTCACCCTGGACGTGGCCGAGATCCTCGAGGCCGGCCGTGCGAAGCGGACGCCTGATCAGAGCTAGAGCTGACTCAGGATCGTCGGGTCCGTGATGGCCGTGTCGTCGGCCAGCAGCATCGCCTTGCCGAGGATCACCGCCGGCGTCCGGTCGCCCTCGTAGGGCAGGTAACCGGCCCCCGTGGTCGCCGGGTCGGGCTTCGGGACGACGCACAGGTACCGGTCGTCCGGCGTCATGAGGATGTTGCCCGAGCCGAGGTGGATCTTGCAGGTGTGGCGTTCGCCCCGCACGTGCAGGAAGCGGCCCTCAAGGGCGCACCGGTCGGCTATCGCCAGCCGGGGGACCAGCCGCTCCAGCAGGGCCCGGCGGGTCCGCGCGCCCTGGTTCAGCTCGCCGAAGCCGTACGACGTCCAGTACTCCCGGAATCGGCCCCCGGGGCCGCCGTCCTGCCAGGTGGGATCGTTGCCGACGCTGGCCACGCCGACGAACAGGCCGACGTCGCGCAGCACCTCGGAGAGGACCAGGGGCGGGACCTCCTCCAGGGGGACCGGCTCCACCGGGTCCCGGCCGTCGCGCAGCCCCATGCGGTACTCGCCGCCCGAGCAGTGCGCCCGGTTCTCGGGGGCGTCGATCGGGTAGAAGCGGACCTGGCCGGTGCGCAGGCGCAGATAGCTGCCCGACCCGGTGGTGTCGACGCCGTACTCCCGGCCGTCGCCCTCGATCCAGTACTCGGCGCGCAGGCCCCAGGCGGGCAGGGCGCGGGTGGCCGGCCCTGAGCTCCTTCAGCTCCTGGGGCACGTGGAGGGCGGCCCGGTCTCCGACGCGGCCGGACCACAGGGCCCGGTGCCGTCCGCGCGGGCGGGGCACGGCCGGAACCGGCCGTGCCCCGCGGCCGGAACCGGCCTCACGCCTGCCGTGACGCCAGTTCGATCACCGTGATGTCCGACGGGGCGCCCACCCGGGTCGGCGGTCCCCAGGCGCCGGCGCCCCGGCTGACGTAGAGCTGGGTGTCGCCGTAGCGGTCCAGGCCGGCGAGGGTCGGGTTGACGGCGCCCGCGATCAGGTTGCCGGGCCAGAGCTGACCGCCGTGGGTGTGGCCGGAGAGCTGGAGGTCGACGCCGTGTTCGACGGCGTCGTGGATCATGACCGGCTGGTGGGCGAGGAGCACGCAGGCGCGACTCCGGTCGCGGTCGCCCAGGGCCTTCGCGTAGTCGGGGCCCTGGCCCCGGTCCTCGCCGGAGATGTCGTTGACTCCCGCCAGGTCGAAGTGCGCCAGCTCCGTGCGGTCGTTCTCCAGGGGACGCAGGCCGAGCCGGCGTACCTCCTCGACCCACTGCTCGGCGCCGGAGAAGTACTCGTGGTTGCCGGTGACGAAGAAGGATCCGTGACGCGCCGTCAGCTGCGCCAGGGGGGCGGCGGCCGGGCCGAGGTCCTTCACGCTGCCGTCCACCAGGTCGCCCACGACCGCGATCAGGTCGGGCTGGGTGGAGTTGACCGTGTCGACGACCTTCTGCGCGAAGCCCCTGCCGAGGACCGGGCCGAGGTGGATGTCGCTGACCACCGCGATGCGGTAACCGTGCGCCGCGCGGGGGAGCTTGGCGAGCGGCACGGTGATCCGCTTCACCCGCGGCCCGCTCAGCACGCCGTACGTCCCGTAGCCGACCGTTCCCACGGCCGCCGCGGCGGCGGCCCCGCCGACGACGCGGGAGACGAAGAGGCGGCGGGAGGGCGCGGCGGGCGTCCCGCGTCCGTCGGCGGCACCGCCGCCGGGGTCTTCGCCGGCGGCGGTCCCGGGGTGGTCGCCGGCGGATTCGGCGCGGGACGCGGGAGCCGGGACGCGGTCCGCGCCCTGCCCGGCCGGTATCGGTTCCGGCGTCGCCGGGACGGTCACCGCCTTGGCCGTCCTCGCCCGCCGCTCGAGGATCCGGCGCAGCACCGGGCGCAGCAGTTCACCGGCGAGCACCGCCAGCAGCAGGTACAGGGACAGGGCGAGCCACAGGAAGCCGGGCCAGGCCAGGACCTGCTGGAGCCGGAAGGGCGCCCCGGAGCGTTCGGCGACGAAAGCGCCGACGGCCAGCGCCCAGCCTCCGGCGATCACCACCGCGCCCGCGCGGCGCGCCGCGCCCGGGCCCCGTGTGGTGTCCCGGAACAGTCGCCGCCACACATACCAGTTGCCCGTCACCAGGACGGCCACGACCAGCAGTGCGATGAGTACGAAAACGATGGCCACGGTGCGGAGTTCCCCTGCTTCCCGTCAGGACGTCCGTGACGTCCGGCTCAGTGCGCGCAGCCCGCGCAACCCGATGCCGCCGATGACCGTCCCCCATACGAAGGACACCACGGCGAGCGTCAGATGAACGAAGAAGTACGCCGTGGGGTGCCCGTCCTCGAACGCGAGTCCACTGCCGTCCTTGACCAGGTTGTTGACGAAAGTGATCCAGATGACCCAGCTCCAGACCCCGAAGACGAGCAGGAACCAGGAGACGGGGCGGCTGAGCTTCATGCGTCCAGTATCACCGGCCGGTGACCGGTTCCTTGCCCCGGGTGGGGACCGGGGCGGGACTTCGCCGGAGAGGGCATGTACGTTTCCGACCGTGCCCGCACCCAAGAACGTTCTGTGGCGATCACTGTTGATCGCTTCCGCCGTCCTGTTGTCCACCGCGCTGACCGCACCCGTCGCGCCGGCGGCGCCCAGGCCGTCGCCGAGTCCGTCGGCCACTCCGCCGGCGGACATGTCGATCGTGGGCGGCGCCCGGCTCGGCCGGCCGGGCACCCAGGTCAATCTGGCCGCCGGGGTGCCGGTGCTGCCGAAGGACGTCTCGGCCCGGTCCTGGATCGTCGCCGACGCCGAGTCCGGCGAGGTGCTCGCCGCGCACAACGCGCACTGGCGGCTGGCCCCGGCGAGCACGCTGAAGATGCTGTTCGCCGACACGCTGCTGCCGAAGTGGCCCGGGACGACGGAGCACAGGGTCCAGCCGTCCGACCTGGCCGGCATCGGGTCCGGTTCCAGCATGGTCGGCGTCAAGGAGGACGAGACGTACACCGTCCACGACCTGTGGCTGGGCGTGTTCCTCCGCTCCGGCAACGACGCCGTGCACGTGCTGGCCGCCATGAACGGCGGTGTCAGGAAGACCGTGGACGAGATGAACGAGCACGCCGAGGAGCTCCAGGCCCTCGACACGTACGCGGTCAGCCCGGACGGCTACGACGCCGAGCGGCAGGTGTCCTCCGCCTACGATCTGACGCTGATCGCCCGCTCCGGGCTGCAGAAGAAGGACTTCCGGGAGTACGCCTCCACGGTGACCGCGAAGTTCCCGGGCGAGACGAGGAAGAACAAGAAGGGCGAGAAGGTCCGCGGGTCCTTCGAGATCCAGAGCACCAACCGGCTGCTGGCCGGCGACTACGACGTGCCCGTCTACCAGGGCATCGCGGGCGTGAAGAACGGCAGCACCACCAACGCCGGCGCCACCTTCACCGGGGTCGCCGAGCGGAACGGCAAGGTGCTCCTGGTCACCGTGATGAACCCGCAGGAGGACGAGCACAACCAGGTCTACAAGGAGACCGCGAGGCTCCTCGACTGGGGGTTCGAGGCGGCCGGGAAGGTCGAGCCGGTGGGCGAGCTGGTGCCGCCGAGGGGCGCCGTGCGGGCCGGTGCCCGGCCGGGTCCGTCGGCCTCTCCCGGGGAGGCCGGGGGCACCGGGGACGGCGTCACCGCGGCCGGGCCGAAGGCGGTGGCGAGCGCCACGGCGGGCAGCGGCACCGACGGCGCCGGCGTCGCGCTGGGCATCGCCGGCGGGGTGCTGGCGCTGCTGGCGGGCGGCGCGTTCCTGGTCAACCGGCGCTGGCCGCTGCCGGACCTGGTGCGCCGCCGCCCGCGTCCGTGACCCCGGTCCCCGCCCCCGCCCCCTCCTGCTCCTTGCTCCGCGTCGCCGTCCAGGCGGCGCAGAACACCACCAGCTTCACGGTGAAGTTGATCCACAGCAGCAAAGCGACGGGGACACCGAAAGCGCCGTACATGCTCTTCGCGGCCACGCCCTGCATATAGCCGCTGAGCAGCAGTTTCAGCAGTTCGAAGCCGATCGCTCCGGTGAGCGCGGCGACGATCAGGCGGCGCCGGGAGGGTTCGACGCCGGGCAGCAGGGTGAGGACGTACAGCAGGAGCAGGAAGTCGGCGCCCACGGCGACGGAGAACGCGGCGACGTGCAGCACCACCCCGCCCCAGCCGCCCTCCTCGAGGCCGATGGCGTCGCTGATCCGGCCCACCAGCGCGGAGGCGACGGCGGAGGCGACCAGGGTGACCAGGACCGCGCCGCCCAGCCCGACGAGGATGCCGGCGTCCTTGCCCTTGCGCAGCAGCGGGTTCTCCTCCTCGTCGGGCAGCTCCCACACCGCGCGCAGGCACTCGCGCAGCGAACCGGCCCAGGTGATGCCGGTGAACAGCAGGGCGGCACCGGCGATGAGGCCGACGGTGCCGGCGTTCTGCACCAGGCCCTCGATGTCCAGCTGCTCGGAGATGCCGGGCACCTGGTCGCTGATCCTGTCCTGGAGGGCGTCCTGCTGTTCCTGGCCGAGCGTGGCGGCGCCGACCGCGGCGGCCACGGTGAGCAGCGGGAACAGCGCGACGAAACTCGTGAAGGTCATGGCCGCGGCCAGTCGCGTCCAGTGCACGCGCTCCATCCGCTCGTACGACCGCCACGCGTGCGTGAGCATCAGCCGCGCCATCCACGGTCCGACGACCGGGAGCTTTCTCAGCCAGTCCATGAACCGACTCTGCCCCCGTTGCGGAAGACCAAT
Organism: Streptomyces sp. NPDC016640; assembly: GCF_043076215.1. NCBI lineage: Bacteria > Bacillati > Actinomycetota > Actinomycetes > Kitasatosporales > Streptomycetaceae > Streptomyces > Streptomyces sp. NPDC016640. The sequence goes on from NZ_JBIBRG010000001.1 coordinate 552,314, forward strand.
GTCCTGGTGCCCCAGAAACGGACCCCGGTGGCCAGCGCCATGCCGACCACCGCGCCGGAGACGGTGTCCGCGCGCTGCGAGGTGAGGCCGAGCCCGTAGTGGCTGACGGCCAGGCACAGCAGCTGTACGGCGGCGCCGGCGAGGTTCACCGCGAAGAAGAGGGCGCAGGAGCGCGGGCCGCGCACGCGCGTGGCGCGATAGGTGCCGTGCGCGTTGCCCGCGTAGGCGACCGCGCAGCCCGCGAGGAAGGAGAGCGCCTTGGCGGTGAGCGGCCCGAGCCCTGCGGGGCCGCGCAGGAGGGTGAAGAGGGCGAGGTCGACGGCGTAGGCGAGCAGGCCGGCGGCGGCGAAGCCGAACAGTTCGCGCCGGTGCCGCAGCAGACGGCCTCTCACCAGTCCGCCACCGCCGCGGCGTACATCGCCGCCCACACCAGGCCGATGACGGCGAGCGCGCGGTCGCCCAGCACCACGTCCTCCGGTTCGCCGGCGGTCCCCCGGTCGGCGAAGACGGCGTACCGCAGGACGGCGAGGACGAAGGCGACCACCGACAGCTGCCGCCAGGGCAGCACGCTGGTGTGCGGGACCCCGCCCTCCTCCAGGGCCCACAGGCAGTAGCCGAGGACCGCGACGCCGGCCGCGAGCTGCCAGACGAAGCGGAGGTAGCCGGTGCTGTACTCGGTGAGCAGCGTGCGCGTGGCGCCCGCCGAACCGGCCGTCTGCACCGCCTCGGAGTAGCGCTTGGCCGAGACCATGAACAGCGCGCCGAACCCGGTGGTGATCAGGAACCAGCGCGACAGCGGGATGCCGAGGGCGAGACCGCCGATCACCGCCCGCATCACGAAGCCCGTGGTGACGACGAGGAGGTCGACGACGAGGACGTGCTTGAGGCTGACGCAGTACGCCAGTTGCATGCCGAGGTAGGCGATCAGCAGCGCGGCGGCCTCCGGCGGGCACAGCCTCACCGCGGCGACGGGCGCGAGGACGCCGAGGGCGGCCCCGGCGGCGTAGGCGACCGGCACGGGGACCTGGCCGGCGGCGACCGGGCGGCGGCACTTGACGGGGTGGGCGCGGTCGGCCTCGGCGTCGCGCGCGTCGTTGACGAGGTAGACGGCGGCGGCGCAGGCGGTGAACAGGACGAAGACCAGCGCGAGCCGGGTCAGGGTGGGGACGGAGAACAGTTCGCCGGCGGCGGCCGGGGCGGCGATCACCAGGACGTTCTTGACCCACTGCTTGGGCCGCGCGGTCCTGAGCAGGCCCAGGAGGAGGCCGCCCCGGGGAAGCGGTCCCGCCGGCCCGGGGCGGCCGGCGTGGTCGCTCACCAGGGCGGTGCCGGTCACGCGGGGCTTCCCGTCATCCAGCGGGCGCCGAGCCGGGCCGTCAGCGCGCCCAGGGCGGCGCCGGCCGCCACGTCGGAGGGGTAGTGGACGCCGGCCACCAGGCGGGACAGGCACACGGCGGCGGCGAGCGGGGGCACCGCGCGGGACCCGAGCGCGCCGAAGGCGACGGCGGCGGCCGCCGCGGAGGTCGCGTGCGCACTGGGGAAGGAGTGCCGGCCGGCCGTGCCGACCAGGGGGGTGACATGGGTGGGGCGCGGGCGGCGCACGACGCGCTTCACCCCCATGCCGACGACGTGGGCGCCCGCGGTCAGCGCGGTGCCGCGCAGCCAGGCGGCGCGCCGCGGACGGTCCACGACGGCTCCGGCGAGCCCGGACGCGAGCCAGAGCGCGCCGTGCTCCCCCGCCCAGGACAGGGCGCGCGCGGCACCGGCCACGCGCGGGTCCGCAGCGCGGGCTCTGAGGACCGAGACGATCCGGTGGTCCATGCCGTGGAGACCGCGGGGGTGGCGGGGGTCGTGGTGGTCGTCCATGGGGGACCACTGTTCACGTCCGGACGGCCCGGAACTCCCTCACACTCGAGCGACATACCATTAATCACCCGTTCCGGCGACGCGAGTGACGTTTCGCACACAATCAGTCACATCCGGGCGATACGGTCATCGGCATGTCTGCCGACACCGTTTGCGTCACGGGATGGGGCCGCACCGCTCCCACCGCCGCCCGGCTGATCCGCCCGCGGACGTACCAGGAGGCGGCGCTGGCCGTCCGGGACTGCGGGGCGCGCGGCGGCATCGCCCGGGGCCTGGGACGGGCGTACGGGGACGCGGCGCAGAACGCGGGGGGTGCCGTGCTCGACATGACGGGCCTGGACCGCGTCCACGCGATCGACGCCGACGGCGGCACCGTGCGCTGCGACGCGGGCGTCTCCCTGCACCGGCTGATGGAGGTGCTGCTGCCGCTCGGCTGGTTCGTGCCGGTCACGCCGGGCACGCGCTACGTGACCGTCGGCGGGGCGATCGGCGCGGACATCCACGGCAAGAACCACCACGTCTGCGGGTCCTTCTCCCGCCACGTCCTCTCCCTGGACCTGCTCACCGCCGACGGACGGGTCCGTACGGCCGTGCCGGGCACGCCGCTGTTCGACGCGACCGCCGGCGGCATGGGCCTGACCGGGGTGATCCTCACCGCGACGGTCCGGCTCCAGCCGGTGGAGACCTCGCTGATGCGCGTCGACACCGAGCGCGCGAGCGACCTCGACGACCTGATGGCCCGCCTGGCCGGCGCCGACCACCGCTACCGCTACTCGGTCGCCTGGATCGATCTGCTGGCCCGGGGCGGCGCCACCGGCCGCGCGGTGCTCACCCGCGGCGACCACGCGCCCCTGGACGCACTGCCCCGGCGCATCCGCGCGCGCGGGGGGCCGCTCTCCTTCCGCGCCTCCCGCCTCCCGGCCGCCCCCTCCCGCGTCCCCGAGGGCCTGCTCAACCGCACCACCGTGGGGCTGTTCAACGCGCTCTGGTACCGCAAGGCGCCCCGCGCGCGGACGGGGCAGCTCCAGCGGATCCCCGCGTTCTTCCACCCCCTGGACGGCCTGCCCCACTGGAACCGGGTCTACGGCCGCGGCGGCTTCGTGCAGTACCAGTTCGTCGTCGGTCACGGCCGGGAGGACGCCCTGCGCCGGATCGTGCGCCGGATCTCGCGGCGCCGCTGCCCGTCCTTCCTCGCCGTCCTCAAGCGCTTCGGCGAGGCCGACCCGGGCTGGCTGTCCTTCCCCGTGCCGGGCTGGACCCTGGCCCTGGACATCCCGGCGTCGCTGCCCGGCCTCGGCGGTTTCCTCGACGCACTCGACGAGGAGGTGGCGGACGCCGGCGGGCGCGTCTACCTCGCCAAGGACTCCCGGCTGCGCCCGGAACTGCTCGCCGCCATGTACCCCCGTCTGGACGACTTCCGCGCGCTGCGCGCCGAACTGGACCCGCGCGGGGTGTTCACCTCCGACCTGTCCCGCCGGCTCCACCTCTGAGAAACCGCCGCCCCCTCCTCCCAAGGAGCTGCCGTGAAGGACGCCTTCGGCCTCCCCCAGTCCCTGCTCGTCCTCGGCGGTACGTCCGAGATCGCGCTGGCCACCGCGCGGCGGCTGATCGCCCGCCGCACCCGCGCGGTGTGGCTGGCCGGCCGCCCCTCCCCCGCGCTGGAGCGGGCCGCCGGAGACCTGCGCGGCCTCGGCGCCGAGGTGCGCACCGTCGCCTTCGACGCGCTCGACCCCGCCGCCCACGAGGACGCGCTCGGCAAGGTCTTCGCCGACGGCGACATCGACATGGTGCTGCTGGCCTTCGGAACCCTGGGCGACCAGGCGCACGACGAGCGGGACCCGCGGGCCGCGGTGCGGGTCGCCCAGACCAACTACACCGGCGCGGTCTCCTCGGGCCTGGTGTGCGCGGGCGCGCTCCAGGCGCAGGGGCACGGCTCCCTGGTGGTGCTGTCCTCCGTCGCGGGCGAACGCGCCCGGCGCGCGAACTTCATCTACGGCTCCAGCAAGGCCGGCCTGGACACCTTCGCCCAGGGCCTCGGCGACGCCCTGTACGGCACGGGCGTGCACGTCATGGTCGTACGCCCCGGGTTCGTGCGGACCCGGATGACCGCCGGGCTGCCCGAGGCGCCGCTGGCGACCACGCCGGAGGCGGTCGCGGCCGCCGTCGAACTGGGGCTGCGGCGCCGCTCGGAGACGGTGTGGGTGCCGGGCGCGCTGCGCGTGGTGATGTCGGCGCTGCGGCATCTGCCGCGCGCGGTGTTCCGGCGCCTGCCGGTCTGACGCCGGCCGGGCGGCGCGGCCTCAGCGGGCGGAGACGGAGCCCCGGTCGGCGGGGCCGCCCTGCGGGGGCACCACCACGGTCCCGAAGGGGAACTCGCGCAGCTTGCGCCACACCCCGTCGGCACCCTGCTCGTAGAGCGCGAAGCCGGTGCAGGGCCACTCGGCCTCGTAGCCGGCGAGCTCCTCGAAGGCGCGGTCCATGGCCGCCTCCTCGATGCCGTGCGCCACGGTGACGTGCGGGTGGTACGGGAACTGCAGTTCGCGGGCGAGGGGGCCGGAGGCGTCGCGGACGTGCTGCTGCAGCCGGGCGCAGGCCTCGTCGCCCTCGACGATCCGGACGAAGACCACCGGCGACAGCGGCCGGAAGGTGCCGGTGCCCGACAGCCGCATGGGGAACGGCCGGCCGGCCGCGGCGACCTCGTCCAGGTGCGCCTCGACGGCCGCCAGGTCGGCGGCGTCGACCTGGGTCGGGGGCAGCAGGGTGACGTGCGTGGGGATGCCGTGCGCCGCGGCGTCGCCGAAGCCCGCGCGCAGCTGCTGAAGCCGGCTGCCGTGAGGCTCCGGGACCGCGATCGACACACCGATCGTTACGGTCCCCACGTCGTCTCCTGTCGTTGTGGTGGTGAAGCGCGGTGGTGAAGCGTGCTGACGAAGCTGCGGTGAGCACCGGGTGACCGCCGGAACGGTCACCCTGTTGTCGACTGTACGACCACGACCCGGAGGTGGGCAGGCGCAACCGGAGTGATGTGCAGCGCTGTCGGTGGTGCGGACCGAGGCCGGGGGCGGCCCGGTGCGCCGGCTCAGTGTTTGGCGGGCAGGAAGCCCACCCTGCCGTACGCCTGGGAGAGCGTCTCCGCGGCGACGGCACGCGCCTTCTCCGCGCCCTTGGCGAGGATCGAGTCGAGCGTCTCGGGGTCGTCCAGGTACTGCTGGGTGCGCTCCCTGAACGGGGTCGCGAACTCGACCATGACCTCGGCGAGGTCCGTCTTGAGCGCGCCGTAGCCCTTGCCGGCGTACCTCTCCTCCAGTTCGGGGATGCCCGCCCCGGTGAGCGTCGAGTAGATCGTGAGGAGATTGCTCACGCCGGGCTTCTCCACGACGTCGTAGCGGATCACCGTGTCGGTGTCGGTGACCGCGCTCTTCACCTTCTTGGCGGTGGCCTTCGGCTCGTCGAGGAGGTTGATGAGGCCCTTCGGCGTGGACGCCGACTTGCTCATCTTGATCGCCGGGTCCTGGAGGTCGTAGATCTTCGCCGTCTCCTTGAGGATGTACGGCTTCGGGACGGTGAAGGTCGGTCCGAACCGGCCGTTGAAGCGCTCGGCGAGGTCGCGGGTGAGCTCGATGTGCTGGCGCTGGTCCTCGCCGACGGGGACCTCGTTGGCCTGGTAGAGCAGGATGTCCGCGACCTGGAGGACCGGGTACGTGAACAGTCCGACGGAGGCGCGGTCGGCGCCCTGCTTGGCGGACTTGTCCTTGAACTGGGTCATGCGGGAGGCCTCGCCGAAGCCGGTGAGGCAGTTCATGACCCAGGCGAGCTGCGCGTGCTCGGGGACGTGGCTCTGGACGAAGAGCGTGCAGCGGTCCGGGTCCAGACCGGCGGCCAGCAGCTGGGCGGCGGCCAGGCGGGTGTTGGCGCGCAGCGCCCCGGGGTCCTGCGGGATCGTGATCGCGTGCAGGTCGACGACCATGTAGAACGCGTCGTGGCTCTCCTGCAGGGCCACCCACTGACGGACGGCGCCGAGGTAGTTGCCGAGGTGGAACGAGCCTGCGGTGGGCTGGATTCCGGAGAGCACGCGGGGTCGGTCAGTCGCCATGCCCACCATTCTCTCAGGCTGCGGGGGACGATCGGGCCCGGGTCCGGAACAGGCGGGGCCGGTCCGTCCCCGGGGCTGTGACGGGGGAGGGCCGCGGCGGCCCGGCGCGGTGCCGGGCCGCCGCGCGGGGGGCCGCGTCAGGAGCCGACCGGCCCCCGAGGCCGTACGGGCGTCAGCCGAGGTCGATCTCCGGGTAGAGCGGGAAGCCGGCGACCAGGTCGGTGGCGCGGCGGGAGATCTCGTCGGCGACCTTCGCGTCGAGGACGTGCTGGGCCTTGGACGGGGCGCCCTTGCCGGTGGTGCCCGGCTCCGTGGTGGTCAGGACGCGGTCGATGAGGCCGGCCACCTCGTCCATCTCGGCGGTGCCCAGGCCGCGCGTGGTCAGCGCGGGGGTGCCGACGCGGATGCCGGAGGTGTACCAGGCGCCGTTGGGGTCGGCCGGGATGGCGTTGCGGTTGGTGACGATGCCCGACTCGAGCAGGGCGGCCTCGGCCTGCCGGCCGGTGAGGCCGTAGGAGGCGGCGACGTCGATCAGGTTGAGGTGGTTGTCGGTGCCGCCGGTGACGAGGGTGGCGCCGCGGCGCATCAGTCCCTCGGCGAGCGCGCGGGAGTTGTCGACGATGCGCCGGGCGTAGTCGCGGAAGGACTCCTGGCGGGCCTCCGCGAGGGCGACCGCCTTGGCGGCCATGACGTGCGGGAGGGGGCCGCCGAGGACCATCGGGCAGCCGCGGTCGACCTGGTCCTTGAGGGAGTCGTCGCACAGCACCATGCCGCCGCGCGGGCCGCGCAGCGACTTGTGGGTGGTGGTGGTGACGATCTGGGCGTGCGGGACCGGGTCGAAGTCGCCGGTGAGGACCTTGCCGGCGACGAGGCCGGCGAAGTGGGCCATGTCGACCATGAGCGTGGCGCCGACCTCGTCGGCGATCTCGCGCATGATCCGGAAGTTCACCAGGCGGGGGTAGGCGGAGTAGCCGGCGACGAGGATCAGCGGCTTGAACGCGCGGGCGGAGGCGCGCAGCGCCTCGTAGTCGATCAGGCCGGTGGCCGGGTCGGTGCCGTAGGAACGCTGGTCGAACATCTTTCCGGAGATGTTCGGGCGGAAGCCGTGGGTGAGGTGACCGCCGGCGTCCAGGGACATGCCGAGCATGCGCTGGTTGCCGAAGGCCTGGCGGAGCTCGGCCCAGTCGGCCTCGGAGAGGTCGTTGACCTGGCGGACGCCGGTCTTCGCCAGGAAGGGGGCCTCGACGCGGTCGGCGAGGACGGACCAGAAGGCCACCAGGTTGGCGTCGATGCCGGAGTGCGGCTGGACGTAGGCGTGGCGGGCGCCGAAGAGCTCCTTGGCGTGCTCGGCGGCGAGCGACTCGACGGTGTCGACGTTGCGGCAGCCGGCGTAGAAGCGGCGCCCGACGGTGCCCTCGGCGTACTTGTCGCTGAACCAGTTGCCCATCGCGAGGAGGGTGGCCGGGGAGGCGTAGTTCTCGGAGGCGATCAGCTTGAGCATCTCGCGCTGGTCGGCGACCTCCTGGCCGATGGCGTCGGCGACGCGCGGCTCGACGGCGCGGATCACGTCGAGGGCGGAGCGGAAGGCGGTGGAAGCGGTGGTGAGGGGCTGCTCGGCTGACACGGGGACCTCCGGACGTGGCGTTCGGCGTTCACGGTACGGCCCAGGCGCACGGCACATGTTCCGGACCCGCGGGGTCCGGGGGCCGCTTCCCGATGGTCGGTCCCATCCCAGCACGCCAGTCACGGCCTCGCGGCCACCCTAGCGGGCGGCGTCCGCGTTCCGGCGCCGGCGTCCACCATGCGGGCGACGTCGTCCGCCTGGTGGCCGCCGGTGGCCGTCCGCGGGCGGGGGGTGGCCGGGGCGCGCGGTTCCCCGCGCCCCGGAGCGGCCCCTCGCGGGGCCCCTCACAGGATCACGTGCGGCAGGAAGCGGGCGTACCCGTCGGTCACCAGGCCGGAGGACTCCCGGATGCCCAGACCCGCCGACTCGTCCTCCACCACCCAGGCACCGAGGACGACGTGGTTGCCGTCGAAGGCGGGCAGGGGGGCGAGTTGCTGGTAGCAGCAGGGTTCGTCGCGGACGGCGGGCGCGGCGCCGGGCTCGTGGATCGTCACGCCGGCGCCCTCGCGGCCCAGCAGGGGCTTGGCGACGTAGCCGGTGGTGTCCGCCAGGTCGCGGGGGCCGTCGACGTAGGCCGGGAGGAGGTTGGGGTGGTCCGGGTAGAGCTCCCAGAGGATCGCCAGCAGGGCCTTGTTGCTCAGCAGCATCTTCCAGGCGGGCTCGATCCACAGGGTGGAGCCGGTGCCGCCGCCGTTGTCGAGGGTGTCCAGGACGTGGCCGGCGAAGCGGTCGGTGGTGAGCCACTCCCAGGGGTAGAGCTTGAAGATGCTGCGGATGAACCGCAGCTTGTTGTCGACGAAGCGGCCGGAGAGGCGGTCCCAGCCGATCTCCTCCACCGAGATCCAGTCGGTGTCGAGGCCGGCCTGTTCGGCGGTCTCCTTGAGGTAGGCGACGGTCATGAGGTCCTCGCCGAGCTCGTCGGCGGTGGAGTGCGCGAAGTACAGGGGGTTGCCCGGCGGGAGGAGGGCGGCCTGTTTCCGCCAGGCGTCGACGAGGCGCTCGTGGAGGGAGTTCCACTGGTCGGCGCCGGGGAAGCGCTCCTCCATCCAGAACCACTGGGGTGAGGCGGCCTCCACCAGGGAGGTGGGGGTGTCGGCGTTGTACTCCAGCAGTTTGGCGGGGCCGGTGCCGTCGTAGCGGAGGTCGAAACGGCCGTAGACGGAGGGGAGTTCGGCGCGCCGCCGCCAGGACTCGGCGACCGCGCGGGCGACGCGCGGGTCGGTGATGCCGAGATCGGCGAAGCGGCCCGCGGTGACGATGTGGTCGGCGGCCGCCAGGCACATGCGGTGCAGCTCCTCGACGACCTCCTCCAGCGCCTCGACCTCCTCCAGGGAGAACACGTAGTGGGCGCTCTCGTCCCAGTAGGGGACCCAGGCGTCGCCGGGGACGGGCTTCCCCGCCGCTCTGAGGGGCTCCAGGGCCTTGGGGAGGGTGAGGGGGTAGATGAGCCCCTGCTCCTCCACGGTCTGCTGCCAGCCGGGCCGGGGCTCGATGGTGCGGCGCTCCACGGGGGTGTCCTTCGCTCGGCGGGGCGCTCAGCCGCCGCTGCCGGAGCCCGAGCAGCCGAGGCCGCCCCGGTCGACGGCCTCGCTGCGGCTGAAGGTGCCGTCGTCGGCGTAGCCGCCGCTGACGTCGGCGTCGTAGTACCAGTCGGCGTCGCCGCTGCTGCGCTTGCAGTTCTTGTCGGCGACGATCCGGTAGCCGTTGAGGTAGTCGTAGCTGTCCCGGTCCACGCAGCGCCGGTCGGGATCCGATCCGCACGCCGACAGGGCCGTCGCCAGGACGCCCATGCCGCCGAGCACCACCGTGCTGGACCGCAGCCGTCGCCGTGTCCGTGCCATGTGTTCCACTCCCCCTTGTGTTGCGTGTGGCCGCCGCCGGGCGTCTGCTCCCCGGCTCGCGGCGGACAGCCTAGAGACCGGCCGGACGGCGTGTGCGGGAACCCCCCGCCGAGGGCGCCCCGCCGCCGTCCATTTGCGCCCCTTGGCGCGGTATGCCGACTTGGCGCCTCACGGAAGCGCCTTGCACAGGGCCTCCAGGGTGCTCGCCCAGGCGTGGTCCGGTGGGGTCGCGTAGCCGACGACCAGGGCGTCCGCGGGGGCGGCCTCGGCGGCGGGGTGCCGGAAGCGGGACAGGCCGTGCACGGCGAGGCCCTGCCAGGCCGCGGCCTGGACCACGGACCGCTCGGTGCCGGGCGGGAGCCGCAGGACGGCGTGCAGACCCGCCGCGATGCCGGTGACCCGCACCTCGGGCGCCCGGACGGCGAGGGCCCCGACCAGCGCGTCGCGACGGCGCCGGTAGCGCAGCCGGGCGGCGCGGACGTGGCGGTCGTAGGCGCCGGAGGTGAGGAACTCGGCCAGGGTGAGCTGTTCGAGGACGCCGACGGAGCGGCCGGCGCCCTGGGCGACGACCTCCGGCAGCAGGGGCTCCGGCAGGACCATCCAGCCCAGGCGGAGTCCCGGGGCGAGGGACTTGCTGGCCGTGCCGAGGTAGACCACGTGGTCCGGGTCGAGGTCCTGGAGCGCGCCGACGGGCTGGCGGTCGTAGCGGAACTCGCCGTCGTAGTCGTCCTCCAGGATCAGTCCGCCGGTGCGGCGCGCCCAGTCGACCGCCTCGGCGCGGCGTCCGGGGACCAGGGCGCCGCCCAGCGGGAACTGGTGCGCCGGGTTGAGCAGCACCGCGCCGGCGTCGCCGGCGTCCCGGGTGCGCGGGCCCGCGTCGTCGACGGGGAGCGGGACGGTGCGCAGTCCGGTGCGCTCGATCAGGTCCCAGTGGACGTCCAGGCCGTAGGGCTCCACGGCCAGCGTCCGGGCGCCGCGGGCGCGCAGGGCCGTGCAGAGCAGGCGCAGGCCCTCCGCGAACCCGGCGCACACGACGAGGCGTCCGGGATCGGCGCGCACGCCCCGCACCCGGGCGAGGTAGGCCGCGAGCGCCGTGCGCAGTTCGGGCCGGCCGCGTGGATCGCCGTAGCCGAGCGCGTCGTTGGGGGCGGCGGTCAGGGCGCGGCGGGCGGCCTTGAGCCATGCGGCGCGCGGGAAGGAGGCGAGGTCGGGGGTGCCGGGGACGAGGTCGTACGGCAGCCGGCCGGGGGCGCGCGACGGCGCTGCGGGCCGGGCCGGCGGCGGTGACACGGCGCGGTCGGCGACCCGGGTGCCGGAACCCTGGCGTGCGGTGAGCCTGCCCTCGGCGACCAGGTCGGCGTAGGCGTCGGCGACGGTGTTGCGGGCGATGCCCAGGTCGGCGGCGAGGGAGCGGGAGGAGGGCAGCCGGGTCCCCGGGGCGAGCCGGCCGGTGCGGACGGCCTCGCGCAGGGCGTCGGTCAGGCCGCGGCGCAGGCCGGCACCGGTCGGTTCCAGGTGCAGGTCGATGCCGAAAGTGGCCCAGCGTTCCGCCATGGAAGTGGACCATACCCCTGGGTCGCCCGGTCCCTAGGGTCGAGGCATGACGAACATCCACACGACGAACAGCGACACGACGACCGCAGACAGGACGGCCACGACCCCGTACGCCGCCGAGCCGCCCGTCCGCCTGGAGTGGGCCGAGCACGCCCCCGAGGTCTACAAGGCGATGGTCCGGCTGGACGCCGCCGCCCGTAAGGGCCTCGACCCGAGGCTGCTGGAACTGGTGAAGATCCGCGCCTCCCAGCTCAACCACTGCGCGTTCTGCCTGGACATGCACACCAAGGACGCGCTCGCGGCGGGCGAGAGCGTCGAGCGGATCATCCAGCTCGGCGCCTGGGAGGAGTCGCGGCACTTCTACACGGAGAGGGAGCTGGCGGCGGTCGAGCTGACGGAGGCCGTGACGGTGCTGACCGACGGCTTCGTGCCCGACGAGGTGTACGAGCGGGCCGCCGAGCACTTCGGGCAGGCGGAGCTGGCGCAGCTGATCGCCGCGATCACGGTGATCAACGCGTGGAACCGGTTCGGCGTGACCTGCCGGAAGACCCCGGGCCACTACCGGCCGGGACAGCACGCGTGACGGCTCGTACGATCCCCCTCGACGCCGGCGTCCGCACCGCCCCGCGGGAGACGGCCGGCCGGCGGGTTCCTCCGGGGAGCACCGCGTGGTGAACGGGACCGAGACCTTCCGCGCCCTGCACCGTCACCGTGCCCCCGGCGATCCCCTGGTCCTGCCCGGCCCCTGGGACGCGGCGAGCGCCCGGGTGTTCGCCGAGGCCGGGTTCCCGGCGCTCGCGACGCCCAGCGCCGGGGTCGCCGCCTCCCTCGGCCATGAGGACGGGCGGACCCCCGCGGACGAGATGTTCGCGGCGGTCGCGCGGATCACCCGCGCGGTGGACGTGCCGGTGTCGGCGGACATCGAGGGAGGGTACGGGCTGGCGCCCGAGGAACTGGTGGAGCGGCTGCTGGAGGCGGGCGCCGTGGGCTGCAACCTGGAGGACTCCGAGGGCGGGGTGCTCCAGGACCCGCACCGGCACGCCGACCGGCTGGCCGGGGTGCGGGCGGCGGCCGGGGACCGGCTGTTCCTCAACGCCCGGATCGACACCTTCGTCAGGGGGGTCACCGATCCCGAACGGGCCATCGAGCGCGCCGCGTTGTACGTGGCCGCGGGCGCCGACTGCGTGTATCCGATCGGCGCCCCGGCCGGCGTACTGCCGTTGCTGCGCTCGGGGATACAGGGGCCGCTGAACGTGAACGCGCTGCCCGGGGAGGGCCCCTCGCCCGCCGAGCTGGGCGGACTCGGGGCCACCCGGGTCACGTTCGGGCCGGGTCTCCAACGGCGCGCCACGCGGGCACTGCGGGAGATCGCGGCGGGGCTGCTGACGAAGTGAACGTCAGGGCAGCCACTTCCTCCAGACGGACTCGTGGCCGTCCACCCACTTCTTCGCCGCCTCCCCGGGCGGGAGCTTCTGCTCGGCGATCATCAGGGAGACCTCGTTCTGGTCCTCGGTGGTCCACCGGAACTTCTTCAGGAAGTCCGCCGCGTCGCCGCCCTTCCTCGCGAAGTCCGCGTTGAGGTACTTCTGCAACGGCGTGACCGGGTAGGCGCAGGCGACCTTCGCCGGGTCGGCGTCGCAGCCCTCCTCGTACGCGGGCAGCTTCACCTCGGTCATGGGCACCTTCTCGAACAGCCACTGGGGCGTGTACCAGTAGGTGAGGAAGGGCTTCCGCTCCTCGGCGAACTGCTCGATCTGGGTGATCTGCGCGGCCTCGGAACCGGCGAACACCACCCGGTAGTCCAGCTTCAGGTTCTTCACCAGCGCCTCGTCGTTGGTGACGTAGGAGGGGGAGCCGTCCATCAGCTGGCCCTTGCCGCCGCTCTCCGGGGTGCGGAACCGCTCGGCGTACTTGTCGAGGTTCTTCCAGTCGGTGACGTCGGGGTGCCGCTTCGCGAAGTACGTGGGGACGAACCAGCCGATGTGTCCGGTGACGCCGAGGTCGCCGCCGGGCGCGATCGTCTTCTTCTCCCCGACGTAGCGCTGCTCCTGCTCGGGGTGGCCCCAGTCCTCCAGGATGGCGTCGACCCGGCCCTGGCTGAGCGCGTCCCAGGCGGGCACCTCGTCGACCTGGACGGTGTCGACGCGGTAGCCGAGTTCGCGCTCCAGCAGGTACCGGGCGACGGCCACGTTGGCCTGCGCGCCCACCCAGGACTGCACGGACAGGGTGACCGTGCGGGCGCCCCGGGCGTTCGCGAAGGGGGACGTCTGCCGGGTCATGTCGGCGGCGCCGCAGCCGGTGAGCAGCACGAGCGCGGAGACACCCGCCATCATGGTCGTCGTACGGCGTCGCATGTCACGCTCCCTTCGTCGCGGGGCGTTCGGCCGGCTGGGTCACCCGGTCGAGCATCAGGCCCAGGCAGACGATCGCGGCCCCGGCCACCAGACCGGTCGCCAGATCGCCCTGGGCGAGGCCGAAGACGACGTCGTAGCCGAGGGCGCCGCCGCCGACCAGGCCGCCGATGACGACGACGGCGAGGACCAGCACCACGCCCTGGTTGACGGCGAGCAGCAGGGCCGGGCGGGCCAGCGGGAGCTGGACCTGGCGCAGTTGCTGGCCGCCGGTCGCGCCGAGGGAGCGGGCGGACTCCAGGGCGGCCGGGTCGACCTGGCGCAGGCCCTGGGCGGTGATGCGGACGACGGCCGGGAGGGCGTAGACGATCGCGGCGGCGACGGCCGGGGCGCGGCCGACGCCGAACAGGGCGACGACCGGGATCAGGTACACGAACTGCGGCATTGTCTGGAACACGTCCAGGACGGGGCGCAGCAGCCGTTCGAAGCGGTCGCTGCGGGCTGCCGCGATCCCGGTCGCGAAGCCGATGACGAGGGTGACGGCGACGGCCGCGAGGACCTGCGCGAGGGTGTCCAGGGACGGCTTCCACACGCCGAGCACCCCGGTCGCGGCCATGGCGAGGACGGCGGTGAGCGCGGTGCGCCAGGTGCCGATCAGCCAGGCCGGGAGGGCGACGATCAGGAGCACCGCCCACCAGGGGAGCCACTGCAGGCCGTCCCGGAGCGGGTCGAGCACCCAGGCGGTGAAGTGGCCCGCCCAGTCGGCGGTGCCGCCGACGACGGGGACGCCCGAGTACAGGTGGGCGGTCATCCAGTCGACGGCGCGGTTGACCGGCCCGGCGATGCCGACGACCCATCCGCCGGGCCACTCCGGGCGGCCCGCGAGGCGTCCGGCGACCGCGACGGCCACGGCGGCGACGAGGGCGTACGCCCACAACGCGCGGGCGTTCGGCGCGGGCGCCCGCCCGAGCCGCGCGCCGGCCGCGCCGGTCACCCGGTCCAGGACGACGGCGAGCAGCACGATGGGGATGCCGGCGGCGAGCGCGGCACCCACGTCGACCGAGGCCAGCGCCTGGTAGACGCGGTCACCGAGACCGCCGGCGCCGATCACCGAGGCGATGACGGCCATGGACAGCGCCATCATGATCGTCTGGTTGAGGCCGAGGAGCAGTTCCCTGCGGGCCAGCGGGACACGGGCGGTCAGCAGGCGCTGGCGGGCGGTGGCCCCGAGCGACTCGACCGCCTCCAGCACCTCCTTGTCGGCGCCGCGCAGTCCGAGCGCGGTGAGGCGGGCCATGGGCGGGGCGGCGTAGACGACGGTGGCCAGGACGGCGGCGGGGACGCCGATGCCGAAGACCAGGACGACGGGCAGGAGGTAGGCGAAGGCGGGGAGCACCTGCATGGTGTCCAGGACCGGGCGCAGCACGCGGTTCATCCGGTCGGACAGTCCGGCGGCGAACCCGAGCAGGACGCCGACGGCGACGGACACGGCGACCGCGACGGCCATCAGGGCGAGCGTCTGCATGGTCGGCACCCACATGCCGAGCAGTCCGCAGGCGAGGAACGCGGCGGCGGTCCCGAGCGCGAGCCGGATGCCCGCGACCCGCCAGGCGACGAGCGCGGCGATCCCGGTCGCCCCCGCCCAGCCGACGGCGAGGAGGGCGAGGTAGACGGCGCGTACGGCGATGACGACGGCGTTGCTGACGTGGCCGAGGAAGTGGAGGAAGAGCGGGTGGCTGTCGCGGTTGTCGATGATCCAGTCGCCGGCCCTGCCGAGGGGTCCGGAGAGGTCGACGGTGAGGGCGGCGGGCCAGGTGCCGTTGGTCCAGCGGGTGGCGGCGAGGGGGACGAGGACCGCGGCGATCACGGCGAGTGCGAGGAGCTTGCGCACGGCCGGGCCGGTCCGTGTGCCCGGCGGGGCCGTCTTCCGGGCCGTTGCGGTGAGCGTCGCCGTCACACCCCCTCCTCGCCGGTGGTGGCGGTGGGGGATGTCGGCCCGCGGCGCCCGGCCGGTGCCCTCCCCGCTCCCGGCTCCGCTCCGGCGGGCACACCCCCTTCAGCGGCACGGGCGGGCGCGGCGAGGCGGGGTGCGGCGGCCACGCCGCCTGCCACCACGTCCAGCAGGACGTCCGAGTCGACGACTCCCACGCAGCGGCCCCGGTCCAGGACGCGGGCCGAGGTGCCGGCGCGGGCCACCGCCTCGATGGCTTCCGACACCGTGGCGTCCGGGCGGATCGCCGGTCCCGTGCCGGCCTCGTCCGCGGAGGCGGCGGGGCGCATGACCGTGCGGACGGTCAGCACCTGCTCGCGCGGGACGTCGCGGACGAACGCGCGGACGTAGTCGTCGGCGGGCGAGCCCACGATGTCCTCGGGCGTGCCGAGCTGGACCACGCGGCCGTCGCGCATCAGGGCGATGCGGTCACCGAGCTTCAGGGCCTCCTGGAGGTCATGGGTGATGAAGACCATCGTGCGGCCCTCCTCGCGGTGCAGCCGGACCACCTCCTCCTGCATGTCGCGCCGGATGAGCGGGTCGAGCGCGCTGAACGGCTCGTCGAAGAGGAGCACCTCGGGGTCGACGGCCAGCGCGCGGGCCAGTCCGACGCGCTGGCGCTGGCCGCCCGACAGCTGGGCGGGCCTGCGCTGTTCCATGCCTTCCAGACCGACCTTGGCGACGACTTCGGCGGCCCGTTCCCGGCGCTCCGCCCGGCCCATGCCCTGGATCTCCAGGCCGTAGGCGACGTTGTCGAGGACGGTGCGGTGCGGCAGCAGGCCGAAGTGCTGGAAGACCATGGCGGCGCGGTGTCTGCGCAGGGCGCGCAGCCGTGCCCGGTCCATGGCGCGGACGTCCTCGCCGTCGATGGCGATGGTGCCCGCGGTCGGCTCGACCAGCCGGGTCAGACAGCGCACCAGGGTGGACTTGCCGGAGCCGGACAGCCCCATGACGACGAAGACCTCGCCCTTGCGGACGTCGAAGGAGACGTCCCGGACGGCGGCCGTGCAGCCGGTGCGGGAGCGCAGCCTGGCCGGGTCGAGGGCGGCCAGCTCCGGGTCGCCGGGGATCCGGCCGGCCTTCGGGCCGAAGACCTTCCACAGCCCCCGGACGGAGAAGACGGGGGCGGCGGGGGCCCGGTCCGCGACGCCGGTGGACGGGGTGGCGGTGGTCATCACGCACCACCGCCGATCAGGTCGACGGCGCGTTCCCCGACCATCAGCACCGCGATCATCGGGTTGACGGCGGTCATGGCCGGGAAGACGGAGGCGTCCGCGATGCGGATGCCCTCCAGACCACGGATCCGCAACTCGGGGTCGACGACGGCCAGTTCGTCGTCCGCGGCACCCATCCGGCAGGTGCCCGCCGGATGGTAGACGGTGTGCGCGGCCTTGCGGGCGTACTCGCTCAGCTCCTCGTCGCCGGTGACGTCCGGGCCGGGGGCCACCTCGCGCTTCAGCCAGCCGGCCAGCGGTTCGGTCTTCGCGATCTCGCGGGCGATGCGGATGCCGTCGACGAGGGTGCGGGCGTCGTAGTCGTCCTCGTCGGTGAAGTAGCGGAAGTCGAGCGCCGGCTTCACGGACGGGTCGGCGCTGGTGAGGCCGAGGCGGCCGCGGCTCTTCGGCTTGGGGATGTTCGGGGTCATCGAGACGCCGAACTCCGGTCGCCGGTAGCCCAGTCGCTCCGGATTGTCGGTGAACGGGATCTGGTAGAAGTGGAACATCAGGTCCGGGCCCGCGTGTCCGGGGTCACGGCGCACGAACAGGCCGGCGTCGGAGTCCATCGCGGAGTTCTCCGGGATGGGTCCGTTCGTCTCCCAGACGATGACCGACTCGGGGTGGTCGAGCAGGTTCTCGCCGACGCCGGGCAGGTCGTGCGCCACGGGTATGCCCAGCGCCTCCAGGTCGGCCTTCGGGCCGATGCCGGAGTGCAGCAGCAGCCGGGGCGAGTCGACGGCGCCGGCGCACAGCACGACCTCGCTCCGGGCGCGGACGAGGATCTCCTCGCCGTCCTTGGTGCGCACGTGCACGCCCTCGGCCCGGGTGCCGTTCAGCTCCAGCCGGTACGCCCAGGTCTCCAGCATGATCGTCAGGTTGGGACGCTCGTCCATCACCGGGTGGAGATAGGCCACCGACGCCGACGAGCGCTTGTTGTCCTCCGGATGGTAGGCGAGGTCGAAGAAGCCGACGCCCTCGTCGAACGGCTCCCTGTTGAAGCCCTCCACGCGCGGCACGTCCAGCGCGGCCTGTGCGGCGTCGACGAAGTCGCGGGCGATGGCGTTGCGGTCCTTCTCGTCGACCGGGACGATGTTGTTCTCGAGGCGGGCGTAGTACGCCTCCATCCGCGCCGCGCCCCAGCCCTCGGCGCCGGCCCGCTCCCACTCGTCCCAGTCGGACGGCAGCGGCTTGAACGCGATGAGGGTGTTGTGGGAGGAGCAGCCGCCGAGGACGCGGGCGCGGCTGTGCCGGATGTGCGAATTGCCGCGCGGCTGCTCGGTGGTGGGGTAGTCGTAGTCGAGTTCGCCGCCGAGCAGGCCCATCCAGCGGCGCAGGGTCAGCACGTCGTCGCGGCCGACGTCGCTGGGGCCGCCCTCGATGACGGCGACGGTGACGTCCGGGTTCTCGGTCAGCCGGGAGGCGACGACGGAACCTGCGGTGCCGCCGCCTATGACGACGTAGTCGTATTCATGCGGGAGTTCGTGGGTGTGATCCGGCATCGGCGTGGTACTCCTCCGGGGATTCGGGACAGGTGGGCGGGTCGCGTGGCGACGTCGGGCCGGGGCGGGCGCGGACACCGTCCGGCGGGGAGCGGCGGTGTGCGGACACCGCCCGGCGGTCGGCGGCTCAGCCCGCGAACCAGCGCACCGGCTTCGGCGCCAGGTTCTGGTAGACGTGCTTGGTCTCGCGGTACTCGGCGAGACCGGCCGGGCCGAGTTCGCGGCCCACTCCGCTCTTGCCGAAGCCGCCCCACTCCGCCTGCGGGAGGTAGGGGTGGAAGTCGTTGATCCACACGGTGCCGTGGCGCAGCCGTCCGGCCACCCGGCGGGCGCGTCCCGCGTCGGCGGTCCATACGGCGCCGGCCAGCCCGTACTCGGTGTCGTTGGCGAGGGCGACGGCCTCGTCCTCGGTGCGGAAGGTCTCGACGGTCAGGACCGGTCCGAAGACCTCCTCGCGCACGACGCGCATCCCGCGGTGGCAGCGGTCCAGGACGGTCGGCTCGTAGAAGTAGCCGGTCCCGGGGCGGTCGGCGGACGGCTCGGGCCGCTTGCCGCCGGAGCGCAGCACCGCGCCCTCGGCAAGCGCGGACTCGACGTACGCCTCGACCTTCGCGCGCTGCTGTGCGGAGACCAGCGGACCGCACTCCACGCCGTCCGCGGTGCCCCGGCCGAGCCTGATCAGCTCGGCGCGGCGGGCGAGTTCGGCGACGAAGCGGTCCCGGACCGACTCCTGGACGATCAGCCGGGCGCCCGCCGAGCAGACCTGGCCGCTGTGGATGAAGGCGGCGTTGAGGGCCTGGTCGACGGCCGTGTCGAAGCCCTCGTCGGTGGCGCAGGCGTCGGCGAAGACGACGTTGGGGTTCTTGCCGCCGAGTTCGAGGGCGACCTTCTTCACGCCCGGGGCGGCGGCCTGGGCGACCTTGGTGCCGCTGGCCAGGCCGCCGGTGAAGGAGACCAGGTCGACGTCGGGGTGCCCGGCGAGCCGGGCGCCGACGGTGTGGCCGGGCCCGGTGACGATGTTGGCGGTCCCGGAGGGCAGTCCGGCCTCGGTCAGCAGACCGATGAGGGCGACGGTGGTCATGGGGGTGATCTCGCTGGGCTTGATCACGAAGGTGTTGCCCGCCGCGAGGGCCGGGGCGATCTTCCAGCTGGCCTGGAGCAGCGGGTAGTTCCAGGGCGTGATCAGCGCGCAGACGCCGACCGGCTCGTGCACCACGACGCTGTGGATGTGGGGGGAACCGGCGTCGACGACGCGTCCGGGTGCCTCGGCGGCGACCAGGCCGGCGAAGTAGCGGAAGGCGTCGGCGACGCAGTCGATGTCGACGCGCCCCTCCTCGACGGTCTTGCCCGCGTCCCGGCTCTCCAGCAGGCCGAGCCGTTCCCGGTCCCGTACGAGCAGGTCGGCGACGCGGTGCAGCAGGGCGGCCCGCTCGGCGACGGGGGTGTGCGGCCACGGACCGTCGTCGAAGGCGCGCCGGGCGGCCGCCACCGCGAGGTCGGCGTCCCTCTCGTCGCCCTCGGCGACCACGGCGAACGGCAGGGCGTCCGCGGGGTCGACGATCTCGCGCGTGGCCCCCGAGAGGGCCGCACGCCACTCGCCCCCCGCGTGGATGGTGTCGCGTGCCTGGAGCTCCGTACGGTCCGCCATGATCGGTTACTGCCTTCCGTTCCTGTTCGGCGCCCGTGGGTCACACGGGTGGCACCCACGGGACCGGGTGCGCCTGCCCTTCGTCCCCGGATGCATGCGTGATCCATGGTCGAAAGTGCGCTGGGTCACGGAACTTGAGGGCGAAAGGGAGAAATGGCTTGCGTTCCGCGGCACGGAAAGCGCTGTCGGCGTGGACCGGCGGGCCTCTGGCCACCCCGCACTTCTTTGACTAAAGTCAAAGAACATGGAGACGGTGCCAGGGGATCAGGTGGCGGACTTCCGCCGGTTCAATCGCTGCTACACGCGCCGGATCGGCGTGCTCGACGACCGCTACCTCGGTCAGGACCGGCCGCTCGGCGAGGCCCGGCTGCTGTTCGAGATCGCGGAGCGCGACGGCCCCGACGGGGTCTCCCTGCGCGAGCTGCGGAGCCGGCTCGGCCTGGACGCCGGGTATCTGAGCCGGATGACGAAGACGCTCGAGCGGCAGGGCATGGTCCGGCTGGACGTGCACCCGGGGGACAACCGGCTGCGCACGGTCCGGCTGACCCCGGCCGGGCGCGTGGAGGTCACCGAGCAGAACCGCCGGGCCGACTCGCTCGCCGCCGGAGTGCTGGGGGGCCTGGACGCGGAGCAGCGGGCGCGGCTCACCGGGGCGCTGGCCACCGCCGGGCGCCTGCTGCGGCTGGCGGCGATCACCGTCGAGCGCGTCGACGGCCACGCCCCGGACGCCCGCGCCTGCCTCGACGCCTACGCCGGCGACCTGGACGTCCGCTTCCCCGAGGGCTTCGACCGGACGGACCTGGTGAGGCCGGAGGAGGTGTCGGGGGACGCGGGGGCGTTCTTCGTCGCCTACGAGGAGGGCCGTCCGGTGGGCTGCGGGGCGCTGCGGCGGCAGGCGGCCGGGATCGGCGAGATCCGGCACGTGTGGGTCCACGCCGGCGCCCGGCGGCTCGGACTGGCGCGCCGCATCCTCGACGCGCTGGAGGCGGAGGCGCTGCGCCGCGACTGGACCGTCGTACGGCTCGACACGCACGCGGCGCTCACCGAGGCGCGGGCGCTGTACCGGGCGTGCGGCTACACCGAGATCCCGGCCTACGCCGACCACGTCTACGCCGACCACTGGTTCGAGAAGCGCCTGGCCGGCTGAACACGACGGGCCCCGCACCGGCCGGAGCCGGTGCGGGGCCCGGAATCCCGGGCGGGTCGGATCAGAGGAGACCGAGGCCGCGGACCGCCTCGCGCTCCTCCTCGAGCTCCTTGACGGAGGCGTCGATGCGGGCGCGGGAGAACTCGTTGATCTCCAGGCCCTGGACGATCTCGTACGCGCCGTCCTTCACGGTGACCGGGAAGGAGGAGATCAGGCCCTCCGGGACGCCGTAGGAGCCGTCCGACGGGATGCCCATGGAGACCCAGTCGCCCTCGTCGGTGCCGTTGACCCAGCTGTACACGTGGTCGATGGCGGCGTTGGCGGCGGAGGCGGCCGACGAGGCGCCCCGGGCCTCGATGATGGCGGCGCCGCGCTTGGCGACGGTCGGGATGAAGTCCTCGGCCAGCCACTTCTCGTCGTTCACGACCTCGGCGGCGTTCTTGCCGGCGACGGTGGCGTGGAAGATGTCGGGGTACTGGGTGGCGGAGTGGTTGCCCCAGATCGTCAGCTTCCTGATCTCGGAGACCGGGACGCCGGTCTTCTTCGACAGCTGGGTCAGCGCGCGGTTGTGGTCCAGGCGGGTCATCGCGGTGAACCGCTCGGCGGGTACGTCCGGCGCGGCGGCCTGGGCGATCAGGGCGTTGGTGTTGGCCGGGTTGCCGACCACGAGGACCCGGATGTCGTCCGCGGCGTGGGCGTTGATGGCCTGGCCCTGGGGCTTGAAGATGCCGCCGTTGGCCTCGAGGAGGTCACCGCGCTCCATGCCCTTGGTGCGGGGGCGGGCGCCGACGAGGAGGGCGACGTTGGCGCCGTCGAAGGCCACGTTCGGGTCGTCCGTGATGTCGATGCCCTGGAGCAGCGGGAACGCGCAGTCGTCCAGCTCCATGGCCGTGCCCTCGGCGGCCTTGAGCGCCGGGGTGATCTCCAGCAGGCGCAGTTTGACCGGCACGTCCGCGCCGAGCAGCTGGCCGGAGGCGATGCGGAAGAGCAGGGCGTAACCGATCTGGCCGGCCGCGCCGGTGACGGTGACGTTCACGGGAGTGCGGGTCATGGCTTCTCCGTATGACAGCTGGCGGTGGGGCGGTCCCTGCCCCGGGTTGCGGGATCCCGCCGCGATGATCGATCAACGGTTTCGATGATCGATCTCTTGGCGTCAAGAGAGATCCAGCCGTCAGGCTATCGCGCATCGACGAGCGCGGACGGGCGGGCTCCCTGTGGCCCGCCCCACAGAGTGACGGTGCGGACACAGGGGTAACGGGGAGCCGCGCGAAAGTGCGGCCACCCCGTCCGGGAGAGGTGGAGACGGGGCGGCCGCCGCCGGGGACCGACCGTGCCGGGCTCCCGTGCGGATGTCCTCCGCGTGCCCGCCCCGCGCCGCCGCATGCGCGTCCCCACGCATCCCCCACATGTGCGCGTCCGATCGGGCTCATACAGGCGGGGCCGCGCCTCAGCGGCCGCCTGCTCCGCGCGGCCCCGCACCGTACGGCCCTGCTCCGTACGGCCCTGCCCCGTACGGCCCTGCTCCGTACGGCCCTGCTCCGTACGGCCCCGCACCGTACGGCCCTGCTCCGTGCGGCCCTACTCCGTGCAGCCCTTCTCGCCGGAGGCGGCCAGGACCGCGCAGGCCCTGACCTCGGTGCGACCGTCGGCCGGCACCATCGGGGTGTACGTGACCGTGTCGCCGGCCGCGGTGATGGTGTCGCTCTGCGTCGACGTGCCGGTGGTGATCTCGACCCGGTCCCCCTGCGCCGCCTGGGTGATACGCCCCCATGCCGCGCCGCAGGTCTCGCTGTAGCGGATCTCCACGGTCGCGGCCCCGACGGTCGCGGTGCGGGTCGTGGTCACGAGTTCGCCGCTGCACCCCATGACCTCCGCGTCCTTCCCGTCGCAGCCGTCACCGCTGCACTTCACGCCCGGCGGCAGTTTCGCCTCGGTGGTGGCGGTGGGCGACGGGGACGTCCGGGCCCCGTCGTTCCCGTCGTCCTGGGTCCCGGTGACGTAGAACGCGGCGGCGATCACCACCAGTGCCCCCACCGCTCCGACGACGAACCTCGACGTCCGCCGCCTGCCGCCGGAACCGCCCGAGCGGCCGTGGCCGGCCGGTTCCCGGGGCGGTGCGCCGTACTCCCCCCGCGCGGGCCCGCCCCCGGCGGGCGGAACGGCCCCGGTGCCGGTGCCGCGGCGGCCCGGCCGCGACGGCCCGGCGACCCCCCAGGGGTCCGTCCCGGGCGAGCCGCCCGGGACGCCGTCCTCCCGCACCCCGCCGGAGGCGTCGCGCACCTCCGAGGCGGTCGGCTGCGGGGGCACGCCCGGCCCGGCCCCGGCCGGCCCCGCGACACCCGGACGGACCGCGGCTCCGCCCTTGCGGGCCCTGCCGCCCGCGCCCGACGACGGCCCGGCGAGCTCGCTGAGCGCGGCGCGCGCCTGCGAGATCCGGATCGCCTCCATCGTCATGTCGTGACGCATCTCCGAGCGGCTCCAGGCACGTTCGGCGAGCTCCCACATGGTGGTGAGGTGCGTCGGGTTGGTGCCGGTGACCTCGGCCAGGGCCACGATCGCGCCCTTGGGCGCGAGCAGCCGGCCGTTCAGATAACGCTCCCAGGACGTCTTGCTGTAACCCGTGCGGTCGGAGACCGACGCGACGCTCAGGCCGCTGCGGTCCACGACCCGCCTGAGCTGGCTCGTGAACTCCCTGATCTGCGGATCGAGTTCATCCGGCAAGGCCTTCCAACGAGGCACTGCTTCCCCCTCTTCCCCCCGGTACGTGCTGGTTCTTCCCTCGCGCACGGCGCTCTCCGCCGAGTCCCCGTTCCCGCTACCCACAGGGATACCGCAGGGAAGGGTCCCAGTTCCCGGGGCGGGGGCGCACGGGTGCATCAGGCCGGTGGGCGCGCACCCCCGCACGCCTGCGATCTCGCGGTCCAGTGTCCCATCGGCCACCCCTCGGCCGAACGGCGCCCGGGACCGGTGAGCGGGACACCCCGGACCGTCCCGATTGTTCACACCGGCTCTGCGGTTATCCCACTTGGACACACATCCGCGAATTTGTCAATACACGGACACAAACCGACCGCATGGGGACGCACACCCGTCCCGGACGGCCCGCCCGTCCCGGCCCGTCCCGCCGCGGGCACCTCGCGCGGGCCGGGCGGGGTGCCGGCCCGCGGACACATCGCAAACGTGTACGGGGATTCCGGAGGACGTACCGGAACGGTCACTTCCGTGCCACAGCGGCCGGACAGCCGTTGAACAGCCGCTTCTTCGTGCAGGAGTGTTGATCCCGACGGCGGCCCGTCCTCTCACGGGGGTGAGGACGGGCCGGCGTATCCCGCGGGGATGCGACGGGCCGGCGTCTGTCACAGGGGTGTGACGGACCGCCGCCGCGGGCCCCGGCGTTCCGTGCCCCTAGCCGCTCACGGTGAAGTGCAGCGTGTCCTTCAGGAACGGGATCTCCAGCAGCGGATCGGGTTGCACCATCAGCGCCAGCAGCGCGATCGCCAGGCCCATCCCGCCGTAGGTGACGATGTCGGTGAACCGGGAGCGCACCGCGAGCATGCCGACGTCCGGCACCAGCCAGCGCAGCGCGGAGCCGGTCAGCAGGGCCAGGCCGATCAGCAGCGTGCCGAGCCGGAACTGGTCCGTCGCGGTCAGCAGCAGCCCCAGTCCGACCACGAGCAGCACGGCGAGAATCGGCCACTGCCGGGCGGGCGCCGGGGCGTCGCCGGGAGCCGCCCTGCCGCCGCCCTCGGGGCGCGCGGTGTCCCGGGTGAACAGCGGGAACCGGCGGGTGGTGCGGCGCGGCCGGCCCTCGGCGTCGGGCGCGCTGACGGGATCGGTGACCGTGACCTCCTCGGCCCCGGCCGCTTCCCGCGCCTTGGGTGCGCTGCGCTCAGCCGACACTGCGCTCCGCCGCCTCGACCACGTTGACCAGCAGCTGGGCCCGCGTCATCGGGCCGACACCGCCGGGGTTCGGGGCGACCCAGCCGGCCACCTCGGCCACGCCCGGGTGGACGTCGCCCACGATCTTGCCCTCGGCGCTGCGGGAGACCCCGACGTCGAGGACGGCCGCGCCCGGCTTGACGTCCTCGGGGCGGATCAGATGGGCCGAGCCCGCGGCGGCGACGATGATGTCCGCGCGCCTGAGGTGGGCCGCCAGGTCGCGGGTGCCGGTGTGGCACTGGGTCACGGTGGCGTTCTCGCTGCGCCGGGTCAGCAGCAGCGGCATCGGGCGGCCGATGGTGACACCGCGGCCGACGACCACGACCTCGGCGCCCTTGATCTCCACGCCGTGGCGGCGCAGCAGGGTGATGATGCCGTTGGGGGTGCAGGGCAGCGGGGCCGGCTCGTTGAGGACGAGACGGCCGAGGTTCATCGGGTGCAGGCCGTCGGCGTCCTTGTCCGGGTCCATCAGCTCGAGGATGCGGTTCTCGTCGATGCCCTTGGGCAGGGGCAGCTGCACGATGTAGCCGGTGCAGGCGGGGTCCTCGTTCAGCTCGCGGACGACGGCCTCGATCTCCGCCTGCGTGGCGGTGTCCGGCAGCTCGCGCTGGATGGAGGCGATGCCGACCTGGGCGCAGTCGCGGTGCTTCCCGGCGACGTACTTCTGGCTGCCGGGGTCCTCCCCGACGAGGATCGTGCCGAGGCCGGGCGTGACGCCCTTCTCCTTCAGCGCCGCCACGCGGGCGGTCAGATCGGACTTGATCTCTGCTGCGGTGGCCTTGCCATCGAGAATCTGGGCGGTCATGACCCCATCCTCGCGGATGACCGGGCCCCGGTTCCAATCCGCCCGCATTCCGGGCGGCCGCGGGGTCCGCACCACGCGACCGGTCTTCTCCGGTTCGAATCCGGTCAAGATCAGTGATGTTGCACTTGCACAACGCCTACGGTGTACGCCTGGACAGCAACGGAACGGTCAAGAACGATGAGTGGCACAGTGCCGCGGGCAGAACCGGGGGGACGGACCGCATCTGTAGGACTTCCTCCGCGCCGTGCCTCGCACCGTCCCCGCACCCGATGCACAGACGGAGGAAGAACCGCCATGAGTTTCGGCGACCCGAACAACCCCTACGGGCAGCCGCCCCAGCAGCCCCCCGCCGGACCCGGCTACGGCTACCCCCAGCAGCCCGGCGCCCCGCAGCAGGGCTACGGCTATCCGGCGGCCCCTCCGGTGTCCCAGCCGTACGGCGGCGGTTACGCTCCCGCCCGGATGCCCGGCATCACGCGCGCCGCGCAGGTCCTGCTCGCGGTGATCGCCGCGGCCCACGCCGTCATCGCGGCCGTCTACGGCAAGGCGCTGGCCGACTGGGACACGACGATGCTCGAGGCCGGCATCACCGGTGACGCCGAGGCCGAGCGGTACGCCGACCTGGGCAAGGGCGTCGTCGTCTTCTTCCTGGGCCTGGCCGCCGTCTTCGCGATCCTCGGTCTGGTGCTGCTGCTGCAGTACGCCAACGGCGGCAACGGCGTCCGTGTCTGTTCGATCGTGTACGCCTCGTTCGCGATCGTCAGCGGCATCTTCTCGATCCCCCTCTACCTCCTCGGCCTGCTCATCATCGTCGTCGCGATCCTGACGATCGTCTTCGCCTCGAAGCGGGCCAGCGCCGAGTGGTTCAGGCGACCTCGCTACTGAGCCGCTGACCGCCTTCGGCGACTCGCCGTGTCACAGGGAGGCTCCGGCGCTCCGCCGGGGTTCCCGCACCCCCTCCCCCGCCGGACCGGGGAACGTCGGACCCGAGCGACCGGGGGGGGAGGGGCGGTCCCGAGCTCCCCGGCGGTCCGGGGCACCCCCCGATGGTGAGGGCGAGACCCGCGTCCGTCCTCGCCGCCCGGCCGAACGCGGGGCCCGGAGGATGCGGGGCCCGGAGAACGCGGGGCCTGAAGGATGTCGTGGAACGTCTTCGCCCCACCAGGCCCGGCGCCGTCCGCTCCACCGTCCAGGTGCGGCGGAACCGTCACATCCGCGCGGCGGCCCCGGGCAGAGCCGTCACATCCGCGCGGCGGCCCCGGGCAGAGCCGCGCACACTCGTCCGTGACTCCGGGCCACTCCCCCCGCCCCGAGACGGTAACCTCCCGTCAGCTGGCATGACACACCAGCATTTTACGGACGTGAGGACAGTCGGGGGACTCATTCATGACAGACCAGCGGCCCGGGCCGCCGTACACATCGGCGTCCGGTGGGGCCGCCGTGCGGCGGACCGGTGCGGCACCGCTGCAGCCCGGGGATCCCGCGAGGATCGGGCCGTACGTGCCGCTCGGGCGGCTCGGCAGCGGCGGGATGGGCCGGGTCTATCTGGCCCGGCCCACCGGCGACCGCCGCCCGGGTCTCGCCGCGGTGAAGGTGATCCGGCCCGAGTACGCGGAGGACCCCGAGTTCCGGCGGCGATTCGAGCGGGAGGCCGCCGTGCACGCCCGGATCGGGGCGCCGTACGCGCCGCGCCTGCTCGGCACCGGGTTCGCGGACTCGCTGCTGTGGATGGCCACGCAGTACCTCCCCGGCCTCAACCTCACCGACGCCGTGCGCGGATGCGGCAGGCTGGACCCCGCCGGGGTGTGGCGGCTGGTGGGCGAGCTGGGGCGGGCGCTGTCCGCGCTGTCCGCCGCCGGGATCGTCCACCGGGACCTCAAGCCGTCCAATGTGATCCTCTCCCTGGACGGCGTCCGGGTCATCGACTTCGGCATCTCGCGTGCCATGGACAGCAGCGCGATCACCGTCACCGGTTCCCGGGTCGGCACACCCGCCTACATGTCCCCCGAGTATCTGCGCGAGAGCCGCTGCGACACCGCCTCCGACGTGTTCTCGCTCGCCGGCACCCTCGTCTACGCCGCCACCGGCAACGCGCCGTTCGGCGACGGGACCGGCGTGGACGTGCTGCACCGCATCGCCTTCGAGGAGCCGAACCCCGAGGTCATGGCGGAACTCGCGGCGGCCGACCCGCGGTTGGCCACCCTGCTGTCCGCCTGCCTCGCCAAGGATCCCGCCGTGCGGCCCGCCGCACGGCAGCTGATCGACGCGGCCGCGGAGGCGGCGGAGGGCCCCGGCCCCTCCTGGCCGGAACCGCTGAGCGCCCGGCTGCTCGCCCGGCAGCAGGCGTACGAGGAGCTGGCACAGGCCCCCGCCGGACCGGCCGGACCCCCGCGGACGCCGACCGAGCGGGTGGCCGCGCCCGTTCCCGGCCCCGCGTTCGGGCCCGCGACGCCCCCGGGCGCGTACCGGGCGCCCACCGTGGAGAGCCGTGAGCGACGCCGGCGGCACGGGCCGTACTTCGCCGTCGCCGCGTGCCTCGCCGTGTGCGCCGTGGCGGTCGGCGCCTATCTGCTCACCCGCCCACCGCTCGACGGAGCGGCCTCCCCGGGCCCCACGGCGGCCACCGGCGGGAGCACCGCCGACGACGCCCTGGCCCCGCTCCTGCCGCTCCCCTCCGCCTCACCGTCCGGCGGCGGCGCGGAGCAGGGGAGGGGGAAGGGCGCGGGAAAGAGTGCGGGGAAGGGCACGGCGGAGGAGAGGAGCGACGCCGGGGCGAAGGGCGAGGAGGCAGGGGGCACCCGCACGGAGCCGACGGAAGGAGCCGGTGGTTCCGGCGCGGCGGACGCCGGTCCGGGCGGCGCCGGCGCGCAGGGCGGCGGAGGCGGCACCGCGGCGCCTTCCCCCACCGGGCCGGCGACCGGTCCCGCCACCGCGCCGTGGCTCTCCCAGTGCACGTACTACTCCGGCACCGAGCTCACCGTCTACGGCGACAGCGGCCGGCGCGTGGTCCAGGTGCAGTGCATGCTCACCGAGCGGGGCTACGGCGTCGGCCGCTCGGGCGTCGACGGCCAGTTCGGCAAGGACACCATGTCGGCGGTCAGGCGGTTCCAGAGCGACCGGGGACTGGACGTCGACGGCGACGTGGGCGCCAAGACCTGGGCGGCGCTGCGCGCTTCCACGTGACCCCGAGCAGCCGGGGCCGGTGTGTCCGGCCGCCCGCGCGGGCGGCCGGACGCACGGGGACGTCAGTGGAAGAAGTGCCGCGTCCCGGTGAAGTACATCGTCACGCCCGCCTTCTCCGCGGCCTCGACGACCTGCTCGTCGCGGACCGAACCACCGGGCTGGACCACGGCCTTCACTCCGGCCCCGGTGAGGATCTCCAGGCCGTCGGGGAAGGGGAAGAAGGCGTCGGAGGCGGCGTAGGAACCGGCCGCGCGCTCGGCGCCCGCCCGCTCCACCGCCAGCTTCGCGGAGTCGACGCGGTTGACCTGGCCCATGCCGACGCCGACGGAGGCGCCGTCCTTGGCGAGCAGGATCGCGTTGGACTTCACCGCGCGGCAGGCCCGCCAGGCGAAGGCGAGATCGGCCAGTTCGGCCTCGGAGAGGGCCTCGCCGGTGGCCAGGGTCCAGGTGGCCGGGTCGTCGCCCTCGGCCTGGAGGCGGTCGGTGACCTGGAGGAGGGCGCCGCCGTCGATCGGCTTCACCTCGACGGGCGCGGCCGGGGCCTCGGGGGCGCGCAGCACGCGGATGTTCTTCTTCTTGGTGAGGGCTTCGAGGGCGCCGTCCTCGTAGTCCGGCGCGACGATGACCTCGGTGAAGATCTCCGCGACCTGCTCGGCCATCTCCTTGCTCACCGGCCGGTTCACGGCGATCACACCGCCGAACGCGGACAGCGGGTCGCAGGCGTGCGCCTTGCGGTGCGCCTCGGCGACGTCCGCGCCGACCGCGATGCCGCACGGGTTGGCGTGCTTGATGATCGCGACGGCGGGCGCGTCGTGGTCGTAGGCGGCGCGCAGGGCGGCGTCGGTGTCCGTGTAGTTGTTGTAGGACATCTCCTTGCCGTGCAGCTGCTCGGCCTCGGCGAGGCCGCCCGTGCCCGAGACGTAGAGCGCGGCGGGCTGGTGCGGGTTCTCGCCGTAGCGCAGGGTGTTCTTGCGCTCCCAGGTGGCGCCGAGGAAGTCGGGGAACCGCGAGTCGTCGACGGGGGCGTACTCGGAGGCGAACCAGGAGGCGACGGCGACGTCGTAGGCGGCCGTGTGCCGGAAGGCCTCGGCGGCCAGCCGCTTGCGGGTGGTCAGGTCGAAGCCGCCGTCCCCGACCGCGGCGAGGACGTCGCCGTAGCGGGCGGAGCTGGTGACGACCGCGACCGAGGGGTGGTTCTTGGCGGCGGCGCGCACCATGGAGGGGCCGCCGATGTCGATCTGCTCCACGCACTCGTCGGGCGTGGCACCGGAGGCGACGGTCTCGCGGAACGGGTAGAGGTTGACGACGACGAGGTCGAACGGCTCCACGCCCAGCTCTCCGAGCTGCCGCCGGTGGTCCTCCAGGCGCAGGTCGGCGAGGATGCCGGCGTGGACCTTCGGGTGCAGGGTCTTGACGCGGCCGTCCAGGCACTCGGGGAAGCCGGTGAGCTCCTCGACCTTGGTGACGGGGACGTCCGCGGCGGCGATCCTCGCGGCGGTGGACCCGGTGGAGACGAGCTCCACGCCGGCCTCGTGCAGGCCGCGCGCGAGGTCCTCGAGGCCGGTCTTGTCGTAGACGCTGACGAGCGCCCGTCGGATGGCCCGCTTGTTGCTCTCGGCGGTCACTGGATAACTACCTTTCGTCCCTCGATGCGATAGCCGTTGCGGGCGAGCCGCCCCACGACCTCGACGAGCAGCCTTCGCTCGACTTCCTTGATGCGCTCGTGCAGAGCGCTCTCGTCGTCCTCGTCCCGGACCTCCACCACGCCCTGCGCGATGATCGGCCCGGTGTCGACGCCGTCGTCGACGAAGTGGACGGTGCAGCCGGTGACCTTGGCGCCGTACGCGAGCGCGTCCCGTACGCCGTGGGCTCCCGGGAAACTGGGCAGCAGCGCGGGGTGGGTGTTGACGAACCGCCCGCCGAAGCGCGCGAGGAACTCCTTCCCCACGATCTTCATGAACCCGGCGGACACCACGAGGTCCGGTTCGTGGGCGGCGACGGCCGCGGCGAGCGCCGCGTCCCACTCCTCACGGGTCGCGTGGTCCCTGACCCGGCACACGAAGGTCGCCAGCCCGGCGCGCTCGGCGCGGGCCAGTCCCTCGATGCCGTCGCGGTCCGCGCCGACGGCCACGATCTCGGCCCCGTACGCCTCGGTGCCGGTGGCGGCGATCTCGTCGAGGAGTGCCTGCAGATTGGTGCCGGATCCGGAGACCAGCACGACGAGACGCCTGGCGCGCTCGGCCACGGGCTTGGCGGCCACGGTGGGGCCCTTTCTCGGGGAGCGTCTGTACGGTCGGCGGCACAGCGCTTTGTACATTCATACGAATGCTTCGTGCCCCCGGATACGGGGAAGCCTACGAAGCGGCCGACCGCCAGCAACGATACCGGCACATCGGGCGGCCCCCACGGGACGGGGGCGTGGCCGGAAGGTAGCGTCTGGGACGAGCCGGTCCGGGAGAGCCGGGTCCGGGAACGCCGGGGGCGCGCGGGAACGCGAACTGCGCCCCGAGCGTTCACGGAGTGGCGGACCCGGGCCGGAGAGCCGGCGGGAACGCGTCGGCTCAGCAGCCCAGCCGTAGTCGATACGTCGTGCGAGGCGGCCGCGCCGCACCACGCCGTGCTTCATTAAGGGGAAGACGCTCACTTGATGCCGGACCGCAGCCTGCGACTCCTCACGTTCCCCCAGCAGTCGGCCCAGGGAGGGGAGCGTGGCGCCGTGCTGCTGCGGGAGCGCCCCGCCTCGCCGCCCGACGCGCCCCAGGGCGAGGGCAGCGGCGACGGCCGGCGCCACGACTCCCAGGGCTCCCAGGATGACAATCCGTTCGCGCCGCCGCCGGAGGGGAGCCCCGACCGGCCCTGGCAGCCGAGGCACCCGTCCGGCGGGGACGGCGGCGGCCGCTCCCCCTGGGGCCGGAACTGGAGCGACCGGCAGCCCGGCCGCTCATCCGGCGACTTCGGCGAGCGCCCGCGCGGCCCGGAGGGGCAGGGAGGCGGCGCCCAGGGCCCCGGTCCGCGCTGGGATCCCACCGACCCGACCCAGCGCCGGGCGCGCTATGCCCTGCTGACCGGCATGTGGGCCTTCTTCTTCGCCCTCTTCGGCTGGCCCTCCGTGGCGCTGCTGCTGGGCGCGCTGGCCCTGTACTGGGGTGTCGGCGCCCTGCGCGCCAAGCCCCGCACACCGGACCCGGACTCCCCCGCACAGGGACGGACCGACCGACCGGGCACCGGCCGCCCGGGGACCACCGCCGCGGTGAGCGGCCTGGTCACGGCGTCCCTGGCACTCGCCCTGGTCGCCGCGTCCTTCACGGCCCAGCTGGTCTACAGCGACTACTACACCTGTACCGACGACGCCCTCACCCAGCAGGCCCGCCAGTCCTGCGGCGACCTCCTGCCGGAGGAGCTGCGCGACCTCCTCGGCACCACCGACTGACGGCGCCGGCCTCGGGACGCCGGCCTCACCCCCCGGAGTCGCCGGACGGCGCCTCCTCGGGCCGGAGTGCGGCCGCCGTGGGCCCGGGGTCCGGCGGCAGGTCGCGGGGAAGGCCGTCGGGTGTCTTCCGCCCGTCGCCCCCGGGCTGCCGGCTTCGGGGGAACCAGCGGTGGGGCCCGGGGACGAGGGCCCGGGACCGCCGGGCGAGGGGACGGTCGCGAGGTGCGCGGGGTCCCGGAAGCCGCTCGGTCGGCGGGTCGGCGGGGGCGCGGCCGCGCCAGGCCCGTACCGCCAGTGACGTGGCGATC
This sequence comes from Streptomyces sp. NPDC016640, assembly GCF_043076215.1. Classification (NCBI taxonomy): domain Bacteria; kingdom Bacillati; phylum Actinomycetota; class Actinomycetes; order Kitasatosporales; family Streptomycetaceae; genus Streptomyces; species Streptomyces sp. NPDC016640. The sequence goes on from NZ_JBIBRG010000001.1 coordinate 584,809, forward strand.
GCCGTCGGCCCGAGCCAGGCCAGTGTCGCGGCGCCCACCTGCCACCACACCGGACCGAACCGGGAGAGCGCGGCCACGCCCAGCGGACCGCCCGCGAGCGCGGCCAGCAGGGCCAGCAGGGCCGCGCACAGCACGCCCGCCAGCGCCGCCGCCCCGGCGGTCCGGCCACGCGTCCACACCTCGGCGGACGTACGTCCACGCGGCCGGGCCCCGGCGGGCGCTCGGCCGTCCGTCCGGGCGGCGGGCGCGCGGCCGTGCGTCGTGGTGCCCCGGCCCACGAAGTAGCCCACCACCAGCCCGGCCGTCAGCGGCACCGCCCCGGCCGCCCAGTTCACCGCCGTCCCCGCCCCCGTGTCCGGTACCGCCGCGAGCAGCGGGAACGGCGGCAGCGGCGGGGCCGGCGCGGAGCCGAGCGGGGTCACCGGGGCGTCCGTGCCGAGGAAGAAGCCGGGGCCCACGGCGTACGCCGCCGCCCACACCGCGGCGTTCGGCACCAGCGTGACGCAGAGCAGCAGCACGGCCAGCCAGCCCGACCAGCCCTCCGTCAGGCGCAGGAAGGCCCCTCGGGTCTCCCCGCCGTGCCCGCCCAGCGACACCGCCAGCAGCAGCGTCCCGCCCCCGGTCAGCACCACCGCCCCGGCCGCCGCGGCCCGCGCCGCCGCGCCCGGGCGGCCGTCCGGTCCGAGGACCAGATGGCGCACCCCCCTCGGCAGCACCGCGCCGAGCACCCGTTCCAGCGGGCCGCTCGGACGGCCGTACGCCGTCCACACCCCTGCGCCCGCGGCCGCCACCGCGACCAGCGTCACGCACACCCCGGTCCACACCCACGCCGGCCGCAGCCCGCCGCCGGCGGCGTGGAGCGCGGCGGGCGCGCCGACGGCGAGGTAGCCGAGGACGACGCCCGTCCACGCGGTGCGGCCGGGGACCAGCGGGGCCTCGTCGCCCGCGCCCCCGTCCGCGGCGTCGCAGGCCGCCCGGCGCAGCAGCCACACCGGCAGCACGAGCAGCAGCAGCGGCGACACGCCCATGGGGGCGGGGACGCCGGAGAGGGTGTCGGTGCGGACCAGTTCGGCGCCGTGCGCCAGCAGCCACAGCGCCGCCGCGACGTGCAGCGCGCCGCCGGGTCCGCTGTCGGGGTAGGGCGAGCTGATCCACAGCAGCATCACCAGCGCGGTGAACGCCGCGAGGCCCAGCACGGCCGCGAGGGCGCCGCCGAGGAGGGCGGAGGGCAGCCCGGGCGAGCGGTCGCGCACCCGGGCGAGCAGGGCGGCCGGTGTCGAACGGCGAGCGGTCATCGGGGTCACGTCCGCCATGCTCCCAACGACACGCGCTTTACCGGCGTAACAGGCGAAGCGCCGCTGTGTCGCTCAATATACGTTTATGTACTTTTCCGTACGGAGGGGCGCCCGGTGACGCGGCACCCTGCCACCTCCCTCCCTCCGCCCAAGGACCGCCGACGCCTGCGTGAGGAGGCGTCGCTGACACGGGTTCAGCTCGCCGAGCGTGTCGGGGTCCGGCCCGAGACGGTGCGGGCGTGGGAGTCCGGCCGCAGCACACCGCGCGGCCGGAAGCGGGAGGCGTACGCGAGACTGCTGGCCGATCTGACCGGGCCGGCGGACCGGACCACCGGGGTCGCCGCACCGGGGTCCGCGCCGGACCGTCGGCGAGGGGCCCGCACGGCGGTGGTGACGGTGTGTCCGGACGAGCCGGGTGGCGGACGCCGGGGCCGGGGCACGGCAGCCCCCGGCGCCGTGCCGGAGCCTGCCGCGTCCACCCAGGCGCCCCCGCCGCCGTCGCGGCCCTCCGCCGGCCCGCGAGCCCCGGCCCTGACACCCGCTCAGGCCTTCGACGCCCTGTACGCCGTGGGCGCCCCCGCGCTCGTCCGGCAGACGTACCTGCTCACCGGCCGCCGCGGCCTCGCCCGTGAATCCGTGGAGCGGGCCTTCCAACTGGCCTGGGACCGCTGGCCGGAGGTGGCCCGCGACCCGGACCCGGCCGGCTGGGTGCGCGCGGCGGCCCACGAGTGGGCGCTGTCCCCGTGGCACCGCTACCGCCGCCACCACCGGCGGCCCGAGCCTCCGCCGCCCGAGGCGGCCGACCGCGCGCTCCTCGAGGTGCTGCTGCGCCTGCCGCCGCCGTACCGCCGCACGCTCCTGCTGCACGACGGTGTCGGCCTCGGACTGCCCGAGACGGCGGCGGAGACGGAGGCCACCACCCGGGCGGCGGCCGGCCGGCTGCTGCACGCCCGCGAGACCGTCGCCGCCCGGCTGCCGGACCTGTCGGATCCGCGGGAGCTGCACCGGCGGCTGGCCGAACTGGCCGCCACCGGTCGGCTGCGCACCGCCGACCCCCCGGCGGTGCGCGGCGGCAGCGAGCGCCGGGCCCGGTTCTGGACCCGGGCCGCCATCGCCTTCACGGTCGTCCTCGTCGGCACCACGGCGCTCACCCTGCGCACCGCCCCCACCCGCTACGAGCCGCCCGTGCCGGCGGGCGAGACGGTCCGCGGCGTTCCGCCCCACGTGGCGCCCGGGCCCCTGTCGGAGGAGCAGCGGGAGCTGCGCGCCCGGCTGCGCGAGGAGCTGCCGCGCGGACCCGGGCGGCTGACGCCGCAAGCGCGCTGACCCACGGGTGAGGACGACGGTGGGCCCGTTCTCCCTCGCGGGGAACGGGCCCACCCGTGCCGTACTGCTGTGCGCCGGTGACTCAGCCGGCGAGGACCGCGCGCGCCAGCTTCGCCGTCTCGGTCGGCGTCTTGCCGACCTTGACGCCGGCGGCCTCGAGGGCCTCCTTCTTGGCGGCGGCCGTGCCGGAGGAACCGGAGACGATGGCGCCGGCGTGGCCCATGGTCTTGCCCTCGGGCGCGGTGAAGCCCGCGACGTAGCCGACGACCGGCTTCTTCACGTTCTCCTTGATGTAGGCCGCGGCCCGCTCCTCGGCGTCGCCGCCGATCTCACCGATCATCACGATCAGGTCGGTGTCGGGGTCGGCCTCGAACGCGGCGAGCGCGTCGATGTGCGTGGTGCCGATGACCGGGTCGCCACCGATGCCCACCGCCGAGGAGAAGCCGATGTCACGCAGCTCGTACATCATCTGGTACGTCAGCGTGCCGGACTTCGAGACCAGGCCGATACGGCCCGGCTTGGTGATGTCGCCCGGGATGATGCCGGCGTTCGACTGACCGGGGCTGATCAGGCCCGGGCAGTTCGGGCCGATGATCCGGGTCTTGTTGCCCTTCTCCACGGCGTAGGCGTAGAACGCGGCGGAGTCGTGCACCGCGATGCCCTCGGTGATGACGACGGCGAGCGGGATCCGGGCGTCGATCGCCTCGACGACGGCGGCCTTGGCGAAGGCCGGCGGGACGAAGAGGACGGACACGTTGGCGCCGGTCTTCTCCATCGCCTCGGCGACCGTGCCGAAGACGGGGATCTCGTTGCCGTCGATGTCGACGGAGGTGCCCGCCTTGCGCGGGTTCACGCCACCGACGATGTTCGTGCCGTCGGCCAGCATGAGCTTGGTGTGCTTCATGCCCGTGGCACCGGTCATGCCCTGGACGATGACCTTGCTGTCCTTGTTGAGGAAGATAGCCATGGCTGTTTAGTCCCTCGTCCCTTACTTCGCAGCCGCGAGCTCGGCGGCCTTGTCGGCCGCGCCGTCCATGGTGTCCACGCGCTGGACCAGCGGGTGGTTGGCGTCGGAGAGGATCTTGCGACCCAGCTCGGCGTTGTTGCCGTCCAGCCGGACGACCAGCGGCTTGGTGACGTCCTCACCCTTGTCCGCGAGCAGCTGCAGCGCCTGCACGATGCCGTTGGCGACCTCGTCGCAGGCGGTGATGCCGCCGAAGACGTTGACGAAGACGGACTTGACGTCCGGGTCGCCGAGGATGATCTCCAGGCCGTTCGCCATGACGGCGGCGGAGGCGCCGCCGCCGATGTCGAGGAAGTTGGCGGGCTTGACGCCGCCGTGCGCCTCACCGGCGTAGGCGACGACGTCCAGGGTGCTCATCACGAGACCCGCGCCGTTGCCGATGATGCCGACCTCGCCGTCGAGCTTGACGTAGTTGAGGTTCTTCTCCTTGGCGGCGGCCTCGAGCGGGTTGGCCGCGGCCTTGTCCTGGAGGGCCTCGTGGTCGGGGTGACGGAACTCGGCGTTGTCGTCCAGGGTCACCTTGCCGTCGAGGGCGATGACGTCACCGGAGGCGACCTTGGCCAGCGGGTTGACCTCGACGAGGAGCGCGTCCTCGGCGACGAAGGTCTCCCACAGCGTGACGAGGATGTCGGCGACCTTGTCGGCGACCTCGGCCGGGAAGTTCGCGGCCTCCACGATCTCGCGGGCCTTGGCGGGGGTCACACCCTCGTTGGCGTCGATCGGGGTCTTGGCGACGGCCTCGGGGCGGGTGGCCGCCACCTCCTCGATGTCCATGCCGCCCTCGACCGAGGCGATGGAGAGGAAGGTGCGGTTGGCCCGGTCGAGGAGGAAGGAGACGTAGTACTCCTCGACGATCTCCGGAGCGGTCTCGGCGATCATCACCTTGTGGACCGTGTGGCCCTTGATGTCCATGCCGAGGATGTCCGTCGCACGGGCGACGGCCTCGTCCGGGGTGGCGGCGAGCTTCACGCCACCGGCCTTGCCGCGGCCGCCGACCTTCACCTGGGCCTTGACGACGGACTTGCCACCGAGACGCTCGGTGGCTGCGCGGGCCGCCTCAGGCGTGTCGATGACTTCACCGGCCAGCACCGGTACATCGTGCTTGGCGAAGAGGTCCCTCGCCTGGTACTCGAACAGGTCCACGCGCTTCCGTCCCTATCAGTGATCTCGCGGTTCGTTGGATGCGTGGGCGTGCCGCGAAGGGCAACGTGACGTCCGCTGTGTCACAAGGGAGGCGCACACGGTGTCCGAGCGCGCGGCATGTCCGTCTCGCAGGTTATCTCCGCCGGGGGGACCTCTCTAAATCGCGAGTCACACATGAGCGGTGATACCTGTCACATGATGCCGCCTTCTCTGGCACCGCGTGCCGGATGTGAAGGGCCTCACCGGGCCGGGGCCGACCCGGTGAGGTCCCGCGAAAAAATCCGGAGGGGGCGAACGCGGACGAACGCCCTGTTTCTCCGGGGTGCGGGGCGGACGGCCCTCACCCCCATGGGGGCCGAGCGCCCCTTCACGGGGTTCCGGCCGGACGAGCCGACGGCTTCCGGCCGTCCGGGAGGTGATGCCCCGTGGAGCCGTTCGTCACCCGCGAGTCAGGTGCGGGTCGGCGCCGGCCCACCGGGTCCGCCGCCCGCTCACCCCCCATCGGGTACCGGCAACGGCCGCTTCTCGATCGCCGCCGCCATCACCTCCGGGAACAGATCGGGTGTGCAGGCGAACGCCGGCGATCCCAGCGCGGCGAGCGCCGCGGCGTGCTCCCTGTCGTAGGCGGGCGCGCCCTCGTCGGACAGCGCGAGCAGTGTCACGAACTGCACTCCCGACGCCTTCATCGCCGCCACCCGCTTGAGCATCCCGTCGCGTATGCCGCCTTCGTAGAGGTCGCTGATCAGTACGACCACCGTCTCCGCCGGCCGGGTGATCCGCGACTGGCAGTACGCGAGCGCCCGGTTGATGTCCGTACCGCCGCCGAGCCGGGTGCCGAAGAGGACGTCGACGGGGTCGTCGAGCCGGTCGGTGAGGTCGACGACCGCCGTGTCGAAGACGACGAGCCGTGTGCTGATCGACCGCATGGACGCCAGCACCGCCCCGAACACGGAGGCGTGGACCACGGACGCCGCCATCGACCCGGACTGGTCGACGCAGAGCACGACCTCCTTGCGCACCGACCGCGCGGCCCGCCCGTAGCCGATGAGCCGCTCGGGCACGACCGTCCGGTGCTCCGGGAGGTAGTGCTTGAGGTTGGCCGCGATCGTGCGGTTCCAGTCGATGTCGTGGTGGCGTGGCCGGCTGGTGCGGGCGCCGCGGTCGAGGGCGCCGGTGAGGGTGGCCCGGGTGCGCGTGGCGAGCCGCTCCTCCAGGTCCTCGACGACCTTGCGCACGACCGCCCGTGCCGTCTCCCTGGTCGTCTCCGGCATCGCCTCGTTCAGCGACAGCAGCGTGCCGACGAGGTGGACGTCGGCCTCGACCGCCTCCAGCATCTCCGGTTCCAGCAGGAGCGTGGCGAGCCCGAGCCGGTCGATGGCGTCGCGCTGCATGACCTGGACCACGGAGGAGGGGAAGTAGGTCCGGATGTCGCCGAGCCAGCGCGCCACCGAGGGCGCCGACGTCCCGAGCCCCGCCGAACGGTCCCGGCCCGCCCGCGGCTTGTCCCCCTTGCCGTAGAGCGCGGTGAGCGCCCCGTCCATCGCGGCGTCCTGTCCGGACAGCGCGCATCCGGTCCCGTCGGCCGCGTCCCCGCCGAGCACCAGCCGCCATCTGCGCAGCCGCTCCCGCGCCGGGTCCGTCGTCGCCTCCGCCTCCGTCATGCGCGCCTCTCCCTGGTGCCGCGTGTCCGTCGTCCCGCCGCTCCCGCGCAGGCGTCGCGTGCTCCCTCGTCGTCCCCGTCCGTCCCGAGCAGCAGCCGCAGGACCGGCAGCACGGCGTCCGCGCGCGCGGTGTCGGGGCCGGGCGCGAAACCGGGGGTGCCGGCGGCCGTCGTGCCCCCGCCGGTCCCGGGCCCGCGCCGGACCAGTTCGCCCAGGGTGCGCCGCACCCCTGGCTCGTACGCCGAGAACGTCCGCCGCAGCAGCGGCAGCACGTCCGTGAACGCCTCCGCCGGTACGCCCGTCAGCCACGCGTCGACCAGCCCGAGCAGCCGCTCGTCGTGGACCAGGAGCAGCCCGTCGCCGGCCCCTCCGCCGGCGAAGCCCCCGATCCACGCGGCCGCGTCCGCCGGCGGTGTGCCCGGCGACAGCACGAGCCCCATGAGCCGCGACGCCTCGTCCTGTGCCAGTTCCCCGCCGTCCAGCAGCAGCCGCACGGCCCGCCCGCGCAGGACGCCGGGCACGGTGTCCCGCGCGGACAGCGTCCGCAGCACCGACTGCCAGCGGGCGCGCAGCTCCCCGTGGCCCGGTGTGGGGGTGTCGCCGAGGAGACCCACCGCGCCGTGCACGGCGTCGACATGGCGCCGCATCTCCTCGGCGGCGTCCGCGTCCAGCGCGGCGCAGGCCGGGGGCAGTCCGACGAAGACCCGCTCGGCGAGGCCGGCGGCGACCTCGGCCAGTGCCGCGGTGCCGGTGCCGCGTACGTCGCCGTAGCGCAGCGCGCGGGCCAGGGCGGGCAGCGCCCGGGCGAGATGGCCGACGTCCGTGTCGAGGGCCGCGCGGTCGGCGAGGACCCGCATCACCGTGGGCAGCGCCTCCGGCAGACCGGCCGGCAGGCAGCGTTCGGCGAGCCCGGTGACCTCGGCGAGGTGCCGCGCGGCGACGGCGTCCGCCTCGGCCCTGGCGGTCGCCGCGGCGCGTACGGTCGTCCCCCACACGCCGGCCTCGGCGACCCGCAGGGACAGCTCCGGTTCCCAGCGCAGCCGCCAGGTCTCCCGGAAGGTCCCCGTGCTGCCGCGCGAGGCGGCCGGCTCTCCCCAGCCGATGCCGAGCAGCCGCAGCCGGTGCAGCAGCCGGCTGCGTGCCGCGTCGGTCTCCTTGCGCAGGTCGAGCTCCAGCTCCCGCTCCGGGGCCTCCGGTCTCAGCCGCAGCCGGCGCTGGATCCGCGCGAGGTCCCGCTGCAGCGGCACGGCGGGCGCCGTGGCGGGCACCTCCCCCAGCACGTCGCCGACGACCAGCCGGTCGTGCACCAGGGTCAGCGGCACGTCGGAGCCCTCGCACAGCACCGCCCGGACCGCGTCGGTCGTCTCGCTCAGTCCGGGCAGCGGACGCCCGCGCAGCGCCGCGAGCGTCTCCGCCAGCCGTACGGCCTCGATGACATGGGCGGACGAGACGATCCGGTCCTCGTCCCTCAGCAGCCCCGCCACCTTGGTCAGCCACCGCTCGACCGGCCGGTCCGGGGCGCCGAACAGGTGCGCGTACCAGCCGGGCGAGTCGACGCCCGCGCCGTACCCGCTCGCCCGGGAGAGCCTCCGGTTGGTCCAGGGCACCCAGGTCATGTCCGTCTTCACCTTGGGCAGCCCTTTCAGCAGGGCCCGGTCGGCGGCGACGGCCGCCTTCCGCCGCAACGCCGGCACGTGCCAGGCCCCGCACACCACGGCCACGCCGCTCTCGGACTCCCGCCGCGCCTCCCGGATCCGCAGCCGCATGTGCGCCTCGCGCACGAGGTCCCGCCGGTGTCCCCCGCTGCCGTACTCCTCGCGCAGCACGGTCATGGCCTCCTCGAGCGCGGTGAACGGCGCGACCGCGTCGCCCCTTCCCACGCCCCGGTGCTCGACGACGTCCTCCCACCAGCGCTCGGCGTCGTCGTACCCGGCGGCTTCGGCCAGCGCCCCCAGCGGATCGACCCGCACCCCGGCATCCGGCGGGGGTTCGCGGCCGCCGGTCTCCCCGTCGCCGTCGTCGTCCCCCGTCCGGGCCAGCGTGTGTGCGGCCGGCAGGTCGATGAAGCGGGCCGGGACGCCGTGGCGCAGCGCCCAGCGGATCGCGACCCACTCCGGGGAGAACTCGGCCAGCGGCCAGAAGGCCGAGCGGCCGGGCTCGTCCACGGCGTGGGCGAGCAGCGCGACCGGCGGGCGCATGTCCTCCCCGGCGGCCAGCGGGATCAGCGCGTCCGCCTCCGGCGGTCCCTCGATCAGCACCACGCCGGGCCGGGCCTCCTCCAGTGCCGCCCGCACGGCCCGCGCCGACCCGGGCCCGTGATGCCGTATGCCGAGCAGCAGCGGGCCGGCGGCGTCCCTCCCCCCGTCGCTCATGGGGTGACCTCCCGGCAGGCGCGGTAGAGGTCCTTCCAGCCGTCGCGCTCGCGGACGACGGTCTCCAGGTACTCCTGCCAGACGACCCGGTCGGCCGCCGGGTCGCGGACGACGGCGCCGAGGAGGCCCGCGGCGACGTCCCCGGCCCGCAGCACGCCGTCGCCGAAGTGGGCGGCCAGCGCCAGCCCGCCCGTGACGACGGAGATCGCCTCCGCGGTCGACAGCGTGCCGCTGGGCGACTTGAGCTTCGTACGGCCGTCGGCCGTGACCCCGTCGCGCAGTTCGCGGAAGACGGTGACGACGCGGCGGATCTCGTCGATGCCGGCCGGCACGGCCGGCAGGTCGAGGGAGCGCCCGATCTGGCCGACCCGGCGCGTGACGATGTCCACCTCCGCCTCCGGCGTCTCCGGCAGGGGCAGCACCACGGTGTTGAAGCGGCGGCGCAGCGCGCTGGACAGCTCGTTGACCCCCCGGTCGCGGTCGTTGGCCGTGGCGATCAGGTTGAAGCCGCGGACCGCCTGCACCTCCTGGCCCAGTTCCGGTATGGGCAGCGTCTTCTCCGACAGGATCGTGATGAGCGTGTCCTGCACGTCGGCCGGGATGCGGGTCAGCTCCTCGACGCGGGCCGTCCTGCCCTCCGCCATGGCCCGCATCACCGGACTGGGCACGAGGGCGTCGCGGCTGGGGCCGTGGGCGAGCAGCCGGGCGTAGTTCCAGCCGTAGCGGATGGCCTCCTCCGGGGTGCCGGCCGTGCCCTGCACCAGCAGGGTCGAATCGCCGCTGACCGCCGCGGCCAGGTGCTCGGAGACCCAGGTCTTCGCGGTGCCGGGCACACCGAGGAGGAGCAGGGCGCGGTCGGTGGCGAGGGTGGTCACCGCGACCTCGACGATGCGGCGGGGGCCGACGTACTTCGGTGTGATCACGGTGCCGTCCGGCAGTGTGCCGCCGAGCAGGTAGGTGACGACGGCCCACGGCGACAGCCGCCAGCGGGCCGGGCGCGGACGGTCGTCCCGCGCCGCCAGCGCGGCGAGTTCGGCGGCGAAGGTCACCTCCGCGTGCGGGCGCAGGGCCTCGGCCGCCGGCGGCTTCGCGGGCGCGGAGCCGCTCCGGCTCGGGTCGACGGACGTCGGTTCAACGGACACGGGCATGGCTGAGTCCCCCTCCAGCTCGGCCGGTTCGGATCTGTCACCAACCGTGCACCACGCCACTGACAATCGCTCCGACCTGCGCGGACGTGCCCGTCGGGGCGATTGTCAGTGCCGGGACCTAGTTTCGGTGGCATGACTGAGCAGGGGGTGCGCCGGGGCGCGGACCGGGCGCCGGAGCGGGCCGAGGAGTGGATCGCCGGCCGGCGCACGCGCACGGGACGGCGCGGGGACGCGGACGCCCCGGACGCGCCGCCGGGGTCCGCCGGTCCGGAGGCGGCACGGCGCAGGGCGGAACGGCGGGCCGAGCGGATCGACGCGGGCGCGACCGAACTGGAGCAGCGCCTGACGGATCTGCTGCGCGGCGGCCTGGCGTCGGCCGAGCAGTCCGGCTACGGCCTGTGGGAGGAGACCGCCGCCCGCATGGTCGACGCGCAGGCGCCGGGACTGGCCGCCCGGGTGCGGGAGCTGGGCGCGCTCCCGGGCACCGGTCCGGGCTGGCCGGTGCGGCTGCTGGAGGAGTGCGCGCTGCTCCACCTCCTCGGCCGGGGCTGGCTGCGCCGGGAGCGGCTGCCGCAGGGCCTGGCCGCGACGGTCCGCTCCCGTGTCGGCCTGCCCGCGACGGCGGACGGCCCGCCGGTGCGGGACCGCTGGCTGGTCCTCGCCCAGTACGACACGGCGGACGGCCGGCTGACCACCCGGCGCATCTGGCTGTACGGCACGGAGTCGGGCCGCACGGCGCTGCTCCTGTCCTACGGTGCGGCGGGCCGCGCCCCGGAGCTCGCGCTGCCGGTCGGGCTGGCCCTGGACGCGGAGCTGTCCGCGTACCCGGGCGCGGGCGGGCCGCGCGCGGCCCTGGGGGAGCGGTTCGCGCCGGCCGCGCCGACGGCGGCGCGGCCGGCGGGGACGACGACGGCCCGGGCGCTCGCCCGTTACGGCGAGGCGTTGCGCGACGACCCCTGGCTGGACTCGGTCCCGGTGACACTGGAGCGGGTGATACCCGCCCCGGACGGTGAGGGCTGGCAGCTGGCCGACGCCGACGGGGACACGGCCCTGCCGCTCACCCCGGCCGCGCGGTCCCGCCCCGGGCTGTGGCGCCTGGTCGCCGTGTCGGGCGGCGCCCCGCTCAGCGTCTTCGGCGAGTGCGGCCACCAGGGGTTCACCCCATTGGCGGCATGGCCCGAGGGGGCCGGTGAGGTGGTGCCGCTGTGCTGAGCGGCACGCCCGCTCCCGCTCCCCGCAGGAATCTTTCGGGCATCACTGGACACTCGGCGCAGGTGAGTCTTCGACCGCTCCGGGCCACCCGTCGGAAGGGAAGCTCATGAGCAGGACCACCCCCGCCGCGGAGGCGTCCCTCCCGGCCGCCTGGGAGGAGCTGGTGACCTCGGCCCTGCTGGGCACGGACCGGCGCACCCCCGCGGGCACCGCGCCCGGGCCCCGCGCCCCGCTGGCCCTGCTGGACGCGGCGGCCGTGGCGACCGTACGGCGACGGGCCGGTCTGCGGCCCGCGCGCGCCGCCGGGCGTCCGGAGCCCGCGCCCGAGGACCGGCGTCCCGGGCTGCCGCCCGCCGCAGCGCGCCGGCTCACGACGCTGCTCGCCGACCGCCCCGGCGCCTCGGCCGGTGGCCGCCGGGGCGCGGCGCCGGATCTCATGGAGCTGCTGCCCCAGTGGCTCGCGGCCGCGAACGCCCGCGGTTTCGCGGCGCCCCCGGCGGCGCTGCCCGCCCTGCTCGACGCCGCGCGGGGGCGTACGGACCTGCGTCCGGCGGCGCTGCGGTTCGCGGGACCGCGCGCCCTGTGGCTGGCCCGGTTCAACCCGGACTGGCGGTTCGCCCTGCGTTCCCTGCCCGGCGGGCCGGCGGCGGGGCCCGGCCCGCGGGACCCGGACGGGGTGCGGCGGCTCTGGCAGGAGGGCCTCTTCGCCGAGCGGGTCGCCCTTCTCGGCGCCCTGCGCTCGCGTGAGCCGGCCGCCGCGCGCGAACTCCTCGCGGCGACCTGGGAGACGGAGCGGGCGGAGGACCGGCTGATGTTCCTGGACTCGCTGCGCGCCGGGCTCGGTCCGGACGACGAGCCCTTCCTGGAGCAGGCCCTGGCCGACCGCAGCCGCAACGTGCGGGCGACGGCGGCGGAGCTGCTGTCGGCGCTGCCCGGCTCGGCGCTGGCGGAGCGGATGGCGGTCCGAGCCGGGGCGTGTGTGGCCGTGGACCACACGCGGGACGTACCGACGATCACCGTCGAGGCGCCGCACGAGTGCGACGCGGGCATGGAGCGTGACGGTGTGGTCGCCAAGGCCCCCGCGGGCCGGGGCGAACGGTCTTGGTGGCTGGGCCAGTTGGTGGAGGCGGCGCCGCTCGGCAGCTGGTCGCGGCGGCTCGGCGGGCGTACGCCGCGGGAGATCGTGGCCCTGCCGGTGGCGGACGACTGGCAGGGCGAACTGCACGCGGCCTGGTGCCGGGCGGCGGTACGGCAGCACGACGCGGCGTGGTCCCGGGCGCTGCTCGCCGAACCCTGCGCGCCGGAGGCGGGCGGGCCGGGGGCGGTGTCGCTGGCCGAGCGCGCCCAGCTGCTCGGCACCCTGGCGCCCGCCGAACGGGCGGAGTGGGTGGCCGGGTTCATCGGGACGCACGGCCTGTCCGAGGCGTTCCAGCTGCTCGGCGTGTGTGCCGTGCCGTGGGCCGAACCGGTCGGGCGGGCGGTGGTCGACGCGCTCGACATCGCGCGGGACGCAGGGAGTTATCCATGGAGTTTCAGCGGAGTCATGGGCTTGGCCGAACGCTGTCTCGACCCGTCCGAGGCCGGCCGTCTCGACGCGCTGCTGGCGGTACCGGACGAGCCGGAGGACGCCTCGCCCGGAGCCGGTGGCTACTGGTCGGAAGCCTTCCAGCGCCTGGTCACCACGCTGCGCCTGCGCGCGGCCATGCTCTCGGAACTGACCCCGTCCGAGGCCTCGGCGGGTCCGGCCGCGGTGTCCGCGACGGGATGACCCCTGCCCGGCGGGCGGGGTACGGCGGGGGCACGCGTGCGGGGCGGACGGCGGCCCGGGACGGCCGCTTCCGTCACGTCCCCGGCCCGCCCCCGCCCGGGGACGCGGACGTCCGTGCCGCCTGCGACGGCAGGCTACGCCTGCGCGGGCTGGCGTACGTTCGAGCGGACCCAGTCGACGATCGACGCCGTGGTGGCACCCGGCGTGAAGATCTCCGCGACGCCCTTCTCCTTCAGCGGGGCGATGTCCGCCTCGGGGATGATCCCGCCGCCGAAGACCAGGATGTCCGCCGCGTCCCGCTGTCCGAGCAGCTCGATCACCGCCGCGAACAGCGTGTTGTGCGCGCCGGAGAGGATGGAGAGACCGATCGCGTCGGCGTCCTCCTGGATCGCGGTGTCGACGATCTGCTCGGGGGTCTGGTGGAGCCCGGTGTAGATCACCTCCATACCGGCGTCGCGCAGCGCCCGCGCGATCACCTTGGCCCCGCGATCGTGGCCGTCGAGCCCCGGCTTGGCCACCACCACGCGGATCGGACCGGCTGCCACACCCATCACTGCCTCCATGAAGCGACTACATCCATCCGTACCGACAAGTACCGCACACATCCGTCACGCCGTACACCTGGCACGGAAACCCGGGCCCGAACCGGCCGAGGAAGTGAACGAACGTTATCCCCAGCATCCCGCACCCGGCAGTTTCACGGTGCGCAGCGAGGGGCAAATCACACGGTGGGACACGTTCATCGCGCAGCGTCCCCGGGCTCCGCGGCCCGCGCACCGCGCGCCCGTGCGGCACTCGGGCATCGGTGGGACCATGCGCACAGGGGATTCGTACCGGGGCCGCCGCGCCGGTGCGCCCCCTCCAGCCGTCACCCGCGCGCACCGTCGACCGCTCTCGTAGCGAGGTCCCGCGAGGGCACACGGGGGACGAGGCCGTCCTCGCGTGTGCCGACAGGAGGCCGGCCATGAAGGTCACCCAGGCAGCTCTCCCCTTCCTGCCGCTGTGCCGGCGTCTCGTGCCGGCCCGGCTGGCGGATCTCTCCCTGGCCCTGCTGAAGGCGACCGCCCTGGAGCTGGCGATCCTGGCGGGCCACCTCCTGCTCTATCCGGCCGGCATCGTCCAGGAACGACGGGGCGCGATTCCCGCGCTGCCCGCACCGGGCGGTGCCGCGCGGCTGCCGGCGGAGGCCAAACCGCCGGTCGTGCTGCTGCACGGCTTCATCGACAACCGCTCCGTCTTCGTCCTGCTGCGCCGCAGCCTGGCCCAGCACGGCAGGCGGCAGATCGAGTCGCTCAACTACTCGCCGCTGACCTGTGACATCCGTATCGCGGCCGAGCTGCTCGGCCGACACATAGAACAGGTGTGCGAGCGGACGGGCAGTGGCCGGGTGGACGTGGTGGGACACAGCCTCGGAGGGCTGATCGCGCGCTACTACGTGCAGCGGCTGGGCGGTGACGCCCGCGTGCGGACGCTCGTCACGCTCGGCACGCCGCACTCCGGCACCCGTGTCGCGCCGCTGGCCAACGCGCACCCGATCGTGCGACAGATGCGTCCCGGTTCACCGGTACTGCAGGAACTGGCCCTGCCCGCACCCGGCTGCCGTACGCACTTCGTCGCCTTCTGGAGTGACCTCGACCACATCATGGACCCGCTCGAGGCGGCGTGCGTGGGACACCCCGACCTGTCCGCGGAGAACGTGCGGGTGAGCGGCGTCGGCCACCTCGCCCTGCCGGTGCACCCGGCCGTGGCGACCGGCATACGGCAGGCGCTGGACACGGCACGCCCCGGAGAGCCCGGCAGCCCGGCGGGCCTGACGGTGGCCTGACGCCGGCGGAGCGACACGCCCGGCCCCCGCGCCCGGCGACGGGCAGCATCGCGGCGTCACATCTGGACAACTTCGGTCCGACACGGCCGACTTGCCGACGCCGCCTCACCCAGAACCTCGAACGCTTATCGAACAAAGAGCCAAGACCGTGCCCGCCGTCCGCCAAAAGACGACCGAATGCCCGTTTCCTGCGCACCCGAAACCTGCGGAAGATTGTCGTGCCCGCGTACCGCCGGGTACAGTCGCGGCACTGCTCTGGCAGCCCTTGTTGTCGAGGCGAAAGAGAAGTTGGTGAACGACCGTCACCCGTCGGGGACCGTGGCCCCGGCTCCGGCTTCCGATGCCGCCTCGGCGCCCTACGCGTCGTACGAAACGCAGGAAGCCCAGTACGGCGGCTACGACACCACCGGTTTCGACGCCACGCACTTCGGCACCGGTGGCCACACCACCGGGACCTTCGCCACCGACCCCCTCTTCGGCGACCTCCCGGGCAGCGGCCAGGACACGGGTGCGTACGACACCGGGCACTGGCAGGCCGGCGGTCACGACACCGGGCACGACACCGGGCACTACGACGCGTACACGGCCCAGCAGCCCACCGCGTACGACACCGGCGGCTACGACACGACCGCCTGGACCACCGGGCACCAGCCGATAGCGGTGATCCCCCCGCAGGGCGGTTCACCCGAGACCAGCGGCCAGTGGGACGCCGGTTCCTGGCTCCAGCCCGACCAGAGCGGGAATCCCGCCGACCAGACCCAGCAGTGGGACTGGGGCACGCAGACCTTCGACAGCGGTGTCTACGACGCCACGCAGTGGAACTTCGACGGCGGCGACACCGCCGAGGCGTCCGCGCCCGACACCTACGAGCCGCAGGCCGACTCCTACGAGCCGCAGGCCGACTCCTACGAGCAGGGCGCATACGAGGACCCCGCCGCGGCCGAGCCGGTCCACGGCGAGCCGGCCGACACCGGTGAGCTGCCCGCGGTGCACCTGCTCGACGGGCAGGAGGAGACCGTCCCCGCCCCGTCGCCGCGCGCGGCGACGCGCTCCGGATCCCGTTCCCGCCGCCGTACGCCCCCCAAGCGCTCCGCGCTGCTGACGGTGGCCGTACCCTCGGCGTGCGTGATGGGCGTCGCCGGTATCGCGGCGGCCTCGGTCGGCGATCTGACCGAAGACGGCGGCCAGGACACGGCGACGACCGCGGCGGACGCCCAGCCCGTGCAGCCGTCCACCGCCAACATCAAGCTGGACACCCAGCTGGAGAGCCTCGCCGCCGGCGCCGACGACTTCGCCGACCGGGCCAGCCGCACCCAGGAGCGCATCGACCTCAAGGCGCAGCAGGAGGCCGAGCGCAAGCGGGCGGCGGAGGAGGCGGCCCGCAAGGAGCGGCTGCGCCCGAAGTTCGCGCTGCCCGTCGCCCAGCACGGCCTCAGCGCCTACTACGGCCAGTCCGGCATCAACTGGATGTCCGTCCACACCGGCATCGACTTCCCCGTCTCGTACGGCGCCACGGTGGTGGCCGCGACCGACGGCACGGTCCGCACGCAGTACAACTCCGCCTACGGCAACATGATGATCGTGACCGCGATGGACGGCACGGAGACGTGGTACTGCCACCTCTCCAGTTACCAGGTTCCCTCCGGTACGACCGTCAAGGCCGGCGATCCGATCGCGTTCTCCGGGAACTCCGGGAACTCGACCGGGCCGCACCTGCACTTCGAGGTCCGGCCCGCCGGCGGCCCGGCGGTCGACCCGCTCGCCTGGTTCCGCAGCCACGGCCTCGACCCGTCCTGACCCTCGCGGACGAGCGGCGCGAGGGCCGGTCTCCGGCCCTCGTCCGCTACAGCTTCTCCACCGGCGCGTACCGCAGCAGCAGGCGCTTGGGCTTGACGTCCCCGAAGTCGACCGTCGCCTCCGCGTTCGCGCCCGTGCCCTTCACCGCGACCACGGTGCCGAGACCGTACTGGTCGTGTGTGACCCGGTCTCCGACGGCCAGCGACACCACGGGCTTCTCCCCCGCCCGGCGGGTGGCGAAGCCGGAGGCACCCGAGGCCGACGAACGGGAACGGGACGACGACAGCGAGGCCGCCACCCCCGACGCCGGGCCGGAGGACACGGGCGCGCTCGCCCCCGTCCGCTTCCACTCCAGGTGCGCGGCCGGGATCTCCTCCAGGAAGCGCGAGGGCGGGTTGTAGGAGGGCTGCCCCCACGCGCTGCGCAGGGTCGACCTGGTGAGGTACAGCCGCTCACGCGCGCGCGTGATGCCGACGTAGGCCAGGCGCCGTTCCTCCTCCAGCTCCTTGGTCTGGCCGAGGGCGCGCATGTGCGGGAAGACGCCGTCCTCCATGCCGGTCAGGAAGACGACCGGGAACTCCAGGCCCTTGGCGGTGTGCAGGGTCATCAGGGTGATGACTCCGGAGCCGTCCTCCTCGTCGGGGATCTGGTCGGAGTCGGCGACGAGTGCGACCCGTTCCAGGAAGTCCGCCAGCGTGCCCCCCGGGGCGCCGGCCCCTGACGTGGCCGCGGTTGCCTCGCGCTCCTGTTCGAACTCAAGCGCCACCGCCGCGAGTTCCTGCAGGTTCTCGATCCGGGTCTCGTCCTGCGGGTCGGTGGAGGCCTGCAACTCGGCCAGGTAGCCGGTGCGTTCGAGGATCGCCTCCAGGACCGTCGCCGGGCCCGCCCCGGACTCGACGACCGTACGGAGGTCCTCCATCAGCGTGTTGAACCGCTTCACGGCGTTCGCCGACCGGGCCGCCATGCCGTACGCCTCGTCGACGCGCTTCAGCGCCTGCGGGAAGCTGATCCTCTCGCGCTGCGCGAGGGCGTCGATCATGGCCTCCGCGCGGTCGCCGATGCCCCGCTTGGGCACGTTGAGGATGCGGCGCAGCGGCACCGAGTCCTCGGGATTGGCGAGCACCCGCAGGTAGGCCAGGACGTCCCGGACCTCCTTGCGCTCGTAGAAGCGGACGCCGCCGACGACCTTGTAGGGCAGGCCGACCCGGATGAAGATCTCCTCGAAGACACGGGACTGGGCGTTGGTGCGGTAGAAGACGGCGACGTCACCGGCCCTGGCCTCGCCGGCGTCGACCAGGCGGTCTATCTCGTCGGCGACGAACTGCGCCTCGTCGTGCTCGGTGTCCGCGACGTACCCGGTGATCCGGGCGCCGGTGCCGGCGTTGGTCCACAGGTTCTTGGGGCGGCGGGACTCGTTGCGTTCGATGACGGCGTTGGCGGCGCTCAGGATGGTCTGGGTGGAGCGGTAGTTCTGCTCCAGCAGGATCGTGGTCGCGTCCGGGTAGTCCTCCTCGAACTGGAGGATGTTGCGGATCGTCGCGCCGCGGAAGGCGTAGATCGACTGGTCGGCGTCGCCCACCACGCACAGTTCGGCGGGCGGGACCTCGGTCTCCGGCGGCACGCCGACGGGGTGCTCCGAGCTGCCGACGAGCTCCCTGACCAGGGCGTACTGGGCGTGGTTGGTGTCCTGGTACTCGTCGACGAGGACATGCCGGAAGCGTCGGCGGTAGTGCTCGGCGACGTCCGGGAAGGCACGCAGCAGGTTGACCGTCGTCATGATCAGGTCGTCGAAGTCGAGGGCGTTCGCCTCGCGCAGACGCGACTGGTAGAGGGCGTAGGCCTGGGCGAGGGTCTTCTCGAAACCGTCGGCGGCCCGGGCGGCGAAGTCCTCCTCGTCGATCAGCTCGTTCTTCAGATTGCTGATCTTGGCGCTGAAGGACTTCGGCGGGAAGCGCTTGGGGTCCAGGTCCAGGTCGCGGCAGACGAGGGCCATCAGGCGCTTGGAGTCGGCGGCGTCGTAGATCGAGAACGACGAGGTGAAGCCGAGTTTCTTGCTCTCGCGGCGCAGGATGCGCACGCAGGCGCTGTGGAAGGTCATCACCCACATCGCGTTGGCGCGCGGGCCGACGAGATGCTCGACGCGCTCCTTCATCTCGCCGGCGGCCTTGTTGGTGAAGGTGATCGCGAGGATCTGGCCGGGGTGGACGCCCCGCTCGGCGAGCAGGTGGGCGATGCGGTGGGTGAGCACACGCGTCTTGCCGGAGCCGGCGCCGGCCACGATGAGCAGCGGGGAGCCGGAGTGCACGACGGCGGCGCGCTGGTTGTCGTTCAGCCCTTCCAGCAGCGCGGCGGCATCGATCACCGGGCGCGGGGCACCGTCGCGGTAGTACGCGTCCCGGTCCGGCGGCACGTCGAACCTTCCGCCGAACAGATCGTCCGGAAGGGGCTCCGGCACATGATCGTCCTCGGGTGGCGGCGGGGGTTCGTCCGCGGGGCCCCGCTGGGCCTGGAGGTCCGCCAGGAAGCTGTCGTCAAAGAGGCTGCTCATCGCTCTCCGAGTCTAGGGTGCCCCACCGACAATCCGGGCCCGCCCCGGGAACATCCCCGGATTCCGGCGCACTCCCCGCGACCGGCCCGGCCACCGGCGCCACTCACCCTCCAGCACCGCCCCCTCACCCTTGGTGACACCTCCGGCAAGGTCACGAAAATGTATCGGGCATATCACCCACCAACCTTCACAGGGGCCACACGAGTTGGCTACGGTGCGGGCGGGCCGCTCGACCCCCACCGGCGAACCTCGCCGGGCCGTGCGGCCTCCGCCGAGTCCGTCGCCGCCCCCGCGGCAGCCGGAGCCGGGGACCCACCGAGACCATGGGGTGAATCGGCCCGCTCCCTCGCGGAGCGGCCGTAGGGCAACCCTTCCAAGCAGCCGCCCGAACCCTCCCCCGATACCTGACCGGCCTGGGGGACCCCCACCGCTCACCCGGTAGGCGGAGCTTTGGAAGGAGTCGCCTCCCTTGGCGTCGCACCGCAAGTCGCGCATCCCCGGCCCGCGCGTGGCAGGCATACGGACCCCGGCCCTCGCCACGGCCGCGCTGACCTCCGTGGCCCTGCTGTCCCAGACCGCCGACGCCGCCCCCTCGGACGACGGCAGGCCGAGCCTGGAGGAGGTCGAGAAGAAGGTCGACGATCTCTACCGCCAGGCGGAGTCGGCGACCGAGAAGTACAACGCGGCCAAGGAGAAGACCGCGAAGCAGCGCAAGCGCGTCGGCACCCTCCTCGACGACGTGGCCGAGCGCACCCAGAACCTCAACGAGGCCCGGGAGAAGCTGGGTTCCTTCGCCGCCGCCCAGTACCGGACCGGCACCGCCCTCCCCGACACCGCGACCTTCCTGCTCGCCGACTCGCCGCAGGACATCTTCGACCAGAACCGGCTGATGGACCGGATGACCGGCCGTCAGAAGGACGCCGTCGACGACTACGTCACCCTGCAGTCCGAGACGATGGAGAAGCGCCGGGAGGCCACCGAGAGCCTCGAGACGCTCTCCGAGTCCCAGGGCGACCTGAAGACGGCCAAGGCCACCGTCCAGAGGAAGCTCACCGACGCGCGCGAGCTGATGTCGAGGCTGACCGCCGAGGAGAAGGCGCGGCTCGCGGCGGCCGAGAAGGAGAAGCGGGAGGAGGCCGCGCGCAGGGCGGCCGAGCTCGCCCGGCAGCAGACGGAGCAGCAGAAGGCCCAGGAGGAGGCCGCACAGCAGGAGAGCGGCACCTCGGGGGGCTCAGGTGCCCCCGGCACCTCGGAGTCCTCCGGCCCGGTCACCGCGCCCCCGGCGGACTCCTCGTACGCCACCCAGGCCGAGAAGGCCCTCGCCTTCGCCCGCGCGCAGATCGGCAAGCCGTACGTCTGGGGTGCCACCGGCCCCGACTCCTACGACTGCTCCGGCCTCACCCAGGGCGCCTGGAAGGCGGCCGGCGTCACCCTCCCGCGCACGACCTACGACCAGGTCGAGGCGGGCACGACGGTCCCCCTCTCCCAGGCCCGGCCCGGCGACCTGGTCTTCTTCTACGACGACGTCACCCACGTGGGCGTCTACATCGGCAACGGCATGATGATCCACGCGCCGAAGCCCGGCACGTACGTCCGCGAGGAGTCGGTCTACTACGACGGCGAGTCCTCGATCCACAGCGTGGTGCGCCCGGCCTGACCCGTACGGGACCCGTACGGGGGAGGAGTCAGGTCCACAGCACCGCGATGAAGACGTTCGCCGTGGTCAGCAGGCCGACCAGGCCGAACAGGCCCTTGTCGGCCTTCTCCTCGTCCCGCTTCACATAGACCAGGCCGAGGATCACGATCAGCAGGGCCAGCTTCACGCCGATCTTGATGTTGTCGACCGGCTGGTCGTCGGCCTGGTTGAGGCCGACCAGGATCACACCGGTGACCAGCATCGTCAGCGCGCCGTGCAGCATCGCGGGGCTGAAGCGGGCGGTGCCCGCGCCCATCGCCCTCAGCTGGGTGAGGAAACCGCCGAGGAGCGACGCGATGCCGATGATGTGCAGACCGACGAAAAGGTGGATGAGTACGTCCATGGGGCCGGAGCCTAGCCACGTCCGCCCCATGGCACTGCGGTGCCCTCCCCCTTCCCTCCTTCACCACATCGGTCATGGCTCCGAGCGAATCGGAGCGAATCCGAGTGAATCCGAGTGAAGAGGACGAGACAGGAACGCGATCACGGTCGCTTACGGTCACCCAGCGGTCCGGACGCACCAGTTCCGCACAACCCGTTACCGGGACCGCGCGGCCGGACCTAGCGTCCTGCAGCAGGTGACCGGCCCTCCACTCCGGGCGGTCGTCGGAAAGGACGGGAGGCCAAGTGGCAGCGCACCGCAGGTCCCGGCAGCGCCCGGCGGGCGGCACCACGGCCCGTACGGCCGCCACCATCGCCCTCGCCGGCGCGGCCACCGCGGCCGGCTTCGACGGGTCGGGGCACGCCGAACCCCAGCCGACACCGGACCGGGTCAGGGCCGATGCCGACCGGCTGTACCGGGAGGCGGAGGCGGCCACCGAGAAGTACAACGGCGCGCAGGAGAGGGCGGAGTCCGCCCGGCGGCGGCTGCGCGCCCTGCAGGACGAGCGGGCGCGCCGCGAGGACCGGCTCGCCTCCGCACGCGCCGCGCTGGGTTCGGTCGCGGCGGCGCAGTACCGCGGTGGCGGCCTGGATCCGGCGCTGCAACTCGTCCTCTCCGAGGACCCGGACGGCTACCTGGACGGCGCCGCGCTCGCCGAACGGGTGGGCAGCCGCCGGAAGGCGGCGGTGGGGCGCGTCCGCAGCCAGCTCCGGGAGATCGAGCGGCTGCGGGGAGCCGCGCGCATCGAGGTGACCTCGCTGACGTCCCGCCGGGCCGAGCTGAAGCGGCACAGGACGACGATCACCGGCAAGCTGACCGCCGCGCGCCGGCTGCTGTCCCGGCTGCCACCCGAGCGGCGCGCGGGGCTCGGCGAGGGCACCTCGCGCTCCTCGCAGGGCCACCGGGACGGGCCGGCGGCCCCCGGCCCGGTCACCTCCCCGGCGGCCCCCGGTCCCCGCGCCGCACAGGCCGTCTCCTACGCCTACCGGAAGCTCGGCAGCCCCTACGTCTGGGGAGCGACCGGTCCCGACGCCTTCGACTGCTCGGGCCTGATCCAGGCCGCGTACCGCTCCGCCGGCGTCTCCCTGCCCCGCACGACCTACGCCCAGATCGACGCCGGCCGCCGCATCCCGCGCTCCGAACTGCTCCCCGGTGACCTGGTGTTCTTCTACTCGGGCATCAGTCACGTCGGCATCTACGTCGGCGACGGCCGGATGATCCACGCCCCGAACCCCTCGGCGCCGGTGCGCGTGGCCCCCCTCGACGAGATGCCGTTCGCGGGTGCCACGCGGGTGACCTGAGCGGCCCTCGCGAGGCCCCGGCTCACACCAGCCGTCGTGCCGTCGCCCAGCGGGTCAGTTCGTGGCGGTTGGACAGCTGGAGCTTGCGCAGCACCGCCGAGACGTGGGACTCGACCGTCTTCACGGAGATGAACAGCTGCTTGGCGATCTCCTTGTACGCGTAACCCCGGGCGATCAGCCGCAGTACCTCCCGCTCGCGCTGGGTCAGGCGGTCGAGGTCCTCGTCGAGCGGTGGGGCGTCCGTCGAGGCGAACGCGTCCAGGACGAAGCCGGCCAGCCGGGGCGAGAAGACCGCGTCCCCCTCCTGGACCCGGAAGACCGAGTCGACCAGGTCGGTCCCGGTGATCGTCTTGGTCACGTATCCGCGGGCACCGCCCCGGATCACACCGATCACGTCCTCCGCCGCGTCCGAGACGGACAGGGCCAGGAAGCGGACCGGCCGCTCGGCGTCGCTCATCAGCGGGGCGCAGCGGCGCAGCACTTCGACACCGCCGCCGCCGGGCAGGTGCACGTCGAGCAGGACCACCTCGGGCCGGGTGGCGGTGATGACCGTGACCGCCTGGTCGACGTCGGCTGCCTCACCGACCACCTCGACACCCGTCTGCCCGGTCTGCCCGATCTCGGCCTGGACGCCCGTGCGGAACATGCGGTGATCGTCGACGAGGACGACCCGCACATGGCGCCCGGCGCCGCCCGCCGACTCCGCGGGACCGGCCCCCCGTCCCGGTCCCGTCGTTCCGTTCGCCTCGGTCGGCTCGCTCATGACGTCTTCTCCGCCCTCTCCATCTCCAGCTCGACCTCCGTGCCGCCGCCCGGCACCGCGCGCAACCGCGCCGTACCGTCGTTGCGCTCCATGCGGCCGATGATCGATTCTCTGACGCCCATGCGGTCGGCGGGTATGGAATCGAGGTCGAAGCCGGGACCGCGGTCCCGGACGGACACGAAGACCGTCTTCCCCTCGACTTCGGCGTAGACCTGAACCGCGCCTCCCTCGCCACCGTACTTGGCGGCGTTGACCATCGCTTCGCGCGCGGCCTGCATCTGCGCGCCGATCCTCTCGTCGAGCGGGCAGTCGCCCACCACGACGACCTCGATGGGGACGCCGTGCTGGTCCTCCACCTCGGCCGCGTTGCGCCGCACGGCGTCGGCGAGGGTGGTGGGCTCGTCGTCCTCGTCCTTCCCGTTGCCCTCCGGTTTGTAGAGCCAGGCGCGCAGGTCGCGTTCCTGGGCCCGGGCCAGGCGGCGCACCTCGCCCGCGTTGTCCGCGTTGCGCTGGATCAGGGTGAGGGTGTGCAGCACCGAGTCGTGGACATGGGCGGCGACCTCCGCGCGTTCCTGGGCCCGGATGCGCATCAGACGCTCCTCGGAGAGGTCCTGTGTCATGCGCACGAGGTAGGGGCCGGCGAGGAGCGTGATGCCGACGAGGACCGCGAGAGCGGCCTGGAGCACCGAGCCGAGGTGGCTGCCGGAGCCCCGCAGGACGAAGATGCCCGAGACGCCCGCCGTCACCAGCAGGACACCGGCCACGGCCCGCAGCAGCGTGACCGTCCGGCGGCGCCGGCCCACCTCCATCCAGCGGGCCCGGCGGGCGTTGTCGGCCTGCCGCCAGACCAGGGCGACACCCGCACCGACCAGCACGGTCGGCCAGAGGTAGGCCTTGGCGCCGTTGCTCAGGTTCACATTGCCCACGAAGATCATGGCCACCACGACCATGAGCAGCAGGGCGACGATCTGACCCTTGTCCGGTCTGCGGGTGACGAGTCTGCGCCGGCCGTCCGGCGAGGACTCGGTCGTCACCAGCGAGGGCGGCCGCTGCGCGTCCACGCCGCCGACACCCAGCGGTACGAAGAACCAGAACGCCGCGTACAGCAGCGCGCCGAGACCGTCGGCCATGAACAGGCCGACGAAGACCAGACGCACCCAGATCACGGGCAGCCCGAGATGCCCGGCGAGCCCCCGCGCCGCACCACCGAGCCAGCGTCCGTCACTGCTGCGGTAGAGCTTGCGCGGCGGCCGCGGCTCGGCGAGTGGCGCTGCTGCGGCTTCCGACATGCCAACGATGGTCACACGCCCGGGATGCCGGAGCATCAGGGTCCGCCCCGGAGACTCCCCTGATCCGCGCCGGGCAGGCCGGTCGAACGCTCCCCCGGCCCGCTCCGGGCCCGATATCAGGGTCCGGCCAGGGTCGTACCGGCTGCCGCCGCGGCGGCCCGCCCGTCACCATGGACCCATGACCGATCACCAGCACGCCGCGACGGGTCCGGGGCCCGGCTCCGGCCCGCGCGCCCATGAGGGCGCCGGACCACGGGATGCCGTGCCCGACGCGGACCCGGCTCGCGCGCACGGGGGCACGGGCGCGCACGAGGAGGAGGGAGCGACCGCCCCGCGGCCGGACCGGGCCGGCGAGGCCGGCCCGGGCGAAGCCGGCGACCGCTTCCGTCGCGACCGCCGGCACAAGATGCTCGGCGGGGTGTGCGCCGGGCTGGGACGGCAGTGCGACATGGACCCGGTGATCTTCCGGATCACGCTCGCGGTCCTGTCCGCCACCGGCGGCATCGGCCTCATCTTCTACGGGTTCGCCTGGCTCTTCGTCCCCTACGACGACGACGAGGAGAACGAGGTCCGCAGGCTGCTGACCGGCCGCGTCGACGGCCACACCCTGACGGCCGTGCTGTTCGCGCTGGTCGGCTGCGGCGTCTTCCTCACCATGCTGAGCAACGACGGCGTGCTGAGCTTCGCCGTCATACTGTCCCTGCTGCTCGCCGGCGCCGGGTACTGGTCACGGCGGCGCGGCGTCCCCGGCCCCGACCACATCGCCGCCCAGGCCGTCGCCGACGCGCCGCCGGAACCCCAGGCGCCGCCGGTGGCCACCGGCTTCCCCTCGTGGTGGCGTGACCCCATCGTCAAGGACGGTACGCACATCGGCGGCACGGGCTATCTGTGGGGCCCCCGGGAGTCCCCCGACGCGGACATCGCCGCCGCCGTCAACATCAGCCTCGGCACCCACTCCGGCGCCCGCGGCCACGCGCCGGGCTCCCGGCCGCCGAAGCCGCGCGGCCCTCGCCGGATCGGCGGCTGGATCTTCCTGCTCGCCCTGCTCGCGGGCGGCCTCGGCACCGGTCTGACCTGGGAGGGACAGCCGCTCGGCACCAGTCTGCAGACCGGTCTCGCCTGCGCGCTCGCCGTCTTCGGCTTCGGTGTGGCCCTCAGCGCGTTCCTCGGCCGCACCGGGGCGGGATCCATCGTCCTGGCGGTCGTCACGGCGGGCCTGCTCGCCGGCTCGGCCGCCGTCCCCGGGGACATCGGCACCGACTGGACGCGCACGAGCTGGAAGCCCACCTCGGCCGAGCGGATACGCCCGGCGTACGAGGTGGGCACGGGAAGCGGCGTATTGGACCTGTCCGCGATACGCGTGCCCGGGGACGGGACCGTCTCGACGCGGGCCGATGTCGGCCTGGGCCGGATCCATGTGATCGTGCCCAGGGACGTGACCGTGAGGCTGATCATCGACGTGGGGATGGGCGACATCCAGTTGCCGGGCGACAAGCAGAAGGACGTGGACGTGGCTCCGGGCAAGCACAGGGAGGTGACCCTGGAACCACCCGCCGGCGTCGGGAGGGCGGGCACGCTGGACCTCGAGCTCCAGGTCGGCGCGGGACAGGCGGAGGTGAGCCGTGCTACGTCATGAGTTCCAGCCGGGCAAGCTGGTCGCCGGCGCCTTCCTCGCCCTCGCCGGGGTGATCTACGCCGGTGACGCCGGTGGCTCCTGGGAGACACCGTGGTTCGTGGTGATCCTCGTCGTCGCGGGCGGCCTCTGTCTGGCCGGCGCGGTGGGCGCCGTGACCGCCGGTGTACGCCGCCGCCGGGCCAGGAGGAAGCCCCGGGAGGCCGACGCGGACCCGGTGGCCTGACGACGGTCTACCGGTACTGCCCCGTCCGCTGCCGCCGCCGCGCACGAAGGGCGGCGTCCACGGACAACAGCGGGGCCCCGGCCAGCACCAGCGGGATCCAGCCCATGAGGTACGGGAGGTCATTGCCGTAGTAGTAGGGATCGGCGGCCCAGCTCACGGTCAGCCACAGGCTGAGGGAGATCAGCGCACCGCCCAGGGCGGCCGGCCGGGCGAGCAGACCGAGCAGGGTCCCGATTCCGACGGCCAGCTCCCCGAAGGCGATGGCGTAACCGAATCCGACCGGGTTCTCCAACGCCAGGTCGACCAGTGCGGGAACGGCGGAGGAATCGCGAACGCCCCGCATCAGGTCACCGATCGACCCGGCCCCGGAGTCCTTCAGGAACGCGCTGTCCGTGAGTTTGTCGAGGCCGGCGTAGAGGAAGGTGACCCCGAGGAAGATCCGCAGCGGCAGCAGGGCGTAGCGGCCGGCGGTGCCCCGCCACCCGTCGTCGCCGCCGGAGTGCGGGGAGTACCTGTCCGCACGCATACCGTGAGTCATCGCTGCCTGCCACCTCTCACCGCGGTACCGGCACTCCCCGACAGGACCATACGTACGGCAGTCGGGCCCGGCTCAATCCTGCCGCCGGGGTATTTCTTCGGGACCGCGTCGGCACACGCGCGGGTTTCGGCCGTGGCGCCGCCTACTCCGTCACGTCGATCGCATACCGGTTCGTCTCCACCCCCGCCGCGGTGACGACCTGCACCTCGACCCGCCCCGGCTCCACGTCCGCCGGCACCGGCACCGTCAGCAGAGCGTCCGTCGGGTTGTCGAACCCGCCCGTCACCGGAACCAACGGCACATGCACATGCACCGCTCCCACGCGGACCACCATCCGCGACAGCCGGTCGGCCCCCTGCGCCCCGGCCGGCACGAACCCGGCCCCGCGGATCTCGATGTCGTCGCCGGTCCGGATGGGCGCGTCCAGATCACCGGGCTCCCGCGCCCGCACCACCGACAGGATCACCGGGCGCCCGCCCTCGGCGTACTTCCCCGCGAGATACGTCGCCGCCGACACCAGCACCACCACCGCGAGTCCCCACGGCAGATCCGGCAGCTGGTCCGGCCGCCGCGCCAGCCGCACCGCCGCGAACGCCAGGGCGACGCCGCTGATCACGACGTACTGGATGTCGGCGAAACTCCCCCGGCCCGCGTCGTCGGTCAGCAGGTCCGCCGCCCTGGGCCGGTACGCGCGCACCTTCTGCAGCCGCTGTCCCTGTACCCGCAGCCCGACCACCCGCCGGACCAGCACGGCGATTCCGCACACCACGGCCAGCACGGTCACCACACCGGCGCCGCGGGCGAGTTCGAGGCCGGCGATCAGCGCGTCACGCTCCCGGTTCCCGGACGCGGCCGCCAGCCGTCCCACCAGCACGAGCACCGCGAACGCCAGGAAGAGAACCCAGGACGCGGCCACCGCACGGGACGTGGAGAGGCGGTTGTCCTCCCCGATCACCGGCGCCAACGCGCCGCCGCGCGCCCGGTGGAGCCACGACGCGGCGGTCAGCGCGCCGGCCACCAGCAGCGCGGCCAGCAACCCGGCGGAGCGCGCGGCGGTCCACCCCGCGCCGACCGCCGTGAGCGCCTGCCCGAGGAGCAGCGAGACGACACCCGCCCACACCACGACCGCGGTCCGCCGCCACAGCCGCGCCAGCCACGCCGTGCCCTCGGCCCGGCACCGTTCGGCGACGGCCTCCGCCGCCTGCGTCAGCTCCTCCGACACCCACTGCCGGGAGGCGGAGGCCGAGTGGGCGACGGCGGCCGGCACCCCCTGCCCGGCCGCGAACTCGTCCCGCTTCAGCAGGAACGCGGCGACCGCGCGCCGATGCCCCTCACGCGCCCCGTGCGGACAGTCCCCGCAGGTACAGCCGCCCTCGTGCGCGCCCGCATCCGCGCGCCGCCCCGCCTCCTGCACCGCCACGCCCGAAGCCCGCCTTCCCCACCGTCACACCTTCACGACCACGGCCACCGCCGACGATCACCACGCAACTCCCGCGTGACGACGACGAATTGTGCCCTACCCGGCCCCTTCCCGTCCGGCAGGCCCGGTCAGGTCGAGTGAACTTCGGGGCGTCATGTTGACGGCGCCCCGGAAACACGGCGTCCCGGACCGCCCGCTCCCCCGGCCCGGCTCCGGCCGGCCCGGCGGACGGCCCGGCGGACGGCCCGGCGGATCCGGGCCAGCACAGCAGATCCGGCTCGCTGCGGCCGATGTCCTGCCCCATCGGCCGGTGGTTGATCCACGCCACCAGGTCCCCGCCCGGCTGCTCCCGTGTCGCCGCCGCCCGCCGGTGACCGATGAGGACTCGTGGAAGGCACAGCTCTCCCGGGTGATCGGGCCGAGCAGGTCACCGTCCCGGGCGGCAGTCCTCCTCCTTGAAGAAAGCGGTGCGGGAGGGGACGGGCGGGACGACGGGGCCCGCGCCCGCTGCTCCATCCGGAGGGCGGGACGGATACCCGACACAAGATGTCCGGTATCCGCGCCACACTCGGTCCATGGAGATGAACTGGGAGGCCTTCACCGCGGCCGAGCCCGATCTGGCGAAGACCGTCGAGGAGCGCTTCGGCGCGTACACCCACCACGTCCTCGCGACCCTGCGCAAGGACGGCTCACCGCGCACCACCGGCCTGGAGGTGCGGTTCCTGAACGGCGAGCTGTGGCTCGGCATGATGCCGCACTCGCTCAAGGCGCTCGACCTGCGCCGCGACCCGCGCTTCGCGCTCCAGGCGAACCCCGGCGAGGGCACGGGGATGGGCGGCGGCGACGTCCGGATCAGCGGGCGGGCGATCGAGGTCGAGGACGCGGGGACCAGGAGCGCGTACGCCGAAGAGGTGGAACCGCCGGAGCCGTTCCACCTCTTCCGCACCGAGCTGACGGAGGTCGTACGGACCCACGTCGAGGACGACGCGTATCTCGTCGTCCAGGTCTGGAAGCCCGGAGGGCCGGTGCGTACCCTCAGGCGGACGTGAGGGCCCGCGGACCGGGGACTACCGGACCGGGGACTACTCCCACTCGATGGTGCCCGGCGGCTTGGAGGTGACGTCGAGGACGACGCGGTTGACGTCGCGCACCTCGTTGGTGATGCGGGTCGAGATCTTCGCGAGGACGTCGTACGGCAGCCGCGACCAGTCGGCGGTCATGGCGTCCTCGGACGAGACGGGCCGCAGGACGATCGGGTGGCCGTAGGTCCGGCCGTCGCCCTGGACACCCACGGAGCGCACGTCGGCGAGCAGGACGACCGGGCACTGCCAGATGTCCCGGTCGAGACCGGCCGCGGTCAGCTCCGCGCGGGCGATGGCGTCGGCGTCGCGGAGCAGGTCGAGCCGCTCCTTGGTCACCTCGCCGACGATGCGGATGCCGAGGCCCGGGCCGGGGAACGGCTGGCGGTGGACGATCTCCTCGGGCAGGCCGAGCTCCTGGCCGACCATCCGGACCTCGTCCTTGAACAGCTTGCGCAGCGGCTCGATCAGCTTGAACTCGAGGTCCTCGGGGAGCCCGCCCACGTTGTGGTGGGACTTGATGTTGGCGGTGCCGGTGCCGCCGCCGGACTCGACGACGTCCGGGTAGAGGGTGCCCTGCACCAGGAACTCCACCGCCGGGCCCTCGTCCGCGATGATCTCGGCCTGGGCCTGCTCGAAGACCCGGATGAACTCGCGGCCGATGATCTTCCGCTTCTCCTCGGGGTCCGAGACGCCCTTGAGCGCGGTCAGGAACCGCTCCTGCGCGTCCACGACCTTCAGCTGGACGCCGGTCGCGGCCACGAAGTCCTTCTCGACCTGCTCGGTCTCGCCCTTGCGCATCAGGCCGTGGTCGACGTACACGCAGGTCAGCTGGGAGCCGATGGCCTTCTGCACCAGGGCGGCGGCGACGGCGGAGTCGACGCCTCCGGACAGGCCGCAGATGGCGCGCTTGTCGCCGACCAGCTCCCGGATGGCGGTGACCTGCTCGTCGATGACGTTGCCGGTGGTCCAGTCCGGGGTCAGGCCCGCGCCCCGGTACAGGAAGTGCTCCAGCACCTGCTGTCCGTGCGTGGAGTGCATCACCTCGGGGTGGTACTGGACGCCGTAGAGCTTCTTGTCGTCGTTCTCGAAGGCGGCGACCGGGACGACGTCCGTGGAGGCGGTGACGGTGAAGCCCTCGGGGGCGGCGGAGCAGGCGTCGCCGTGCGACATCCAGACCGCCTGCTCGTCCGGGGTGCCCTCGAAGAGGGTGGAGGACGTCCTGGAGACGTGCAGATCCGTACGGCCGTACTCACGCGCACCGGTGTTGTCCACCTGGCCGCCCAGGCTCTGTGCCATGAGCTGGAAGCCGTAGCACATGCCGAAGACGGGGACGCCGGCCTCGAAGAGCTCGCGGTCGAGGCGGGGGGCGCCCTCCTCGTACACGGACGAGGGACCGCCGGAGAGGATGATCGCCGCCGGGTTCTTGGCGAGGATCTCCGCGACCGGCATGGTGCTGGGCACGATCTCGCTGTAGACCCGCGCCTCGCGGACGCGACGGGCGATGAGCTGGGCGTACTGCGCGCCGAAGTCGACGACCAGGACGGTGTCGGGCGCGTGGGCAGCGGGAGACGCTGATGACACGAGGTGCCTTCCGGCGGTGGGGCGGGGGTCTTGTCCCTCCCGATTCTACCGAGACGGTGACGGCGCACGTCCCGGCCGGAGCGGACGGCGGGCGGAGCCGGGCGGAGACACGTGTCCCGCCGGGACCGCGTCTCACCATGTGATCCGTGCGGGAGACGCGCGGACGGCCGGGCATACTGGCCGCATGCTCACGCACCCGACCTTCCTCTTTACCTATGGCAACCGGCCCGCCGGCTGCCATGGTCGTGCTGCTTGAGCAACTGACAAGCGACTTCCCAGGCGCCCCGGGCCGACAAGGTCCGGGGCGCCTGCCGTTTCCATCCGGATCTTGCCGCTCCGGGCACCGCACCCGTCAATCACCCACCGAGGAGCCCCGGCATGACCGCCACCACGACGGAGTCGACCGAGAAGACCGGCGCACGCACCACCGAGGCCGCCGGGCTGATCACCGGTGCCCGCGAGCGGATCGACGCGCTCGACGACCGGATCATCGGCCTGGTGCAGGAACGGATGGCCGTGTCGGCCGTCATCCAGAAGGAGCGGATCGCCTCCGGCGGCCGGCGCGTGAACCTCTCCCGCGAGATGGAGATCCTGGCCCGCTTCAGGGACGCGCTGGGCAAGCCGGGCACCACGCTCGCGATGACCCTGCTGGAGCTGTGCCGGGGGAGGATCTGAATCCGCGTTCGCGGTACCAGGGCCCTGCGGCTCCGCACCGCCGGGCCCTTCACCTGCCGTCGATCCGACGCATGCCGTGGGCCGGACGCATGCCGTCGATCCGACGCATGCCGTCGATCGGACCCGCACCCGAGGCGGCCGGACGCGCCGGCCTCGGGTACGGGGGTCACGACGCCGCACTCCTCGTCGTCCTCGGCCCCCGTCAGCTCCCTGCTGCGGTCGTACGGATCGTGCGCCTTCCCGGACGGCTCGGGACCGGTCCGCCGGTCGGCGAAGAACTGCGGGCGGATCACGCCGTCGCCCTCCCGGCAGCCGTCGTCGGATATCCCGCGTCGCGCTCACCGTCCCGGACGCACTTCTCCCACACGTCGTCCGGGAGGGAGGAGGACTGCGGTCCGGGTTCTTCGGACGGCTGCTCCGGCACGGGATCGCGCACTTCCTCCCGGCGGTGGTAGGCCGCCGAGCGCACGACAGCGGTGATCACCGCTTGATCGTGATCCACCTCACATAAAAATTCCGTGAGATTCAGGACAACCATCCGCAGACGTCGTTGATCGAACCCCCTGAAACACACGGATCACACGGATCACACAGCACACACGCCCCGGACAGCCGGCGCGCCCACTCGTGCCGCACCGCGCGGCACACCGGACTTCCCGAGGTCTTCATGAAGCTTCGCCGTGCCATGGCCACAGCGGCCGCGACGGCCGTCCTGGCACCGCTGGCCCTGCTCTCCGCCCCGGCAGCGTTCGCGAGCAGCGAGGAGCCGTCGAACACGTCGGCGAGCAGCCCCGCAGCCGACGCGAGCAGCCCGGCCGCCGACGCGAGCAGTCCCGCAGCCGACCAGAGCTCCCCCAGCGACGGCTCGAGCACCCCCTCGGAGGGTTCGAGCACCCCCGCCACCGACGAGAGCGGCCCGGGCGAGGACGCGAGCACCCCCGCGTCCGACGAGAGCTCGCCGGCCGCGGACACGAGCTCGCCGGCCGCCTCTCCGTCGCCGAGCGCCACCGAGAGCACCCCGGCGGAGGACGACGCCGAGCTCTGCGTCGACGAGGAGGGCAAGAGCACCGCCGGGCTCAGCGCCGACCTGCGCAGCGGTCTGTCGAGCCTGCCCGACACGATCGTGGCCGGCAGCGGCTGGACGGCGTTCTCGTTCAACGTGTCCAACCGCGGCGACGAGGCGATCAAGGACATCCGGCCGCTGATCGGCGTCGCGGCCATCGGCTGGAACGAGAAGGACTACTCCGGCCAGATCACGGTCCAGGTGTTCGACAAGACCACCGGAACGTGGGACACGCTCGCGGGCACCGCGGGTGAGGGCGGCACGTTCGCCGCGTTCTCGCTCGAGGCCGGCCGGTCGGTCTCGTACCAGCTGCGGTTGAGCGTCAGCGGCAAGGTGCCCGACGCGCTCGGCATCACCGGCGGTTTCGCCGAGTACTCGGACGCCGACGGCTGCTGGCTGGCCGACGACCCGAACGGCTGGATCTACTTCTTCGACGTCCTGGCCGCGGGCGCCGACGCCGGCAAGCCGAACGAGGCGAAGCCGCAGACCGGCGGCATGGCCGAACTCGACGAGGTGAGCGACGTCGAGGTCACCGGCAGCCTCGCCGAGACCGGTGCCGGCTCCGCCCTGCCGATGATCGGGCTGGTGGGCGGCGCCGCCGTCGTGGCCGGTGCCGGCGCGGTGATCGTGGTGCGCCGTCGCAGGGCCGGTGCGGTGGCGTAACGCCGCCGCCGGACGGCGCCGCCCGCGCGGCGCCGCACAGGACAAGGGCGGAGGACCTGAGCTCGGAGGGGGGCACAGGTCCTTCTCCCTTGTCCGGTCACTCTCCTTGTCCGGTCGCTCTTCCCTGTCCGGTCGCTCTTCCCTGTCCGGTCACTTCTTCGGCGGCACCGTCGGTATTCCCAGGAACGGCAGCCTCAGCGCGCCGAACGCGTCCGCCGGGACCGCGGGGGACTTCGGCGCGACCGGCTTCAGCCGCTGGTAGGCCGCTCCCTGCCGCGGGCGCGGATCGGCCTCACCCTTGTTGGGCCAGTACGACATCGCCCGTTCGGCCTGTGCCGTGATGGTCAGCGAGGGGTTGACGCCCAGGTTCGCCGAGACCGCCGCCCCGTCCACGACCGAGATGCCGGGGTGGCCGTAGAGGCGGTGGTACGGGTCGATCACACCGGTCTCGCGGGAGGCGCCGATCGGGCAGCCGCCCAGGAAGTGGGCGGTCAGCGGCATCCCCGTCAGCTCCCCGACGTTGGAGCCGGCGAAGCCGTTGATCTCGGCCGCCAGCGCCGAGGCGCTGTCCGTGGCCGCCTTGATCTGCTTGGGGTTGGGCGCGCCGTGGCCCTGCCGCGCGGTGAGCAGCCCGCGACCGACGCCGGACGGCTTGAGGTACGTGGTCAGGGAGTTGTCCAGCGACTGCATCACCAGGCCAATGATGGTCCGCTCCGACCAGCGCCGGTTGGACAGCGAACGCAGCAGCCGCCAGGGGTGCCGCGCCGCGTTGCCGAACCAGCCCAGCACCCGGGCCGTGCCCGAACCGCCGCCCGCGTACGGCACCTGGAGGATGGACAGTGCGCCCATCGAGTTGGAGCCCTTGCCGTAGCGGACCGGTTCGACGTGGGTGTTCGCGTCGGGGTGGACCGAGGACGTGATGGCCACTCCGCGCGTGAAGTCGGCCTTCGGCGCGCCGGTGGCCCTGCGGTAGCGGCGGTTGTCGGTCTGGGCGCCGACCAGTGCCTCGGAGTTGGTGCGGGTCAGCTCACCCAGCCTGTCCGACAGGTGCGGCAACTGGCCGCCGGCCCGCATGCGGTGCAGCAGCGTCTGGGTGCCGTAGGTGCCGGCGGCCAGCACCACCCGGCGGGCCCGGAAGGTACGGCCCCGGCTCTTGCGGCGGTGGCCGGTCGGCAGCGTGGCGACGGCGTACCCGCCTTGCGCGTCCTCCGTCACCGACACCACCGTCGTCATGGGGTGCACCACCGCGCCCGCCTTCTCGGCGAGGTGGAGGTAGTTCTCGTTGAGGGTGTTCTTCGCCCCGTGCCGGCAGCCGGTCATGCACTCGCCGCACTCGGCACAGGCCCGGCGCGCCGGCCCCGCCCCGCCGAAGTACGGATCGGGCACCTCCTGCCCCGGCCGCGCCGTCACCGTTCCGTCGGCGTCCTCGCCGTCCCCGAAGAAGACACCGACCGGGGCCAGGTGGAAGGTGTCGCCCACGCCCATCCGCTCGGCCGCCGCCTTCAGGTGCACGTCCGACGGGGTCATCGTCGGGTTGAGCCGCACGCCGAGCATGCGCCGCGCCTGGTCGTAGTACGGCGCCAGCTCCTCCTGCCAGTCGGTGATCTCCCCCCACTGCGGGTCCTCGAAGAAGGGCGCGGGCGGTACGTAGAGGGTGTTGGCGTAGTTCAGGGAGCCGCCGCCGACGCCCGCCCCGGCCAGGACCATGACGTTGCCCAGCAGATGGATGCGCTGGATGCCGTACATGCCGAGCCTGGGCGCCCACAGGTAGTTCCTCAGGTCCCAGGAGTTCTTCGGCAGGGACTCGCGGGTGAAGCGGCGGCCGGCCTCCAGGACGCCGACGCGATGGCCCTTCTCCGTCAGCCGGAGCGCCGAGACCGAGCCGCCGAAGCCCGAGCCGACGACGATGACGTCGTAGTCGTACGCGCCGTCGTCGTCCGGCTCCCGGGCGGAGTTCTCCTGTGACACGTGCTCTCCTCGTCGAAAGCGGTGGTACCCGTGCTGGGCGGTGCCTGTGTGGGGTGGCCGCTGTCTCAGCGGAAACGGAACGCCTTCATCAGGCGCAGGCTCCGGTTCATGAACGCCGC
This sequence comes from Streptomyces sp. NPDC016640, assembly GCF_043076215.1. Classification (NCBI taxonomy): domain Bacteria; kingdom Bacillati; phylum Actinomycetota; class Actinomycetes; order Kitasatosporales; family Streptomycetaceae; genus Streptomyces; species Streptomyces sp. NPDC016640. The sequence continues at coordinate 620,327 of NZ_JBIBRG010000001.1, forward strand.
GTACTTCTCGTCGTCCATGCCGAACGCGGGGGCCAGCGGCAGCAGCCGCTGGTGGGCGACGGTCTGGGCCTCGGTGTACTTGAGGATGCCCTCGGAGCCGTGGCGGCGGCCGAGCCCGGAGTCCTTCATGCCGCCCATCGGCGACTGGACGCTGCCGTACGCGGGCGCGTACCCCTCGTTGATGTTGACCGTGCCGGTGCGCAGCCGCGCGGCGACCTCGCGGCCGCGCCGGGCGTCCTTCGTCCAGACCGAGGAGTTCAGTCCGTACGGCGTGGCGTTGGCACGCTCGACCGCCTCCTCGTCGGACGAGAAGCGGTAGACGGAGACGACCGGGCCGAAGGTCTCCTCCGAGCAGATGCTCATCGAGGGCTCGACACCGTCGAGGACGGTCGGCTCGTAGAAGTAGGGGCCGATGTCCGGACGGGCCGTGCCGCCCGCGAGCACGGTGGCGCCCTTGGCGACGGCGTCCTCGACGTGCCGGGTGACGGCGTCCAGCTGGCGTTCGCCGACCAGGGAGCCCATGTCGGCGCCGTAGGCCAGGGAGGTGCCGAGGCGGAGCGCCTTCGTGCGGGCGGTGAAGCGCTCCAGGAAGGCGTCCGCGACCGCCTCGTGGACGTACAGCCGCTCGATGGAGATGCACAGCTGGCCCGCGGAGGAGAAGCAGGCGCGCACGGCGCCCGCGGCGGCCTTGTCGAGGTCGGCGTCCTCCAGCACCAGCATGGCGTTCTTGCCGCCGAGTTCGAGGGAGACGCCGACCAGCCGGGCGGCGGCGCCCCGGGCGACCTCGCGGCCGGTGCGGGTGGAACCGGTGAACGAGACGTAGTCGGCGTGCCTGACGACCTCGGGGCCGACCACCGGGCCCTCGCCGAGCACGACCTGGAAGACGTCGGCGGGCAGTCCGGCCTCGATGAGCAGGTCACGGGCCCACAGCGCGGTGAGGCAGGTCTCCGTGTCGGGCTTCATCACGACCGCGTTGCCCGCGACGAACGCGGGGAGCGCGTCACCGACGGAGAGTTCGAGGGGGTAGTTCCACGGGGCGATCTGGCCGACGACACCGCGCGGGTGACGCAGTTCGGTGACCTTCGTCAGCGCCGGTATGGCGCCCGCGTGCCGCTTGGGCCGCAGATACGCGGCGGCCCGGCGGCCGTAGTGGCGGGCGGCGACGGCGACGGACTGCACCTCCTCGTGGGCGTGCAGCCGGGCCTTGCCGGTCTCCAGCTGGATCAGGTCGAGCACCTCGGCCTGCCGCTCCAGCACCAGGTCGTGGAAGCGGAGCAGCACGGCGGCGCGCTCCCGGACCGGGATCCTGGCCCATACGGCCTGGGCGGCGCGGGCCGCCTCGAAGGCCCTCGCCACGTCCTTGGGGGTCGACTCGGGCAGGTCGGCCAGCTTCTCGCCGGTGAACGGCGTGTGGCTGGCGGTCCGGCCGGAGCCGGCCACGCCCTTGGTCAGCAGCGCGACCAGTTCCGGCGTGACCACGTCGGCGGCGGTGCGGGCGCCCGCCGGGGCGGGGGCGAGGGGGTTGGTGCCGGTGGTTTCCCGGGTCTGCGCGTCCGTCATGAGGCGCAGGGTATGCCCGGGCGGGCACTTTGTGTACCCGTCGGTAACAGATTCGCGCGCCGCTCACACGACGCCAGCGATCACTGGCAACGAACCTCCTGATCAGGGCGTTGACACGGAGATGCCGACGGTTCACCACGGTCCGATCTCGAGGCGGTCCCGGGCGCCCCGGAACACCGCTTCGCCCTGCTTCTCCGGCGGGGCGCCCCTGGGCATGTCGACACGCAGTTCGTACATCGCGCCCTCGTCGGTACGGATCACCAGCCGCAGGGCGCGGCCGGGGGTGCCGTCCGCGCTGCCGTCCGGGCCCCAGGCCGTGTCGGCCAGCACGGCCTCGTGGCCCTGGAAGCCGGTGCGGGTGTACCGGGTGCGCGCGTCCCCGGCGCGGCCGTCCCGGGCGGCGTGATCCTCCTTCGCCCGGGCCATCGGGGAGCCGGGGGCCGTGTCCCACCGGGTGAGGCGGACGCGGATGCCGCCGTCGGACGCGTAGACCACGAGCCGGGTGCCGTCCTCCGCGCCGCCCTCGCGGGCCGCCTCCTGGTATCCGGGCGGGAGGAAGAGGACGGCGTCCATGGCGGATTCGCGGTGCGCGGTCCAGGCGGCGGTCGTGGGAGCGGTGGGCTCCTCGGCCGCTGCGGTGGCGTCCCGTCCGGCGGCCGAGGTGGCGGACCAGGCGCCGCCCGCGACGAGGAGCGCCCCCAGGGCGGCCAAGGGCGCACGGCGGCGGAGGCGGTGCGGGAGCGGGGCGGGCGGTACCGGTTCCGGTTCCGGTTCCGGCATGCGCGTACGCCCGGGCTCCTCGGCGGGGTCCGGGCCGGCGGGCTCCTCGGCGGGGTCCGGGCCGGCGGGGCTCGGCTCGGGCGGGTCCGGCCGTAACGTAGGGGTGTCGTCCGGCGTGGACTCCCTCACCGCGACGGCCTCGTGGCTCGCCGCCTCCAGCGCCCCGGCCACCTCCTCCGCGCCGGGGCGCTCGGCGGGGTCCTCCGTCAACAGGCGTGAGAGCAGCGGTCCGAGCGCTCCGGCCTGTTTCGGCTCGGGCGGATCCTCGGAGGTGACGATCGCGGCGGGAGCGGGCTCCGGGACCGTACGGCGGAATGGGGGCCGTCCCTCGACGGCGGTGTACAGCAGGACGCCCAGGGACCACAGGTCGGAGGCGGGTCCGGCGGTACGGCCGGATCTCCGCTCGGGGGCGACGTACTCCGGCGGGTCGCCGAACTCCCCGCCGGACGCCACGGATTCGTCCCCCGGGCCGTGGGCGATGCCGAAGTCGGTGAGGACCACGCGCCGGTGCGGTCCGAGCAGCACGTTGGCGGGTTTCACCTCGCGGTGCACGATGCCGACGGAGTGCGCGGCGCGCAGGGCGCCGAGGACGGCGAGCCCGATCCGGGCCGCCTCGGCGGGCGGGAGGGGCCCGCGCTCCAGCACCTCGCGCAGGGACTCGCCGCGGACGAACTCCATGACGATCCACGGCAGTCCGCTCGTCCCGTCCACCGCCTCCACACCGTCCGCCCGCACCGCCCCGTCGTCCTCCTCGACGACGACGTCGAGGATGGAGAGGGCGGACGGGTGCTCGACACGGGCGGCGGCACGGGCCTCGCGGTGGAGCCGCCGGACGGCCCTGCGACGGCTCTCGTCCCCCGGTTCACCGGGCAACCTCGGTTCCCTGAGGGCGACTTCGCGCTGCACGAACTCGTCCAGCGCCCGCCAGACCGTACCCGTGCCACCGGAGCCGACGCGCTCGGTCAACCGGTACCGCCCACCGACCAGCCGCCCCTGGACGCCCCTCGGGCCACCGTCGTAGCTCATGCCCCATCAGTACCGTGCGGGCCGCGCCGTTGTCGACGTACGACGCCGTGTCCGGTCGGCCGGTTCAGAGCTTGTGGACGTCCCACGACTCGAAGACCGTGCGGGCGATCTCCCGGCCGTCCCCGGCGAAGTAGCCCTTGCCCGGGTACACGACCCACAGGCGGTACATGTCGCCGTCCCCGTTCCGGTAGTACCTGACCTGCGCCTCGCGCACCAGCGGTACCGGCCCGTCGCTCGTGGTGTAGACGATGGTGTTGGCGGCCGCCTCGCGGTCCTTGTAGGTGGTCTCACGGGGCCGGCCCGTGGGCGCCGGCGTGTCGGCGATCCCCCAGCTGTACTCACCGTCCTTGAGTTCGTCCCACTCCGCGAAGGCCCGCTCCGGCGCCGAGGCCGGGATCGCGCCCTCCTCGTCCTCGGCCTCGAGGTCGCGGTCGGCCTCGATCCGGACCAGTCCGCTCGGGTCGGTGAAGGAGGCGACGGTCCCGTCGGAGTCCTCGGCGGGCTCGTCCCTCACGAACCCCTCGGGCACCGCGAGGGCCACCCCCACCCGCTGCCCGAGGTCGTGCCGCTTCCAGCCGTCCGGCAGCGGACCCGCGAACGGGTCCGCGACCACCAGGTACGCCGCCACCGCTCCCGCGACCACCGCCGCTCCCAGCCCGATCAGCGTCCTGCGGCCGAGCCGGACGCCCTTGCCCGCGGAGTCCGCGACGGGGAGCCGGCCGACCTGGGTGGGCTGCGGGGCGGGCGGGTTCGCGGCCGTCTCCAGCACGGCGCGGACCTGCGCGGCGTTCGGACGGCGCGCCGGGTCCTTCTCCAGCAGGCCGGTGATGATCCCCGCCAGTTGTCCGTGCGCGGAGGCGGGCGGCGCCGGCACGGCGTTGAGGACGGACTGGAGGGTGGCGGGGGTGTTGCTGCGCCGGAACGGAGAGACGCCCTCCGTCGCCGCGTACAGCACCACGCCGAGCGACCACAGGTCGGACGCGGGACCGGGGCGCTGCCCCAGCACCCGCTCCGGGGCGATGTACTCGGGCGAACCGACGAAGCCGCCGGTGTCGGTCAGGTCGGTCTCGCCCTCCGTCCGGGCGATGCCGAAGTCGGTGAGCACCACCCGGTCGTACCGGCCGAGCAGCACGTTGTCCGGTTTCACGTCCCGGTGCAGGATGCCCGCCGCGTGCGCGGCCTCCAGCGCGCCGAGCACCTCCAGGCCGACGCGGGCCGCCTCGCGGGCGGAGAGGGTGCCCTCCTCCTGCAGCACGGCGCCCAGCGAACGGCCCCGGACCAGCTCCATCACGATCCACGGCTGACCGTCCACCACCGCGACGTCGTGGACGTCGACCACCGCGGGGTGGTCGAGCCGGGCGGCGGCACGGGCCTCGCGACGCATCCGCTCGAACACGTTGGAACGTTCGCGTTCGGAAAGGTGGTCCGGGACGCGGGGCTCCTTGACGGCGACCTCGCGGTCCACCGTCTCGTCCTTGGCCCGCCACACGGTGCCCATCCCGCCGTGCCCGAGCTTGGCGATCAGCCGGTACCGGCCGGCGATCAGCCGACCGGCGCCGGGGTCGCGGTCGGGGGCGTCGTCGCGCACGTGGTGCTGCGCCTGCCGCGGTGCCGGGGGCCGCGCGGGGCCCTGCGGCTGCGGAGGGACCACCCGGACCGGTGCCGCGTACGGGTTGCCGGGGTGCGGGACGGCCGCGGGCGGGTTCGGGTTCGGCGGTTGCAGACCAAAACTGGTGGGCTCGTCGGCCCCGTGGTGGGCTCCCCCGTCGCTGCTCATGGTTCATCCATATCGCGCCAGGCACCGGTACATCCACTGCGGACGGGGACCGGTCACAGACCCGTGACCCTCGCCGTGGCTTATCTCCCTTTTATCGGGCTATGCGGCCGGGGACGAAGCGCCGGTATCCGGCTGTGCGGCCGGAGACGAGGCGCCGGGCCCCGTGCGAGCGGTCGCCGCAGGACCCGGCGCACCGGGAGCCGTCGCCGCGGAAGTGGTCGCCACGGGAGCCGTCGCCGTGGGAGTGGTCGCCGTGGGAGCCGTCGCCGTGGAGCCCGGGGCCGACGGGAGCGGCCGCCGTGGAGTGGTGGCCGTGGGAGGGGGCGCGGGCGCGCCGGTCCCGGCGGGCGTCTCGCTCGCGGGCGTCTCCGGCGCCGTACTCGTCGGCGAACCGCCCCCGTCGCCGTCCCGGTCCCCCACCAGCAGCGCCGCGGCGGACACGCCCGCTCCCGCCATCGCGGCGACGGCCAGCGCGGCCACGAGCGCGCCCCTCGAGGGCTGGCGGCGGACGGGACGCGCCGTGGGGGAGCCCGACAGCCCCCCGCCTGCTTCCTCGCGCCGCGGCGAGGGCCGCCGGCGGGGCGCCTCCCAGTCCGGCGGCAGCAGGTCGAGGGGCGCCGACTCCGGCGTACGGCCCGTCTCGCGGAACGCCCGCAGCATCCGTTCGGCCCGGTCGGCGTCCAGCCGGCGGTCGGGGTCGCGCTCCAGCAGCCCGCGCACCACGGGCAGGATCGGCCCGGCCTGCGCGGGCGGCCGGATCTCGTCCACCACGACGGCGTGCAGGACTCCGCCGAGGGAGTCGCGCCGGAACGGCGACTCACCGCTGAGCGCCGTGCACAGCAGGGCACCCAGCGACCACAGGTCGGACTCCGGTCCGGTCCGCGCGCCGGACATCCGCTCGGGGGCGGTGTACTCGGGCGAGCCGACGAAGGAGCCGATCTCGGTGAGCGTGGTGGAACCCGGCACCTGGGCGATACCGAAGTCGGTGAGCACGACCCGGTCGGTGCCGTTCTCCAGCAGGACGTTGGCGGGCTTGAGGTCCCGGTGCAGCACACCGGCCGTGTGGGCGGCGCGCAGCGCGCCGAGCAGGTCGATGCCGATCCGCGCGGCCTCCGGCGCGTCGACCGGGCCCCGCTCGGCGACGAGGTCGGCGAGGGACGACCCGTCGATCAGCTCCAGGACGATGTACGGGCGTTCGTCGTCCTCGACGACGTCGTGGACGACGATGATGTGCGGGTGGCTCAACTGGGCCAGGGCGCGGGCCTCGCGCAGGGTGCGGTCCCGTTGCCGCCGGGCCTCCGCGGCGGACAGCGTCTCGTCGACGGGGAGCTCCTTGACGGCGACGCCCCGGCCGAGCAACAGGTCGGTGGCCCGCCAGACCACGGCCATGCCGCCGCGCCCGATCCTCTCCTCCAGACGGTAACGGCCCGCGACGACACGGGCGTTGTGCCCTGCGGCCCCGCTCCCGGGCTCCCCCTCGGTCACCATGCGTCCATCATGCCCCACCGGATGTATCCGCTCCGGTACGGCGATTCGGCCAAGCGGCGCTCATCCGCGCACCCCGGCCACGTCAGGGCTCGCGCCACCCCCGCAGGACCGTCTCGAACTGTTCGCGGGTCGTGGCCCAGTCGGCGGCCGGAGAGGCCATGTAGATCGCGTACTCGACGCCGTCCCGCGAGATGTACATCTGGTCGATCGCCCGGTACGGGCCGGGGAAGTCCGTGTCCTTGGCCAGCGCCGTCCAGCTGTACTCCAGCCGCGCGCCCTCGCGGTCGCGGTAGACGCGGCGCTGCAGGTCCAGCCGCCGGTAGTCGACCAGCCGGCGGCCCACCTGCTGGTCCAGGTCGCTCAGATGCTCGTAGGGGTCGTCGAAGTCGGGCGAGTCGTCGACGGCGACACGCAGGAAGTGCCTGCCCCCGTCGGGCGTGTAGTCGACCTGCCGGGTCTCCTCGTCGAAGACCACGCGCTGCCAGTCCCCGCCGGGCAGGACGACCGTGAAGCCGAAGGGGTCGGTACGGCGCACCCAGCCCTCGGGCAGGTCCTCCGCCGGGTCGGTCCCGCCCGTCCCGGTGGGGCCGGGCGTCCCGGTGGGGCCGGGCGTCGTGGGGGTCGGGGAGGGCTCGGCCGTGGTGCCGCCCCGGTCCCACTGGTGCAGCACCACCGCGGTTCCGCCGCCGATCAGCGCGGCCAGGACGACGACCAGGGCGATCATCCGTCCGCGCGCCCGCCGGCGGGGCGCGGCGGCGAAGGGCCCGTACGGCGTCTGCACCGCCGTGCCGCTTCCCCGCGTGCCGCTTCCCCGCGGGTGGTGCGGTGCGGCCGTCGGGGCGGTCTGCGGCCCGGCCGCGTACGGCAGCGGCACATGCGGGCCGGCGGCCCGGGCCGGCGCGCATTCCTGTGCCGCGTGCGGGCGGCGTCCCTCCGCCGCCTCGGCGAGCATCTGCTCGGCCCGGGCCGCGTCGGGTCGGGTGGCCGGATCCTTGCGCAGGAGTGCGCTGATGACGGGCGCGAGCGGGCCGGCGTACCGCGGTTCCTCGGCCTCCTCCTCGACGACCGCCTGCATCGTGGTCAGCGGTGAGGTGCGGCGGAACGGGGACCTGCCCTCCACCGCCGTGTACAGCGTCGCGCCGAGCGCCCACAGGTCGGAGGACGGTCCGGGGTCGTGACCGCGGACCCGCTCGGGCGCGAGGTAGTCGACCGAGCCGACGACCTCGCCGGTGCGGGTGATGGCGGCGTCGCCGTCGATCTGGGCGATGCCGAAGTCGGTGAGCAGTACCCGGCCGTCCCGGGCGAGGAGGACGTTGCCGGGCTTGACGTCCCGGTGCAGCACGCCGGCGGTGTGCGCGGCGCGCAGCGCGCGCAGCACCCACAGGCCGATGCGGGCGGCCTCGCGGGGCTCGACGCGTTCCCGCTCCCGCACCGCGTCGGCCAGCGAACGGCCCTCGACCAGCTCCATCACGATCCACGGCCGGCCGTCGTGCTCCAGCACGTCGTGCACCGTGACGACGGCGGAGTGGTTGATCCGCGCGGCCGCCCGCGCCTCCGCGCGGGTGCGCGCCAGCAGCATGGCCTGTTCGCTGTCGGAGACGTAGAGCGCCGCGGTCAGTTCCTTGAGGGCGACGGCCCGGTGCAGCACCTCATCGTGGGCACGCCACACCCGGCCCATGCCCCCGCTGCCGATGGACTCGCCGAGCCGGTAGCGGCCCGCGACGAGCGAGCCCTGCATCTGATTCACGTTGCCCCGCAATGGTCTTGACAGGGTCAGGGTAGGTATCCCGGCCCGTCCTGGGAACCCGGCGGGGCGCCAAGGAGACCGCACTGTGATGGTTGTCGCTGTAGGCGGCGCGAGGCAACCAAAACGCCCGCGCCTGCGTGGCGTCCGCGCTTCGCCCGGTGGCGGGGAGACCGGTCCGGCCGGTGGTACGCGTCCCGGCCGGCCCGTCGTACGGGTCCCGGTCAGCCGGTGTACCGGTAGGTCGCCGCCGCCTGCTCGAAGAGCCGTGTCACCTCGTCCCGTTCGGCCTCCGGTCCGCGCACCTGCACCACGTGGTAGCGGCCGTCGATCAGCGCCGCGAGGTTGCGGACGTACAGCTCGCCCGCGTCGCCGGTCCAGGTGAACTGGCCCTCGGCCATGGTCCGTCCGCCCACCTCGATGGTCTTCAGGCCGGTGGAGGTGGCCCAGCTGGAGTCGCGGTAGGGCTGGAGCTCGCGCTCGTCGTCCCGCTGGTAGGCCATGGGGTCGCTGCCGTAGCGCTCGGCGCTGTCCCGGCCCGGCACCACGATGAGCTCGAAGTCACCGCCGGCGTAGACGACCTGGCCGCTGCCGTTCTTCGCGGTGCGCTGCCAGCCCTCGGCGACGGCGATCCGGAAGCCCTCGGGGTCCTTGCGCAGGGTGAAGCCGTCGGCGGCCTCGGGGCCGGCGGTCTGCGCCTCGGTGGACGCCGATCCCTCGGGGCTGTCCTGCGCATCCGGCGTCGTCTGCCCGGTGTCCGGCCCGGCGCCCCCGTCCGGCGGGCCCGGTGCCTCGCCGGCCTCTCCGGCGGCCCCGGTGCGGTCGGCCGAACCGCCCGCCCCTGAGGACTCCTCCCCTGTTTTCGGCATGAACAGCACGGCGTACGCGACCGCCGCCGCCATGGCGAGCAGCACCAGCAGGAGCAGGGTGCGGCCGAGCCGGCGCGGGGAGCCGCTCTCCTGCCTGGCCCGCTTGTGCCGTCCGTGGTGGGCGGGGAGCCCGGCCCGCCGCCTGCGCACCAGCTCGCCCCGGCGCCGTATGACCGGCAGCCGGCTCGCGTCGACGGGCGGTGCCGCTATGACGTGGACACCGGCCTCGGGCTCGGGCGCCGACCGCACCAGCGAACGCAGCCAGCCGCTCAGCTCCTCGAAGTCGGGCCGTTCGGTGGGGTCCTGACGCAGCAGGGACTCCACGACCGGCCGCAGCGGACCGCACTCCTCGGCGAAGGCGGGCGGCTCGGCACACACCATCTGCACCAGCTCGGCCGTCGACTCCTCCGGGTACGGGGCGTGTCCCTGCACGGCCCGGAACAGCAGCGAGCCCAGCGCCCAGAGGTCGGTGGCGGGTCCGATCGGCGCGGCCAGCTGCCAGTTCTCGTGCACGGGCCCGGCCTGCTCCGGCGCCCACCGCTCGGTCACGGGGCCGACGACGGCCATCCTCGCCTGCCGCGCCCGCTCGGCGACCAACGCGGTGGTCGGGCCCCGGCGTTCGGGGGTGTGCGCCACGAAGTCGCCCCAACGCCCGGACGGGGCCGCTCCGCCGGGAGCGCCGGGCTCCGCCGGTCCGCCGGCGAGGGCCGGTGCGCCGCCCGTGCCGGTGCGGGGTGCGGTGCCGGGCCGGCCGGCGGCGCCCACACCGTAGGGGTCGGCTGTCCGTCCCGGCGAAAGCGCGCCGTCCGCCGTGCCCTCGCCGTCGCCGTCCGGTCCGGAGACGTGCGGCGGGTGTGCGGAGCCGTCGAGGTGCTGCGGGGCGGGGACCGGGCCGTTGTCGTCGAGGGCGGGCCGGGCTCCGGGCAGGGCGGTACGGCCGCCCTGCTGGGCCTCCTGCACCCGGGCTGCGGCACGGGCACCCGCCCGGTAGGCGGCGATCGCGCCCGCGCGGGCCGCCCGCACGTCCCCCGCGCTGTCGAGGGGACGGGGGGCCGCGGCGGGAGTGAGACCGTCCGGCGCGCCCGCGCCGCCGCCGGGCAGCCGGCCCGCCCGTGCCTCGATGGCGGCCCGGCGCGCGGCATCGGGATCGGATGCGGGGTCGGGGCCGGGGTCGGCGGCGGTGAATCCGGGCGGCCAGGACGGGCCCCGCCCGGGCTCCCGCGTCGCGGCGGGCGCCGGGGCCGGTGCCTCGACCGCCCGCGCTCCCCGGCCCGGCTCCTCGTCCGGGGCCGGCACCGGGTCGTAGCCGCACAGTGCCTCCTCGGCCGCGCCGACCGCGAGGCCGGTCAGCATCACCCGGCCGTCGTCGGAGACGAGCACCGTGCGCGCGGTGATGTTGCGGTGCACCCAGCCGTGGGAGTGCAGCACCCGCAGCGCCGTCAGCACGTCGGAGGCGACTTCCGCCGCCCGGTACGGGGACAGCGGTTGCTCGGCGAGCAGGGCGGCCAGCGGGCGTCCGGCCACGAGTTCACTGACGATCCACAGCGAACCGCCCTCCGCGAACACGTCGAAGACCTGGTCCAGACGGGGGTGGTCGGGAATGGCGGCCGCCGCCTGCGCCGCCTCGACCGCGCGCCGCACGGCCGGGTCGGCGGGCCGCCGCGGGCCGCCGCGCGCGGACGCGGGCCGGTGGCCGCCACGCCGTGCGCCCCCGTCGCGGGCGGTGAAGCCGTCGGGCAGCCCCTCGGCGTCGAGCACCTCGGCCTCGACGACCTCCGGCAGCGGAACCTGCCTGACCAGGACCTCCTGCCCGCTGTAGGTGTCGAAGGCCCGGGTCTCGGTCAGTTCGTACTCGTCGGACGGCGGCAGGGGCAGACGGTAGCGGTCCGCGAGAACCCGTCCCGCGTAGTCGTCCACGATGCCTCCCCCGGCACTCCGGTCGGTCGGTTCCGCTCACCCGGCGGGCCGTTCCGGCTGCTTACGGTCCGCAAGCCCTCACGATACGTGCCGGGGGCAACCCGCAGAGGGGGGATGCCACATCTCCTCTCCCCTTCCTGCGGCCGCTCATGCTCAGGACTTGGGCTCGAACGTCCCCGTCAGCGTCCGCCAGGTGTCCTTGCGCTGCTCGCTGCCCCAGTCGGCGGCCCTGGCCGTGTACATCAGCCCGTACCCGAGCCGGTCGTTGACGACGGTGCCCCGGTCGACGGACCGGTACTTCGTACCGTTCTCCACGTAGGTGAACTCCCAGTCGGCCGTGTTCCACCCCCGGTAGTCCACCGCCTCGATACGGATCCGCTCGTACTGCGAACGCACCATGAAGCGTTCCTGGTTCGTCCAGTCCGCCACCGGGTCGTCCTTCGGGGCGGACGTCCAGCCGATGAGCAGCTTCTGCCCGTCGGGGCCGGTGAAGCGGTCCCCCGCGCTCCCCGTCGACTGGTACTTCCACCCCTTGGGCAGTCCGATCGAGTACCCCTGGCTTCCCTTGTGCGTCTGCCGCACCGCGGCACCGCCGCCGTCCTCGGCCGCGTCGCCCGACCCGCCGGCCCCGTCGTCCGGCCCGGCGGACGCCGAACTCGCGCCCGTGTGCGTGCCCGTGGCGGTGGCCGTGCCCGTCTTCCCGGTCGCCGTGCCGTCGGTGCGGGTGCCGCCGGCTTCGTCGCTCCTGGTGTCGGCGCTGGGGGCCTCACCGGCGGCGGTGCGGTCACCGCCACCGCCCTTGGCCCCCTGTTCGCCGTCGCCGTCGCCGAGCGTGAGCGCCAGTACGGTGCCGAGCACGGCGAGCGCCACGACCACCGCGATGACGATCAGCGTCCGCCGGGGGACCACATCGGTGAGCGGCGCCCGCGGCGCGGGCCTCGCCGGCATGTCCGGCGGCGTCATCACGGGCCACCCCGAATCGCGCCCGGTGCCGCCCGGCTTCTGCCCCGTGCTCCCCCGCCCGCCGGAACCGGCGGCCGCGTGCGCGGCCGGGCCGGAGGACGATGCGGATGCGGCGGCGGACTCCGCGGGCGCGGAAGGGGTGGTGCCGTTGCCGGACTTGGCGCGGGCCGCGGCGGCGCCGGCGCCGGCCGAACCGGCGGCGGCCGCCGCCTTCCGCACGGAACGCAACGCTCCGCGCAGCTTCTCCCCGGGCTGCTCGGGCAGCGGCACGACCTTGGTCGCGTCCGTCGGCCCGTGGTCGGTCTCCCGGGCGCCGGGCGCGTGCAGTACGGCGTTCAGCATGGCCCGGGCGCCGGAGTCGTCGAGTCGCTGGGCGGGGTCCTTGGTGAGCAGCCCGTGGATGACGTCCCGCAGCGGTCCCGCGTTCCTCGGCTCCTCGAGCGGCTCGGTCATCACCGCCGTGAGCGTCGCGATCGCGGACCCCTTGTCGTACGGCGGCGTGCCCTCCACCGCCGCGTACAGCAGCCCGCCGAGCGACCACAGGTCGGCCGCCGGCCCCGGCTTGTGCCCGCGGGCCCGCTCCGGGGAGATGTAGGAGGGGGCGCCGACCAGCATGCCGGTGGAGGTGACGGACGGGTCGCCCTCGACCTGGGCGATGCCGAAGTCGGTGAGCACGACCCGGCCGTCCTCGGCGATCAGCACGTTCGACGGCTTCACGTCACGGTGCAGGATGCCCTCGCGGTGAGCGGAGCGCAGCACGTCGAGCACGGCGAGCCCGACCTCGGCGGCACGCCTCGGCTCCAGCAGGCCGTCCTCCCGGATGACCTCGGCGAGCGACTTGCCCTCGACGAGTTCCATCACGATCCAGGGCCGGTCGTCCTCCTGCACCACGTCGAAGACGGTGACGGCGCTGTTGTTGCGGATCCGCGCGATCGCCTTCGCCTCGCGCAGCGTCCGCGTGATCAGCCGCCGCTTCTCCTCGTCGTCGATGCTGGACGGGAAGCGGAGTTCCTTGACGGCGACGGTCCGCCCCAGGGTCTCGTCCTCGGCGCGCCACACCGTCCCCATGCCGCCGCGGCCGAGCACGTCTCCCAGCCGGTACCGCCCGGCGAGGAGACGTGCGCTCTCATTCTGACGGGATGTCCCCGACCGCTCCGCCTCCGACATGCGTCCCCTCATGCAACCCGCCCTGACAGAGCCTTCATTGTCTCTCACCCGACAAGTGGTCGACGCCCAGGGTGCCCCAGGCCGTGTCCCGGGCCCGGCGGACGGGGAGCCCGGACGCGCAGGACGTCTCCCCGCCCTGCATGATGGGCGTCTCACGAGGGAGGAACCGGAATGCCGTCGCTTCGGACATTACTGGTCCTTTCCCTGTCCCTGGCGCTGCCGGCCCTGTCCCCGCCCGCCGTGTCGGCGCCGGCCGCCCCGCCCGCGGACGCCTTGCTCACGCTGCTGGTCACGCGGGGCGGTGCTCCCGCCGCGGCCCTGCTGGCCCAGGGGGAGACCGGTCCGCGCTACGCCGAGGCCGGCCAGGGCATCGGGCGCCGCGACCACTTCCGCGCCGGCAGCATCACGAAGACGTTCGTCGCCACGGTCGTCCTGCAACTGGCCGAAGAGGGACGCCTGTCGCTCTCCGACTCGGTGGAGGAGCATCTGCCCGGTCTGGTGCGGGGGGCGGGCAACGACGGCCGCGCGCTGACCCTGCGCTCCCTGCTCACCCACACCAGCGGTCTTCGCGACTTCTCCGCGGACACGCGAGGCACCGTGCCGGTGACGCCCCTTCAGGCCGTACGCATCGCACTCACCCACCCCCCGGCCGCCCGCGGCCGCTTCTCCTACTCGAACACCAACTACGTCCTGCTCGGCCTGGTCGTCGAACAGGTCACCGGTCGCTCGTACGCCGACGAGGCCGAGCGCCGGATCATCGCTCCGCTGCGTCTGACGGGTACCTCTTTTCCGGGCTCCCGCACCTCCCTGCCCCGGCCGCACGGCCGTTCCTACTCCTCCGACGGCACGGACGTCACCCGACTCGACCCACGGGTGGCCGGCGCCGCGGGCGAGCTGGTGACCACGCTCGCCGACCTGGACCGCTTCTACGCGGCGCTGCTCGGCGGTGAACTGCTGCCCCCGCGCCGGCTGCGCGAGATGCTCCGGACCCGCACCGCACACGGCTCGTACGGCATGGGCCTGTTTCCCCTGAAGCTGCCGTGCGGCACCACCGTGTGGGGGCACAACGGCCGTATCTCCGGCAGCTATGTGCGCACCGCGGCCACCGTCGACGGCCGGCGTGTCCTCACCTTCCGGGTGAACACGGACGCGCTGGCGGATCCCGGTCTCGAACCCGCGGTGCTCACCGCCGAGTTCTGCCCTCGCACTCACTTGAACGACCGGGCCCCGAACGGGGATCCCGCTTCCCGCCACCCGTTCGAGTGATTCGCCCGCGGGCCGCACGGCACGTCCCGGCTCCCGCGGCACGCACCGGGGCCGCCCCCCGCACGCACCGGGGCCCCGGCCGCGGCGGCTACAGCGGCACGATGTCCGGCGCCCCCAGTCGCGCCGCGTCCGCCGTCAGGTCGTCGGGCTGCCGCTGCGACTCCCGTTCGGCCTCCACCCGCTTCTCGTAGTGCCGCACCTCGCGCTCGGTCCGGTCCCTGTCCCAGCCCAGCACCGGTGCCATCAGCTCGGCGGCCTCCCGTGCGCTGCGCGTACCCCGGTCGAACGTCTCGATCGATATGCGGGTGCGCCGGGTCAGCACATCGTCCAGGTGCCGTGCCCCCTCGTGCGAGGCGGCGTAGGTGATCTCGGCGCGCAGGTAGTCCTCGGCCGCGTGCAGCGGCTCGCCCAGCGAGGGATCCGCGGCGATGAGCTCCAGGACCTCCTCCGCCATCGCGCCGTACCGGTGCAGCAGGTGCTCCACCCGTGCCGTGTGCAGACCGGTGCGGGCGGCCGTCCGCGCCCGCCCGTTCCACAGCGCCCGGTACCCCTCGGCGCCCACCAGCGGGGTGTCCTCGGTGACGCATTCGGCGACCCGCAGGTCCAGTCCGTGCACCGCCGCGTCCACCGCGTCCTTGGCCATCACCCGGTACGTCGTGTACTTGCCGCCCGCCACCACCACGAGGCCGGGCACCGGGTGGGCCACGGTGTGCTCGCGCGACAGCCGGCTGGTGGCGTCCGACTCGCCGGCGAGCAGCGGCCGCAGGCCCGCGTACACGCCCTCGACGTCGTCCCGCGTGAGCGGGACCGCGAGCACCGAGTTCACGTGTTCGAGCAGGTAGTCGATGTCCGCGCTGGACGCGGCCGGGTGCGCCTTGTCCAGGTCCCAGCCGGTGTCCGTGGTGCCCACGATCCAGTGCCGGCCCCAGGGGATGACGAACAGCACGGACTTCTCGGTCCGCAGGATCAGCCCGGTCGTGGAGTGGATGCGGTCCTTGGGGACGACCAGGTGGATGCCCTTGGAGGCCCGCACGTGGAACTGTCCTCGCTCGCCGACCATCGCCTGGGTGTCGTCGGTCCACACGCCGGTGGCGTTGACGATCTGCTTGGCGCGGACCTCGTACTCACCGCCGCCCTCGACGTCCCGCACCCGGGCGCCGACGACCCGTTCGCCCTCGCGCAGGAACCCGGTCACCCGGGCCCGGTTGGCGACCCCGGCACCGTACGCCGAGGCCGTGCGCACGAGCGTCGTCACGAACCGGGCGTCGTCCATCTGGGCGTCGTAGTACTGCAAGGCCCCGACCAGCGCGTCCTTCTTCAAGCAGGGAGCCACCCGCAGCGCGTGACGGCGGCTCAGGTGACGGTGCAGGGGCAGGCCCCGCCCGCGGCCGCGGGCCATCGACATGGCGTCGTAGAGCGCGACTCCCGATCCGGCGTACAGCCGCTCCCAGCCCTTGTGCTGCAGCGGGTACAGGAACGGCACGGGCCGCACCAGATGCGGGGCGAGTCTCTCCAGCAGCAGGCCGCGCTCCTTCAGCGCCTCCCGTACGAGCGCGAAGTCGAGCATCTCCAGATAGCGCAGCCCGCCGTGGATCAGCTTGCTGGACCGGCTGGACGTGCCCGACGCCCAGTCGCGCGCCTCGACCAGGCCCGTGGACAGGCCGCGGGTCGCGGCGTCGAGCGCCGTGCCCGCACCGACGACGCCGCCGCCCACCACCAGCACGTCCAGTTCGCGCTCGGCCATGGACGCGAGTGATGCGGCGCGCTGCGCCGGCCCCAGTGTCGCTGTCCTCACCGCTGCCTCCCGCTCATCGGTCGCGTCGGCCGCACCCGTCGGGCGTGGCCCGGTTCCCCACTCTCATGCCCGAATTCTGACCGGCTCGCCCGACTTCGGCCACCACTCGCCCCGGCCTGTGGACGACATCCCGGTACGACTCACCGAAACTCGGCCAGCCAATCCCACATGTCGGTCATATTTACTCCTAGTGTGACATTGCGCTGGCCTGTCCAGTTCACCGGGCTTGCGCACCTGTAGTGCTCCGGTTATTGGGAAGGACGGGCCACGCCATGCCCGCAGATCTCGCCGTCATCGGACTCGGCCCGTACGGCCTGCCCCTGGCCCAGGCCGCCGTCGCCGCAGGCATCGCCACCGTCGGTTACCGGACCGGTCCCGAGCCGGGCTCCCTCAGCGCCGCCGAACAGCGCCGGATGCTCGCGCAGGGCTTCCGTACGATCACCAGCCCCGCCGAGCTGGGCCGGGTGCGCACCGCGGTCATCTGCGCCCCGGCCCCGCGCGGCGCGGACGGCGGACTCGACCTCGGCCAGGTCGAGGCGGCCGCCGGCACCCTCGCCGCGCGGCTGCGCCCGCACACCACGGTGATCCTCGAGTCCCCGGCACCCCCGGGGACGACGGAGGGCCCCCTGCTGCGCCTGCTCGAATCGGGATCGGGACTTCGCGCGGGGCGCGATTTCCACCTCGCCTACTCCCCCAGCCGCGTGGACCCCGGCAACCGCGACTTCGGCCCCGCCAACACCCCGAAGGTCATCGGCGGCCTCACCCCCGCCTGCACCGAGTCGGCCGCCGCCTTCTACGGACGGATCACCGACAAGGTGGTCCGCGCGCGCGGCCCGCGTGAGGCCGAGACGGTGCAGCTCCTGGAGGCCAACTTCCGGCACGTCAACATCGCCCTCGTCAACGAGATGGCCGTGCTCTGCCACGACCTGGGCGTCGACCTGTGGGACGTCGTCCGCTGCGCCGAGACCAAGCCCTTCGGCTTCCACGCCTTCCGCCCCGGCCCCGGCGTCGGCGGTCACTCCCTGCCGCAGGACCTGACCGCCCACACGGGCCGCACGCTGCGCATGGCGGAACTCGCCCAGCAGGTCAACGGCCGGATGCCGCACTACGTCGTCCAGCGCGCCGCCGCGCTCCTCAACGAGCACGGCAAGTCCGCGCGCGGCGCGCGCATCCTCCTCCTCGGCGTCACCTACAAGCCCGACCTCGCCGACCAGCAGGGCTCCCCCGCGCAGGAGATCGCGCGCCGGCTGATGGAGTTCGGCGCGTCCGTCAGCTACCACGACCCCCACGTGCCGTCCTGGAACGTCCTCGACCGCCCGGTTCCCCGCGCGGACTCCTTCTACGAGGCCGCCTCCGACGCCGACCTGACGATCTTGCTCCAGCAGCACCGCACGTACGATCTCCAGGGCCTGTCGGTCAAGGCCCAGCTGCTGCTGGACACGCGCGGGGCGACTCCGACGGGGGCGGCGCACCGGTTGTGAGGGGGCGCGCGGAGGGCCTTCGCGCCACGGGAACGGGTGGTGGGAGGGGGCCGCGCCGGTACATCCGCACGATCCGCCTTCTCCGCTTCTCCGCTTCCCCGCTTCCCCGCTTCCCCGGCACCCCACCGTCCGCGGACGGATCCGGTCCCGGCGGGTGGGCGTGCGGTGGCGGCCCAGGGGCGCCCCCGGACACGCGGAAGGGGCCGGTCGCATGTGACCGGCCCCTTCCGCGTCGTACCGCCCCGTCGTACCGCCCGCCCGCGGGGGGACTACCGCCGGTGCTGTGAGTCCGCCACCGTCACCTCGACGCGCTGGAACTCCTTCAGGTCGCTGTAGCCCGTGGTCGACATCGCGCGGCGCAGGGCACCGAAGAGGTTCATCGAGCCGTCGGGGGTGTGGGACGGGCCGGTGAGGATCTCCTCCAGCGTGCCCACCGTGCCGAGGTCGACCTTCTGGCCGCGCGGCAGCTCCTCGTTGACGGCCTCCATGCCCCAGTGGTTGCCCCGGCCGGGACCGTCGGTCGCGCGGGCCAGCGGGGAGCCCATCATCACCGCGTCGGCGCCGCAGGCGACGGCCTTGGCCAGGTCGCCGGACCAGCCGACACCGCCGTCCGCGATCACGTGCACGTACCGGCCGCCGGACTCGTCCATGTAGTCGCGGCGCGCCGCGGCCACGTCGGCGACCGCGGTGGCCATCGGGACCTGGATGCCGAGCACGTTGCGCGTGGTGTGCGCGGCACCGCCGCCGAAGCCGACCAGTACGCCGGCCGCGCCGGTGCGCATGAGGTGCAGGGCGGCCGTGTAGGTGGCGCAGCCGCCGACGATCACCGGGACGTCGAGCTCGTAGATGAACTGCTTCAGGTTCAGCGGCTCGTGCGCGGACGAGACGTGCTCCGCCGAGACCGTCGTACCGCGGATGACGAAGATGTCCACGCCCGCGTCGACGACGGCCTTGGAGAACTGGGCGGTGCGCTGCGGGGAGAGCGCGGCGGCGGTGACCACGCCCGAGTCGCGCACCTCCTTGAGGCGCTGCCCGATCAGCTCCTCCTTGATGGGGGCGGCGTAGATCTCCTGGAGGCGGCGGGTGGCCGCCTCCACGGGCAGGCCGACGATCTCGTCCAGCAGCGGCTGCGGGTCCTCGTAGCGCGTCCACAGGCCCTCGAGGTTCAGCACACCGAGGCCGCCGAGCTCGCCGATGCGGATCGCGGTGGCCGGCGAGACCACCGAGTCCATGGGGGCTGCCAGGAACGGCAGCTCGAAGCGGTAGGCGTCGATCTGCCAGGTGATCGAGACCTCCTTCGGGTCCCGCGTACGGCGGCTGGGGACAACGGCGATGTCGTCGAAGGCGTACGCCCGGCGGCCGCGCTTGCCGCGCCCGATCTCGATCTCAGTCACGTCTGTGGCCTTTCCCTGATGCGTTGCAGCGCCTTCCAGTATCCCCGACGGCCGTGGTGGCCACCGCCCCTCGCGCACGACGGGGCGGTCCCGGACGCTTGCCGGAACCGCCCTCGGAGGACCGGCCGCCTACTTGCGGCTGTAGTTCGGGGCCTCGACCGTCATCTGGATGTCGTGCGGGTGGCTCTCCTTGAGGCCCGCGGAGGTGATCCGCACGAAGCGTCCGTTGTCCTGGAGCTCGGGCACGGTGCGGCCGCCGACGTAGAACATCGACTGGCGCAGGCCGCCGACCAGCTGGTGGACGACCGAGGAGAGCGGGCCGCGGTAGGGCACCTGGCCCTCGATGCCCTCGGGGACCAGCTGCTCGTCGGAGGCGACGCCCTCCTGGAAGTAGCGGTCCTTGGAGAACGACCTGCGCTCACCGCGGGTCTGCATGGCGCCGAGCGAGCCCATGCCGCGGTACGACTTGAACTGCTTGCCGTTGATGAACATCAGCTCGCCGGGCGACTCCTCGCAGCCCGCGAGCAGCGAGCCCAGCATCACCGTGTCGGCGCCCGCGACCAGGGCCTTGGCGATGTCGCCGGAGTACTGCAGGCCGCCGTCGCCGATGACCGGGACGCCGGCCTCCCTGGCGGCCAGCGCGGCCTCGTAGATCGCGGTGACCTGCGGGACGCCGACGCCGGCGACGACGCGCGTGGTGCAGATGGAGCCGGGGCCGACGCCGACCTTGATGCCGTCGCAGCCCGCGTCGACGAGGGCCTTCGCGCCGTCGCGCGTGGCGACGTTGCCGCCGATGACGTCGACGCCGGAGGAGTTCGACTTGATCTTCGCGACCATGTCGCCGACCAGCCGCGAGTGACCGTGCGCGGTGTCGACGACGATGAAGTCGGCGCCCGCCTCGATCAGCGCCTGGGCGCGCTCGAACGCGTCACCGGCGACGCCGACCGCGGCGCCGACCAGCAGCCGCCCCTCGGCGTCCTTGGCGGCGAGGGGGTACTTCTCGGCCTTCACGAAGTCCTTGACCGTGATCAGGCCCTTGAGGACGCCCTGGTCGTCGACGAGCGGAAGCTTCTCGATCTTGTGGCGGCGCAGCAGCTCCATGGCCTCCGCGCCGGAGATGCCGACCTTGCCGGTGACCAGCGGCATCGGCGTCATGACCTCGCGCACCTGACGGGAGCGGTCGGTCTCGAAGGCCATGTCCCGGTTGGTGACGATGCCGAGCAGCTTCTTGTTGCCGTCGGTGACCGGGACGCCGCTGATGCGGAACTTGGCGCACAGGGCGTCGGCCTCGGCCAGCGTCGCGTCCGGATGGATGGTGATGGGGTCGGTGACCATGCCGGACTCGGAGCGCTTCACCAGGTCGACCTGGTTGGCCTGGTCCTCGATGGACAGGTTGCGGTGCAGCACGCCGACGCCGCCCTGGCGGGCCATCGCGATCGCCATGCGCGACTCGGTGACCTTGTCCATGGCGGCGGACAGCAGCGGGATGTTGACCCGCACGTTCTTGGAGACGTACGAGGCGGTGTCGATCTGGTCGGGCGCCATGTCCGACGCGCCCGGCAGCAGCAGCACGTCGTCGTAGGTCAGCCCGAGTGTCGCGAATTTACCGGGCACTCCGTCGACGTTGGCAGTCATGACACCTTCCCCAAATGGCCTTGATCGGTGCGGATGTCCATGCTAACGGGAAGCGCGGGTGTCTCATTCCACGGTTTCACCGGGCTCCGCCCTTCGTATGTTCGTACGGAAATGCCTGAGTGCCCGTTCATCGCGCCGTGGGAGCGGCATGGTGGCGGGGGTTACTGCTCCGCCAGGGCGCGCAGCCGGCTCAGCGCGCGGTGCTGGGCCACCCGGACGGCGCCGGGTGACATTCCCAACATCTGTCCGGTCTCCTCCGCCGTGAGGCCCACGGCGATGCGCAGCAGGATCAGTTCGCGCTGGTTCTCGGGCAGGTTGGCGAGCAGTTTCTTGGCCCACTCCGCGTCGCTGCTGAGCAGGGCGCGCTCCTCCGGGCCGAGGGAGTCGTCGGGGCGCTCGGGCATCTCGTCGGAGGGCACGGCCGTGGAGCCGGGGTGGCGCATCGCCGCGCGCTGCAGGTCGGCGACCTTGTGGGAGGCGATGGCGAAGATGAACGCCTCGAAGGGCCGTCCGGTGTCCTTGTAGCGGGGCAGTGCCAGGAGGACCGCGACGCAGACCTCCTGGGCCAGGTCCTCGACGAAGTGGCGGGCGTCGCCGGGCAGCCGGGACAGACGGGTGCGGCAATAGCGCAGTGCCAGGGGGTGGACGTGGGCGAGCAGATCGTGCGTGGCCTGCTCGTCTCCGTCGACGGCGCGATGGACGAGCGCGCCGATCGCCCCTTGGGCAGTGCCCGCCTCGTCGTCGCCCATCGGTCCATGGTGCCCTGCGGACGCCGGGTCCGCGGCACCGTGTCCCCTGTTGTGCACCGAAGCGTTATGAGCAGGTGCGCCGGAACTCATCCCCTGCGCCCTCCCCTTCCGCTCGACCGACTCGTCCCCGAGGAACTCCACACCTCAAGGATGCGGCATCCGCGCCGAAACGAGCAGCGGGCACCCACCGGTGACCGCCGGCGTCCTGGTGAGCGCCGTCCACGGCGCTCTCGTCACGGCGTACGCGGCCGGCCCCGGGGCCCGTGCCGTGCGGGATCCGCGTCCGGCCGGGTGGTGAACCCCGCGTGCACGAGAACCGGCCCCACCGCCGGACCCGCGTCCAGGGGCCGGGTCCTCCGCCGGTCTCAGGCACGGTGACCGTCGGTGTCGGCGCGGGGCCTTCCAGGCATCCGCGCCGTCCCGCGCCCGGGGTGACGCCCCGCGCCCGGGCGGGGGCATCCACGTGCCCCCGCTCACCGGCTTCCGCTCCATGCCGTACGCCCCGTCCGGCCCGAGCCGGAGGACGTCCTAGCGCACGAGACCCCAGCGGAAACCGAGCGCCACCGCGTGGGCCCGGTCCGACGCGCCGAGCTTCTTGAACAGCCGCCGCGCGTGTGTCTTGACGGTGTCCTCGGAGAGGAACAGCTCGCGGCCGATCTCGGCGTTGGAGCGCCCGTGGCTCATGCCTTCCAGGACCTGGATCTCACGTGCCGTGAGCGTGGGCGCGGCGCCCATCTCGGCGGAGCGCAGCCGGCGCGGGGCGAGCCGCCAGGTCGGATCGGCCAGAGCCTGCGTGACCGTGGCGCGCAGCTCCGCGCGGGAGGCGTCCTTGTGCAGGTAGCCGCGGGCACCGGCGGCCACCGCGAGCGCCACGCCGTCGAGGTCCTCCGCGACGGTGAGCATGATGATGCGCGCTCCGGGGTCGGCGGACAGCAGTCGCCGGACCGTCTCGACGCCGCCCAGGCCGGGCATGCGTACGTCCATCAGGATCAGGTCCGAACGGTCGGCCCCCCAGCGGCGGAGGACTTCCTCGCCGTTGGCGGCCGTCGTCACGCGCTCGACGCCGGGCACGGTCGCGACCGCGCGGCGGAGCGCCTCTCGGGCAAGCGGGGAGTCGTCGCAGACGAGGACGGAAGTCATGGCCGCCCTCCGCAGCTGATGCGCGTCACAGTGAGCCTCCAGGCTGGTACGAAATAGTCACCTGTGCGGTCGACCGTCTCGGACGCCCGCCCGAGCGCTTGTTCCTTCAACCGCCTCGCACTCTCAACGACGGTCACTCGAAAGAGTTACGGGGCCGTCCGCCCTCTTCGGCACTCTACGTGAGGAGGCGGACACGATGGAGACATGCGCGGCGCACCCTCGGACTTTCATCACAACCGTGCCCCATTCAGCCCTTTTTCTTCCCCTTTATTGGTGTCCGGGGCTAGATTCGCAATGGGTCATATTTTCATCTCCTTGGATCGTAGTTGTACGGTCGTGGACACCGGATCCGCCCAGAACGGCTACAAGGGGTCACGCAATGGCAGATTTCTCCCGCCTTCCCGGACCGAACGCGGACCTATGGGACTGGCAGCTCCTGGCCGCCTGCCGCGGGGTGGACAGCTCGCTCTTCTTCCACCCCGAGGGCGAGCGTGGTGCGGCTCGAAGCGCTCGCGAGAACTCGGCCAAAGAGGTCTGCATGCGGTGCCCGGTGCGCGCCGAGTGCGCCGCACACGCGCTGGCGGTACGTGAGCCGTACGGCGTGTGGGGCGGACTGACCGAGGACGAGCGCGAAGAGCTGATGGGGCGGGCCCGCAACCGGCTGGTGACGGCGTCGGCCGTCGGCGGGCACACCGCTTCGCATAACTGAGGGAACGTTTCTGCAGTAACGAGAGGGCACGCTCGCGTGCCCCCGTCCCGTCGTGCGGCTCCCGTCCGCCGCTCCCGCCCGTCACCGGGCGGCGGCCCCGGCCAGTTTCCCGAGCGTCGCGGAGACCGCCGGCACCCGGGCCAGGTCCGGGAGGGTGAGCGCGACGATCTCCCGCCGCACCGCGGGTTCCAGCACCACGGTGCGCACACCCCGGGGGCGTACGGACTCGACGGCGAGCTGCGGCAGGACCGCGACCCCGAGCCCGGCGCCGACCAGCCCGACGACCGCCGGATGGTCGTCGGTCGCGAAGTCGATGCGCGGAGTGAAGCCGGCCGTCTCGCACACCTCGATCAGTTGACCCCGGCAGCGTGGGCAGCCGGCGATCCAGGGCTCCTCGGCGAATTCACCGATGGCGACGGACCCCGCGCGCGCGAGCCGGTGCCGCTCCGGCACCAGCCCCACGAGCCGGTCCGTCAGCAGCGGCCGTACGACCAGGTCGTCCCACTCCTCGGCACCCGCCGCGCCCTCGTAGCGGAAGGCGAGGGCCACATCGCAGTCGCCCTCACGCAGCATCTCCACGGAGCGGGGCGGTTCGGCCTCCTCCAGCGAGACCCGGGTGCCCGGGTGGGCGTCGCGCAGGGCGGCGAGGGCCGTCGGAACGAGCGTGGAACTGCCGCTGGGGAAGGAGACGAGCCGGACGCGGCCCGCGCGCAGTCCGGCGATGGCGGCGACCTCCTCCTCGGCGGCGGTCAGCCCGGCGATGATCCCGGCGGCATGCCGCACCAGCGCCCCGCCGGCCTGCGTCAGGCGCATCTCGCGGCCGGTGCGGATGAGCAGGGGGGTGCCGACGGACGCTTCCAGCGCCTTCATCTGCTGGCTGACGGCGGGCTGGGTGCAGCCCAGCTCGCGGGCCGCCGCGGAGAAGGAACCGGTGGCGGCCACGGCGCGCAGCACGCGGAGATGACGAGCTTCGATCACCCTTCGAGGATAAGCCGCCCTTTGACCGGACGGCCAATAACGCGTCGACGCTTTGGCCCCCATCGCCTACCGTGCGGCGCATGAAACTTCTGTCTGTGAACCTGGGGCGCCCCGCGGCCGTGCCGTACACGGATCAGCCCGAGGGCGTGACCGGCATCGACAAGCGGCCCGTGGAGGGGCCGGTGCGGGTGGCTGCGCCGGGCCCGAAGGGGGTCGGCGCGAGCGGGCTGGAGGGGGACGCCGTGTGCGAGACACGGCACCACGGCGGAGACGAGCAGGCGGTGTACGCCATGGCCCGCGAGGACCTCGACGAGTGGGAGCGCACGTTGGGGCGCCCGCTGGCGAACGGCTCGTTCGGCGAGAACCTCACCACGGAGGGCATCGACGTGTCCGGTGCCCTGATCGGTGAGCGCTGGGCCGTCGGGCCCGAGGTGCTGCTCGAGATCACCTCCGGCCGCATCCCCTGCCGCACCTTCCAGGGCCACATGGATGAGAAGGGGTGGGTGAAGCGATTCACGCAGCGGGGCGCGCCGGGGGCGTATCTGCGGGTGATCCGGCCCGGTGGGATACGGGCGGGCGACGCGGTGCGGATCGTGCACCGGCCGGACCACGAGGTGACGGTCGCGCTGCAGTTCCGCGCGGTGACGACCGAGCGGACGCTGCTGCCCCGGCTCCCGGCGGCCGGCGAGGCGCTGCACTCCGAGGCGCTCGCGATGGCACGGAAGTACATGGCGGAGTACGGAACGGACCCCTCGGCCCGACGCTCCGCCAGGTGAGCGGATGCCTGCGCTCCGGGTAACTACTCTTGCGCCATGACAACGGCTCTGATTACGGGATCGACGGCTGGGATCGGTGCCGCGTTCGCGCGGCGGCTGGCGGCCGACGGACACGACCTGGTGCTGGTGGCCCGCGACACCGGCCGGCTGCGCGAACAGGCCACCGAACTGCACGACCGCCACGGCATCGAGGCGGAGGTGCTGACCGCCGACCTGGCGCAGGACAAGGGCATCGAGGCGGTGGCCGACCGCCTCGGTGACCGCAGGAACTCCGTCGACCTGCTGGTCAACAACGCCGGTTTCGGCAACAAGGGCCGTTACCTCGACGTCTCCATGGCCGACGAGCTGAGGATGCTCAAGGTGCACTGCGAGGCGGTGCTCCGGCTGACGTCGGCGGCGGCGGAGTCGATGCGGGAGCGCGGCCGCGGCGGCGTCGTGAACGTGGCGTCGGTGGCGGCGTTCCTGCCGCGCGGCACCTACGGGGCGTCCAAGGCGTGGGTCGTGCAGTTCACCCAGGGCGCGGCCCGGGACCTCGCGGGCAGCGGCGTACGGCTGATGGCGCTGTGCCCGGGGTTCGTGCGCACCGAGTTCCACGAGCGGGCCGGGATGGGGACGGACAACATCCCCGACTGGATGTGGCTGGACGCGGACAAGGTCGCCGCGGCGGCGCTCGCGGACCTCGCCCGGGGCAAGTCGCTGTCGATCCCCGACCCGCGCTACAAGGCGCTGATGGGGGCGGCGAAGCTGGTCCCGCGCGGGCTGCTGGGCGGGATCTCGTCGCGCACGGGACGGAAGTACGGGCCTCAGTAGCGCGATCGCGGCGGGTCCGGTCACGGCGGGACGCGGTCCGCGCTCCGGAGGACAATGGGTGCTGACAGGACCCGGACCCAGGGGGGCCGGAGGTGACGTCATGACCTTCCTCCAGCTCATCGACTGCAGGACGAGCCGGTTCGACGAGATGGACCGGCTCATGGACCAGTGGGTCGAGCAGACCAAGGGGAAGCGGACGGCGACGCACGCGGTGGTCGGCAAGGACCGCTCGGACGCGTCGCACGTCGTCGAGATCGTGGAGTTCCCGTCCTACGAGGAGGCGATGCGGAACTCGCAGCTCCCGGAGACCGACCGGATCTTCCGGCAGGTGGTGGCGCTCTGCGACGAGATGCCCACGTTCACGGATCTGGACGTGACGCGGGACGCGCAGCTGAACACGGACTCCGCGCGGCGGTTCTTCGAGGTGCTGGCCACCGCGAACGACCTGTCACCGCTGACGGGGATGGTCGAGGAGCACTACCGCGGCCACGATCCCGCCCATGAGCAGGAGACCCTCGGGCTGGACCACCTCCGGCGCGAGATGGACGTGTGGCGCGGCGGCTTCGACCTCTCGTTCCGGATCGAGGACCAGATCGCCCAGGGGGACCGGGTGTGCACGCGGTGGAGCTGGGAGGGAACCCACAAGGCCGACTTCCTCGGCATTCCGGCGACGGGGAAGAGGGTCGCCATGACGGGTACGACCATCTTCCGCTTCGGCGCCGGCGGCAAGATCGCCGAGTGCTGGTGGCAGTACGACCGGCTGGGGCTGATGGCGCGGTTGGGGGCGCTGGAGCCGACGGAGCCGTGAGCCGCGTACGGGCGGGGGCGCACCGGCGGCTGCGAGGGGGGAGGGCCCATGACCGGCCGAACGGGCGGGGTGGTCTGCGACCTCACGGTCCCGGCCGACGGGTACCCGGCCGGCGAGTGCGGTCACGCACGTGGCCTACCGCGTGCCGTCCCGGGCCGGGGCCGCCCCGGCCCAGCGGCTGAGCGTCTCGCTCCCGTCGTCGTAGGTGAGCCAGGTTCCGTCGCCGAGGGGGCGTACGTAGCTGTCGTCGGGGCCCGCGGGGTAGGCGACCACCCCGCGTATGCGCAGGGTGCGGGCGTCGAGCAGCCAGTGGCGGGCCCGGTCCCGGTCCTCGTCGGAGTCGGCCGTCGAGGCGATGACGGTGTCGGCGTCGACGAAACCGCAGGCGTAGTCCCAGCAGGTCTCGTCCTCGTCGCCGCCCGGCTCCGGCTCGGCCACCACGTGCGCCCACACGAGCCGGCCGTCGTCCGAGATCCGGCAGGAGCCGTGCTCCGGACCGCGGCACACCTCCTGCTCGTCCCCCGTGTGCGCATGACCGGGCTCGGGACCCCAGCAGCCGTGCCGGTACTCCCACAACGTCTCTCCCCCCGTGCCCACGGCCCGCACCGCGCACTGTCCCGAGCACACCGCGAACGTGCCGTCCGGGCTCACCGAGTGGACCCCGTGGTTCCACCCCGGCCAGGGATGGGGGAAGACGACCGCCGGCGCGCGCTCCCCCGCGAACACCTCGTGGAGGTCGTAGGCCTCCAGCTCCTGCCCGTCGCGGAGGAGGGCGCGGCACGGACCGTCCCCGCGGCTTTCGAACGCGAAGCCGTTGACCAGTGCGCCCCCACCCGGCAGCCTCACCGAGTCGCGCAGTCGTGCGGTGATCGACATGACCCGAAGCCAACGGATCCCACTGACAGCGGTGCCCGCCCCCGCCACGGGCGCCCGGCCGGCCGGTGACCCGGTACTGCCCGGCCTCCAGGAACCAGCGCATCTCCTCGGCCGTGCCGTTCGGAGCCTTCCGGCCCCCGTCGGTCGTCTCCGTACCGGTTTGGGGCAGGGACATGAGCCGCACGATCGCGATCCGGAGGTCGTTGCGGGCACGGCTTACGTCGACTGCCGGTGGTCGACCTCAAGTCGGCTTGCGCCACACGGAGACGTGTTTCTCGGAGTCCTGGGTGAACGGTGCTCCGTCCCAGTCCGCGACGCGACGTTCCAGCTCGAGCCCAGCGATCCGTGCCATCAGGTCGAGCTCTGCCGGCCAGGCGTACCGGTGCCGGGAGTTGCCGCGACGGTAGCGGCCGTCGTCGCCGTCGCGGGTGAAGTGGTGCGAGACGAGAATCTGCTCGACCAGGTCGAAGGTGTCGAAGCCGAGATGCTGTTCGGAGACGTCGAACGGCACCGCGACCTGACCGGGAGGCAGGAACCGCAGCGGCGGCACGCCCAGCTCGATGACGAATCGGCCGCCGGGCACGAGGTGGCGTGCGGCGTTGCGGAAGCACTCGACCTGCTCGTCCTGGGTGAGCAGGTTCGTGATGGTGTTGTAGACGAGATAGACCAGGGTGAACTCGCCGGGGACGACGGTGGTGGCCATGTCCCCGATGGCTACCGGGAGCGTGTCCTCGTCGGTCTTGCGCCGCAGGACCGCCGCCATGTGTTCGGACAGTTCGATGCCCACTACCCGCACGCCGCGTTCCCGGAGCGGGACGCCCACTCGTCCGGTTCCGATGGCGAACTCCAGAGCCCGGCCGTCCCCGGCGAGCTCGGCGAGGAAGGCGAGAGTCGGTCCGAGGACGGCGGCCGAGGACATCTCGGCCTCTTCGGCGTCGTAGCGGTCGGCGGTCGCCCGGGTCCACAGCTCACTGCTCGTCATGGGCGGCCACTTTGCCGGGTGCCGGGGGACGCTGTCGACGCGTTTACCTCCCACTGACTCCGATTGCAGGATTCGGGGCATGTCGGCACAAACCTTTCAGGGACCGTCCGGATCAGGGGCGCACGGTCACGGCAGTGGCGCGGTCGATCTTCCCGGCGCAGCACGCACCGTCCACAGTTCGTCATCGGCTTCCCACGGCTTCGCCCGGGCCACCCCACATCAGGAGTGGGAAGGCAGTCCCGCCGAGGAGTTCCAGGCCGTCCTCGGCACCGGGTGCGCGGAACGTGAGCTGTCCGAGACGGATCTCGTCGACCGGCGTCCCGAGAAGAAGGCGCGCGGTCGGCAGAAGAAGAGCGAGCGGAGCAGTGCCCTTCGGGCATGAGGGAGGGGTGGAGGGGAGCACGTACTGCTCCCCTCCACCCCTCGTTCGTCTCAGACGCGTGCGGCCATCCGCACGAACGCCGTCCACTGGGCAGTGGGAACACTGAGGATCGCCGCGTCCGGGCGCTTGGAGTCGCGGATCACTACCGCCGTACCCGCATCAGCGATCTCAACGCAGTCACCGCCGCTTCCGGAGCTGTAGCTGCTCTTGAACCAGCTCAGCTTGTCTGCGGCAGGCTCGGGGGTGCTTGCCTTCATTGCTCTCCCAACAGCTTTTCGATGAAGGCCAGCGACTCCCGCGGAGTGAGCGCCTGCGCTCGGAGAACGCCGTACGTTGCTTCCAAGGGGCTGACCTTCTTGGGCGCGGTGTACAGGATGCTCGCCTCCTGCACCTCCATGTAGCCCATCCTGCTCTGGTCTTTGAGGTGGATCAATGTGAAAGCCCCACCCAGACCCGCATGTTCGTCACGATCCGTCGGCATGACCTGCATCTCGACGTTGCGCTCGTGCCCGTAGAGCAGCAGTTGTTCCAGTTGGCCACGCAGTACCTGGCGACCGCCGACAGGCCGACGCAGCGCCTGCTCCTCGATGACGAAGCTCAGGAGAGGCGCAGGCCGTCGAGAAAAGAGCTTCTGCCTCTCCAACCGGGCGGCCACACGTTGCTCGATGACCTCCGCGTCCAGTAGTGGCCGCCACATGCTGAAGACGGCGCGCGCGTACTCCTCCGTCTGGAGAAGCCCCTTGACCACGTGGTTGTCGTACGCATGCAGCTCGGTAGCCTCGGCCTCCATCTCTGCGTACCGCCTGAAGAACCCCGGATACCGGGCCTTCGCCACCTCCCCCTTCATGGCCACCAGCACCCCCCGCGCCCCCACCTCCCGGTCCACCGCGTCCACCAGCTCAGGCCGGGGAATCCGCCGCCCCTGCTCCACCGCCGCGATCTGCGCCTCGCCGTACCCGACCCGCTCCCCCAACTGCGCCTGGGTCAGGCCCGCGACCTCCCGCAGCAGCTTCATCTGCCGTCCGAAGCACCGCAGGAACTCCCCGTTCGAGTCGGCGCCCCCACCCGCGCCCTCCACGCCCGCACCCGAATCCGCGCCCGACTCCATCGCACTCGCCCCCTCAGTACACCCGTCCACCGGTCATCCGTGCTCGCACCGTAGGACGCACCCGGGTCAACCATGCCGAGACCGAAATAAGTTGCGCCGGAAGAGTGAGCTTCTTCAGCGTCGCAGCTCCAGGGTGAGGACGGCCTTGGCGATTGACGTCATGCGGTTGGGGCTGCAGCGGGACCTGCGGAGAATCCGCCAGGACTTCAGGCGGGCGACTCCACGTTCGACGGGGGCTCGTGTGGCGGCCAGGGCACGGTTGCGGGTCTTCTCGGTAGGGGTCAGTTCCTTCAGGGGCCTGCGTTTGATGCCCGTGGTCAGCCACGGACCGGCGCCCTGGTAGGCGAGATCGGCCACGATCGGAACGTCCTGGCGCTCGCAGATCCGGATGATCCGGTGGGTGCGGGCAGCGGTCAGATCGTGGGTATGGCCCGGCAGGGCGGGCGAGAGCCACAGCAGCTGGCCGCCAGGGTCGGTGACGACCTGCACGTTCACGCCGTGGCGCCGGTGTTTGTGGGAGTAGTCGGCCCGGCCGTCGCCGACCCGGTCGCATTCGGCGAGGGTGCCGTCGAGCAGGACGAAGTCGGGATCGTGGTCGCGCAGCGTCTTCAGCAGACCCGGTGCACGAGCGGCGAGAAGGTCGACGACCGCGCTGGTGTAGGCATGCGCGGTGGACTCGCTGATCCCGAACCCGGCGGCGATCTTCGCGAGAGTGGTGTGTTCGCGCAGGTACAGCCAGTGCCACCATCGCGCGCTGGGACGGACGGAGCTTGCAGCGCCGGTCGCCCTCACGGGTGATGATCAGCATGGTGACCCACTCCACGAGTGCATGCGGTAAGTCGAGTGCGGCAGGATGGATGACCAACGAGGCCCCCGAGCAGTGTGATTGAGACGTCAGACATCTCGATCAACAGCCCGGGGGCTTCGCTCGTTGCGCTTCACGGACCGTCACCCGATCAGTAGCCACATCGAAGAAGCTCAGTGGTCCTTGGGCCTGGACCTGCTCCGGCTTGCCGGCGATGGGTGCCGGCGCACTGTTGACACGGAGCAGAGAGGTGGTTGGTCTACCACCAAGAGGTGCACTGGATGCCGCTGTTGCTGCCCTGGCTCAGCAGCTCCGCGCAGACGCGGAAGGCCCGGCTCGACGAGCTGCTGGTCGGGTAGGCCGGCGTCGTCATCCTCTTGCCGCCCGTCATCGTGCTGAACGGACCGCACTGGATCCAGGTCTGCCTGTTGTCGTTGCTGACGTCCATCCAGACCTGTGCCAGGACGCCGGAGCCCCAGTTGCTGCCCGATCCGGTGGTCAAGACGCCCCACGCGGCCTCTCGGCCTCCAACGCTGCCGGCCTGCATCGCGTACGAGGCGACAGCGTGGGGAAAGTCAATCACCATCGCACCCGCACCCCCCACACCACGGCCACTGAGACTGTCCGGGATGTCGGTGAAACCATTCACACCTCCCTCGCAGTCCGACCGCGCTGCCTGAGCCGTGCCGGCGGATCCGGCCGCCAGGCCTGCCGCCAACATGATCGCGGCTGCTCCTACGCTGAAGATCCGTCGGATGCTGTGCATGTTTTCTCCCTGGGTCCAGGTGCTGAGGGCTTCCGCAGAGGGGCGCTGTGCCGTGGAGTCGTCGGCCACTGCTGTGACCTGACCGAAGCGGTAACGGCCCCCGCTTCAGCTGCCGTAGCGGTGCAGGGGACGCCCAGTCGGCGCCTCGAACTGTAGGGCGGACCCGGGACGTTGCGACCCTGACAGATGTCAGGGTCACGATCAGCTGCTGGTGCGCGCCATGGTTTCGCCAGGCCGCCCTGGCCTGGGTCACTTAAGGGCCGATCAACTGGCTGCACGTGCCGCTGCCCTGTACCCGAACGGCAGGATCGGCGAGAAGCTGCTCTGAACTTTGACCCGGCCGGATCTCCTCGCGCCAGCGGCAGTCTCATCGTCCTCCAGGTCGCCCGCCTGAAGTCCTGGCGGATCTTCCGCAGGTCCCGCTGCAGCCCCAACCGCATGACGTCAATCGCCAAGGCTGTCCTCACCCTGGAGCTGCAACGCTGAAGAAGCTCAGTGAACGAGCAGGTCACCTCGCCCTGGATGCCGTCCCTAGCGTCCAGCGGTGGAGCGTCTCGCTCTCGTCGTCGTAGATGAGCCAGCTCCCGTCACGAGCGGGCGTACGTGACGTCGGTGTGCAGCAGCACAGGCCGACCATGCCGCCCCTGACCCGGGCGGTTGGAGATGGGAGTGGAGGTCGGCCCCCGGAACGTTCCTCCTTCTCCGTAGCACCCGAAGTACCCTGCGTAGCAGGAGATGTCCGGATCCGGTAGGAGGTAGACGAGAGTGTCCACACCGTGCACTGGCTGGATAAGCGAACTCCGAGGGCACACGCTCATGTTCACCGGCAAGACCCTGGTGGACGGTGAATGGGTTATCCGTGATGACTGCTTCTCTCGTTCGCAGACATTAGGGGCTGTCTGCCAGAACAGTTTCTCCAGAAAGGTAACCCTCGTCGTCCATGGAGAGTTGGCAGGCAACGTCAAGGACATGGGCCGGGGACTGAGCAGAAAACTTCTGGCAGTCATGGAATCACGCAAAGCAGGTCGACACATACATGTGGTTGACGCTGCCGGCTACTCGGATCTTCTGTTCGGAGCTCCGGCTCGGTGCCGAGACCTCAAGGTGCAGGGCGATCAGGTGACCGTCATGCCTGAGGTCGGGGAAGGGTTCCTCGGCGGCCCGTTCGACAGGCTTCGTCTGCGCACTCGAGGCATCAGCCGGTTCGAGGCCGGTGCGCTGGGACGAGGCACGCCGCAACACGAGAAGCTGCTGTCACGCCTCATCGAGCAGGTCG
This sequence comes from Streptomyces sp. NPDC016640, assembly GCF_043076215.1. Classification (NCBI taxonomy): domain Bacteria; kingdom Bacillati; phylum Actinomycetota; class Actinomycetes; order Kitasatosporales; family Streptomycetaceae; genus Streptomyces; species Streptomyces sp. NPDC016640. Next base: position 653,354 of record NZ_JBIBRG010000001.1, read on the forward strand.
TTGGACGAGTGACGCTCGACGTTCGCGCTCCAGCGCGACGGGGCCCGCATTTCGACCTCGGCTGGATCAGCGAACGGACCGCATACGGCGCATGGGTCGCGACTCCCCAGCAATCAGTTGGCGAAGAGACCAACCACCTCGCAGAGGCCGTCGAGTACGTCGGCAGGCCGGCCCGGTCCGTTCCTCGACACGGCCAGGTCCAGCGGGTAGTGGTGCTTGAGGATTCCGTAGACCTGAGTTCCGGGCTGAGAGAGAAGGCAAAAGCGTTCGGCGTTCTGATCGGGAAAATCAAGGATGCCCCCTGGTGAGATGGGGACCAAGTGGCATACAACGACCCGATGCGGGTGACCCATTCCGGGATCCAGCAGTCGTGCCCGTGCTCCCGCAACACCCCCCATCCATCCTCATGAACCACACCGAGCGCTGCCCCGGGACCACCGCGAACCTGCCGTCGGGGCCCACGGGACCGGACACGTCTTCGGGCTGGGGCACGTCGGCTCGGGTCACTCCAACCTCACGATGTACACGGACTCGTTCCCGTGCAAGACGATCGCCAGGTCCCCCGGCAAGGGAGACGTCCTGACCCTCCGTAACATCTACCAGGAGGAACAATGAACCGGTCGGGGCGAATCGCGCGTCCGCTTCTGGTGGCGGCCATGCTGATGCTGACCGTGGCCTGCGCATCGGAGAGCGGCAGCGACGGAGACGGCGAGCAGGCGAATTCCTGTGCTTACCGCGTCCTCTACCAGGACCGTACGTACCGGGACGTCGCGAACGTGGAGTTCACGGCTGGAGAAAAGCTCGGTTCCGCCACCGTCCTGCCGTGCGACGACACCGGTGGCCAGAACGATGCCGGACAGGCCGGGGAGACGACCACCGCCTACCGGGTGGACGGCATCTCTCCCTCGGTGGCCTTCGCCGTCGGAGACAGCCTCGACGACACCACTCTCGTGGTCGCCTACTCGGACAGCAAACTGCCCCCGGAAGTGCGGAAACTGATCGACGGGTCCTGAAGTCGGCCGCGCGGAGCGCGAGCTGTCCGAGACGGATCTCTTCAACTGACGTTCCGGGAAGAGGACTCGCGGTCAGCAGAAGAAGAGCGGGTGAGCAGAGCGATGCCCTTCGGGCATGAGTGAGGGGCGGTGGGGAGCATCAACGGCTCCCCACCGCCCCGTTCATTTCAGTCACGTGCGGCCATCCGCATGAACGCAAGCCACTGATCGGCGGGGACACTCAGGAACGCCGTCTCCGGACGCTGAGAATCTCATACGCATGCAGTTCGACGCCTTCGGCCTCCAACTCCGCGTACCACCCTAAGAACGACGGACACCGCGGTGGCGAAGTCGGTGAAACAGCACTGGAAGGTGAGGGCGGGGCTGTTCTTGGCGATGGCGCCGATCACCCGGACGTTGAACATGCTCGTGCCGACCGGCCGGCCATTGCGCGGGGGCAAGAAGAAAGGGGCAGCGGCCTGGACGGCGGGTGCCCCTTTAAGTCTGCGACCACGGTAGCACTCTGCTCGACACGCGGTGACTGATCCCGTCGGGCGTGGCACTGGAAGCCTCGCTGCGCACCGCCGCCCCTCTGGTCGGCGCGGGCTTGGACCGGATCATCCACGCCGACTACGCCGAAGGCCTCGATCCGCTCGACCTGGCCGCTCGCGCCGATGTCGCCCTCGCTCTCGTCAACGGCGAGACCGGGCTCTCCGTCGTGGACCTCCTCGAGCCCGCTTGACCGCAAGTACGGCTGCATCGGGCAGTTGCCGGGGCGCGGCGGGCGGCGGCGCAACCAGGAGGCCGGCTCTGCGGCGCTGCGGAGGATCCAGGCCCGGGACAGTGACGAGGACCGGGTCACCGACGCCTTCCGCATCCGGCTGCTCGCCGAAGGGCGGACACCGGTCGAGCCCACGAACCGCTGGACCGACCTCGAAGCGGTGCGCGGCGACGAGCGGCTGATGTGCGAGGCCCACGGCCGTGGGCAACCACCGCGAGGTCCACCGTCAGCTTCCCTGGGGCGTCCGCGCCTCGTACGGTCCGCGCCGGACTGCCCGGAGGTCACCCCCGACAGGACCGACGCCGGCGCCCGCCACCCCGACAGACAGCCGCCGTGGGAACGTCGTACCTGGTGAGCGGGGGTGTCGGCACGGGATCTTCGGGGCATGACCACTTCCCCCCGCCAGGAGCGGCGCTCCGCGCTGCCGCTGCCCCTCGCCGATCAGACGGTGTTCTCGTTCCGCTTCACCGCATCCCCGCGCGGCGCCCGGCTCGCCCGCCGGCTCGCGTCCTGCCAGATGGACGCCTGGGGCTGGCGGTACGGCACCCCGGCGCACGACTCCGTCGAACTGATCGTGGCCGAACTGGCCGCCAACGCCGTGACCCACGGGCGGGTGCCCGGCCGGGACGCCGAGTTGCGGCTCAGCAGGGAGGACGGCGGGCACGTACGCGTCGAGGTGAGCGACGCGCGGGGTGAGCGGCTGCCCGAGCCGCGGGACGCCGGGGAGGACGGTGGCCGGGGACTCCTCCTCGTCGCCGCCCTCGCCGAGGAATGGGGAACGGCCCCACGCCCCGGCGCCCCCGGCAAGACGGTGTGGGCCGTGGTGCCCGCCGTGCCGGTACGCGGGTGAGCCGGGGAGGCGCCCGATCCGTCAGCAGTGGTACCGGGCCTCGACGATCACGGCTTCCTTCTCGGGGCCCGGTGGACGAGGCGGTGCCCGTCGTCGATCCGGCGTGACCGGTGGCCCGGCGGGTCGCCCTTCAGCGGCTCGGGTCTGCCGATACCGGTGAAGGGATCGCGCCGGATCTCGCCGATCAGGCGGACGAGCTCGCGGGACGGTGTCCTGTCGGCGGCCTGCCGGGTCACCGTGCCGTCCGGCTAGTCGCCCCCTCCGCCGCCGCCTCCCCCGTCACCGCCGCCGTCTCCGCCGCCTCCGCCGTCACCGGCGTCCCCGCCGTCGCTGCCCCAGCCGTCGGCGCCGCCGGGCTCGTTGTCGTCGCGGCCGGAGCCGATGTTGGTGAACCAGGGCTGCTCCCACGCACCGCCGTCCTCGCCGCGGGAGCGGCGGGCGGTGCGGAACCTGGCCAGGCCCGTCGTGTCCCCGAGGCCGAAGGAGACGGCGACCGCGTGGGCCATGACGGCGTCCAGGGGGTCGGGGCTCTCGTGGTGCACGAGGGCCAGCGGCAGCAGGACGGTGCCGGGAACCGGGCGCGAGCTTCGCGGCGGACGGGTCAGCAGCGCCACCCTCCGCTCGTCGCGCAGCAGCCACGAACTCATCGTGTCCTCGCGCCGCAGCGTCCAGTGCCGGTCGGGCAGGTGTATCTCCACGCTGCTCCTGGACCTGCGCAGCCTCCTGTGGAGGACGAGCCGGGCCGCGACGTCGCCGACGGTCAGGAGCAGGCCGCCGTCCGGGGCGGTGGAGTCACCGCGGAAGCCGTGCGGCGCCCTGAGCCGTACGGCGGGAGCGTGCGGACCCCAGACGTCGACGCGCACCAGGCGCCGGTCGACGGCGACGGCCACCGGGCCGGCGGGGCCGGGCGCGTACCGTCGCGCGATCCACAGCGGTACGCCCTCCGCGTGCGCCCGCGCGGCGAGGGCGGCCACCTGCTCCGCCCCGCCGCACCTGCGGACCGCCAGGTCGCCCAGCGCGCGGGCGAACTCGGCGGCCCGGCGCACCCTCAGGGGCTTGGTGCTGCCGGTCACGCGGGTCACCGGGACCACGCCGGGACCCTGCGGCAGCGACTCCAGGGAGCGTTCCGTGCCGGCGCCGCCGAGCCAGCACCCGCGCAGGTACGCGTCGGCCATGGCGGCGAGGTTCAGCTCGTCCAGGGGTGTCGTCCTGCCGCCCCTGCGCAGCCGGCCGTCGGTGAGTTCCACGGTCCGTGCCAACGGGTTGCGGGACCGTTCCCCGTAGATCACCTGCGTCATCGTCGTCCCCCCTCTGCTCCGGCTTCCGCTCCGCGTCGCTTCGAGGGATAGGTCGCCGGCGGGGGCTCCGCCGGTTCCGCGGTCGGGCGATGTCCGTCCGCCGGACGGGAACCGCCCGGCGGACGGCGAAGGCCCGGCACCCCCGTTACGGGGGTGCCGGGCCTTCACTCGGCAGCTGTCGACCTGACGTCGTCAGTGGGCGTGGCCGTGGCCGTGGCCCGCGGCGGCCGGCTCTTCCTCTTCCTTCTTCTCGACGACCAGGGTCTCGGTCGTCAGGAGGAGGGAGGCGATGGAGGCGGCGTTCTCCAGGGCGGAACGGGTCACCTTGACCGGGTCGATGACACCGGCCTTGACCAGGTCGCCGTACTCGCCGGTGGCGGCGTTGTAGCCGCTGCCCTTCTCGAGCTCGGCGACCTTGGAGACGATGACGTAGCCCTCCAGGCCGGCGTTCTCGGCGATCCAGCGCAGCGGCTCGACGGCGGCCTTGCGGACCACGGAGACACCGGTGGCCTCGTCGCCGGTCTTGTCGAGGTTGCCCTCGAGGACCTTGACGGCGTGGACCAGCGCGGAGCCACCACCGGAGACGATGCCCTCCTCGACCGCGGCGCGGGTCGCGGAGATGGCGTCCTCCAGACGGTGCTTCTTCTCCTTCAGCTCCACCTCGGTGGCGGCGCCGACCTTGATCACGCACACGCCGCCGGCCAGCTTCGCGAGGCGCTCCTGGAGCTTCTCGCGGTCCCAGTCGGAGTCGGTGGTCTCGATCTCGGCCTTGATCTGGCCGATGCGACCGGTGACGTCTTCCTTGTTGCCGCCGCCGTCGACGATCGTGGTGTCGTCCTTGGTGACGGTGACGCGGCGGGCGGAGCCGAGGACGTCCAGGCCGACCTGGTCGAGCTTGAGGCCGACCTCCTCGGAGACGACCGTGGCGCCGGTGAGGACGGCCATGTCCTGCAGCATCGCCTTGCGGCGGTCACCGAAGCCGGGGGCCTTCACCGCGACGGCGTTGAAGGTGCCGCGGATCTTGTTGACCACCAGGGTCGACAGGGCCTCGCCCTCGACGTCCTCGGCGATGATCAGCAGCGGCTTGGAGGAGTTGGCCTGGATGACCTTCTCCAGCAGCGGCAGCAGGTCGGCGATGGCGCCGATCTTGCCCTGGGTGATGAGGATGTAGGGGTCGTCGAGGACGGCCTCCATGCGCTCCTGGTCCGTCACGAAGTACGGCGACAGGTAGCCCTTGTCGAAGGCCATGCCCTCGGTGAAGTCCAGCTCCAGACCGAAGGTGTTGGACTCCTCGACGGTGATGACACCGTCCTTGCCGACCTTGTCCATCGCCTCGGCGATGAGCTCGCCGACCTGCTGGTCCTGGGCGGACAGCGCGGCGACGGCGGCGATGTCGGACTTCTCGTCGATCGGACGGGCCGAGGCGAGCAGGTCCTCGGAGACCGCGGCGACGGCGGCGTCGATGCCCTTCTTCAGGGCGGCCGGGGAAGCACCGGCGGCGACGTTCTTCAGGCCCTCGCGGACCAGGGCCTGGGCCAGCACGGTGGCGGTGGTGGTGCCGTCACCGGCGATGTCGTTGGTCTTGGTCGCCACCTCCTTCACCAGCTGGGCGCCGAGGTTCTCGAACGGGTCCTCGATCTCGACCTCGCGGGCGATCGTGACACCGTCGTTGGTGATGGTGGGGGCGCCGAACTTCTTGTCGATGACGACGTTGCGGCCCCGGGGGCCGATCGTCACCTTGACCGTGTCGGCAAGCTTGTTGACGCCGCGCTCGAGGGCGCGACGGGCGTCCTCGTCGAACTTCAGGATCTTCGCCATGGCAGCGGGAGCCCTCTCGAATTATGGGTGACATCACTGCGCCCCGGGCGCCCGGCTTCTTATCGGATGCTGGGGCCAGGGGCGCAGTTCGAGCAAAAGTGCTTCGAGGTCGGGTGTTCCGGGGCTGCCCCCGGACTTCCCCTACTTCTCGACGATCGCGAGGACGTCGCGGGCCGAGAGGACGAGGTACTCCTCGCCGTTGTACTTGACCTCGGTGCCGCCGTACTTGCTGTACAGAACGACGTCGCCGACCTTCACGTCGAGCTCGACGCGCTTGCCGTCCTCGAACCTGCCCGGACCGATGGCCAGGACGACGCCCTCCTGGGGCTTCTCCTTGGCCGTGTCCGGAATGACCAGGCCCGAAGCCGTGGTCTGCTCGGCGTCGAGCGGCTGGACCACAATGCGGTCCTCGAGCGGCTTGATGGCAACCTTGGAGCTGGCGGTCGTCACGATCCGACCTCCCCCTTCGGAGATCTCGGGGTTAACTGTCTGAGGTGGCGACCAGGTGGATCCGTCGTCGCGGGTGCCGGACCTGCCCGTCGCTTTGTTGGCACTCTCCAGTGGGGAGTGCCAGACCTGAGACTATGACCGGGATTAGCACTCGGTCAAGCGGAGTGCCAATTACCCGCGCGCGTCGCGGGCGGGACGGGCTGTTTTCACACGTGCGCGCAGTCGGCCGGCGTCGCGGTGACCGCTTCCGGGGGCTGCCGTCCCCGGGTCCCGCTCCGGCTGGACTGCCTCGTCCCCGGTCGCCGGACGGGCCGGGAGCGAGCGGCGTCCGCGGGTCCGGCCGGAGCGGGCTCAGCGGTGTTCGAGGTGGTCCTCCAGGCGGCCGACCCCCAGGCCCCGCTCCCCCAGTTCCCGCAGCAGGCGGGTCGTGCGCTCCGCCAGGGTCAGGGGCGGGACCTCGCCCGACGGTACGGAGACGATGTCGCCCGGGACCGGGCGTCGGGGGCCGCGGGTGTACGTGAGGTGGCCGTCGGCTTCCAGCGTCACCCGCCAGAGCACCACCGCCGCGATGCCGCAGTCCGCGGCGGCCCGCAGGGTCGTGGTGTCGTACGCGCCGTAGGGCGGGCGCAGGAGGCGGGGGCGGACGCCGAAGCGGGACGCCAGCTTGCGCTGCTGGCCGCAGATCTCGGCGCGCTGGCCTGCGTAGGGCAGACCGCGCAGGGCGGGATGGTCGAGGGTGTGGTTCTGCAGGCTCGCGCCGACCGAGCGCAGGCGGGCGAAGTGGGCGTAACCGGGTCCCGCCACGCTGTCGGTGAGGAACATGCTGACGGGGAGCCGGCGTTCGCGCACCAGGTCGATGAAGCGGGGATCGCGTTCGGCGCCGTCGTCGTAGGTGAGGAAGACCACCTTGTCGCCGGTCGGCACGCGGTCGACGACGGGCGGCACCTCGCCTCCCGCCGCCGGACCGCCCCCGGGCGGCCGGACCGCCGCGTCCCCCGGGCCCGCCTGCCGGCCGCACCCGGCGAGCACGGCCAGCAGGACGGCGGCCGCCAGCAGAGCGGTTCGCGGCGCGCCCCGGCGGGCGGCTCCCGGCGCGCCCCGGCGCCTCACAGGTAGTCCTCCAGCCGCGCCACCGCGTAGCCCTCGGCCGTGACCTTGTGCAGGAAACGGCGGATCATGTCCGGCATCGTGCCCTTCCAGTCCTCGCGGCCCCGGAAGTGGGTGAGGACGATGTCGCCCGGGTGCAGTGCGCGGTCCCACTCGCGGTACTCCCAGCGGTCGGCGAAGACCTCCGCGTTCCAGAGCGGGACGTGGGTGATGCCGCAGGCCTTGGCGGCGCGCAGGGTGGCCTTGTCGTAGTTGCCGTAGGGCGGGCGGAAGAGGGCGGGGCGCTTGCCGTAGCGCTTCTCCATGACCTCCTGCATGCCGCAGATCTCGCGCTTCTGGCGGGCGTGGGACAGGGCCGGCAGGTAGGGGTGGCGCAGGGTGTGGTTGTGCAGGCCGGCGCCGTCGTCCCGCATCTTCCCGAAGTATCCGTAGTCCTCCTTGACGAGGTAGTCGCTGAGGAAGGCGGAGTAGGGGACGCGCAGCTCGCGCATCATGCGCACGAACGCCGGGTCCCTCTCGGCGCCGTCGTCGATGGTGAGGAAGACGACCCTGTCCCGGGTGGGGACGGTGGTGAAGACCGGGGGGAGGTCCAGCCGCCGGTGGCCCTCGACCTCGAAGCCGTCGCGGGTGGTGATCCTCGGCTTCCTCGCCGGGGGCGGCGGGGCGGTGAGGGGCACGCGCCGGAGTCCCCAGCGGCGCGCGGCGGCGGCCCTGGCGGCGTGCGCGGCGCGCAGTTTCGTGGCGTAGGCGTCGAGCGCGCGGGCCGGCGGCGCCTCGAGCGGCTGCTGGCCGCCCGCCGGGGCGACCTCGGCGCCGGGCCGTCCGCAGGCCGGTGCCAGGACGGCGAGAGCGAGGACCGCGAGTGCGGCCCGCGCCCCGCCCCGCGACCACCCCATGCCCCGCGTTTTGTCGTTTTGTCCTACTACTCGCATGGGGCCGGATCCTCGCAGTCCGGGATCCGGAACCGGGCCCGACACCGCGGCCGGAGGCGTACGGTCCACCGACTGGCCCACAATGAGCCGGTGAACGACCTCGCCCCCCTCCTCACCCCCGAAGGCCGCGCCCTCCTCGACGAGGTGCGCGACACCGACCCGGCGCACGAACTGGCCGTCGCGACCCGGCTGCGCCGCGAGCACCCCGCCGAACTGGTGTCGGCGGCGCTCGGCCAGGCGCGGCTGCGGCAGCGGGCGGTGGCGAAGTTCGGGGCGGAGGACGCCCGGCGGATGTTCTTCACACCCGACGGGGTGGAGCAGTCGACCCGGGCGAGCGTGGCGGCGTACCGGGCGCGGCGGTTCCGCGAACTGGGCGTGACGTCCGTGGCCGACCTGTGCTGCGGGATCGGCGGGGACGCCGTCGCGCTGGCCCGCGCCGGCATCCGGGTACTGGCCGTGGACCGGGACCCGCTCACCGCGGCGGCGGCCCGGGCGAACGCCGGCGCGCTGGGGCTCGCGGATCTCATCGAGGTGCGCGAGGGGGACGTGACGGAGGTGGACACGGCCGGCTGGGACGCCGTCTTCGTCGATCCGGCCCGGCGCGGCGGCCGGGGCCGGATCTTCGACCCCGAGGCGTACTCGCCCCCGCTGTCCTGGGCGGTCGGGGCGGCCCGCACGGCGTCCCGCGCCGCCGCGCTCAAGGTCGCGCCCGGCATCCCGCACGAGGCCGTGCCCGGCGACGCGGAGGCCGAGTGGATCTCGGACGGCGGGGACGTGAAGGAGGCGGTGCTGTGGTTCGGCACCGGTGGGGGGACCGGTCCGGGGGCGGTCCGGGCGACCCTCCTCCCCGGCCCGCACACCCTGCTCTCCCGCGGCCTGCCCGACCCGGCGGTCCGCCCGCCCGGCCGGTTCCTGTACGAGCCCGACGGCGCCGTCATCCGGGCGCATCTCGTCGCCGAGGTCGCCGAGCGGCTCGGCGGCGGGCTGATCGACGCGACCATCGCCTACGTCACGGCGGACGAGCACCGCCCCACGCCGTACGCCACCGCCTACGAGCTCACCGACCGGCTCCCGTTCAACGCCAAGAAGCTGAAGGCGCTGCTGCGCGAGCGCCGGGTCGGCACGCTGACCGTCAAGAAGCGCGGCTCGGCGGTGGAACCGGAGGAACTGCGGCGCAAGGTCCTCCCCAAGCCCCAGGGCGCCGCGTCCGTCACGGTGTTCCTCACCCGGGTGGACGGCGCCCCGTCCATGCTGCTGGGGCACCCGGTGCGGTGAGTTCCCCGGGCGGGTGATCAGGCCCCGGTGGCGCGTCCGGTCTCCGCCGCCCGCCGCAGCAGCAGGCCGCGCTCCCGCTCGTTGCGGGTCAGCGACGCCGCACGCGCGAACTCCGCCCGCGCCTCCCGCGTACGGCCCAGACGCGCCAGCAGGTCGCCGCGGACGCTCGGCAGCAGGTGGTAGTCCCGCAGCGCCGGTACGCCGGTCAGGGCGTCGACGAGGGGCAGCGCGGCGGCGGGTCCCTCGGCCAGGGAGACGGCGACCGCCCGGTTGAGTTCGACGACCGGGGAGGGGGCGCGGGCGGCGAGGAGGGCGTACAGGCCGGCGATGCGGGGCCAGTCGGTCTCCTCGTAGCGGTGGGCGTGCGCGTGGCAGGCGGCGATGGCCGCCTGGAGGACGAACGGGCCCGGGGCACCGGCGCCGGCGGCGCGGGCGAGGGCGGTGACGCCGCGGGCGATGAGCATGCGGTTCCAGCGGGCGCGGTTCTGGTCCTTCAGGAGGACCGGTTCGCCGTCCGGGCCGGTGCGGGCGGCGGTCCGGGAGGCCTGGAACTCCAGCAGCGCGGTCAGGCCGTGCACCTCGGGTTCCTTCGGCATCAGTGCGGACAGCACGCGGGCCAGCCGCAGCGCGTCCTCGCACAGGGCGGGCCGCAGCCAGTCGTCGCCGGCCGTGGCGGCGTACCCCTCGTTGAAGATCAGGTAGATGACGTCGAGGACCGAGCCGAGACGGGCCTCGCGGTCGGGGCCGCAGGGCACCTCGAAGGCGATGTTCCGGGTCGCCAGGGTGCGCTTGGCGCGCACGATGCGCTGGGCCACCGTCGGTTCCGGGACGAGGAAGGCACGGGCGATCTCGGCCGTGGTCAGGCCGCCGAGCAGCCGCAGGGTGAGGGCGGTGCGGGCCTCGGCGGACAGGACGGGGTGGCAGGCGGTGAAGACGAGCCGGAGGAGGTCGTCGTCGATGTCCTCCGGGTCGGCCGGCTCCCCGGGCGGTCCCGCGGCCGTCGACCGGTCCCGGCCGATCTCGGCCAGCTTGCGGGCGTAGTTCTCCCGGCGGCGGACCAGGTCGACGGCACGGTTGCGGGCGGTGGCCATGAGCCAGGCGCCCGGGTTGTCGGGCACGCCGTCGGCCGGCCACTGCTCCAGCGCGGCGACCAGGGCGTCCTGCGCGAGTTCCTCGGCGATGCCGACGTCCCGGACGATACGGGCCACGCCGGCGATCACCCGGGGCGATTCCATGCGGAAGACGGTCTCGACGGTCTGGGCCGTACCGGGCGGGCCGGCGGTGGGCTGCGGTGTCACAGCCCACCATCAGACACCCGTACGGCGACGGGGCCAAGGAGGTTCCCCGGCTCCGTTCAGGCCTCCATGACCTCCCGCACCTCGCAGGTCACCGTCCAGTGCGCCTCGTGCACCTTCAGGAACCGCCTGGTCCACTCGATCGCCTCGGCCCTGTCCTTGGCCTGCAGCATCGAGTAGCCGCCGATGACCTCCTTGGACTCGGTGAACGGCCCGTCGGTCACGGACAGTTCCCCGCCCTCGTAGTGCACCCGGGTGCCCTGGGCGGTCGGGGCCAGCCCGGCGGTGTCCAGCAGGACCCCGGCCTTCGTCATCTCCTCGATCAGCTCGCCCATGCGCCGCATCAGCTCGGGGCTCGGTCCCTCGGCGGGGGCGTTGTTCTCGTCGATCCGGATCATGGAGAGGTAGCGCGGCATGGTGACTCCTGGTGTCGTGCGGGCCGGGCCCTTCCCGGCCCCTCACCCCTGCGTCGAACGGGAGACACCGGAATCGACACCCGCGCCGAAGTTTTTCCGGATCCTCCTGCCCACCGCGCTCCGCCGCGCGTCCCGGCCCGCCCGGCTCACCTCAGCGAAGCCCACAGCTCGCCCGCGTCCGGCTCGTCCGCCACCACGCGGTCGGGGTCCCAGGGCGCGGGCAGCACCGGCATGGTCAGGGTGGTGACGCCGTCGGACGACAGCCCCTTGAGACTCCGGCCCAGGCTCACCAGTTCGCCGAGCGAGTCCAGCCCGGTGTCGGTGGTCAGGCTGCCGGTGACGGCGTCGGCGACCTCGTACAGCCCGGTGGGGGCGGTCAGCAGGTCGCGGTCCGCGATCTGCTCCAGGAGCGCCTTGACCAGCCGGTGCTGGAGTTCTATGCGGTCGAGGTCGCTGCCCGTGCCGATGCCGTACCGGGTGCGGGCCAGGGCGAGGGCGTCCGTGCCGTCGAGGTGGTGGGTACCGGCCTCCAGGGTGAGGTGGCTGCGGTCGTCGTCGATGTCCTCGTCCGTGGTGACGGTGACCCCGCCGAGCGCGTCGACCAGGCGGGCGAAGCCGGCGAAGTCGATCTCGATGTAGTGGTCCATGCGGACGTCCGTGAACGACTCCACGGTCTTCACCGCGCACACCGGTCCGCCCACCTCGTAGGCGCTGTTGAACATCGCGCCGGACACCGGCTGCGTCGATCCGCCGTCGGGCAGGGGGCAGGCGGGCCGGTCGACGAGGGTGTCGCGCGGGATGCTGACCACCGTCGCGCCGGTCCGGCCGGCGTCGAGGTGGACGACCATGGCGGTGTCGGAGCGCGCCCCCGCGTCCTCGCCGCCGCCGAGCGCCCGGTTCTCCTCGCCGCTGCGCGAGTCCGAGCCGAGCACCAGGATGGTCAGCGACCCGGCCGGCAGCGGTGAGGCCGTGCCGGCCGCGTTCGGGGACGGGGCGGTCACGGCCCCGGCCGGGCGGTCGTCGCCGAGGGCGCCGTCGATGTCGACGCTGCGGATGTTGTCCTCGAGCTGCCAGTACGCCCAGCCGGCCGCTCCGGCGCCCAGCAGGAGCAGGCCCGCCAGCGTGCGGCCGGTGATCCTCAGCGCCCGCGCCCGCCGGCCGGTCCGTATGCCCGTGCCCCCGGTCCCGGCCCCGGCCTCCCCGCCGCCGCTGCTGCCGCCGTCACCGCCGTCGCTGCCGGCCGCCCCGATGTCCCCGGTCCCGCCGCTCCCCTGGTGTTCCGTCACGGGCAGGAACGTAAGTCCGAATTATGACGAGCAGCGACTCCCGGCCATTTTTCTTGGCAAATTCTCAGACTTCCGTCGCGCCGAAACTTTCGGACCGGCTCATGTCCCCGCCGGCGCCGCCGTGCTGCTGCGCACCACCAGGCTCGTCGCCAGCTCGACCCGGGTCGCGGCCTGCGCGTCCTCGCCCTTGCCCAGGTCGAGGACCAGCTTGGCCGCCTCCTCCGCCATCTCCGTCAGCGGCTGCCGTACGGTCGTCAGCGGCGGCCCCACCCAGCGGGCCACCGGCAGGTCGTCGAACCCGACCACGCTCAGGTCCTCCGGGATCCGCAGTCCCAGCTCGCGCGCCGCCTCGTACAGCCCGAGGGCCTGGAGGTCGTTGCCGGCGAAGACGGCGGTGGGCCGGTCCTCGCGGCGCAGCAGGGCGAGGCCCTGCCGGTAGCCGGCCTCGTGGTGGAAGTCGCCCGTCATGATCAGCCCGGGATCCACCGGGAGTCCCGCGGTCTCCAGGGCGGCCCGGTAGCCATCGACACGGGCGCGGCTGCACATCATCCGCGTGGGCCCGCTGATCGCCCCGATCCGGGTGTGTCCCAGCTCCACCAGGTGCCGGGTGGCGGCGAGTCCGCCCTGCCAGTTGGTCGCGCCGATGGAGGGCACGTCGGTGCCGGGGTCGCCGGCCGGGTCCATCACCACGAACGGGATGGAACGGCTGGTCAGCAGGGCCCGCCCGGACTCGTCGAGACCGGACAGCACGAGGATCACGCCGTGCGGGCGGCGCGCGGCGACCTGGTCGGCCCAGGTGCGCCCCGGGGTGAGCCGGCCCGCGCTCTCGGAGAGGACGACGCTCAGGCCGGCGTCCCTGGCCACGTTCTCCACGCCCCGGATGACCTCCATCGCCCAGGCGCTCTCCAGCTCGTGGAAGACCAGGTCGATCAGGGGTGAGCGGGTGGCCTCGGCGCGGCGGCGCCGGTAACCGTGGGCGCGCAGCAGCTGCTCGACCCGGCTCCGGGTGGCGGGGGCGACGTCGGCCCGCCCGTTGAGGACCTTCGAAACAGTCGGCGCGGAGACGCCGGCCTCGCGGGCGATTTCGGCGAGGGTCGCGGTCTGCGCGCCGCGCCCTTGCCTCCGGGTTTCAGCGGGCTGCGGGGAAGTCATGGCCGCGATCGTAACCCCGCGGGACCTCCTGACGAAGACCTCGGGACACCATGGGCATCCGAACCATTCGATTAATCATCCGAAACATTCGCCGAAGGGGGATCCGAACCGACGGAGCTCGGCACGAACGGCTCGCACGACGTCCGCGTGACCGTCCGCGGCACGGGGCGGGCACGGGCGGCACCCGGAGCGGTGACACGGGGGACGTTCCGCTTCCACGCGGGCCTCTGGGCGTTCACCGACCGTTCAGGCCGGCGGGTGGCCGGGCCCGGCGTGCCGGAACTACGGTTGGCGGCATCCCGCGCGGACGTCCGGCACACCGTCCGGCACGCCCTCACCGGTGCGCCGCGGGAGCTCGGTGCCGGCCGGCGGCGGGGGTGCGGGGCGGAGGCGGCCCGGGGCGTGTGGCCTCCGCGCGCGGGGTGACGGGGGACGCGATGGACAGATTGCTGCACCACGAACTGCGGGCCGTCTTCGCGGCGCTCGCCGCGGCCGTCGTCTCCGGGGCGGCGCTGGGCCTGGTCCACGGGTTCTCGGTGCCGTCGAACGCCGGGGGCCTGGTGAAGCTGTCCGCCGGCCTGCTCGTGGGCGCCGTGGTGTTCACCCTCCTCGGCGCGACCAGGCTCAAGTGGGTGAGCGAGGTACGGGACTTCGAGCAGGCGGTACCCGTCGAGGACATCGACGTGGTGCCGCCCGAAGCCCGTTCCCTGCGCGGCGACTGGTTCGGTCCCGGTCTCTTCGCCACGTACCTGGTGCTCACCCTGCCCATCGCCCTGTTCTGGGAGGCGGCGGTGCTCGCGATACCGGTGTGGTCGGCCCTGAGCTGGCTGGGCAAGGCCGCGTTGATCGCCCACTGGGAGCGCCGGCACGGGCTGGTGCTGTGGCGGGGCCACGTCGGGGCCCGGCCGTGGGAGCTCTCGGTCAGCCGGCGGTCACCGGCGTCCGCCGGCACCGGCGCCCCGCCCGCCTGAACGCTCCGGCGGCGGGGACGTCAGGCGTCCCCGAGCGACTCGAACCGCCACCGGTGCGCCGCGCGTGCGACCAGTTCCCCGTCCGGCTCGGGAAGTTCGGGGAGGTCCGCGTCGTACGGGGCGTCCCACCAGGTGATGACCAGGACCCTGTCCTGCGGGGCCCGGAAGGTCTCGCGGCGCAGGGGGCCGCCGGGGAGTTCGCGGGCCCGTGTCCGCGCCCAGGCCAGCAGGTCCGCGCCCCGGCCGGGCAGCGCCCGGGCCTCCCACATCAGCGCGACCGTCATGAGTACAGGTTCTTCCCGGCGGTCTCGTGCACGTGGTCGTGGTGCTGGTCGTGGTGGTCGTGCGGGTGGGCGGTACCCGGGACGTGCGGGTCCGTCACCGGCAGGGAGGAGTCCGCCGACAGGTCCCAGTCGGAGGCCGGACGGTTCCGGGCGACCATCTCCGCCCCCAGCGCGGCCACCATCGCGCCGTTGTCCGTGCACAGCTTGGGGCGCGGCACGCGCAGCCGGATGCCGGCCGCCTCGCAGCGCTCCTGGGCGAGGGCCCGCAGCCGGGAGTTGGCGGCCACACCGCCGCCGATCATCAGATGGTCGACGCCCTCGTCCCTGCAGGCCCGTACGGCCTTGCGGGTGAGCACGTCCACGACCGCCTCCTGGAAGGACGCCGCCACGTCGCGCACCGGCACCTCCTCCCCCGCCGCCCGCCTGGCCTCGATCCAGCGGGCCACGGCCGTCTTCAGCCCCGAGAAGGAGAAGTCGTACGCCGGGTCGCGCGGGCCGGTCAGGCCGCGTGGGAAGGCGATGGCGGCCGGGTCGCCCTCGCGCGCGTACCGGTCGATCACCGGGCCGCCGGGGAAGCCGAGGTTCAGCACGCGGGCGATCTTGTCGAAGGCCTCGCCGGCCGCGTCGTCGATGGTGGCGCCCATCGGGCGGACGTCGGAGGTGATGTCGCTCGACAGCAGCAGCGAGGAGTGCCCGCCGGACACCAGCAGCGCCATCGTCGGCTCGGGCAGGGCGCCGTGCTCCAGCTGGTCGACGCAGATGTGCGAGGCGAGGTGGTTGACGCCGTACAGGGGCTTGCCGAGCGCGTAGGCGTACGCCTTCGCCGCCGAGACGCCGACCAGCAGCGCGCCGGCGAGTCCGGGACCGGCGGTGACGGCGATGCCGTCCAGGTCGCGGGCGCTCACCCCCGCCTCCTTCAGCGCGCGGTCGATGGTCGGCACCATCGCCTCCAGGTGGGCCCGGGAGGCGACCTCGGGGACGACGCCGCCGAAGCGGGCGTGCTCGTCGACGCTGGAGGCGATGGCGTCCGCCAGCAGGGTGGTCCCGCGGACGATGCCGACGCCGGTCTCGTCGCAGGAGGTCTCGATCCCCAGTACCAGGGGTTCGTCAGCCATGGGTCTCGGTTCCTTGTACGCCGTTGCCGCTGCCGGGGTTCGCCGGGTCGACGGTGGTGGACGGATCGGTCAGTCGCATCACCAGGGCGTCCACGTTGCCCGGCTGGTAGTAGCCGCGGCGGACGCCGATGGTCTCGAAGCCGAAGCGCTCGTAGAGCTTCTGGGCGCGGACGTTGTCGACCCGGCACTCCAGCATCACTTCGGCGCAGTCGAACGCGGTCGCCGCCCGCAGCAGTTCGGTCAGCAGCCGGGAGCCGAGGCCGGTGCCCCAGTGGTCCCGGGTGACGGCGATGGTCTGGACGTCGGCGACCGCGTCGGAGCCGCCCCCGGCCTCCGCGCCGGCCGCGGCCTCCGAGCCGCCCCCGCTCTCCGCGCCGGCCGCGGCGAGGCCGGCGTAGCCGACGATCCGGTGGTCGTCCTCCTCGGCGACGACATAGCGCCGGGTCGCCCCGGGGCCGCGCGAGTGGGCCAGCTCGGACCAGAACATCCCCCGCGACCAGGCGTCCTCGGGGAACAGTTCCCGCTCCAGCTCCAGTACGGGGTCGATGTCCCACCAGCGCATCTCGCGCAGCACGGCGGTGTCGGTTCCGGTCACTTGGGGGTGACCACCTTGTAGTTCCTGGGGACCTGGGCGTCGGGCCGGCGCAGGTACAGCGGCCGGGGCGCGGGCAGTTCCCCGCCGGCCGCCAGCCGCTCCGCGGCCAGCCGGGCCAGGGCGGCGGCGGACACGTGCTCGGGCTCGTGCGCGTCGGGGAAGGTGTCCGGGTACAGCAGCGCGCCGGCGCCGACCGCGGGCAGGCCCTTCACCTGCCCGGCGATGTCGGCGGGCCGGTCCACGGCGGGCTCGGTCAGCCGGGTGCGGGAGTCCGCGTAGCGTGCCCAGTAGACCTCCTTGCGGCGGGCGTCGGTCGCCACGACGAAGGGGCCCTGCAGGTCGGCCGCGCGGGCGAGGCCGTCCAGCGTGCACACACCGTGCACGGGGACGCCGAGCGCGAGCCCGAAGGCGTCCGCGGTCATCAGGCCGACCCGCAGCCCGGTGTACGGCCCGGGTCCGACGCCGACGACGATCCCGGTGACGGCGTCCAGCTTCAGACCTGCCTCGGTGAGCACCCGGTCGATCGCCGGGAGCAGCAGCTCGCCGTGGCGGCGGGCGTCCACCTGGCTCGACGAGGCGATGACGTCGTCGCCGTCGTGCAGCGCGACGGTGACGGCGGGGGTGGCGGTATCCAGAGCGAGCAAGAGCACGCAAACAGCCTACGGCTCCCGCGCCCCCGCCACGGCCGCACGGGCCGGGCGGTCACGTACTGCTACGGTCGCATCGACGTGCGTACACGACGGGCCATCGCGGGACGGAGGTGACGACGGTGGCAGGCACCAGCTCGATGGTCGTCGCGGGGCTGACCGCGGCGGCCCTCGCGACGGTCGGCCTCCTCGGCCGTCAGGCGGCGGTGAACGTCCCGGCCGGGCTGAGCCGTCCGGGTGCCGGCGCCGCGGCGGCCGCCCACCAGGTCCCGCGGGGCGGCGACGGCCCTCCCGCCGCCCTGCCCGCGCGCTCGGGGCGGGGCGTCCGGGTGGTGTACTCGCTGGACGACGACCGGGTGTGGCTGGTCGAGGACGGCGGGAAGGTGCGGCGCACCTTCGGGGTCAGTCCCAGCACGGTGGACCCGGCGCCGGGCACCTACCGGGTCACGTCCCGGTCCCGGGCGGTCACCGGATCGGACGGCGTTCCGGTCGAGCACGTGGTGCGCTTCGCCGACGTCGCCGGCACGGTGATCGGGTTCAGCGCGGCGGTCGACGGCTCGGCACCGCGCGTCGACCCCGGGGAGCGGACGGGCGGCATCCGCGAGACCCGTGCGGACGGCGCGGCGATGTGGTCGTTCGCGACGATCGGCCGGAAGGTCGTCGTCGTCCCCTGAGCCGGTTGCCGGGCCGGTCCCTAGGCCGCCTCGCGGCGGCCCTCCACCGGCTCGCGGCGCCGGGCCTCGGGAGCGCGGGGCGGGGTGGAGACCGCGGCGGCCGCGGCGCAGGCGGCGAGCAGATCACGCATGGGCACCCCGGAAAGCGGCTGCGGCTGCGCCGTGGACTCACGAGCGCTCTGGGTGGCCGGCATGGACGCCTCCTGAGGGTCGGGGGCGGGCGTGGTTAGGTAGACCTAACTACGAACTGGATACCATGTGACCACGGCCGGGACGCCGAACGCAACACTTTGCCGACGCGTTGTCGGAATGTACGGAACACGGTGCGGAGCACCCGCGACCGCTCAGGCGGACAGCGCGCTCAGGCCGGTCCCCCTCCAGCGCGCGCCCAGGCCCGTCACGGTCACGTGCCGCACCTCGTCCGCGGTGTCGCCGACCGCCCGGTGGATGACGAGGTGGAGGCGGTCCTCGGCCAGCTCCTCGACCTTGCCCTCGCCCCACTCCACGACGATCACCGACTCCGGCAGCGAGACGTCGAGATCGAGGTCCTCCATCTCGTCCAGCCCGCCGGAGAGCCGGTAGGCGTCGACGTGGACCAGCGGCGGACCGCCCCCCAGTGACGGGTGCACCCGGGCGATCACGAACGTCGGGGAGGTGACCGCGCCCCGTACGCCGAGTCCCTCGCCCAGGCCCCGGGTCAGCGTGGTCTTGCCCGCGCCGAGCTCGCCGGAGAGCAGGACCAGGTCCCCCGCGCGGAGCAGTCCGGCGAGTCTGCGCCCCAGTTCGCGCATCTGCTCGGGGGAGGTGACGGTCAGTCCGACGCAGGGCGCGGACGGCTCAGCCGGGTTGTGCGGTGCTGCTGCTTCCATAGCCGTCCACGGTAGCCCCTGCGGGCACCGCGCCCGCGCGGGTGAGCAGGTCGGCGAGGCGGTCGGTGACGGCCTCCGGGTGTTCCAGCATCACCAGGTGCCCGGCGTCCGGGACCAGCACCAGTTCCGCGTCCGGCAGCAGATCGGCGATGGCCTCGCTGTGCTCGCCGGGTGTCACCAGGTCCCGCACCCCGGCCAGCACCAGCACCGGCAGGTCCGCGAAGCGGGTGAGGGCCTCGGTCTTGTCGTGGTCGCCGAACGCCGGGTAGTACTCGGCGACCACGTCGATCGGGGTGCTCTCGATCATCCGCTCGGCGAACCGGGTGACGGCCGGATCGACGTCGCGGGACGCGAAGGAGTACCGCTTGATGATCCCGGCGAACAGGTCCGCGGTGGCCCGGCGCCCCTTCTCCACCAGTTCGGCCCGTTGCCCGAGCGCCTTCAGCACCCCCGGCAGCACCCGCCGCACCGCGTTGACGCCGGCCACCGGCAGCCCGAAGTTGACCTCGCCGAGGCGTCCCGAGGACGTGCCTATCAGGGCGACGCCCACGACCCGCTCCCGGACCAGCTCCGGGTACACGTCGGCGAGGGCCATCACCGTCATCCCGCCCATGGAGTGACCGGCCAGCACGATCGGCCCCTCGGGCGCCGCCGCGTCGATGACGGCCTTCAGGTCGCGCCCCAGCTGCTCGATGGTGACCGGCTCGCCCCGCTCCGCCTGCGCCGCGCCCCGCGCCGAACGGCCGTGGCTGCGCTGGTCCCAGTACACGGTCCGCACCACGCCCCTGAGCGCGGCCCGCTGGAAGTGCCAGGAGTCCTGGGTGAGGCAGTAACCGTGGCTGAAGACGACGGTGACCGGGGCCGGGGCCCTGCGGCCGAAGAGCCGGCGGCGCCGCGCGGGGGTCGCGGCCGGGTCGGGGTCGACGTCGTCGACCTCGTAGTACAGCTCGGTGCCGTCATCGGCGTACGCCTTGCCGGGCGTGCCGCGCAGCGTGCCGTACGGGCCCGCGGAGTCCAGGGCCAGCCTGGCCTTCGCCCGTATGCCCCGGCCGACCGTCATCCGCTCTATGGCGACGCCCGCGGCGGCCCCGGTGGCGAGCACGCCTATCGCGATGCCCGCGACGCCGGTGGCGCGGCGCCAGCTCCCGCCGGGCACCCCGGGTGCCCCGGGCGCGCCGGCGGCGGAGACGACGGCCGCCGTGGCGGCGGCCGCGGCCCCCGCGCTGCTCTCGCTCACGTACCGCTCCTCTTCGCCGGGCCGCCGACCGGCGTCCGTGCCGTCTCGGTCTTCGGGGTGGGTCTCCGCATGGCTCCACGGGTCACCGCGTGCGGGTACACGTCGCTCCTTGCCGCTTCGGGCCGCTGCATGTCGCCACGCGTCTCCGTGTGTTGCGCGTCTCCGTGTGTTGCGCGTCTCCGTGTGTCTCCAAGGGGGCTACCCGCCTTGGCGCCCGTTCACGTAGACGCGCGGGACGCGGCTTCCGATGCGGGTCACGATCTCGTAGGCGATGGTTCCGGCCGCCTGCGCCCAGTCCTCCGCGGTGGGCTCGCCCCGGTCGCCGGGTCCGAAGAGGACCGCCTCGGCACCCGGCCCCGGCTCGTCGCCGCCCAGGTCGACGACGAACTGGTCCATCGCGATCCGTCCCGCGACCGTGCGCCACTTGCCCTCGACGAGCACCGGCCCGGCGGAGGAGGCGTGGCGCGGGACGCCGTCCGCGTACCCGAGCGGGACCAGGCCGAGGGTGGTCGCGCCCGGGGTGACGTAGTGGTGGCCGTAGCTGACGCCGTGGCCGCCCGGGACGTGCTTCACCAGGGCCAGCGCGGCGGACAGGGTCATCACCGGGCGCAGTCCGAGGTCGGCGGGGCTGCCGATCCCGGGGCTGGGCGAGACCCCGTACATCGCGATGCCGGGGCGGACGAGGTCGAAGTGGCTCTCGGGGACGGTGAGGGTGGCGGGCGAGTTGGCGATGTGCCGCACCTCGGGGTCGACGCCCTGCCGCTCCGCGTACGCCACCATCTCCCGGAACCGGGTCAGCTGGGCGGCGATCGAGGGATGTCCCGGCTCGTCGGCGCAGGCGAAGTGCGACCACAGGCCGGTGACCCGCAGCAGCCCCTCGGCCTCGGCGCGCAGCGCCCCCGCGACCAGCTCCGCCCAGTCCTCACCCGGCTGGCACCCGCCCCGCCCGAGCCCCGTGTCGGCCTTGAGCTGCACCCGGGCGGGCCGCCCGGCGAGGCGCGCGGCCCGGATGGCCTCGTCCAGCGCCCACAGGCCGCTCAGGGACACGTCGAGATCGGCCTCGACCGCCTCCCGCCAGGGCCCGCCGGGCGTCCACAGCCAGCACATGATCCGTACGCCGGCCGGGACCCCGGCGCCGGGCGCGCGCAGCGCGAGTGCCTCCTGCGGGGTGGCGGTGCCCAGCCAGGTCGCCCCGGCCTCGACGGCCGCCCGCGCGCACGCGAGGGCGCCGTGCCCGTACCCGTCGGCCTTGACGACGGCCATGAGGGCGGCGCCGGGCGCGCGCCCGCGCAGGGCCCGTACGTTGGCCCGCACGGCGGCCAGGTCGATCTCGGCGCGGGCCCGCAGCTCCGCACCGCTCGGGGCGACTGTCTCGTTCATCCCGCCCAGTGTCTCAGAGCGCCGTGACCGGTCCGGGGCGTGCACCCCCGCTGTCCTCGTGCGACGTCCCGCCAGGCCTCCGCGACCGTCTCCGCGACGTCGTGGGCCCCCATCGGCGCACCGTCGGCCGCGAGGCGGCCCGCCAGGCCGTGGAGGTAGGCCGCCGCGCCCGCCGCGTCCACCGGGGAGAGGCCCGCCGCCAGGAGTGAGCCGGCGAGGCCCGACAGGACGTCGCCGCTGCCGGCCGTGGCCAGCCAGGACGTGCCCGTCGGGTTGACCCGTACGGGCCCGCCGTCCGCGTCGGCGACCAGGGTCGTGGAGCCCTTCAGCAGCACGGTCGCCCCGTACCGCCGCGCCAGTTCCCGCACGGCGGACAGCCGGCCGCCCTCGACCCGCTCCCGTTCGACGCCGAGCAGTGCGGCGGCCTCCCCGGCGTGCGGGGTCATCAGGGTCGGCGCCCGGCGGGCCCGCACGGCCTGCGCCTGCGCCAGCCGCAGCCCGTCCGCGTCGATCAGCACCGGTACGTCCGCCGCCAGCACCTCCGCGACCGTCGCCGCGTCGTCCCCGGCGCCCGGTCCGACCACCCACGCCTGCACCCGCCCCGCGTGCCTCGGACCCCGGTCCGACACCAGCGTCTCGGGGTAGCGGGCGATCACGGCCTGCCCGGCGGGCCCGACGTACCGTACGGCCCCGGCGCCGCCCCGCAGCGCGCCCGCCACCGCGAGCACCGCGGCCCCGGGGTAGCGGGCGGATCCGGCCGCGATCCCGACGACGCCCCGCCGGTACTTGTCGCTCTCGGCGGCCGGCACCGGCAGCAGCCGGGCCACGTCCGCGTGCTGCAGTGCCTCCAGGGCCGGCTCGGCCGGCAGGTCCAGCCCGAGGCCGACCAGCCGCACGGTCCCCGCGTACTCCCGCGCCGGATCGATCAGCAGCCCCGGTTTGTGCGTGCCGAACGTGACGGTGAGGTCCGCGCGGACCGCCGCTCCGCGCACCTCCCCGGTGTCGGCGTCGACACCGCTCGGCAGATCGACGGCGACCACCGCGGCCCGCGCCCGCTCGGCGGCCTCGGCGAGCGGTACCGCTTCCGGGCGCAGGCCGCCCCTGCCGCCGATGCCGACGATGCCGTCGACGACGAGACCGGCCCGTCCGATCAGCTCCTCGGCCGCTTCCACGCCCACCGCCCGTCCGCCCGCCCGGCGCAGCGCCGCGAGCCCTCCGGCGTGGGCGCGCTCCGGCGCGAGCAGCACCGCGCTCACGCCCGCGCCGCGCCGGGCCAGCCGGGCGCCGGCGTACAGGGCGTCACCGCCGTTGTCGCCGCTGCCGACCAGCAGGACGACCCTGCTGCCGTACACCCGCCCCAGCAGGTCCGCGCAGGCGGCGGCGAGTCCGGCGGCGGCGCGTCGCATCAGCGTCCCCTCCGGCAGCCGTGCCATCAGTTCCCGTTCCGCCGCCCTGACCGTCTCCACGCTGTACGCAGTACGCATGCGTCCGAGTTTCCCGCACGGGGCGCCTCAACTCCCGTAACAGCGAGGCCCGTCCGCTCGGCGCATCGCCTTGACGCGGTACCCCGCCCTTGCCAGACTTCCGGCCCCCCACAGGATGAATCGATTCAGTCGAATCGGTTCGACGACGGAAGCAGAGGATCCATGGGACGCAGAGCCGCACTCCTCGCCGCAGCCGGCGCCACCGCACTCCTCACCACCGCCGGCACCATGACGGCCCCCGCCACCGCGGCCGCCACCGCCATGACCGCCGCCCCGGCCCCCGCCCGGGCCGCCGCCTGCGGCGACGGCTCCTACCAGGCCGAGGCCGTGCTGAGCGGCAGCACCTGGACCGCCCGGCGCGGCAGCAGCACCGTCTACACCGGCAGCGACATGCGCGCGGCCGTGCAGGCGGCGATCGGCAGCCTGTCCTCCGGCCGCACGAGCAAGGAACGGGTCGTGGTCCGCGGCTCGGGTTCCCTCTCCGCCGGTTCCCGCATCTCCCTGCCGAGCTACACGGTCCTCGACGTCTGCGGCACCGTCAACGTCACCGGCAGCGGCTCCGGCGACCAGGCCCCGGTCTACTCCCGCGGCACCCGGGACGTCGAGGTGCAGCACCTCAACGTCACCGGCGCCCCGCTGTACGGCATCTTCATGCGCAACGTGCAGAACGTCGTCCTCGGCCAGATCGACATGCGGCTGTCGGGCGGCCTCGGCGTCCGCATCGACAACCGCGGCGACACCAGCCAGTGGACCCGTAACGTGCGCATCGACAACGTCTACGTCTCCGGCGCATCCAGTCACGCCGTGGAGACCTACGGCGTCGACGGCCTCACCGTCGGCACGGTGACCGCCCGCGACGTCGGCGAGTCGGGCCTGTTGCTGAACGAGACCGTCAACGCCACGGTCACCAAGGTCGACGCGGAGAACGCGGGCACCGGCACCGGGTATGCCGCCTTCCGCATGGCCAACCGCAACGGCCGGATCGGCGGTTCCTACCCCACCAACATCCGGGTGGGCGAGGTCGTCGCGCGCGGCGGCGGGCGCGGTGTGTTCTGCGTCTCGGAGAGCGGCGGCGCGACGATCGACCGGATCACCCTCTCCGGCACCGGCAACAACGCGATCCTGATCGAGAACTGCTACAACGTGAACCTCGCCGCCCAGAGCGGCACGGTCACCGGCGGCGGCGAGATCCGCCTGGCGGCGCGTTCGGAGTTCGCCAACAACAGGGACATCACCGTCCAGAACCTGACGGTGACGAACTCGTCGATCCGGGAGAGCCCCTGCGGCGAGAACACCACGTTCCGCAACAACCGGCTGGTGAACAGCAGTCAGTCGATCTGTTAGCGGACCGACACGCCGCGCGGGGCGCGGCCCGCCGTGCCGCGCCCCGCGTACCCGTCCCCCGGGCCTTGCCTCAGTTCGTGGTGAGCATGCCCGCGCGCAGCCGCTTCAGCGTGCGGGAGAGCAGCCGGGAGACGTGCATCTGGGAGCAGCCCAGCCGTTCGCCGATCTCCGCCTGGGTCAGCTCCTCGACGAACCTCCAGTGGACGATCCGGCGCTCGCGCTCGTCGAGTTCGGCGATCATCGGGGCCAGGGCGTGGAAGTCCTCGACCAGTTCCAGGGCGGCGTCCTCGCAGCCGATGAAGTCCGCGAGCACGCTCTCGCCGTCCGGCTCGCTGCCGATGGCCGCGTCCAGCGAGGAGGAGTTGTAGCCGTTGGCGGCGATCCGCGCCTCGTTGACCTCTTCCTCGGTCAGGCTCATCAGCTGCGCCAGCTCGGCGACCGTGGGCGTACGGCCCAGCCGGCTGCGCAGTTCCTCGGTGGCGCGGGCGAGCTGCACCCGGGCCTCCTGCAGGCGGCGCGGCACGTGCACGGACCAGGAGGTGTCCCGGAAGAACCGCTTGATCTCACCCACGATGTAGGGGATCGCGAAGGAGGTGAACTCCACTTCGCGGGTCAGCTCGAACCGGTCGATGGCCTTGATCAGTCCGATCATGCCGACCTGGACGATGTCCTCCATCTCCTCCGGCCCGCGGCTGCGGAACCGGCCGGCCGCGAAGCGGACCAGGGACATGTTCATCTCGATCAGCGTGTTGCGCGCGTACTGGTACTCGGGAGTGCCCTCCTCCAGCTCGGTCAGCCGCTGGAAGAACTGCTTGGACAGCTCGCGGGCGTCCCGCGGCGCGACCTGGCCGGGATCGGCGACCTCCGGCAGCTCGGTCGTGCCTTGAGCTCGGTCGGTCCGTGCCATCGTCGACGTCACTGTTCGCCCTCCCTGTTCGATCGGCCCGCTCGGGGCACCGGCTCTCCGCGTCTACCCCGTTCCACTCGAAGCACGCATGCCTGTCACCCACGACATTTCCGCGGCGGGCGGCACCGGCGTCATCCCTCCGCGATCACGACCGCCGAGGCGACTCCGGCGTCATGACTGAGCGACACGTGCCAGGACCGTACGCCGAGCTCCGCGGCCCGGGCCGCCACCGTCCCCTTGACCCGCAACTGCGGCTGCCCGCTGTCCTCGCACCACACCTCGGCGTCGGTCCAGTACAGCCCCGCGGGTGCCCCCAGCGCCTTGGCCAGCGCCTCCTTCGCGGCGAACCGCGCGGCGAGCGAGGCGACACCGCGCCGCTCCCCGCTGGGCAGCAGCAGCTCGCTCTCCACGAACAGCCGCCGGGCCAGCCCGGGTGTCCGCTCCAGGGACGCCGCGAACCGCTCGATCTCGGCCACGTCGATCCCCACTCCGATGATGCTCATGCGGGCACCTTATTGCGGCCGGGCCGGAGACAGGCCGACCGGCCGACGGGTGAAGGCCGGGTCACCGGGCCGCCGCCCCGGACCACCAGCACCACCCGAGTGCCCCTCGGACGCGGTCGGCGGCACCCCCTTCGGGTTCCGTGAGCACTTCGCCCCGAAGTGCTCACGGAACCCGGGCCCCCTCCCCCACCCCCCACCCACCGCCGGGTCGCGGAAGCACGACACCGACCAAGAAGCGGGCGGCCAACGGCCACCGGCAGACCCCGTCCAGCCGGACCCCGCCCCGCCCGGGCACACCCCGTCCAGCCGGACCTACTCCACCGTCACCGACTTCGCGAGATTCCGCGGCTGGTCCACCTCGTTGCCCCGCGCCGTAGCCAACTCGCACGCGAACACCTGCAACGGCACCGTCGCCACCAGCGGCTGAAGCAGCGTCGGCGTCGCCGGAACGCGGATCAGGTGGTCGGCGTACGGGACGACCGCCTCGTCGCCCTCCTCCGCGACGACGATCGTGCGGGCACCCCGCGCCCGGATCTCCTGGATGTTGGAGACGAGCTTGTCGTGCAGGACGGACCGGCCGCGCGGCGACGGGACGACCACGACCACCGGCAGGTCGTCCTCGATCAGGGCGATCGGCCCGTGCTTCAGCTCACCCGCGGCGAAGCCCTCCGCGTGCATGTAGGCGAGTTCCTTGAGCTTGAGCGCGCCCTCCAGCGCGACCGGATGGCCGACGTGCCGGCCCAGGAACAGCACCGTGTCCTTGCCGGCGAGGGAACGGGCCAGCTCGCGCACCGGCTCCATCGTCTCCAGGACCCGTTCCACCGCACCGGCGATCGAGGACAGGTCGCGCACCACCGCGCGGATCTCGTCGGCCCACTGGGTGCCCCGCACCTGACCCAGGTACAGCGCGACCAGGTAGCACGCCACCAACTGCGTCAGGAACGCCTTGGTCGACGCGACCGCGACCTCCGGCCCGGCGTGCGTGTAGAGCACCGCGTCCGACTCGCGCGGGATCGTCGAGCCGTTGGTGTTGCAGATCGCGAGGACCCTGGCGCCCTGCTCGCGGGCGTGCCGCAGGGCCATCAGGGTGTCCATGGTCTCGCCGGACTGGGAGATGGCGACGACCAGGGTCTGCCGGTCGAGGATCGGGTCCCGGTAGCGGAACTCGCTCGCCAGTTCCACCTCGCACGGGATCCGGGTCCAGTGCTCGATGGCGTACTTGGCGATCAGCCCGGCGTGGAAGGCCGTACCGCAGGCGACGACGACGACCTTGCCGACCTCGCGCAGTACGTCCGCCGGGATGCGGACCTCGTCCAGGGTCAGCGAGCCCGACCCGTCGATGCGGCCCAGCAGGGTGTCGGCGACCGCCTTCGGCTGCTCGGCGATCTCCTTGAGCATGAAGGAGGCGTAGCCGCCCTTCTCGGCGGCGGAGGCGTCCCAGTCGACGTGGTACGAGCGGACGTCGGCCGGGTTTCCGTCGAACCCGGTGACCGTCACCGCGTCCCGGCGCAGCTCGACCACCTGGTCCTGGCCCAGCTCGACGGCGTCCCGCGTGTGCGCGATGAACGCGGCGACGTCCGACGCGAGGAAGGCCTCGCCGTCGCCGACCCCCACCACCAGCGGCGAGTTGCGGCGTGCCCCGACCACCACGTCCGGCTCGTCCGCGTGCACGGCGACCAGGGTGAACGCGCCCTCCAGGCGCCGGCACACCAGCCGCATCGCCTCCGCGAGGTCCGCGCAGACGGAGAACTCCTCGGCGAGCAGGTGGGCGACGGCCTCGGTGTCCGTCTCGGAGACGAGATCGTGGCCGCGCTCGGCCAACTCGGCGCGCAAGGCGGCGAAGTTCTCGATGATGCCGTTGTGGACGACGGCGACCCGGCCCGCGTTGTCGATGTGCGGATGGGCGTTGGCGTCGGTCGGGCCGCCGTGCGTGGCCCAACGGGTGTGACCGATGCCGGTGGTGCCGGCCGGCAGCGGCCGGTCGGCCAGCTCCTTCTCGAGGTTGACCAGTTTCCCGGCCCTCTTCGCCGTGGCCAGCCCGCCGTCGGCCTGCACCGCGACGCCCGCCGAGTCGTACCCCCGGTACTCCAGCCGCTTCAGTCCGGCCGTCACGACGTCCAGCGCCGACTGCGTCCCCACATATCCCACGATTCCGCACATGCCCGGCAGCCTACGATCCGTCAGCCGTCGGAAACCGGCTCCACGTGCCCGG
The DNA here is from genome assembly GCF_043076215.1 of Streptomyces sp. NPDC016640. Taxonomy (NCBI): domain Bacteria; kingdom Bacillati; phylum Actinomycetota; class Actinomycetes; order Kitasatosporales; family Streptomycetaceae; genus Streptomyces; species Streptomyces sp. NPDC016640. The sequence continues at coordinate 681,228 of NZ_JBIBRG010000001.1, forward strand.
AATCGGAAATTCCCACCGGTGCGCGATGTGCCGGAGCACCGGTGGGAACGGAGCGCGCAGGCGCGGGTCGCGTCAGCCGAGCTTGGCCAGCTGGGCGTCGACGACGTCCGCCGGGACCTCGAAGTCCTCGCCGGCGGCCACGGCGGCGAGGTTGACGGCGCTGAAGGAGACCAGGGTGGCGCCCTTGCGCACGACGATGATCTTGCTGGGCGCCTTGACGTTCTCGTCGGCGGCCACGGTCAGGGTGACGGCGGAGGCCTCGTCCCCGCCCTCGGGAGCGGTGGTCGTGGCGACCTCGACGACCTCGGCCTTCTCACCGGACACGGTGGCGGTGAAGCCGCCCGCGCACTTCTCGGCGGCGGCGGTCAGGCCCTTCATCGCCTGCTCGGCGCCGTCGCCCTCGTAGGAGGCGAGGTTGATCAGCATCTTGTCGACGTCGAGGGAGGCCATCAGGGCGTCCTCGGGGTCGGTGCCCTCGGAGGGCTTCACGGGCTCGCCCGTCCAGGACCGCTTCACGGTCGCGGCCGGCTCGGCCTGGGCGACTCCGGCCTGGGCGTGGGCCAGCGGCAGGCAGGCCGCGTCGTCCGTCGTCACCTGGTCCTCGGCGATGTCGTCCGTCGCCGCGAGCTTGGTGGCTACCTTGCCGCTCTTGACGTCCGCCTGGGCGAGCGCGGCCTTCTCCAGCTCGGCGGCGCCGAGCGCCCCGGCAGCCGGCGCGGCGGAGGCGGCCGAGTCGGCCCTGCCCTTGCCCTCGCCGGCCTTGTCCTCGTCGCCGGAGCCACCGCAGGCGGTGACGAGCAGGGCGAACACGGCGGCGGAGGCGGCGAGAGCGGTACGGCGGACGGCGCTGGTTCTCACGTAGGGAACTCTTTCTTCGAAGGTGCGGAGGACTCCGCAGCACACAGCGGGCACTCTAAACACGACGGACGGACAGATGATCATTCAACGATCACCCGGTATCCGACCGTGACACCGGCGTGACACAGCCCACCCGCCGCCCGGTGCGGACTCCGTTAACAATGGACTGTGATCTCTCCGGTCCCCTCGATACCCCGGAGCGCCCACCGGCAGCGGCCGGAGGCGACTCCCTACCTCGACCTCACCCGTGCCGAATGGAGCGCGCTGCGCGACAAGACGCCACTGCCGCTGTCGGCCGCGGAGGTCGAGCGGCTGCGCGGTCTCGGTGACGTCATCGACCTCGACGAGGTGCGGGACATCTACCTCCCGCTGTCCCGGCTGCTCAATCTCTACGTCGGCGCCACCGACGGACTGCGGGGAGCGCTGAACACCTTCCTCGGTGAGCAGGGCTCCCAGTCCGGCACCCCGTTCGTCATAGGAGTCGCCGGTTCCGTCGCCGTCGGCAAGTCCACGGTGGCCCGGCTGCTGCGGGCCCTGCTGTCCCGCTGGCCCGAGCACCCGCGCGTGGAACTGGTCACGACGGACGGGTTCCTGCTGCCGACGAGGGAACTCCAGGCGCGCGGCCTGATGTCGCGCAAGGGGTTCCCCGAGTCGTACGACCGTCGCGCGCTGACCCGTTTCGTCGCCGACATCAAGGCGGGCAAGGGCGAGGTCACCGCCCCCGTCTACTCGCACCTCATCTACGACATCGTGCCGGGCGAGAAGCTCACCGTGCGCCGCCCGGACATCCTGATCGTCGAGGGGCTCAACGTGCTCCAGCCCGCGCTGCCCGGCAAGGACGGCCGCACCCGCGTCGGCCTCGCCGACTACTTCGACTTCAGCGTGTACGTGGACGCCCGCACCGAGGACATCGAGCGCTGGTACCTCAACCGCTTCAAGCGGCTGCGCGAGACCGCGTTCCAGGACCCGTCGTCGTACTTCCGCAAGTACACCCAGGTCTCCGAGGAGGAGTCCCTCGACTACGCCCGCACCATGTGGCGCACCATCAACAAGCCCAACCTGGTGGAGAACATCGCCCCCACCCGGGGCCGGGCCGCCCTGATCCTGCGCAAGGGCCCGGACCACAAGGTCCAGCGGCTCAGCCTGCGCAAACTCTGACCGCTACGCTGCCGCCATGCTGCACCTGCGCCTGATCACCCCCGCCGGGAAGACCGACGAGGCGGTACGCCTGATCGAGGGGACGGTCGGCACCGCGCACCTGTGCGTGCTGCCGGGCGCGGCCCGCAGTCCCGCCGGCGACGTCGTGATGTGCGACGTGGCCCGGGAGGCGGCCGACGACCTGCTCGGCGGACTGCAGCGGCTGGGGCTGGACACGACCGGTTCCATCGCCGTGGAGAACATCGACCTGTCGCTGTCGCAGCGGGCCGACAGGGCGGAGAAGGAGGCGCCGGGCGAGAGCGCGGACGCCGTGCTGTGGGACCACCTGGCCGAGGAGACCCACGAGGAGTCGACCCTCTCGGTCACCTACCTCGCGTTCATCACGCTGGCCACCATGATCGCGGCCTGCGGTGTGGTGCTGGACAACGCGATCCTGATCGTGGGCGCGATGGCGGTGGGTCCGGAGTTCGGCCCGCTGGCCGGTTTCTCCACCGCGGTGGTGCGGCGCCGGCCGCGTCTGGCGCTGCGCTCGGTGATCGCCCTGCTGGTGGGCTTCGCGGTGGCGATGGCGGTGACGGTGGGCTTCAGCCTCTTCATGGACGCGGTCGGCCTGTTCACCCGTGAGCAGCTCAACGGCGAACGGCCGCAGACCGGCTTCGTCTACGCCCCCGACTGGTTCTCCTTCGTGGTGGCGGTCCTGGCCGGCGCGGCCGGCACGCTCTCGCTGACGTCCGCCAAGTCCGGCGCCCTGGTCGGTGTCGCCATCTCGGTGACGACGATCCCGGCCGCCGCCAACGCCGCCGTGGCCCTGAGCTACGGCGACACCGTGCAGACCTGGGGCTCCACCGAGCAGTTGCTGCTCAACCTGCTCGGCATCATCCTCGCGGGCACCGTCACCCTGCTGATCCAGAAGTACTTCTGGGCCAGGCAGCACGAGCGCCTGCGCAAGCGGGCACGCGCCTGACGGACCCCCGAACAGTCGGTGCTCACTACCGGCCAACTTCGGTCGACATCCGACCGCTTCATCCATCATTCGAACACCGGAACTTCACAAGCGCCCCTTGCGGTGTGAAGAAACGAAGGACGAGAACAGCTACCGACCGGTAGGTGGGATCTCGCCACCCGTCGTCCGACAGCGGCACCGGCCTCTCTTCCCCGCACCCGGCCTTCTGTCTAGTGTTACGCCCCGCGCAGCCGGAACCGACCAGTCCGTCCTGCGCGCATCCATCAGCGACCGGGGGAACAGCGCCGCCACGGGGAGGGGCGCGTCGCATGCCGCACCATCTGTCATCCGTGCATCTCGTACCGGACGGACATCGCCGTTCCTGACGCCACGGGAGCCGAGGCGTCCTCACCGACGCCTCGCGCTCACCGACGCCTTCCCGGTCATCCCCCTCCAGTGAAGAAGAGGATGCACGCTTGCGTTCCAGACCACCGTGGTCCGTCGGGCACGGACCACGTCGAGCCGGACTCCTTTCCGGATTCCTTCCCGTCTCCCTCAGCCTCGCGGTCGTCGCGGGCCTCGCCGCCCAGCCGCAGCCGCTCGGCCGGACCACCGCGGACGACGCCGTTCTCGCAGCCGGCTCTCCCGACTGGAACGCGGTCACGGCCGCCGAACAGCTGCGGGAGGACCAGTGCCTGATGTCGGACGTGCTGCGGCTGGGCGGACCGGCCATGACCGCCGTCGCACGGGACGGCCTCAACCAGCCGCCGGACAAGCTGCGTGAGCTGGCCGACCGCGACTACTGGGAGGACACGCCCCTCGCCACCGCGTACACCAAGGACCGGGACGCCGCTTCCCGGGAACTGGACGCGCTCAACAGCCGCCGGGACGCCTGGGCAGCGCCCCTCGACGGGCTCGAGACGCCCGGCGGCTTCACCGTCACCGGGTTCCACTGGCCGCCCGGATCGCCCGGTGACGACGAGGAGGACTTCTCCTCCCAGACCGGCCTGACCCAGTGGGTCGCCGACCGGTTCTGGAAGAGCGAGGGCGACTTCTACGAGGACCCCACCCCCCTGGCCGACGAGCAGACCGTCAAGGCCGTCACCGACCTCGGCGCTCCGCTCTACAGCGAGAAGCCCTACGATCCGTCCCTGCCCAATGATGAGCGGCAGCGGCAGTACTACGAGGAGCGGGCGTTCGAGGACCTGACGGACGGTTTTCCCCCCGCGGGCGCGGACGACGCCCGTCTCTTCCTGTCCTACGGGGGTTTCCCCCGTACCGCTCCCCAGCCGGGCACGGCGGAGTACCGCATCGCGGTCGAGGACCTGAAGACCCGGTTCGCGTCCTGCGCCTGGCGGGACCCGATCGACCCGAGCGAGGTGCTGGGCGGGATCGCCGGCACCGCCGCCGTCGAGTGGCAGGAGGAGGTCGCCGCCCAGGCCGGGCAGCGCGACCTGATCCTCGACGCCAACGAGGACGCCACCAAGGCGCTCGCCGCGGGCGCGAAGTCGCTCGGGGAGATGCTCGGCAACTCGTGGGTCGCCGACCACCTCGTCCAGTGGCAGGACTACTGGTCCGCCGGCGGGGTGGGCTGGATCGGCGACAGCCACGTGACGATCGAGGTGCCGGGTGCGAAGGGCAACTGCCTGGACGTCGCCGGCGGCAAGGATGTCAACGGCACGCCCGTGCAGATCTACCCCTGCAGTGGCGGCGCGGCCCAGCAGTGGACGCTCGAGGGCAGCGAGAACGACCTTCACCTCCGCAACGTCGCCTCGCAGAAGTGCCTGGACGTGGCCGGGAACGCCTCGGCGAACGGCACGAAGATCCAGATCTCGGACTGCTACAAGTCCAAGGGGCAGTCGTGGAAGGGTGACGTCCGCGCCACCGCGCCCCTGAAGAGCGTCACCACCGGCAAGTGCCTGGACCTGAGCGCGTTCACCAAGAGCACGGACGCGCGGCTGTGGGACTGCAAGGACGCCGCTTCGCAGAAGTTCCTGATCAAGCCGTCCGGCCACCAGGGCACCGACAGCCTGTCCTACCCGGACACGGCCCAGTTCGACAAGGCGAAGAAGGGTGTCGCCGCCGCGCAGGCGAAGGCGGCGAGTGAACTCGCCCTCCTCAAGGCGCGGGCCGCCGCGGCCCGGAAGGCCGTGGCCACCACCGAACTGGCGGAGAAGGCCGCCTACGCCATCGCCGACGGGCGCGGCGCGCCGCGTGGCCGCGGTCTGCTGGTCGGTCAGCAGAAGGCACAGGTCACCAAGGGCGCCGCGGCGGCGCTGGAGGCGATGGTGAAGGCCGGCGAGACGGCCGAGGCCGCCACCCGCGCGTCCGCCGGCGACAGCGCGACCATCGCCCAGCGGGCGCTGGCGCAGGCCGCCCAGTCCAAGGCGGAGTTCCGCAGGGAGGCCGCCCACGCCGCCGAGCTGCAGGCGAAGGCCTCCGCCGACGCGGCCAAGGTGCACCGGGACAACGCCAAGAAGGACAAGGAGACCGCAGAGGCCAAGCTCGCCGAGACGGTGAAGGCCGAGGGTGAGGCCAAGGCGGCCGCCGCCGAGGCCCACGCCGAGCGCCTGGCGGCCGAGGCCGAGGAGAAGACGGCCGAGGCGGAGAAGAAGGAGGCCGCCGCCAAGCAGGCCGAGGCGGCCGGGCACCGGAGGACCGCCGAGACCGAGGCCACGAAGGCCAAGGACGCCAAGGACAAGGCCGAGGCGGCCGAGGGCACGGCGTCCGACAAGCGCGACGCCGCGGTCAAGGCCCGGGACAAGGCCCGCGACCTGCGGGACGACGCCTGGGACGCCGAGCAGAAGGCCGACGCCGCACGCGCCAGGGCCGACGCGAAGGAGGCGTACGCCCAGGCGCACGAGTCCGACAGCAACGCCCAGGAGGCGAGGGCCGCGGCCGACGCGGCCACCGGGCACGCCGACGACGCCGAGGCCGCCGCGACGAAGGCCCGCTCCGCGGCCGACGCCGCGACGAAGGCCGCCGCGGACGCGGACGCCGCCGCGACCCGCGCCGAGGCCGCCGCCAAGCGGGCCCGCGCGCACGCGGACGGCGCCCAGGCCGCGAAGCTGAAGGCCGACGCCGCACTGAAGACCGCGACCAGTGCCGCGGCGGACGCCATCCAGGCGGCGAAGCACGCCGCGTCCGAGGCCAAGGCGGCCGTCGAACTGGCCGCCGAGGCGGAGAAGGAGGCCAAGACCGCCAAGACCCACGCGGACGAGGCGAGCAAGGAGGCCGCCAAGGCCCTCGTCGCGTCGGCGAAGGCGGCGGGCTTCGCCCACGTCACCGCCCAGGCCGCGGCGGACGCCGGCAACGCCGCCGCACAGGTCGCCAAGCCCGCCAACGACGCGATCCAGCTCGGCTCCCCCTACGTCGACACCGACTCGGCCGCCGGCCTGGTGGTGCTGACGGGCCAGGCGTCGAAGTCGATCGCCGAGCAGCAGAAGGCCGTCGCCGAGGCCCACGCCAAGAACGCGCAGGCCGAGGCCTCCGCCGCGAAGAACCTCGCCGACCAGGCGCAGGGTGACGCGAAGCAGGCCTACGTCCACGCCGCGAACGCCGCCGGCCATGCCGCCGACGCCCGCGGCTACGCCAAGGAGGCCCTCGGCCACGCCGCCGACGCCGCCACCGCCGCGTCCAGGGCCGCCGCCTCACTGGCCCGCACGGTCGAGTACGACCGCCAGGCCACCGAGGACGCGGAGGCCGCCGACAAGGCGGCGGGCCGCGCCGAGGGCCACGCCAAGGACGCCCGCGACTCCGCCGACGAGGCCGCGCTCGACGCGGCAGCCGCCCGCGCGGCCGCCACGGAGGCCGAGGAGGCCGCCCGGGACGCCCGGTCGGCCGCCGACCGCGCGGACGCCGCCGCCACCGAGGCGGAGGAGGCCGCGAAGGACGCCCTGAAGTACGCGGAGGAGGCCCAGGAGGCGGCGGAGTCCGCCGAACGCAAGCAGGCCAACCAGCAGGTCTCCTCGGGCGCCGGCACGGGCATCGGCGGCGTCTTCTACGTGGTCGACGAGGACACCGTCGAGGTCACCGACGCCCAGCAGAAGAACGACTGCGTCATCGAGATCGGCTTCGAGGGCTGCACGGTCACGTTCGCGGTGACCTTCGACGTGGAGGTCGACTTCCTCCTCTGCACCAACCCGGACGTACCCGCCACGGCCACCGGCTGCCCGGCCGGAGACACGCTGTACCTCAGCACCCAGCCTTTCAACGGGCTGAAGAAGGACGTCACCCACTACTTCAGCAAGCTCGACCTGATCAAGCAGACCGTCGTCTACCAGATCCTGAAGGCGGCCCTGGTCCAGGACTTCGTGGACTGCTGGCACGGCAGCGTCAGCGGCTGTGCGTGGGCGGCGAGCAACTTCATCCCGGGCAAGGCGTTCGCGAAGGTCGGCGACGCGCTCCACGCGCTCAACGCCGCGATGCACACGGGAGTCGGCGTCACCGACGCCTTGAAGGCGCTGAAGGCCCTGGACGGCATCGACCCCGCGACCCTCGCCAAGATCGAAGGGACGGTCAACGCCTACGAGGACGTGATGACCGCCTGCCGGGTCAACAGTTTCCCGGGCGCCACCCGGGTACTGATGGCGGACGGCTCCCGCAAGGCGATCCGGGACGTACGGGTGGGCGACCTGCTGCTCGCCGGTGACCCGCTGACCGGGCGGTCGGCCATGCAGCCGGTAACCGACACCTTCCGGCATCCGACGACGCGCCTGATCGACATCGCCCTGACGGACGGGGCCCTCACCAGCACCGCCGGCCACCGGTTCTGGGTGGAGGGCAAGGGCTGGACCCTGGTCTCCGGTCTCCGGACGGGCGACCGGCTCCGCACCCCGGACGGCACCTTCCACGCGGTGACGGGTCTCCGGGACCGGAACGGGCTGGCGTCCCGCGAGGTCTTCGACCTGACGGTCGACGCACTGCACACCTTCTACGTCACCACCGAAGGCACCCGGCCGCAGGACGTCCTCGTCCACAACTGCACCGACATCATCGGCGACGAGGGCTTCGAGGGCGCCCACACCCTGGGTGACCACGTGAACAAGACCGACGAGCAGATGAAGCAGAAGGCGCTGGCCTCGACCCGCGGCATCGCGACGCGGTGGCTCGACGAGGCGACCGCCGCGCGCGCCGTGGACAAGGTCATGAGGCAGTGGATCGCACAGCCTCGCAACGCCGCCAAAATGGAGACGTGGAGGACCAAGCAGGCCCAGCGCATCGGGAAGGGGATCGGCTTCGACCCGCGGAAGGATCTGCTCACGTTCACCTGGACTCTCAGCGACGAGGGGTCCTTGGGCTTCAAGTGGGTGAGGAACGGCGACGACGCGGCCAAGTCCGCCGCCGGTAACAAGGTGTCGATCAGCCTGAAGTACGTGGGCAAGCACAAGCCGTCCAAGTACGTGGTCTACACCGCATACCTGGAAGGCTGACCCATGACCGACAGAACCGGGAAAGGACCGGGTGCCCTGAGCGATTACCTTGAAGACATCTTCGTGGAGGACATCGGGCTCAGCTGGGTGACCTCCAAGTGGAACGTCCCCGACGAGCTCTCCCCGGAGGACGCCGAGCGCTGCCTTCCCGAGGGCGGGCCGTCGGCGTGGTGGCTCACGCTCCCCGCATCCGCGGTGGAGAACTTCGACCGGTCCAGAGCCGTGCGGCTGGGGCAGGACATCCGCCGCCTGGTCGAGTCACCGCTACCGGACGGGACCATCCGTACGGTGTGGCTCGGCGCCACGCACGGGACCTTCGATCCGGAGGCGTACGGCTTCGGCGCTCGCGCCTGGCTGCGAGAGCTGGGGGACGCCTGGCTCACCCGGGTCCGCCAGGACGATCCCGTCTTCACGCCTCCGCCACCACAACCGGTGCGGGACGAGCAGGCGCGGCAGGCCGTCCTGGGGGTGATGCGCCCGGTCGCGGACGACTTGGACCGTGCGGCCTCGAACCCCGGCTACGGACTCGCCGTGCACGGTCTCGTCCCCGCACTGCGGCAGGTCGTCACCGAGGCCTGCGCCGACCTGGGCTACCGGCTGTTCCTGCGCGCCATGAAGGCGTACTTCGTGGAAGTCGACACGTCGAGCCACGACGCCTTCGTCGCCCTCGGGCAGCGCTTCGGCTACCCGGAGTTCCTGGTGGATGACAACCTCAACCACCGGAGCTGATCGATCCGAACAGCGGACGGCGGGGGACACCACCAGGTGTCCCCCGCCGTCCGCCGTTCCGTCCCAGGAGAGCGAGGGCTCCCCGGACTTCCGCCGCGCCTACCCCAGCGCCGACTTCACCGCGTCCGCCAGGCGGCTCGCCACCGAGCGGGCCTGGTCGATGTCCGCGGCCTCGACCATGACGCGGACCAGCGGTTCCGTGCCCGAGGGGCGGAGGAGTACGCGGCCCGTCCCGCCCAGTTCGCGCTCGGCCTCGGTGACGGCCGCGGCGAGTTCCGCGGAGGTCTTCACGCGGGACCTGTCCACGTCCGGCACGTTGACGAGGACCTGCGGCAGCCGCTCCATCACCGAGGCCAGGTCCCGCAGCGTACGGCCGGTCTCGGCGACCCGCGCCGCGAGCAGCAGGCCGGTGAGCGTGCCGTCGCCGGTCGTCGCGTGGTCGAGGACGATGACGTGGCCGGACTGCTCGCCGCCGAGGGCGTAGTCCTTCTCCTTCATCTCCTCCAGGACGTACCGGTCGCCGACCCCGGTCTGCACGAGCCGGATGCCCTCGCGTTCCATGGCCAGCTTGAAGCCCAGGTTGGACATGACGGTCGCGACGACGGTGTCGGAGCGCAGTGCGCCGCGTTCCCGCATCGCCAGCGCGAGCACGGCGAGGATCTGGTCGCCGTCGACCTCGTCGCCGGCGTGGTCCACGGCCAGGCACCGGTCGGCGTCGCCGTCGTGCGCGATGCCGAGGTCGGCCCCGTGCTCGACGACCGCGGCCTTCAGCCGGTCCAGGTGGGTCGAGCCGCAGCCGTCGTTGATGTTGAGCCCGTCCGGCTCGGCGCCGATGGTGACGACCTCGGCCCCGGCCTGCGTGAACGCCTCCGGCGAGACCTGGGCGGCGGCACCGTGCGCCTCGTCCAGGACGACCCGCAGACCGTCCAGCCGGTTCGGCAGGACGCCGACGAGATGGGCGACGTACTTCTCCGGCCCTTCCGCGTAGTCCCGCACGCGGCCGACGCCGGCGCCGGTCGGGCGGTCCCAGGGGGCGCCGGTGCGGTGCTCCTCGTACACGGCCTCGATCCGGTCCTCCAGCTCGTCGGCGAGCTTGTGACCGCCGCGCGCGAAGAACTTGATGCCGTTGTCCGGCATGGCGTTGTGGCTCGCGGAGAGCATCACACCGAGGTCGGCGCCGAGCGCGCCGGTCAGGTGCGCCACCGCGGGCGTCGGCAGCACGCCGACCCGCAGCACGTCCACCCCGGCGCTGGCGAGGCCCGCCACCACGGCGGCCTCCAGGAACTCCCCGGACGCACGCGGGTCGCGCCCGACCACGGCGGTGGGCCGGTGGCCCTCGAACGTGCCCGCCTCGGCCAGTACGTGCGCGGCGGCGACGGACAGGCCGAGCGCCAGCTCCGCCGTCAGGTCCGCATTGGCGACACCGCGCACCCCGTCCGTGCCGAAGAGTCGTCCCACTTGTCCTCCTGAGGAAGCGTCAGTATCGAAAGCCGTGCCAGGGACCGGCCGGGGCCGCGCCCAGGCGTCGGACCGCCCGCGCGGCCGACGGTCGCGCCCCTGACGAGGCCGGTGATGTGTTCGACGGTCGCGATGCGAGTGCGGCTCCGCATCCCGGGCACACACCACGGCGGCAATGCCCGACCATCCGATCACATTAGCCTTTGAGCGCCTTGTGCCGTTATACGCCCACGGCAATGAGAAAACGAACGCCCCGACAGCACGTGGCGTGCCGCCGGGGCGTTCGGAGTACGCGCGAGCGTCCGGGATTAGCGCTTGCTGTACTGCGGGGCCTTGCGGGCCTTCTTCAGACCGGCCTTCTTGCGCTCGACCGCACGGTCGTCGCGCTTGAGGAAGCCGGCCTTCTTCAGCGGGCCGCGGTTGTTGTCCACGTCCGCCTCGTTCAGCGCGCGGGCGACACCGAGACGGAGCGCACCGGCCTGACCGGAGACACCGCCACCCGCGATGCGGGCGATGACGTCGTACCGGCCCTCGAGCTCGAGCACCTTGAAGGGCTCGTTGACTTCCTGCTGGTGCACCTTGTTCGGGAAGTAGTCCTCGAGGGTGCGCCCGTTGATCTTCCACTTGCCGGAGCCCGGGACGATCCGGACGCGGGCGATGGCGTTCTTGCGACGGCCCAGGCCGGCGGCCGGCTGGGGCTCGCCGAAGCGGGAGGCCATGGACTCCGAGGTGTACTCGCCCTCGACGGGCACCTCGGACTCGGTGGTGTAGCTGTCGATGTCAAGCTCTTCGAGCGGCTGCTCGGCAGTGGTCTCGGCCACGATGCTCCTCAGATTCTCTTCAGTCTTAGGGGGTGGCCGGACTTACTGCGCGACCTGGGTGATCTCGAACGGCACCGGCTGCTGGGCAGCGTGCGGGTGCTGGTCGCCCGAGTAGACCTTCAGCTTCGACAGCATCTGACGGCCCAGGGTGTTCTTGGGGAGCATGCCCTTGACGGCCTTCTCGATGGCCTTCTCGGGGTTCTTCGCGAGCAGCTCGTCGTAGCGGACGGAGCGCAGACCACCCGGGTAACCCGAGTGGCGGTACGCCATCTTCTGGGTCCGCTTGTTGCCGGAGAGGTGCACCTTGTCGGCGTTGATGATGATGACGAAGTCACCGGTGTCGACGTGGGGTGCATAGATCGGCTTGTGCTTGCCGCGCAGGATGGAGGCCGCAGTGGAGGCCAGACGGCCCAGGACGACGTCCTGAGCGTCGATGACATGCCACTGGCGCGTCACATCGCCGGGCTTGGGGCTGTACGTACGCACGGTTCGTAGCCTTCGCTTCTTCAGTGAATGGTCCTGACAAGGTCACCGAAGACGATCACGACAGCCCTGACCGCACAGCGGTGACGCAAACCGCGTGCTGGTCGCTGGTCATCGGCCCGGTGGACCGGTGTAAGGGCCCCTCACGTGAGAATGAGTAAGCCACTACACACAACGAACAAGCAGAATACCCATGCTCGGCCGGACGGGTCAAAACGGCTCCGCCACCGGTGGGCTACGGCGCTTCCACGGCCGCACGCTCCCGCTCGGGCGCCCCTCCCCGCTCACCGGTCCCTCCGGGCCCCCGCACGCAGTGGCGCGCCACCGTCGCCGTCAGCGCACACAGGGTGAGGGCGTCCCGGAAGGCCCGGCGCCGCGCCGACTCCAGCCACGGCCAGGTCACCCCCGGCAGCTGCGGCACCAGGGCGAGCCAGAACCAGGGCCGCCGGGCCACCCCGCCGGCGTACGGCAGACCGGCGAGCAGCAGCGGCAGGACGACCAGGAGGTAGTGGTCGTAGGAGGGCCGGGAGACCAGGAACGCCGAGAGCATCAGCCCCGCGGAGGTCTCCGTCAGCCTGAGCGGCACCGGACCGGGCCCGCGCCAGCGCCGGTACGCGCACACCACCCCCGCCGCGGCCGCGAGCAGCCCGAGCAGCGCGGCGAGGGCCCCGGGCACGCCGAGCCGGGGCAGCACCGCCACCGGCGAGGCCTCGTAGAACCGCACGAAGGGGTCGTCGCCGCGCAGCAGGAAGGGCAGCGTGCGGGTGAGGAAGCCCGCGGGGTCCGGGAGCAGCAGCGCCGCCCCCGCCGAGGCCACCGCCGGCACCAGCACCAGCGCGGCCAGCGCCCGCCACCGGCGGGCGAAGAGGAACAGCAGCACCATCGGCGCGAGCAGCGGCTTGAGCGCCACGGCCACCCCGACCACCGTGCCCGCCGCCACCCAGCGGCCCCGGCTCGCCAGCAGCAGGCACAGCGGCAGCGCCAGCGCGGCCGACACCGTCCAGTTGCCCAGCCGCACCAGGTGCCCGAACGGCGCGAAGCCGGCCACCAGGCCCAGCAGACCGAGGGCGGCGAGCCTGCTGTGCAGCGGCACCCGGTGCAGCCGCAGGGCGCAGGCCCAGCCCAGCGCGAGCGCGGCGGTCACCGCCGGCGGCACCAGCACCCCGAGCACCGGCCGCGGCAGCAGCGCCTGCGGCACGGCGGCCATGACCGCGCTCGGGAAATAGAGGAAGTGCGGATCGTCATACGGCGAACCACCCGCCAGCCAGGTCCGCGCGGCGTCCACGACGATCGCGTTGTCCATCCCTCCGTCCGAGGTCACCCGCACCGCATGGACCGTCAGAGCCCCCAGCAGCGCCGCCAGTCCGGCCCACAGGGCCCCGCCCGCAGGACGCACCAACCACCCGGAGATGTCGCTTTTGCCCGTCACCATGGGGGCAACGCTAGGGCCTGTCCGGCACGTTGGGGCGGACCAGCACACCCCTTGCCCCGTCTAAGATGCGCCCCATGAGTTTTGGGCAGGGGGGACCTCAGCAGCAGTGGGATCCCTGGAAACCGAATTCCCAGCAGCCCTGGAACAGCGGCGGCTCCGGCCAGTCACCCGACTGGGCCGCGCTCGCCGACGCCTCCGAGGCGCGCGCCAAGCGGCGCAGGCTGCTGTTCATAGGCGGCGGCGCACTCGCCACCGTCGCGATAGGCGCGGCGGTTGCCGTGGCCGTCGTCTCGGCCAACGGCGGTGACCAGGCCTCTCCGGGCGCCTCGTCCCAGCTGCCCGGGGCCACCGGCCTGCCGAGCGCCACGAGCACGGTCCCGTCGTTCGCCCCGACGAGTGCCCCGCCCCCGCTGGACCCGAAGGACTTCATCGCCAGCGCGAAGAAGGACAAGGCTCCGCTGAGCCCGGACGTCCTGTTCCCGGGCACCCAGCTGACCATGGGCGAGACGGTGTACAAGAAGGGCCCGACGGCCGACACCGGGAACTGCGTGTCGGCCGCCAAGGCCACGCTCCCCAAGGTCCTCACCGACAACGGCTGCACCCGCCTGCTCCGTGTCACCTACACCAAGGACGGTGTCGCGGTGACGGTCGGCGTGGCCGTCTTCGGCACCGAGGCCCAGGCGACCCGGGCCAAGCAGCAGGCCGACGACAAGAGCATCGTCAAGTCCCTCGCGGGCGGCGGCGTCAAGGACTTCTGCGTCGGCGCGGTCTGCCGCTCGACCACCAACTCCTACGGCCGCTACGCCTACTTCACCCTCGCCGGCTTCACGGACGGCAGGGACGTGACGACCGGGGACACGGCCGTCTTCTCCACCGGCGACGACCTCCAGGAGTTCACGTTCCGTCAGATCCGCCGCAGGGGCGAGGCCCAGGCGTCGGCGGCGGCGGACGAGTAGCCGACGCCGCGGCGCCGGACCGGCGGGTCACCGGCGCCCGGCGCCGCGCGGGGTCCTGGCGCGGGGCCGCGCGGGGTCTCGGCGTGGTGCCCCGCGTCCGGGCGCGAGACGCCGCCGATGCCGCCCACCGCGGGGACAAGCGCCTTGCGCACCACCGTCCTGCGGACCGCAGGGGCGCGGTGTGCCCGGCCCGCTCATCGACCGGGCGGACGGCCGAGCGGGCCCGCCCGGTTCAGCAGCAGCCGGCCGTCGGCAGCGACCGCTTGTTGCGGGCCTCCCTGCTGCGGGCCGCGAGCAGTTCGTCCGCCGGGTAGCCGACCTCCTCCAGGGTCAGGCCGTGGGGGCGTACGACGTGTACGGCCGAGTCCCGCACGCCCGCCGCGAGGACCTCGCCCGGCCAGTCCGGCGGACGGTGGCCGTCGCCGACGAACAGCAGCGCGCCGATGAGCGAACGCACCATGTTGTGGCAGAAGGCGTCCGCCCGCACGGTCGCCGTGATGATCCCGTCCGCGCCCCGCACCAGGCTCAGCTCCTGGAGCGTACGGATCGTCGTCGCGCCCTCCCGCCGCTTGCAGTACGCGGCGAAGTCGTGCTCCCCCAGCAGTGCGCGGGCCGCCTCGTTCATCGCGTCGACGTCGAGCGGCCAGTCGTGCCACAGCACGTGCCCGCGCAGCAGCGGGTCCACCCCGCCCGGGTTGTCGGTGACGCGGTAGGCGTACCGCCGCCAGACCGCGGAGAACCGGGCGTCGAAGCCACTGGGCGCCTCCCTGAGAGCCCACACCCGCACATCCCTCGGCAGCCGTCCGGCGAGCCGCTTGAGCAGCTTGGTGTGGTGCTCGGCCCAGACGCCGCGCTCCAGGTCCACATGGGCGACCTGTCCCCGCGCGTGCACCCCGGCGTCGGTACGGCCGGCCACGGTCAGCTCGCACGTCGCGGCGCCGGAGCGCGTCACGGTCCGCAGCGCGTCCTCGATCTCCCCCTGCACGGTCCGCCGCCCGCCGGCCTGCTTGGCCCAGCCCGAGAACCCGGTCCCGTCGTAGGAAAGGTCCAGCCGCACCCGTACGAACCCGGGTTGTACTTCCTCGCTCACCCCTAGATCCTCTCAGCAACGCGGAAGCGGGCCCGCCCCCGCAAGGGACGGACCCGCTCGGCGCAAGGCAGTGCCTCAGGCGTCCTTGGACTCTTCGTCCTTGGCGCTCTCCTCGGCCGCTTCCGCGGCGGGCTCGGCCGGGGCCTCGGCGGCCTCGTCCTTCTTGAGGGCGTCTTCCTTGACCGCGCGCTTGGTGGCGGCCTCGGCCTCGCCGGTCGCCTCCTGCGCCACCGTCAGCGCCTCGACCAGCTCGATGACGGCCATGGGCGCGTTGTCGCCCCGGCGGTTACCGATCTTGGTGATGCGGGTGTAGCCACCGGGACGGTTCTCGTACCGCGGGCCGATCTCGGTGAAGAGCGTGTGGACGATGCTCTTGTCCGTGATGACCTGGAGCACCTGACGGCGGTTGTGAAGGTCGCCCTTCTTCGCCTTGGTGACCAGACGCTCGGCGTACGGACGCAGCTTGCGCGCCTTCGCCTCGGTGGTGGTGATGCGGCCGTGCTCGAACAGCGCCTTCGCGAGGTTCGCGAGGAGCAGCTTCTCGTGCGCGGCGCTGCCGCCCATACGGGCACCCTTGGTGGGCCTCGGCATGGTGTTTCTCCTAGGTGTCTGCCCCGGCCGTATCAGGTACCGGGGTCAGTATCCGAGCGGGCGGTTGCCCGTCGGAGATCCGGGCGCCGTTTCCGGCGCCCGGAGGGTCCGCGCCCCTGAGGGGCGCGGGGTCGTACTCATGTGCGGCTCCGCCGCGTGGGCGCGACCGGTCACAGCCGGCCCGCGGCCGGGAGCGGACCGCCGGGCCCGGGCTCTCAGTACTGCTCGGTCTCCACGAAGCCCGCGTCCGCGTCGTCGTCCGCGCCGAACGCGTCCGCCGCGGCGGTCGGGTCGAATCCGGGCGGGCTGTCCTTGAGGGCCAGGCCCATGCCGGCCAGCTTCGCCTTGACCTCGTCGATGGACTTCGCACCGAAGTTGCGGATGTCCAGGAGGTCCGCCTCGGAGCGGGCGACGAGCTCACCCACGGAGTGGATGCCCTCACGCTTGAGGCAGTTGTACGACCGAACGGTGAGCTCCAGCTCCTCGATCGGCAGCGCCAGGTCGGCGGCGAGGGCGGCGTCCGTCGGGGACGGGCCCATGTCGATGCCCTCGGCGTCGATGTTCAGCTCACGGGCGAGACCGAACAGCTCGACCAGGGTCTTGCCGGCCGACGCCATGGCGTCACGGGGACGCATGGCCTGCTTGGTCTCGACGTCGACGATCAGCTTGTCGAAGTCGGTGCGCTGCTCGACACGGGTCGCCTCGACCTTGTAGGTGACCTTGAGGACCGGCGAGTAGATCGAGTCGACCGGGATACGGCCGATCTCCTGGCCCACCTGCTTGTTCTGCACGGCGGAGACGTAACCGCGGCCGCGCTCGACCGTCAGCTCCATCTCCAGCTTGCCCTTGCCGTTGAGCGTGGCGAGGACGAGGTCGGGGTTGTGCACCTCGACACCGGCCGGGGGCGCGATGTCGGCGGCGGTGACCAGACCCGGGCCCTGCTTGCGCAGGTACATCACGACCGGCTCGTCGTGCTCCGAGGAGACGACCAGCTGCTTGATGTTGAGGATCAGGTCGGTGACGTCCTCCTTGACGCCCGGCACGGTGGTGAACTCGTGCAGGACGCCGTCGATGCGGATGCTGGTGACGGCGGCACCGGGGATCGACGACAGGAGGGTGCGGCGGAGGCTGTTGCCGAGGGTGTAGCCGAAGCCCGGCTCCAGCGGCTCGATCACGAACCGGGAGCGGAACTCGTCGACGACCTCTTCGGTCAGCGAGGGACGCTGAGCGATCAGCATGTGTGGATCAGATCCTTCATTCGTGGACGCCCGCTATTTGACGCCCGACGGAAACCGCACCCGGTGACAAGTGCGGGTACTGCAAGGGTACGGGCGGTACGGCCCCTTGCGGAGACGTACCGCCCGAAACTCCGAACCGGACGAAGCGGCCGTGCGTCAGACGCGACGGCGCTTCGGCGGACGGCAGCCGTTGTGCGGGGTCGGGGTGACGTCCTGGATGGAGCCGACCTCGAGGCCCGTGGCCTGCAGGGAGCGGATCGCGGTCTCACGACCGGAGCCCGGGCCCTTGACGAACACGTCGACCTTGCGCATGCCGTGCTCCTGGGCGCGGCGGGCGGCCGACTCGGCGGCCATCTGCGCGGCGAACGGCGTGGACTTGCGCGAGCCCTTGAAGCCGACGTGGCCGGCGGAGGCCCAGGAGATCACGTTGCCGGACGGGTCCGTGATCGAGACGATCGTGTTGTTGAACGTGCTCTTGATGTGCGCGTGGCCGTGAGCGACGTTCTTCTTTTCCTTGCGGCGCACCTTCTTGGCAGCGCCCTGACGACCCTTGGGGGGCATCTATAACTCCTACGGGAGGTGGTCGGTCCTGCAGCAAGACCGCTGGATGAGCGTCCGCTGAGGACTACTTCTTGCCCGGCTTCTTCTTGCCGGCGATGGCGCGACGCGGGCCCTTGCGGGTACGCGCGTTGGTGCTGGTGCGCTGACCGCGGACGGGGAGACCGCGACGGTGACGCAGACCCTGGTAGGTGCCGATCTCGACCTTGCGGCGGATGTCGGCCTGGATCTCGCGACGGAGGTCACCCTCGGTCTTGATGTTGCTGTCGACGTACTCGCGGATCGCGACGAGCTGCTCCTCGGAGAGGTCGCGGACGCGGGTGTTCGGGTCGACGCCGGTAGCGGCCAGCGTCTGCTGCGAAAGGGTCCGGCCGATACCGAACACGTAGGTGAGGGCGATCTCCACGCGCTTTTCGCGCGGGATGTCAACACCGGAAACGCGTGCCATTCAATGGCTCCAGTTTGATCTTCGGAGGTCTTCCACAGAACCGGATCCCAGCCGCCGTACCAGGTACGAACTGGGTCCCCGGCCTCCGAGCCGGGGGTGTCGAGCCGTGCGGCCCGGGTCCTGCGTATGAACGTGTGTTGCTCGCGTCGCGCGAAGTTCTGCGGAAGTCGCAGAGGGTCGATCGTGCTGCGGTCAGCCCTGGCGCTGCTTGTGGCGCGGGTTCTCGCAGATGATCATGACCCGGCCGTGACGGCGGATCACCCTGCACTTGTCGCAGATCTTCTTGACGCTCGGCTTGACCTTCATGGGATGTGAGGCTCTCCGGGTCAGTGCCACCACCCCGGCGTACCGGGGCGCGGGCAAGATCTACTTGTACCGGTAGACGATCCGGCCACGCGTCAGGTCGTACGGAGACAGCTCCACCACGACCCGGTCGTCAGGGAGGATGCGGATGTAGTGCATACGCATCTTGCCGCTGATGTGTGCCAGGACCTGGTGGCCGTTCTGGAGCTCGACCTTGAACATGGCGTTCGGAAGAGACTCGACGACAGTGCCCTCGATCTCGATGGCACCTTGCTTCTTGGCCACGCTTCGCCCTTCGAATCGACTACCTTGATCGACTCTGGCGTGCACCACGAACACATGCGGACATGAGGGTGCACGAGAGCCGACGAGTCAGTCTACGTCAGCGCACCCGGAAAGACGAATCGAGGGATCCTGCCCCGCGTCCGAGATCCTTAACCGGCCGGATCCGGCGCGAACCGGCCGGATCCGGCCCGGCGGCGGCACCCGGCGGCTCCGCCGGCCGCGCCCCACCGCCGTCCCCGACGCCGCTCCCGCGGGGCCGGTGCGTCAGCCGAGCGGATCCGGCGCCGCCGTGACGCCCAGTTCGGCGAGCTTCGCCTTGCCGCCGTCGGGGGCCGTCAGGACCAGCGGACCCTGTTCGGTCAGGGCGACCGAGTGCTCCCAGTGGGAGGACCAGGTGCCGTCGGTGGTGATGACGGTCCAGTCGTCGGAGAGGACCTCCGTCCTCGGGGTGCCCAGGGAGACCATCGGCTCGATGGCCAGGCAGAAGCCCGGGACCAGCTTGGGTCCCTTGCCCCGGCGGCGGTCGACGTAGTTCAGCAGGTGCGGGTCCATGTGCATCTCGGTGCCGATGCCGTGGCCGCCGTAGTCCTCGATGATCCCGTACTTGCCGCCGCCCGGCTTCGGCTGGCGGCGGATGTACGTCTCGATCGCGCGGGAGACGTCCACGAGCCGGTTGCCCTGCTTCATGGCCGCGATGCCGGCCCACATCGACTCCTCGGTCACCCGGGACAGCTCGACCAGCTCCGGGGAGTGGCCGGAGCCGACGAACGCGGTGTAGGCCGCGTCGCCGTGCCAGCCGTCGACGACCGCGCCGCAGTCGATGGAGATGATGTCGCCGTCCTTCAGGACGACGTCGTCGGAGGGGATGCCGTGGACGACGACCTCGTTGACCGAGGTGCAGATCGTCGCGGGGAAACCGCCGTAGCCGAGGAAGTTCGGCTTGGCGTTGTGCTCCGCGAGCACCTTGCGGGCGACCTGGTCCAGGTCCTTCGTCGTGGCCCCGGGCACGGCGGCCTCACGGGTGGCCGCGTGGATGGCGGCGACGACCAGCCCCGCCTCACGCATCGTGGCGATCTGCTCGGGGCTCTTGATCTGCACCATGGGGACTGCGGCCTTTCTGGACCGAGGGAGATACGGACGCTTCCCACGATACGGGCCGGACTCCCGTGCACCGCGGGCACATGTGCCGCCGGGGACGGCGCGGGCGGGCGGTGGGGGCGCCTCCCGCCCGGGCGGGGCCGGGGGACGGGGTGGCGCGCCCCGCGGACGCCGGACCGCGTCACCACCCCCGCCATGCCGCAGCCGCGGTCCCTTGCGAAGGAACCGCGGCTGTGACCGGCGTGGGGACTACTCCCCGCTCTTCAGCGCTTCCAGCGCCCGGCCCGTGACCTCGTCGACCGCCCCCATCGCGGAGATGGTGACGACCAGGCCCTGCGCCTTGTAGTAGTCGATGATCGGCTCGGTCTGCGTGTGGTAGACCTCCAGCCGCGTCCGCACGGTCTCCTCCGTGTCGTCGTCGCGCTGGTACAGCTCGCCACCGCAGATGTCGCAGACACCCTCCCGCTTCGACGGGCTGTACGTCGCGTGGAAGACGTGCGCGGAGTCCTTGCGGCAGATGCGCCGGCCGGCGATCCGCTTGACCACCTCGTCCTCGGGGGCCTCCAGGTCGAGGACCGCGTCCAGCTCGATGCCCTCGGTCGTCAGCAGTTCGTCCAGCGCCTCGGCCTGCGACACGTTGCGCGGGAAACCGTCCAGCAGGAACCCGCCCTCGGCGTCGGGCTGCTCCATGCGGTCCTTGGCCATGGCGATGGTGACCTCGTCGGGCACGAGGTTGCCCGCGTCCATGTAGGACTTGGCGAGCTTCCCGAGCTCGGTCTGCCGGCTGATGTTGGCGCGGAACAGGTCGCCCGTGGAGATGTGCGGGATGCGCAGTTTCTCGGCAAGGCGGGTGGCCTGCGTACCCTTACCGGCACCCGGCGGCCCGACGAGGACGATTCGCATCAGCGGAGGAACCCTTCGTAATTGCGCTGCTGGAGCTGGCTCTCGATCTGCTTCACCGTCTCGAGGCCGACACCCACGATGATCAGGATGCTGGTCCCGCCGAAGGGGAAGTTCTGGTTTGCCCCGAAACCAACCAACGCCATCGTCGGTACGAGAGCGATCAGACCCAAGTACAGCGAACCCGGCCAGGTGATCCGGTTGAGTACGTAGCTCAGGTACTCAGCGGTCGGTCGGCCAGCCCGGATGCCCGGGATGAAGCCACCATACTTCTTCATGTTGTCGGCGACTTCCTCGGGGTTGAAGGAGATCGCCACGTAGAAGAACGCGAAGAAAACGATGAGCAGGAAGTACAGGCTGACGTAGATCGGGTGGTCGCCCTGGACCAGGTGCTGCTCGATCCAGGTCTTCCATCCCGAGGTCCCGCTCGAGAACTGGGCGATCAGGGCCGGGATGTAGAGCAGCGACGAGGCGAAGATGACGGGGATGACGCCCGCCTGGTTCACCTTCAGCGGGATGTAGGTCGACGTGCCGCCGTAGGAACGGCGGCCGATCATCCGCTTCGCGTACTGCACGGGGATCCGGCGCTGGGCCTGCTCGACGAAGACGACCAGGCCGACCATGACCAGGCCGACGGCGATGACGGTGCCGAACTCGATCCAGCCGTCCGCCAGGCTGCCCTGCTCCTTGATGGCCCACAGGGCGGAGGGGAAGGTCGCGGCGATCGAGATGAACATCAGGATCGACATGCCGTTGCCGACACCCCGGTCGGTGATGAGCTCGCCGAGCCACATCACGCACGCCGTACCGGCGGTCATGGTGATGACCATGGTGATGGTGACGAAGATCGACTGGTCCGGGACGATCTGGCTCGCGACCGGGCAGCCCTGGAAGAGGGCGCCGCTGCGGGCGGTGGCCACCAGGCCGGTGCCCTGGAGGATGGCGAGCGCCACCGTCAGGTAACGGGTGTACTGCGTGATCTTCGCCGTACCGGCCTGGCCCTCCTTCTTCAGGGCTTCCAGGCGCGGGATCACGACGGTCAGCAGCTGCAGAATGATGCTCGCCGTGATGTACGGCATGATGCCCAGCGCGAAGACCGTGATCTGCAGCAGCGCGCCGCCGCTGAACATGTTGACGAGACCGAACAGGCCCTGGTTCGCCTCGGCCGCGTCGATACAGGTCTGGACGTTCCGGTAGTCGACACCAGGAATCGGGATATGCGTACCGACCCGGTACACCACGATGATGCCGAGCGTGAAGAGCAGCTTCTTGCGCAGGTCGGGCGTCTTGAACGCCCGGGCGAACGCGGTGAGCACGGTGCCTCCTGCGACCCCCCGCGCAACTGCGTCAAGGGTGACGGTCTTGAGATTCCGACTAAGGACGATTACGTAACGGTCAACTGCCGCCCTGAGTGCCCCGCATGGGGCGCCCGAGGTCAGTGGGCAGCGCAGGCCACCTTACCGGCGACCTGCCGCCCTAGGAACGACCAACCGGGGATACCCCATTTGTGGGGTATCCCCGGTCGGGATCGCTCTATGTCATCGAGACACCCGAAGGTCTCAGACGAGCTCGGTGACGGTACCGCCGGCGGCGGTGATCTTCTCCTTGGCGGAGCCGGAGACGGCGTCGACCGTCACCTGCAGCGCCACGGAGATCTCGCCCTGGCCCAGGACCTTGACGAGGCTGTTCTTGCGCACGGCACCCTTGGCGACCAGGTCCTCGACCGTGACCTCCCCGCCCTCGGGGTAGAGGGAGGCGAGCTTGTCCAGGTTGACGACCTGGAACTCGGTCTTGAACGGGTTCTTGAAGCCCTTGAGCTTCGGGAGGCGCATGTGGAGCGGCATCTGGCCACCCTCGAAGCGCTCCGGAACCTGGTAACGGGCCTTGGTGCCCTTCGTACCACGACCGGCCGTCTTACCCTTCGACGCCTCACCACGACCGACACGGGTCTTGGCGGTCTTGGCGCCCGGGGCGGGACGGAGGTTGTGGATCTTGAGCGGGTTGTTCTCCGCCATGATCAGTCGACCTCCTCGACCGACACGAGGTGGCGGACGGTGTGCACCATGCCGCGGAACTCGGGGCGGTCCTCCTTGACGACCACGTCGTTGACCCTCTTCAGGCCAAGCGAACGCAGGGTGTCACGGTGGTTCTGCTTGCTGCCGATGTAGGACTTGACCTGCGTGATCTTGAGCTGGGCCATGATCACACACCCGCCCCGGCACGTGCGCGCAGCAGGGCCGCGGGGGCGACGTCCTCGAGCGGCAGACCACGGCGGGCCGCGATCTCCTCGGGACGCTGCAGGCCCTTCAGGGCCGCCACGGTGGCGTGCACGATGTTGATCGCGTTGTCGGAGCCGAGCGACTTCGACAGCACGTCGTGGATGCCGGCGCACTCGAGCACGGCGCGCACCGGGCCACCGGCGATCACACCGGTACCGGGCGACGCGGGCTTGAGCAGCACGACGCCGGCAGCCTTCTCACCCTGGATGGGGTGCGGGATGGTGCCCTGGATACGGGGGACCTTGAAGAAGTGCTTCTTGGCCTCCTCAACACCCTTGGCGATGGCGGCCGGCACCTCCTTGGCCTTGCCGTAACCGACACCCACGGTGCCGTCACCGTCGCCCACCACGACCAGCGCGGTGAAGCTGAAGCGACGACCACCCTTCACAACCTTGGCGACACGGTTGATCGCGACGACGCGCTCAACGTAAGCGGTCTTCTCGGCGGCAGCTGCGCCGCCGTCACGGCCCTTCCGGTCCCGCCGCTCGCCGCCACCGGCGCCGCCACCGCGGCGCTGGGGTCCAGCCATTTCCTGTCTCCTTCCTAGGCCCGCAGGCGGCTCAGAACTTGAGCCCGGCCTCACGAGCGGCGTCCGCCAGAGCGGCGATACGTCCGGCGTACTGGTTGCCACCACGGTCAAAGACGACCGCCTCGACACCGGCGGCCTTGGCACGCTCGGCGACCAGGGCGCCGACCTGCTTGGCCTGCGCGGACTTGTCGCCCTCGCCACCGCGGACCGAGGCGTCCAGCGTGGACGCCGACGCCAGGGTGTGACCCTTCAGGTCGTCGATCACCTGCGCCACGATGTGGCGGTTGGAACGAGTCACGACGAGGCGAGGACGCTCGGCGGTACCGGCGACCTTCTTGCGGATCCGGATGTGACGACGCTTGATAGCAGCACGCTTGTAGGCGTCGCCCTTGAGGATCTTCTGCCCGTATGCCATGGCTTACTTACCCGCCTTTCCGACCTTGCGGCGGATGACTTCGCCCTCGTACTTGACACCCTTGGCCTTGTACGGGTCGGGCTTGCGCAGCTTGCGGATGTTGGCCGCAACCTCGCCGACCTTCTGCTTGTCGATGCCCTCGACCGAGAACCGGGTCGGGGCCTCCACCTTGAAGGTGATGCCCTCAGGGGCCTCGACCGTGATCGGGTGGCTGTATCCGAGGGAGAACTCCAGGTTCGAACCCTTGGCGACAACGCGGTAACCGACACCGCTGATCTCGAGCTTCTTCACGTAACCCTGGGTCACGCCGGTGATCATGTTCGCCACCAGCGTGCGGGACAGGCCGTGCAGGGCCTTGTTCTGACGCTCGTCGTTGGGGCGGGTGACGTTCAGAACGCCGTCCTCACCCTTGGCGATCTCGATCGGCGCCACGACGGTGTGGGTCAGCGAGCCCTTGGGGCCCTTGACCGAAACCGTACGGCCGTCGATGGTGACGTCCACGCCGGCGGGAACCGCGATGGGGAGCTTGCCGATGCGCGACATAGCTGTTTCCTCCGTTCCCTTCCGCTACCAGACGTAGGCGAGGACTTCCCCACCCACGCCCTTCTTGCCGGCCTGCTTGTCGGTGAGGAGCCCGTGCGACGTGGAGATGATGGCCACGCCCAGGCCGCCGAGCACCTTCGGCAGGTTGGTGGACTTCGCGTACACCCGGAGACCGGGCTTGGAGATCCGCTTGATGCCCGCGATGGAGCGCTCACGGTTGGGGCCGAACTTCAGCTCGAGAACGAGGTTCTTGCCGACCTCGGCGTCCTCGGTCTTCCACCCCGTGATGAAGCCCTCCTGCTGGAGGATCTCCGCGATGTGCGACTTGATCTTCGAGTGCGGCATCGCCACGGAGTCGTGGTACGCCGAGTTCGCGTTCCGCAGACGCGTAAGCATGTCTGCGATCGGATCAGTCATGGTCATGAATTGGCCTTCGGCCTCTCTCGCCGGGGTTTCCTGGTGCGCCATCCCTCTCCCCGATCCGAGACGGGACGGGTGCGGCGCGGTGGACCTACGGCGTAGTAAGTCGTATGGGCACGGCAGGCGCCCAACCCCACAAGCCTAAGCCATGGGGAGTGGGCGTCCTGCCGCCCCAGTTGCTTACCGAGAGCCCTGGGTGTCCGGAAAGTGCCGGATTACCAGGAGCTCTTGGTCACGCCCGGCAGCTCGCCACGGTGAGCCATCTCACGAAGGCACACGCGGCACAGGCCGAACTTGCGGTACACGGAGTGCGGACGACCGCAGCGCTGGCAGCGGGTGTAGCCGCGCACTCCGAACTTGGGCTTGCGAGCAGCCTTCGCGATGAGAGCCTTCTTCGCCATCTCGCTCACGCCTCCTTGAACGGGAAGCCGAGGTGACGGAGAAGGGCGCGGCCCTCTTCGTCGTTGGTCGCCGTGGTGACCACGGTGATGTCCATACCCCGGACACGGTCGATCTTGTCCTGGTCGATCTCGTGGAACATGACCTGCTCCGTGAGACCGAAGGTGTAGTTGCCACGGCCGTCGAACTGCTTGGGGGACAGGCCGCGGAAGTCGCGGATGCGCGGCAGCGCGAGCGACAGGGTGCGGTCCAGGAACTCCCACATGCGGTCGCCACGGAGGGTGACGTGGGCACCGATCGGCTGTCCCTCACGCAGCTTGAACTGCGCGATGGACTTGCGGGCCTTGGTGACGGCCGGCTTCTGACCGGTGATCGTGGTGAGGTCGCGGATGGCGCCGTCGATCAGCTTGGAGTCGCGGGCGGCGTCGCCCACACCCATGTTGACCACGATCTTGACGAGGCCGGGAACCTGCATGACGTTCTCGTAGGAGAACTGCTCGCGCAGCTTGCCCGCGATCTCCTCGCGGTACTTCGTCTTCAGACGCGGAGTGGTGGTGGTCGTCATCAGATGTCCTCACCCGTCCGCTTGGCAACGCGGATCTTGTTGCCCTCGTCGTCGAAGCGGTAACCGACGCGCGTGACGACCTTGTTGCCGTCCTTCTCCACGACCAGCTGGACGTTGGAGACGTGGATCGGGGCCTCGGTGGTCACGATGCCGCCGGCCTGCGAACCGCGAGCGGTCGGACCGGCCTTGGTGTGCTTCTTGACCCGGTTGACACCCTCGACCAGAACACGGTCCTCACGGGGGAAGGCCGCGATGACCTTGCCCTGCTTGCCCTTGTCCTTACCGGTGATGACCTGGACCAGGTCGCCCTTCTTGATCTTCATGCTCACAGCACCTCCGGCGCGAGGGAGATGATCTTCATGAACTTCTTCTCGCGCAGCTCACGGCCGACCGGGCCGAAGATACGGGTGCCGCGAGGGTCGCCGTCGTTCTTCAGAATGACGGCGGCGTTCTCGTCGAAGCGGATGTACGAGCCGTCCGGACGGCGGCGCTCCTTGACGGTGCGAACGATGACCGCCTTGACGACGTCACCCTTCTTCACGTTGCCACCGGGGATCGCGTCCTTGACGGTGGCGACGATGACGTCACCGATGCCCGCGTAGCGGCGACCGGAGCCACCGAGCACACGGATGCAAAGGATCTCCTTCGCCCCCGTGTTGTCGGCGACACGCAGTCGCGACTCCTGCTGGATCACGTCTATCTCCTGTTTGTCTGCCGGTTCCCCGGGGACCGTTCGGGCGAACGGTCCCCGGAGCCTGGCGGAACTGTCCTGCGAGGGATGCCCCGCAGAGGATTACTTGGCCTTCTCGAGGATCTCGACGACGCGCCAGTGCTTCGTCGCGGACAGCGGCCGGGTCTCCATCAGGAGGACGCGGTCGCCGATGCCGGCGGCGTTCTGCTCGTCGTGGGCCTTGAGCTTGCTCGTGCTGCGGATGACCTTGCCGTACAGCGCGTGCTTCTTGCGGTCCTCGACGGCGACGACGACGGTCTTGTCCATCTTGTCGCTGACGACGATGCCCTCACGGGTCTTGCGGTCGCCCC
This sequence comes from Streptomyces sp. NPDC016640, assembly GCF_043076215.1. NCBI lineage: Bacteria > Bacillati > Actinomycetota > Actinomycetes > Kitasatosporales > Streptomycetaceae > Streptomyces > Streptomyces sp. NPDC016640. The sequence goes on from NZ_JBIBRG010000001.1 coordinate 708,200, forward strand.
GAGCCTCAGTGTTCGTCTCAGTCACGTTGTTCTCGCTCATCAGGCGCTCTCCACCGTCTCGATGCCCAGCTCGCGCTCACGCATCAGGGTGTAGATCCGCGCGATGTCCTTGCGGACGGCCTTGAGCCGACCGTGGTTCTCGAGCTGGCCCGTCGCCGCCTGGAAGCGGAGGTTGAACAGCTCTTCCTTGGCCTCGCGAAGCTTCGCCAGAAGCTCCTCGTCACCCAGTTCGCGCAGCTCGGACGCCTTGGTACCGGCCGACATCACGCTTCACCTGCCTCGCGCTTGACGATCCGGCACTTCATCGGCAGCTTGTGGGCCGCACGGGTCAGCGCCTCACGGGCGATCTTCTCGTTGGGGTAGGACAGCTCGAACATGACCCGTCCCGGGTGCACGTTCGCGATCCACCACTCCGGCGAACCCTTACCGGAACCCATGCGGGTCTCGGCCGGCTTCTTCGTGAGCGGGCGGTCCGGGTAGATGTTGATCCAGACCTTTCCGCCACGCTTGATGTGGCGGGTCATGGCGATACGGGCCGCCTCGATCTGGCGGTTGGTCACGTACGCCGGCGTGAGGGCCTGGATGCCGTACTCGCCGAACGCGACCGTCGTACCGCCCTTGGCCTGGCCACGGCGCTTCGGGTGGTGCTGCTTGCGGTGCTTGACCCTACGGGGGATCAGCATGTCGGTCAGGCCTCCGTTCCGGTGCTCTCAGCCGGAGCGGCAGCCGGAGCCTCGGCCTTGGGGGCCTCGGCAGCGGCAGCCTGCTGCGGCTTGCGACCGCGACCGCCACGCTCGCCGCCGCGGCCACCACGGGCCGGACGGTCGGCGCCGCCACGGGCCGGGCGGTTGCCGGCGCGGGCAGCAGCGTTCTCGGCGCGGACCTCGGCGATGTTCTTGACGTCGCCCTTGTAGATCCAGACCTTCACGCCGATGCGGCCGAAGGTCGTCTTGGCCTCGAAGAAGCCGTAGTCCACGTTCGCGCGGAGCGTGTGCAGGGGCACGCGGCCCTCGCGGTAGAACTCCGAGCGGGACATCTCGGCGCCGCCGAGGCGGCCACCGCACTGGATCTTGATGCCCTTGGCGCCCGCCTTCATCGCCGACTGCATGCTCTTGCGCATGGCGCGGCGGAAGGAGACGCGGGAGGAGAGCTGCTCGGCGACGGCCTGGGCGACCAGCTGGGCATCGGTCTCGGGGTTCTTGACCTCGAGGATGTTCAGCTGGACCTGCTTGCCCGTGAGCTTCTCGAGGTCACCGCGGATGCGGTCGGCCTCGGCGCCGCGGCGGCCGATGACGATGCCCGGACGCGCGGTGTGGATGTCCACCCGCACACGGTCACGGGTGCGCTCGATCTCGACCTTGGAGATGCCGGCGCGCTCCATGCCGGACGTCATCATCCGGCGGATGGCGACGTCTTCCTTGACGTAGTCCTTGTACAGCTTGTCGGCGTACCAACGCGACTTGAAGTCGGTGGTGATGCCGAGCCGGAACCCGTGCGGGTTTACCTTCTGGCCCATTACCGGGTTCCTTCCTTGCTGCTGACGACCACGGTGATGTGGCTGGTCCGCTTGCGGATCCGGTAGGCACGGCCCTGGGCACGCGGCCGGAACCGCTTCAGGGTCGGACCCTCGTCGACGTAGGCCTCGGAAATGAAGAGGCTGTCGACATCGGTGTGGTCGTAGTTGTGCGCGGCGTTGGCGATGGCGCTGTCCAGCACCTTGCCGACCGGCACGCTCGCGGCCTGCGGGGCGAAACGCAGGACCGCCTGAGCCTCCGTGGCATCCATGCCACGGATGAGGTCCACCACTCGGCGGGCCTTCATGGGCGTGACGCGGATGTACCGCGCCTGGGCCCTGGCTTCCATGGTTGTCCCTTCAGTGTCTGTCATGGTCGATTGCACCCCGCCGACTAGCGGCGCTTCGACTTCCGGTCGTCCTTGACGTGGCCCCGGAAGGTGCGGGTCGGCGAGAACTCGCCGAGCTTGTGGCCGACCATCGACTCGGTGACAAACACCGGGATGTGGGTCTTGCCGTTGTGCACCGCGATCGTGTGGCCCAGCATCGCCGGGACGATCATCGAGCGACGGGACCAGGTCTTGATGACGTTCTTGGTACCGGCTTCGTTCTGGACGTCCACCTTCTTGATCAGGTGGTCGTCGACGAAGGGTCCCTTCTTCAAGCTACGAGGCATCTCAACCCGTCCTTAGCGCTTCTTGTTCGTCTTGCGGCGGCGGACGATGTACTTGTTCGACGCCTTCTTGGGCGAACGAGTACGGCCTTCCTTCTTGCCCCACGGGGACACGGGGTGGCGTCCACCGGAGGTCCGGCCCTCACCACCACCGTGCGGGTGGTCGACCGGGTTCATGACGACACCGCGGACGGTCGGACGGACGCCCAGCCACCGCTTACGGCCGGCCTTGCCCCAGTTGATGTTGCTCTGCTCGGCGTTGCCGACCTCGCCGACCGTGGCGCGGCAGCGCTGGTCGACCAGGCGGATCTCGCCGGACGGCATGCGGAGGTGGGCCATGGTGCCCTCCTTCGCGAGCAGCTGCACCGAGGCGCCGGCGGAGCGGGCGAACTTGGCGCCGCCACCGGGACGGAGCTCGATCGCGTGGATCGTGGTACCGACCGGGATGTTGCGGAGGGCCAGGTTGTTGCCCGGCTTGATGTCGGCCCCGGGACCGTTCTCGACGCGGTCGCCCTGCTGCAGGTTGCGCGGGGCGAGGATGTAGCGCTTCTCGCCGTCCGCGTAGTGCAGGAGCGCGATGCGCGCGGTGCGGTTGGGGTCGTACTCGATGTGCGCGACCTTCGCCGGCACGCCGTCCTTGTCGTGACGACGGAAGTCGATCACGCGGTAGGCGCGCTTGTGGCCACCACCCTGGTGGCGGACGGTCACACGACCGGAATTGTTACGGCCGCCCTTGCTGTGCAGGGGACGGACCAGCGACTTCTCCGGCGTGGACCGCGTGACCTCGACGAAGTCGGCGACGCTGGAGCCACGACGGCCCGGAGTCGTCGGCTTGTACTTGCGGATACCCATTTCTCAGTCCTCGTCCGATATCGAACGATCCTGACCGCTTACGCGGTCGGACCGCCGAAGATGTCGATACGGTCGCCCTCGGCGAGGGTCACGATCGCGCGCTTGGTCGCCGCGCGCTGGCCGAAGCCGGTGCGGGTCCGCTTGCGCTTGCCGATGCGGTTGATCGTGTTGACCCCGGTGACCTTGACCGAGAAGACCGCCTGGACGGCCTCCTTGATCTGGGTCTTGTTGGAGCCAGGCGCGACGATGAACGTGTACTTGTTCTCGTCGATGAGCGCGTAGCTCTTCTCGGACACGACCGGCTTGATCAGGACGTCACGGGGGTCCGTGAACGACTTGCTCACCGGCGTGACGACGGTGTTCTTGCCCTCGGCGGCGTGACGGCGCGCCTTGGCGACGCGCGCGGCCTTGGCCTTCTTGGCCGCCTTGGAGGCGATGGAGGGGTGACGGATAGCCATCAGACCTCGCTCCCTTCGTTGTCGTTGGCCGTGTTCGGGCCGGCGACGAAGGACTCGAAAGCGGCCTTGGTGAAGACCACGTCGTCCGAGACGAGAACGTCGTACGTGTTCAGCTGGCCCGGCTCCAGGATGTGGACCTGGGGCAGGTTGCGGGCGGACAGCCACGCGGCCTCGTCGGCGCGGTCGACGACCAGGAGCAGGTTCTTGCGCTCACTGATCTTGCCGAACAGGCTCCTGGCGGCCTTCGTGGACGGCGTCTCGCCCTCGACCACGCCGGAGACGACGTGGATGCGGTTGTGGCGTGCCCGGTCGGTGAGGGCGTGACGCAGGGCGGCAGCCTTCATCTTCTTCGGGGTGCGCTGCGAGTAGTCACGCGGCTGCGGGCCGTGGACGACGCCACCGCCGGCGAACTGCGGCGCGCGGGTCGAACCCTGACGGGCGCGACCGGTGCCCTTCTGGCGGTACGGCTTCCTGCCGCCACCACGGACTTCGGCACGCGTCTTGGTCTTGTGGGTGCCCTGGCGGGCAGCGGCCAGCTGTGCGACGACGACCTGGTGGATCAGCGGGATGCTGACCTTCTCGACGTCGAAGATCTCCGCGGGGAGCTCGACGGTACCGGCCTTGTCGCCCGCCGGCGAAAGGATGTCAACAGTGCTCATCGGTTACCTCAGGCCCCCTTGGCCGCGGTGCGGACCAGGACGAGGCCGCCGTTCGGACCGGGAACCGCGCCCTTGATGAGCAGCAGACCCTTCTCCGCGTCAACGGCGTGGACGGTCAGGTTCTGGGTGGTGACCCGCTCGTTGCCCATGCGACCCGCCATGCGGAGGCCCTTGAACACACGACCCGGGGTGGCGCAGCCACCGATGGAACCGGGCGAGCGGTGCTTGCGCTGGGTGCCGTGACCGGCGCCGAGGCCCTTGAAGTTGTGACGCTTCATGACACCGGCGAAGCCCTTGCCCTTGCTCTTGCCGGTCACGTCGACCTTCACGCCGGCCTCGAACACCTCGGCGGTGACTTCCTGGCCCAGCGTGTACTCGGAGGCGTCCGCGGTGCGGATCTCGACGAGGTGACGACGGGGGGTGACGTCGGCCTTGGCGAAGTGACCCTTGAGGGGCTTGTTCACCTTGCGCGGGTCGATCTCGCCGAAGGCGATCTGGACGGACTCGTAGCCGTCGACGTCGTTCGTGCGGACCTGGGTGACGACATTGGGGCCGGCCTTGACGACGGTGACCGGAACAACACGGTTGTTCTCGTCCCACACCTGCGTCATGCCGAGCTTCTCGCCCAGGATGCCCTTGATCTGCTTGGTCATCTTCAGATCACCGGCCTCAGAGCTTGATCTCGATGTCGACACCGGCCGGGAGGTCGAGTCGCATCAGAGAGTCAACGGTCTTGGGGGTCGGGTCGAGGATGTCGATCAGGCGCTTGTGCGTGCGCATCTCGAAGTGCTCGCGCGAGTCCTTGTACTTGTGCGGCGACTTGATGACGCAGTACACGTTCTTCTCAGTGGGCAGCGGCACCGGGCCCGCGACCGACGCACCAGTGCGAGTCACCGTCTCGACGATCTTCTTCGCCGAGCTGTCGATGACCTCGTGGTCGTAGGCCTTGAGCCGGATGCGGATCTTCTGTCCCGCCATGGCTACTTCGTAGTCCTGTCTCTCTTTACGCTCTGGAACCCGGTGCTCCAGGTCTCGTCCGCCGACCCACGCGGTCGGGCGTGTCGCACTCTCGCTAATAAGAATGTCCCTCGTTCGAACATCCCTGCGGGATTGACACGGTCCTACCAGAAACCGCGGACCGGGGGCGAAAGGCCCACCGGGTGCCTGGCCGTCGTCGCGCTCACGCTTCCCGGAAGATTCCCGTACGTCCGCCCCTGCACCTTCCGGTGCAATGCATGGGACGACGAGTACTGTGGGACTCGCTTCCGGTCCTCCCGGCGGGAGGCGCGCAACATCAACGCTCGACCGAGCAACTCGGACAGTCTGCCACAGCGGGCGGGGTGCTGGCCAATCGGGCCGGAGAGAATACCCCGGGAGTGACGAGGATCAAACAAGGGCTCGCGCGGGGACGGCCGCCGGCCGGGGACACCGTCACCGGGCCGGGGACCGGGGTCTCCCCGGCCGAAGCTCTCCGCCACGCGGCCGCGGGCCACCTGCCGGTCCGGCGGAACGGCGGACGGACCGGGGCGGCGGGGTGCCTGCGGATGCCCCGGCCCACCGCCTCCCCGATACTGGCGTGGTGCCGACGCCACCGCTGCCCGTGAGCCCCGACCCACCGGGGGCGGTCACGCGTCCGCTGCTCACCCAGTCGTGGCTCGGCCTGACGTTCCTGCACTGGGCGGCGGACCCGGCCGACGTGGCCGGGCTGCTGCCGCCGGGTACCGTGCCCGACACGCTGGACGGTGTCACGTACGTCGGTCTCGTCGCGTTCCGGATGCACCGGGTGGGATGGCTCGGCCTGCCGGGGGTTCCCTGGCTGGGCACCTTCCCGGAGACCAACGTCCGGCTCTACTCGGTGGACGCGCACGGGCGGCGCGGTGTCGTCTTCCTCTCCCTGGACGCCTCGCGCCTGATCCCGGTGGTGGTCGGCCGTCTCGGGTTCCGGATGCCGTACGTCTGGTCCCGCATGGACATACGGCACGACGGCGACACCGTGACGTACACCGCTTCCCGCCGCTGGCCGGGACCGCGCGGCGCCGGTGGCCGCATCACCGTACGGCGGGGCGGGCGGATCGAGGAGCCCACCGGGCTGGAGCACTTCCTGACCGCCCGCTGGGGCCTGCACGGCGCCTTCTTCGGACGGTCGGTGTACCTGCCGAACGCCCATCCCCGCTGGCCCCTGCACCGGGCCGAGCTGGTCGAGTGCGAGGACGACCTGATCACGGCGGCCGGGCTGCCGGGGCCGGCCGGGGAGCCGGTGAGCGTCCTGTACTCGCCGGGCGTGCCCGCGCGCTTCGGACGCCCGGCCCGCCCGGCCGGCATCACCACCCCGTGATCAGATGACTCCCTGCGCGAGCATCGCGTCCGCCACCCGCTCGAAGCCGGCGATGTTCGCGCCGGTCACGTAGTCGCCGGGGGCGCCGTAGCGCTCGGCGGTCTCGGCGCAGGTGGTGTGGATGTCCGTCATGATGCGGGCCAGTTCGTTCTCGACCTGGCCGGCCTTCCACGACGTACGCGACGCGTTCTGCGTCATCTCCAGCGCGCTGACCGCGACACCGCCCGCGTTGGCCGCCTTGCCGGGGCCGAAGGCGACGCCGGCCTGCTGGAGCAGGGCGACGGCGTCGGGCGTGGCCGGCATGTTCGCACCCTCGGAGACCGCCTTCACGCCGTTGCGGATCAGGGTCGCGGCGTCGTCCGCGTTCAGCTCGTTCTGCGTGGCCGAGGGGAGGGCGACGTCCGCCGGGACCTCCCAGACCCGTCCGCCCGGCACGAAGCGGGCGGAGGCGCCCCGGCGCTCGGCGTAGTCGCTGACCCGGCCGCGCTCGACCTCCTTGATCTCCCGCAGCAGCTCCAGGTCGATGCCCTTCTCGTCGACGACGTAGCCGCCGGAGTCGGAGCAGGTCACCGGGTTGGCGCCGAGGGCGGTCAGCTTCTGGATGGTGTAGATCGCGACGTTGCCGGAGCCGGAGACGACCGCCGTCCGCCCCTCCAGGTCCTCGCCTCGCTCACGCAGCATCGCCTCCGTGAACAGCACGTTGCCGTACCCGGTCGCCTCCGGCCGGATCAGCGAGCCGCCCCAGCCGGCGCTCTTGCCGGTGAGCACGCCGCCCTCCCAGCGGTTGGTGATCCGCCGGTACTGGCCGAAGAGGTAGCCGATCTCGCGGGCGCCGACGCCGATGTCACCGGCGGGGACGTCGGTGTACTCGCCGATGTGCCGGTGCAGCTCGGTCATGAAGGACTGGCAGAACCGCATGACCTCCGCGTCGCTGCGCCCCTGCGGGTCGAAGTCGCTGCCGCCCTTGCCGCCGCCGATGCCGAGCCCGGTCAGCGCGTTCTTGAAGATCTGCTCGAAGCCGAGGAACTTGATGATCCCGAGGTTCACGGAGGGGTGGAAGCGCAGGCCGCCCTTGTAGGGGCCGAGGGCGCTGTTGTATTCGACCCGGAAGCCACGGTTGACGTGGACCCGCCCGTGGTCGTCCTGCCAGGGCACCCGGAACATGATCTGCCGCTCGGGCTCGACCAGCCGCTCGACGAGCCCCGGCTCCGCGTACTCGGGGCGCGCCGCGAGCACCGGGCCGAGGGTCTCCAGCACCTCCCGTGCGGCCTGGTGGAACTCGGGCTCCGCCGGGTTGCGGCGCTCGACCTCGGCACGGAGCAGGTCGAGCGAGGTCTTGGGGTCGGGTCGTGAGGTCACAGGGTCCCTTTCTGGCGCGGCTGACACCGATACATGTACCGGTGAGGGGCGCTCGGCGCCGTTGCCGCGCGCAGGACAGCGGCCGCCCTGGTCGTATACGACAGGTCGGCCGACCCTCCCAGTGTTACTGCTGTGTTAACTCGATACCAAGAGCCGGGCCGGATTGCCCGCCATCTGGACAGGGCGATCGCAGTCCGGAGGGCCGGTGGGTCCTGATCCGGTCCTTGGCATACCCACACCCATCCCCCGCATCGCCCCTCAGGCTTTCGTGGCGGTGCGGGCAGGCACCGTACGGGGCGTCGCCGATCCGGCGGGGCGGGAGAGACAGGGGCATCATGACGGGTGGGGCAGCCGTGCGGCCGGCGACAGGGGACGGCGACGAGACGGCGGCCGACGGCGGTCCCGGCCTCGCCCGCCCCGCCGGCGGCGCGGCGCCCGTGGCCCCCGGCCGACTGGTGACCGTACGCAATCGCCCGTGGGTGGTGACGGAGGTGACCCGTTCCGCCCTGACCACCGACGACCCCGCCCGCAGCGCCGGAGCCAGTGCGCCGCACCTCGTCTCCCTGGCGTCCGTCCAGGACGGCGCCCGGGACGAGGAACCGCGGGTGGTGTGGGAGCTGGAGCAGGCGACGGGCGTCCACGACCGGTACGAACTGCCGTCACCGGACGCCGGCCGGATCGGCAGGACGGGAGTGCTGCACGCGAAGGTGCTGGCCGCCGATCGGCACACCGCCCTGCTGGGCAGTGCGAATCCGACCGATCGCGGGCTGTCGGACAACATCGAGGTGGGCGTGGTCCTCCGTGATCCGGCGGTGGTGGAACCCCTGGTCGATCACTTCCGTCGGCTCATCAGCCCCGGGAGCGAGGTGATGCGCCGTGCCGGGCAGGGGTTCCTGGAAGACAGGGCGACGGGTGCCCGGCACATCGCGCCGGGCACGGCCCGGTTATCGTGGCGATCACGACTGGAAAAGGTCAACTGACGCGCGGGGCAAGGGGAATCGACGTGGATCAGCAGGACTCCGCTATGGGCGCTCCGGTACGGATCGACACCGGCAAGCCGCATCCCGCGCGGATGTACGACTGGTTCCTCGGCGGCAAGGACAACTACCCGGTGGACGAGGAGCTGGGCAGACAGCTCGTGGCGTTCGCGCCGCCCATTCCGGTCATGGCGCGGATGAACAGGGCGTTCATGCACCGTGCCACCCGCTGGGTGGCCGACCAGGGCGTGCGCCAGTTCCTCGACATCGGGACGGGCATCCCGACGGAGCCGAATCTGCACCAGGTGGCCCAGGGGGTCGCCGCCGACGCGCGGATCGTGTACTGCGACAACGACCCGATCGTCCTGGTCCACGCCGAGGCGCTGCTGCGGGGCACGCCCGAGGGGGCCGTCGACTACGTGCAGGCGGACGCCCGTGACACCGCCGCGATCGTCGAGCGCGCCCGCAGGACGCTGGACTTCGAGCGGCCGGTCGCGCTCTCCCTGATCGCGCTGCTGCACTTCATCGGCGACGAGGACGGGGCGTACGAGCTGGTGGATCGGCTCAAGAAGGCTTTGGCGCCGGGCAGTTACCTGGTGATGTCGCACCTCACGCCCGACTTCCACCCGGAGCAGGCGTCGAGGAAGGTGATCGACCTGTACCGGGCGGGCGGGCTCACCATGGACATGCGCAGCCGGGACCGGTTCGCCCGGTTCTTCGAAGGCTTCGAGGTCGTCACCCCCGGCATCGTGGCGGCCGAGGAGTGGCACCCGGAGCTCGGTGAGCCGGTTCCCGGGCAGGAGGGCGTCCACAGCGGGGCGTACGTGGCGGTGGCCCGCAAGGCCTGAGCCCTCGCGGAGCAAGACGGCAGGACCGCCCCGGTCAGGGCGGCCCTGCCGGGCGTTCTCAGCCCTTCCCGTGCATGTGGTGCTTCCCGTGCTTCTTGCAGTCGTCCTCCCGGGCCGCCTCCCTCAGCGTGTCCCGCAGGGCGTAGAAGGCGGGCTTGCGGGTGTAGTCGGCGGTCATGACGTTCGCGAAGCCCTCGCCCTCGAAGAACACCGGCACCCACGAGTACTTGTCGGTGAAGCCCCAGATGGTGAACGAGTTGCAGCCGTCGACGGCCAGGCACGCCTCCAGGGTCCGCTGGTAGTAGTCGGCCTGCTTCCGCTCCTGCTCCTCGGTGGGCACGCCGCCCTCCGGGACGTCCATGCGGACGTCCAGCTCGGTGACGGCGGTCTCCAGGCCGAGCGCGTCGAACCGGCTCAGGTTGTCCTCCAGGTCGCCCGGGAAGCCGTACCGCGTGCTCAGGTGCCCCTGGACGGAGAAGCCGTGCACGGGCACGCCCTGCGCGAGCAGGTCCTGGACGAGGGCGTAGTAGGCGTCGCTCTTGGCGTTGACGCCCTCGACGTTGTAGTCGTTGAAGAACAGCTTCGCCTTCGGGTCGATCTCGTGGACCCACCGGAAGACGTCCGCGACGATGCCCGGCCCCAGCTCGCGGATCCAGATGTTGTCCTGGGTGCGCAGGTCGCCCTGGTCGTCGAAGATCTCGTTGGCGACGTCCCACTGCTGGATCCGGCCGGCGTAGCGGCCGACGACGGTGGTGACGTGCTCGCGCAGGACGGCGCGCAGCTCCTCCTTCGAGAAGTCGCCCTCCTCCAGCCACGCCGGGTTCTGGCTGTGCCACAGCAGGGTGTGACCGCGTACGACCTGCTTGTTGCGCCGGGCGAACTCGACGATCGCGTCGGCCTGTGCGAAGTCGTAGCGGTCCCGCTCGGGATGGATGTGGTCCCACTTCATCTGGTTCTCGGGGGAGACCGAGCTGAACTGGCGTCCCAGGACCTTCCGGTACTCCCTGTCGTACGTGAAGGGGTCCGGGTAGTCCTGCTCCAGGTGGTGGCCGCCGCCTGCCGCGGCGGTGCCCACGACGAAGCCCTCCGGAGCGGCCGAGCGCAGCCGGTCGGACGCGGCGTGGGAGTGCGGGGCGGCCTGCGCCGCCGCGCCGCGGTCGCCCGAGGGGCCGGCTGTGGCCACCGCCGTGAGCGGGAGGGAGAGGGCGGCGGTGGCGAGGGCCACCGTGGCGAAGCGAGCGGGTCTCATGCGGGGAGCCTCATTCCGTCGACGTCATCCGGTGTCGAATGTTTCGAAAGTAGATCCGAAACATTAGGGATGGGCGGACGGTAGGATCCGGCCGGACGCCACGTCAATACCCGTGCACGGATTCGGGACGCCGGCCGCCCTCAGACCGACGGCCGGACGATCTCGTCGGCGGCCCACCGCGCGACACCGTCCGGATACGGCCCCGGCAGCCCGAGGACGATGTGCCGGAACCCGGCGTCCACCGCCTCCCCGATCGCGTCCCGGGTGACGCCGGGGCGGTCGTAGGAGACGGGCAGGTGGATCGAGCGGACGACCGAGGCCGGGTCCCGGCCGGCCTCGGCGCAGTAGCGGTCCAGCAGGGCGCTGCGCCGGGTCAGGTCGTCGATGTCGCCGCCGCCCGGGATGTTCCACAGGTCGGCGTGTTCGGCGACCACGCGCAGGGTCGCGGACGAGCGTCCGCCGATGAGGATCGGCGGGTGCGGTCGCTGGACGGGTTTGGGGCTGCCGAACGCCCCGGTGAGGTGGTGGCGGGCGCCGTGGAAGTCGAACGGTTCCGTCTCCGTCCACAGCCGCCGGATCACCGTGCAGGCTTCGGCGAGGCTCTCCACGGCGTGCGCGGTGTCGTGGAAGGGCAGGCCGTGTGCCGCGTGCTCGATCTCCGGGACGGCGTCCGCCTCCTGCCATACGCGCAGGACGTCCCGGTAGTCGACCTGCGAGGGGGCGGTCCTGATCCCGAAACGGGGTCGGGGTGCGGGGTGCACGGGCTGGTTGCCCTTTCGGGTGGCTCGGTACGTCCGGGGCTCCCCCGGACGGTCAGCGGCGCCGCAGCGACGGGTCGAGCAGCGCGGGCGGGGTGTCGAACTTCTCGTGCGCGGCCAGGTCGGCACCGGGGGCGACGATCGCGTCGATCGCGTCGAGGACATCGGCGGAGAGCACGGTGTCCGCGGCGGCGAGTTGCGCGCGCAGGTGGTCCAGGGTGCGGGGACCGATGAGCGCGCCGGTCACGGCGGGATGCGCGGTCACGAAGCCGAGCGCCAGCTGGATCATGGTCAGGCCCGCCTCGTCGGCGACCTCGGCGAGCTGCTCGACAGCGTCGAGCCGGGCCCGGTTGGCGGGGAGGGCAGTGTCGAAGCGCTCCGGCAGGATCCCCGACCGGTGGGTGGTGATGTCCCGGCCCCTGCGGACGGCGCCCGACAGCCAGCCCGAGGCCAGCGGGCTCCACGCCAGCACGCCGAGGCCGTACTCCTCGGCCACGGGCAGGACGTGGGCCTCGATGCCGCGCTGCAGGATGGAGTAGCTGGGCTGTTCGGTGACGTAGCGGCTCAGGCGGTGCTCGCGGGCGGCCCACTGGGCCTGCACGATGCGGTAGGCGGGGAAGGTGGAGGAGCCGAAGTAGCGGATCTTCCCCGCGCGCTGCAGGTCGGTCAGGGCGGACAGGGTCTCCTCGTCACCGGTCTCCGGGTCCCAGCGGTGGATCTGGTAGAGGTCGACGTGGTCGACGCCGAGGCGGCGCAGGCTGTTGTCCAGTTCGGTGACGAGCCAGCGGCGCGAGCTGCCCCGGTGGTTGCGCTCGTCGCCCATGGGCATGCCCGCCTTGGTGGCGAGCACGATGTCGTCGCGGCGGCCGGCGACGGCCTTGCCGACCATCTCCTCCGACTCCCCGCCGCCGTACATGTCGGCGGTGTCGATGAGGTTGACGCCGGCTTCGAGGGCCGCGTCGACGATCGCGGTGGCCTCGTCCTGGGTGGTGCGGCCGATCGCGCCGAAGTTCATCGCGCCGAGCGCGAGGGTGCTGACCTGTACTCCGGTGCGGCCGAGGGAGCGGTAGCGCATGAGGTGTTCCTTCGTCGTGGGTGAGGTGGGGTGCCACCGGCCCATGGCTTGGTGGCGGGCTCCCGTTCTGCCATGATGGACAAACGGAACCTCGTTCCGGAACGACAATACGGAACACTGTTCCGCTTTGCAAGGGTGGTTGTGCACGCGTCCGTGGGAGTGGTTGTGCCGGCGGCCGTGGGAGCGGTTTGTGCGAGCGGCCGTGGGAGCGGTCGTGGAAGGAGCGGGTGCGATGAGCGACGGCGAGGGGAGCCCGGGCGGCGCGGGACGTGCGGCCGAGTCCAAGCGGAAGGACGCCCGGCGCAACAAGGAGGCCCTGCTCGACGCGGCCGCCGCGGTCTTCGTCACGTCAGGCGTGGAGGCCCCGGTGCGCGACATCGCGGCCAGGGCGGGCGTCGGCCTGGGCACCATCTACCGTCACTTCCCCAAGCGGGCGGACCTGATCATCGCCGTCTACCGGCACCAGGTCGACGCCCTCGCCGAGGCGGGCCCGGCCCTGCTGGAGAGCGGCGCGAGCCCGCACGCCGCCCTGGGGCAGTGGATCAGCCGGTTCGTCGACTTCCTGGTCACCAAGCACGGGCTCGCCGCCGCACTGCGCTCCGACGACACCGGCTTCGAGGCGCTGCACGCCTACTTCCTGGACCGCCTGGTGCCCGTCTGCGCCCGACTGCTCGAAGCCGCCGTCGCCGCCGGCGAGATCCACTCCGACATCGAGGCCCTGGCGCTCATGCGCGGCGTCGGGAACCTCTGCATCGGCGGCGACAGCGATCCCCGCTACGAGCCGCGCCGGCTGGTCGAACTCCTCATCGCGGGACTGCGCCACCCCCCGCTGACCGCCGGGTGACGTCAGCGCCCGGAGGCGTACGTCACGAACCGGGCCCGTGCGGCGGGCGTGAGCGCGAGCCGGGAACCGGGGACCGGGAGCCGTCGGCGTTCAAGGCCCTCCCCGCCGTACCGCACCCCGGCTTCCCCCCTCCCGCCCTCCTCCGGACCGCCGCCGAAGTCCTCCCCCGACGAGGACGTGTCAGTGGTGGTGGCCCTGCCGGCCGAGGGTCTCCACGGGGGTCGCGCCGGGGCCGGTCCACTGCGGGACGGGGCGGCCGGCCGGGCCCCTCCTCGAGGACCTCCGCCGCGGACGTGGCCGTGACGGCCCGCGTGAACCACAGCTCAAGCACGTCCGGGTCGTCACAGTCGGCGATGCGTTCCCGGTCCTCGTCCGTCACCTCCCCACCCCGGCCGAGGCCTTGTTCCGTGAGTTCGATGAAGGTGCCCGCGGTGTTCTCGTCGTCGGCCGGCGGGCCTTTCGCCGCCAGCCTCATGGGATGAGCTGACCATGCGGCGAAGCTACGGTCGGGACGGCATGCACCGGGCTCATATGACGCGACATCCCCTCGACCGGGTGACGCCTTCGGCGCCGATGTCGACGCCCCCGCACCCCGCACAGCGAAAGGGCCCGCACGACCGAAGTCGTGCGGGCCCCTTCAGGTGCCAGGTGCTCGCGAGCGAGCTACCAGGTCAGATCAGCAAGCTCACTTGTTGATCTTGGTGACCTGGCCGGCGCCCACGGTCCGGCCACCCTCACGGATGGCGAACTTCAGGCCCTCCTCCATGGCGACGGGCTGGATGAGCTCCACCTTCATCTCGGTGTTGTCACCCGGCATGACCATCTCGGTGCCCTCGGGGAGGGTCACGACGCCGGTCACGTCCGTCGTACGGAAGTAGAACTGCGGGCGGTAGTTGTTGAAGAAGGGGGTGTGACGGCCACCCTCGTCCTTCGACAGGATGTAGGCCTGGGCCTCGAACTCGGTGTGCGGGGTGACCGAGCCCGGCTTGATGATGACCTGGCCGCGCTCGACGTCCTCGCGCTTGATGCCACGGAGGAGCAGACCGACGTTCTCACCGGCCTGGCCCTCGTCGAGCAGCTTGCGGAACATCTCGATGCCGGTGACCGTGGTGGTGGTCTTCTCCTGCTTGATGCCCACGATGTCGACGGTCTCGTTGACCTTGAGGACACCACGCTCGATACGGCCGGTGACGACCGTACCGCGACCGGTGATCGTGAAGACGTCCTCGATCGGCATGAGGAACGGCTTGTCGACGTCACGCTCGGGCTGCGGGATGTTCTCGTCCACGGCCTTCATCAGGTCGAGAACGGTCTGGCCCCACTCCTTGTCGCCCTCGAGGGCCTTGAGCGCCGAGACCTTGACGACCGGCAGGTCGTCGCCCGGGAACTCGTACTCGGAGAGCAGCTCACGGACCTCGAGCTCGACGAGCTCCAGGATCTCCTCGTCGTCCACCATGTCGGCCTTGTTGAGGGCGACGACGATGTAGGGGACGCCGACCTGGCGGGCCAGGAGCACGTGCTCCTTGGTCTGCGGCATCGGGCCGTCGGTGGCGGCGACCACGAGGATGGCGCCGTCCATCTGCGCCGCACCCGTGATCATGTTCTTGATGTAGTCCGCGTGACCGGGGCAGTCGACGTGGGCGTAGTGACGCGTCTCGGTCTGGTACTCGACGTGCGCGATGGAGATGGTGATACCGCGCTGGCGCTCTTCGGGAGCCTTGTCGATCTGGTCGAAGGCCGAGGCCTCGTTCAGGTCCGGGTACGCGTCGTGCAGCACCTTGGTAATGGCGGCCGTGAGGGTCGTCTTACCGTGGTCGATGTGACCGATGGTGCCGATGTTGACGTGCGGCTTAGTCCGCTCGAACTTCGCCTTCGCCACGGGGGTCCTCCTGAGAGTGGTTCTGGTACGCCTTGCTCATCGGCGCCAGGTGATCTTTGCTGGGAAACCCGGACCCGGGACATTCCACCACGAGGGTGGCGGAACGCCCCTTGCAGGCTCCGGGGTCAAGCCTAAAGCGTGTGAACGGAGTCCGTTACTCGCCCTTGGCCTTCGCGATGATCTCCTCGGCGACGTTCCGGGGAACCTCGGCGTAGGAGTCGAACTGCATGGAGTAGCTGGCCCGGCCGGACGTCTTGCTGCGCAGGTCGCCGACGTAACCGAACATCTCCGAAAGGGGCACGAGCCCCTTCACGACGCGGGCACCCGCCCGCTCCTCCATGGCCTGGATCTGGCCACGGCGGGAGTTGATGTCGCCGATGACCTCACCCATGTAGTCCTCGGGCGTGGTGACCTCGACGGCCATCATCGGCTCCAGGAGCACGGGCGAAGCCTTGCGCGCGGCCTCCTTGAAGGCCTGCGAACCGGCGATCTTGAACGCGAGCTCGGAGGAGTCGACCTCGTGGTAGCCGCCGTCGATGAGCGTGACGCGGACGCCCGTCATCTCGTAGCCGGCCAGGATGCCGAACTGCATGGCCTCCTGGGCACCGGCGTCCACCGAAGGGATGTACTCCTTCGGGATGCGGCCACCGGTCACCTTGTTCACGAACTCGTACGAGGCGTCGCCGCCCTCGATCGGCTCGATCGCGATCTGCACCTTGGCGAACTGACCGGTACCACCGGTCTGCTTCTTGTGGGTGTAGTCCACGCGCTCGACGGCCTTGCGGATCGTCTCACGGTAGGCGACCTGCGGCTTGCCGACGTTGGCCTCGACCTTGAACTCACGGCGCATGCGGTCGACCAGCACCTCGAGGTGCAGCTCGCCCATACCGCCGATGATGGTCTGGCCCGTCTCCTCGTCCGAGTGGACCTGGAAGGACGGGTCCTCCTCGGCCAGGCGCTGGATCGCGACGCCCAGCTTCTCCTGGTCGCCCTTCGACTTGGGCTCGATGGCGACCTGGATGACCGGCGCCGGGAAGTCCATGGACTCCAGGATCACCGGGTTCTTGTCGTCGGACAGCGTCTCACCGGTGGTGGTCTGCTTCAGGCCCATGACGGCGACGATGTCGCCGGCGCCCACCGAGTCGATCTCCTCACGCTTGTTGGCGTGCATGCGGTAGATCTTGCCGATGCGCTCCTTCTTGCCCTTGACGGAGTTCAGCACCGCGGTGCCGGACTCCAGGCGGCCCGAGTAGACCCGGACGAAGGTGAGCTTGCCGAGGTGCGGGTCGCTCATGATCTTGAACGCGAGGGCGGCGAGGGGCTCGTCCTCGGACGGCTTGCGCCGGACGACGACCTCGGGGTCCTTGACGTCGTGGCCCTCGATGGCCTCGACGTCGAGCGGGGTCGGCAGGTAGCGCACGACCGCGTCGAGCAGGGGCTGGACGCCCTTGTTCTTGAACGCGGTGCCGCAGAACACCGGGGTGACCGTGGTGTCGCTGGACTTGCCGGAGGCGATCGTGATGCGACGGATCGCGGCGTACAGCTGCTCCTCGGTGGGCTCCTGGCCCTCCAGGTACAGCTCCATGATCTCTTCGTCGTTCTCGGCGACGGCCTCGACCAGCTTGCCGCGCCACTCCTCGGCGGCCTCGGTGTGCGTGGCCGGGATGTCGACGACGTCGTACATCTCGCCCTTGGCGGCCTCGGCGGACCACACGAGCGCCTTCATGCGGACCAGGTCCACGACGCCCTTGAAGTCGGCCTCGGCGCCGATCGGAAGCTGCATGACGAGCGGCTGGGCACCCAGACGGTCCGAGATCATCTCCACGCAGCGGTGGAACTCGGCGCCGGTGCGGTCCAGCTTGTTCACGAAGCAGATGCGCGGCACGCCGTAACGGTCGGCCTGACGCCACACCGTCTCGGACTGCGGCTCGACACCGGCGACACCGTCGAACACGGTCACGGCACCGTCGAGCACGCGCAGGGAGCGCTCCACCTCGACGGTGAAGTCGACGTGCCCCGGGGTGTCGATGATGTTGATCGTGTAGTCGTTGTCCTCGAGCGGCCAGTGGCAGGTGGTCGCAGCAGACGTGATCGTGATGCCACGCTCCTGCTCCTGCTCCATCCAGTCCATGGTGGCGGCGCCGTCGTGGACCTCACCGATCTTGTACGACACGCCGGTGTAGAACAGGATCCGCTCGGTGGTGGTCGTCTTGCCCGCGTCGATGTGGGCCATGATCCCGATGTTGCGGACCCTGGCCAGGTCAAGCGAAGTGGTAGCCATAAGGCTTCAGTCTTCTCTCGGTCTCGATGTGGACTGCGACTACCAGCGGTAGTGCGCGAAGGCCTTGTTGGACTCGGCCATCTTGTGCGTGTCCTCGCGCTTCTTCACAGCGGCGCCGAGGCCGTTGGAGGCGTCGAGAAGTTCGTTGAGCAGACGCTCGGTCATGGTCTTCTCGCGACGGGCGCGGGAGTAACCGACCAGCCAGCGCAGCGCGAGCGTGTTGGCACGACCGGGCTTGACCTCGATCGGGACCTGGTACGTCGCACCACCGACACGGCGGGACTTGACCTCGAGGGTCGGCTTGATGTTCTCCAGCGCGCGCTTCAGCGTGATGATCGGGTCGTTGCCCGTCTTCTCACGCAGACCTTCCATGGCGCCGTAGACGATGCGCTCGGCGGTGGAGCGCTTGCCGTTCAGCAGCACCTTGTTGATGAGCGACGTCACCAGAGGAGAACCGTAGACCGGGTCGATGATGACCGGGCGCTTCGGGGCGGGGCCCTTACGAGGCATTCTTACTTCTCCTTCTTGGCGCCGTAACGGCTGCGAGCCTGCTTGCGGTTCTTGACACCCTGGGTGTCGAGCGAGCCGCGGATGATCTTGTAGCGAACACCCGGCAGGTCCTTCACACGGCCGCCGCGCACGAGCACGATGGAGTGCTCCTGCAGGTTGTGTCCCTCACCCGGAATGTAAGCGGTGACCTCGATCCCGCTGGTCAGACGCACACGCGCGACCTTACGCAGGGCCGAGTTCGGCTTCTTCGGGGTGGTCGTGAACACACGCGTGCAGACGCCACGACGCTGAGGAGAACCCTCGAGTGCGGGCGTCTTGTTCTTCTCGACCTTGTCCTGCCGGCCCTTACGGACCAGCTGCTGGATCGTAGGCACTACTTCTCCGGTTTCTGTGTGCCGATAGGTACAGCTAACCTGGAACATCTCCGACCCACGCGGTCGGGTGTGTCGAATACCGCGGACTTCCACCGGAAGGCAGAAGGAAGCGCGGATTGCGGTGGCCGTTTCTCAGCCCCCGGTGCGGTGTGATGGGCACGCACGAGGGCCAGGGCACACCCCAGGCACAAGGTCTGAGCGTACCTACCTCACGGACTCCGGTCAAAACAAATGGAGCGCGGCCCGACACGCCGGACTTGCCCACTGTGTCCACGGCCTTCACCGGACCGGTCCTGCCCCTCGTACGCGTCGGTCACGACTTGGCCGGTTCCCGTCCTTGCCGGGGGCCGTGCTCAGTACTTTGATCCGTCCGCCGTAGACGAACGGGGGTCCACCTGATGAAGCCGACGCCGCACGGACCGGACGACGGGGGCCTGGAGGACCGGGTGCCCTTCCTGGCACGCCTGGAGAGCCAGGACCGCACCGCGCTGCTCTCGCTGGGCCGGGAGCTGCGCTTCGCGCCGCGTGCCGCTCTGCTGCACCAGCTGGAGCCGTCGTCGCACGTGCTGTTCCTGGTGCAGGGCTGGACGAAGGTCACGGCGGCGGCGGCCAACGGGTACGAGGCGCTGCTCGCCCTGCGCGGAGCGGGCGACGTGGTCGGCGAGTCGGCCGCGCTGACCGGGCGTCCCCGGGCGGCGACGGTGACCGCGCTGGAACCGGTGCGGGCGGTGGCCGTGGAGCACGAGCGCTTCAAGACCTTTCTGGGCCGCTCCCCCGCCGTGTCGTTCGCCCTGCTGGGCCTCACGGCGGACCGTACCCGGGCGGCCGACCGGCGGCGCCTGGAGTTCGCGTCGATGAACGTGCGCCAGCGTTTCGCGGTGCTGCTGCTGGACCTGGCCCGCAGCCACGGCCTCCGCACCGCCGGCGGCATCGAACTCTCCGTCCCGCTCAGCAAGCAGGAGCTGGCGGGGTCGGTGGGCGCCTCCCGGGAGATGGTGCAACGGCTGCTGCGGGAGCTGCGCGAGCGGGACGCGGTCTCCACGGGCCGCCGCACCCTGCTCATCATCCGCCCCGACGTCCTGCGCCGCATCGCCGCCACGGACCAGCCGGGCCCCTGCGTCCCGTCCCCGCGGCGGGCCCCCGCGGAGGACGGGACGGCGCGGCCGGGGAGCGCCGGGTAGCGGCACCCCCGCGCGGTCCCCCGCGGCCCGGTCCGGTCGTCCCCGCGGCCCGCGGCACTCGCGTCCCGGGAGCCCGGCAGCCGTGCCCCGGACCGCAGGCGTCCCGGCCGCACGGCGGACCGCCCGCGCCGGCGGGCCCGCGACCATCCCGCCGGAGGCCGGGGCGCCCCCGTTGTGTGTACCCGTTCACAGTTCCACTGGGTCATACGCCCTCACGCATCACGCACCGCTCCCGCCACTCTGCTGCTCTGCACGGCCATCCCCCACCGCTTCGAAGGACGACCATGACCGACCCCGTGAGCCGCACGATCCTGCTGCTGGACATCGAGAGGTACAGCGACCGGGACGACGTCGAGCAGGCCTACCTGCGGCGCATGCTCTACGACGTCACCGACCGCGCGCTGGAGGCCGCGGGCATCGACGAGACGCTGCGCCTGCGGGCCGACCGCGGGGACGCCGTGATGGAGCTGATCGACGCGAACGCCCCGGTCACGGCGCTGCTGCGGGCCCTGCTCACCGAGGTGCCCAGCCAGTTGCGGGCGGTGAACCGGATGGCGTCCCGCTCGGCGCAGATCCGGCTGCGCGGCGTCCTCGCCACCGGCTACGTGGCCGTCGACCGGCACGACGGATGGGTCGGCTCCGACCTGAACCACGCCTGCCGGCTGCTCGACGCGCGGCTGCTCCGCTCCGCCCTGCGGGAGCGCGCCGACGACCTCGCCCTGTGCGTCTCGGACGCCCTGTACGCCGGGGTCGTACGGCACGACCATCCCGGTATCCCGGCGGCGGACTTCCACGCGGTGACGGTGGACAGCAAGAACGGCCCGCTGACGGCGTGGCTGCACGGGCCGGTGCCCGCGTCGGAGCACGGCCGGGGCAGGGCCACGAAGGACCATGGTGAGCGGGGGGAGGAGGCGCCGGGCGGATCGGGGGACCGCCCGGCGCCGACCACCGCCCACCCGCGGGGCCACGCGGAATCCGGCGGCCGGCAGGAGGGCGGCCCGGCGCCGGCCGGAGACCGGGGAGCCCCGGCGCCGGGCGCGGTCCTGCACGTCACCGGCGGCACGGTGAGCTTCGGCGGCGGCTACGTGGCCGGCGACCAGCACGGCGTCTCCGGCGGCAACGTCACCGGCGACGTGATCATGGGCGGCAGCACCGACCGGGGTGAGCGGCCGTGAGCGGCCAGGAGCCACCCGCCGACGCCCAGGGCGGGGGCACGGCCGCCGACCCGGGCGAGGCCGCGCAGGACGAGGCCCGCGAGGCCGGCGGCACCGAGCAGCCCGAGGAGCAGGACCAGCCGCAGACGGCCTGGTCCGCCCGGCGCGACCTGGTCGACCACAGCCCCCGCACCATGAACGTCGGCTCCCGCGCCCGTTTCGGCGGCGGCTACACCGGCGGCGACCAGCACGGCGTCTCCGGCGGCAACGTCACCGGCGACGTGATCATGGGCAGCAAGACGGAGATCCACCACTGGTCGTTCCCGGGGCTCTCCGCGTCCGCCGCCGCGTCCGGGGAGATCCCCCGCGCCACCCTGGAGCGGCTCGCCGCGTCCTTCGTCGCCGACGGGGACACCGTCGCCGCCCTGCTGGACCGGCTGCGCCGCGAGCGCGTACTGGTCCTGTCCGGCGCCCGCTTCACCGGCCGCCGCACGGCCGCCCTGATGCTGCTGCACCGGCTCGGCGCCGGACCGGTGCAGGCGCTGGACCGCGACACCGCACCCGGCGCGCTGGCCGACCGCGTCACGGCTCCCGCGCCCGGCGACGGCGCCGCCGACACCGGGCGCGCCCGCGGGTACGTGCTGTGCGACGTGGCGACCCGGCGCGGCGACGCGCTGCGCGAGACGCATCTGCTGGCCGCCCGGGACCGGCTCGCCGAGCACGACGCCTACCTCGTCGTCACCGTCGGCCCCACCGCCGTACTGGAGGACGACGTGTCCGCGGCGGAGTGGAAGCCGCCGGTGGCCGCCGACGTGCTCGCCGCGCATCTGCGCGTCCACGCCGACGCGGAGACCGCCGGGCGGCTGCTCGGTCTGCCGGCCGTCAAGGAGTTCCTGGACCACGGTCACCAGCTCCGCGAGGTGGCCGCGTTCGCTCAGCTGCTCGGCCGGTACGCCGCCGGAGAGGTCACCGAACGGGCCGTCGGCGACTTCTCGCTCGTGTCGCTGGAGAACCAGGTCCAGGAGTGGTTCGAGGAGGACGAGACGGCGATCCACCTGCGCGACAAGGCGTTCCTCGTCGCGCTCGCCGCCTTCGACGACGGCCCGTACGCGCTCACCGCCGAACTCAGCGACCTGCTGTACCGGTTCCTCCAGAAGACCGACGATCCCACCCGCTCCCCCAAGGTCCCCGTGTTCGGCACCCACATCGGCAAGCGCCTGCAACTGGCGCGCGCCGAGCGCTACGAGGGCGAGGAGCACACCGAGTGGGGGCCGGTGACGCAGTCGAAGGCGGCGTTCGCCGACGAGCGGACCCCGCTGGTGCTGCTGCGGGAGGTGTGGACCGGCCATCCGTCCGCCCGGCCGGCGCTGATCGCCTGGCTGCGCCGGCTCGCCGACGACGGACGGCCCCTGGTCCGCACCCGGGCCGCGTCCACCGTCGCCGTCCTCGCCCGTACCGACCTGCCTTCCGCGATGGCGCTGGTCATCGAGCCGTGGGCCACCTCCAACCGGTTCCGGCACCGGCTCGTCGCGGTCAACTCGCTCACCCTGGCCCACCACATCGGCACCCCCAGCATCCCGCGCATCCTCGACACCTGGTCGACCCACGAGGACCGGCGGCTGCGCTGGGTCGCGGTCCGCGCGTACGCGCTGATCGGACCGGAACGGCCCGCGCAGGCCCTCGCCGCGCTGCGCGACGCGGCCCGCCGGCTGTACGAGCGCTTCGCCGATCCGGACGACTTCGACCGGGATACGGCGCGGGAACTGGCCGAAGCCGTGGAGCTGCTGCTGCTGTCCTCGGCCGCCCCCGAGGTCCTCGGCGAACTCACCGACCGCCTCGACGACGACCGGGCCGTGCGCGATCTGGCCCTGAGCGGTTTCGTCAACGCCTGCGGCCGCACCGAGGGCGAGGAGCGGTACGGCACGCCGCTCGTCCTGACCTGGTACGCCCGCGCGGCGACGGACGACGACCGCGCCGCCCGCGGCATCGCGCACCTGTGGCGGGAGGCCCTCGGCGACCCGCACCACAGCCGGCACGCGCTGGAGGTGATGCGGGACTGGGTCCTGATCGCCGACCGTTCCACGGCCACCGAATGGGCGCTCGCCGCGCTCCTGCCCGGACTCGTCACCACCCCGACCGAACACCAGCGGCTGAGCCATCTGCTGCGCACCATGCCCGGCGAGGACGGAAACCCCCCGCCGCCGGTCGCCGCCCGCCTGCTGAGCACGCTTCCACCGCGCTGACGAAGGACACGCCATGCCCACCTTCCACCGCCCGCCCGAGTGGCAGCAGCCGGCCGACCGCCACACCCGGCTGATCGACCCGGTCCTCACCGTGCGCCGGCTGTCGCGCTTCGAGCTGTCGCTGAAGCACGTGGTCCGCATCGACCACGCGCTGGTCTTCTCCACCCCGAAGGGCGGCTACGAGGCGTACCCGCCGCCCGGACGGCCGACCCGCGGCGAGATCGCCTCCCGCCGGTACACCGCCGTGTACGAGGTGGACATGGGTGTCCATCCCTTCACGGACACCCTCGCACTGCCCAGCGAGAACGACGCGTTCGAGTTCACCGCCGAGGTGGACGTCTCCTGGCAGGTGCTGGACCCGGCGCAATTCGTGGCGAGCGGCATCAGGGACGTGCCCGCGCTGCTGCTCGGCGAGCTGCAGCAGGCCGCGCGGCCGGTCACGCGGCGCTTCGCCGTCGCCGACAGCGGGCGTGCCGAGCAGGAGCTGCTGCGCGCGGTCACCGCCGGCGGTCCGCTCGGCGCGTCCGCGGGACTCCAGGTGACCTGGACCCTGCGGCTGCGCCGTGACCAGGCGAACATCGACCATCAGCACCGCCTCCAGTCGATCGACCACTCCGCGGCGGAGCAGATCCGCGCGGCGCAGCAGGGCATGCGGGTCGACGTCGAGATGGATCACCGCTACCGGCAGCAGGACGCGCTGCAGGCCGCCCGGGCCATGAAGTACGGACACCAGCAGCAGGAGCTGGCCATGCAGCAGCAGCGCTGGCAGCACGAGCGGGCGATGCTCCAGGGCGAGCAGATGCTGGAGCTGCAGGAGGTCGAGGCGAAGAAGATCGAGTTCTACCGGTGGCACCTGTCGCAGGGCGGGGTGCAGTCCTGGGCGCTCCACCTCGCCCAGCACCCGGAGGACTCGCGGCTCGTGATGAACAGCATGCGGGAGGACCAGCTCCGCATGATCCAGGCGCAGATGGACCTGGTGAAGGAGCTGCTGGGCGGGGAGGGCGCCGAGAAGTTCGAACTGGAGGGTCCCAAGCAGCTCGCGCTCCGCACCGTCAGCGACATCCTCAACCAGCGTCTCCCGGGCGTCCCCCAGACCCCGCCCCTGCTCCCCCCACCGGACCAGCCCGCCCCGCCCGGCGCCCCCACACCCTCCCCCGCACCGCACGCCCCACCGGCGGGCAGCCCCGCGCCGGGCACGGCACCGCACGCGGGGCCCGCAGCGGACGGCGGCGCTCCCGCAGCGCCCTCGCCGGACGCGACACCGCGTCCGAGCCCCGTACCCGGGCCTCCCGGGTCGGCTCCCCCGGCCGCCGCGCCGGCCATGGCACCGCCCGAACCGCCCACCGGCCCCGCCGCGACTCCCCTGCCTCACCCCCCGCCGCCGTACACCCCGCCGCCGTACACGCCGTACCCCATGCACACGCCGTACCCCACGCCGATCGTGCCCGGAACGTTTCCGCAGCACCCCGCACCGCCCGTGCCACCCGTCCCCTCCCCGCCGGCGTACCCGCCCCACCACGCCACGCCCGCCTGGCAACCGCCTCCCGGGTACGGGACCACCCCGACCGCACCGCCGGAGCAGGCCGCGGCGCCGCCCACGCCCGCCGAAGGCGACCAGGGCGGGTCCGCGCCGGAGGGGTCCGGCCGATGACGACGGTCGACCCGGGCCCCACCCCGGCCACGGGCGTCCCCGACCCCGGCCCCGCCTCCCCGCCGGCACCCGGTCCCGCACCCACCTCACCGCAGCCCTCCACGCACCGTGCGCAACTGTGCGAGCGGCTGCTCGCGGACCTGCGGACCGAGATCGCCCGCGCGGACAGCAAGGCCGCCGTCCTGGTCGCCGCACTCGGCATCACCGCGGGCGTGTTCAGCGGTCTTCTCGCGGGCCGGGACTGGTCACCGGACACCCTCGCGGCCACCGGCGCCGCAGTGTGGTGGGCGGGGATCCTCTCCCTCGCCCTGTCCCTGTTCGCGCTGCTCCTGGCCGTACTGCCCCGCTACCGCGGCGGGACCTGGTCACCGGGCATGCCCCTGTCGTACTTCGGCGACATCCAGCGGGCCGTACGGGCAGGCCGGCTGGACGCCGCGCTGGCCGACACCGAGGCCGACCCCGTGTCCGCCCTGACCACGGCGCTCACCGAGACGAGCCGGATCGCCTGGCGTAAGCACCAGTGGATCCGCACCGGTCTGATCGCCTTCTGCACCGGCACGCTCCTGCTGCCGGCCTCCCTGCTGATCGGCTGACCCGCGGGCCGGCCACCGCTCACGCCAAGCGAAGGAAGCACATGAACCAGCCGCCACCGATGCCCCCGGAGTACCCCGAGCCGAACGGCCACCCCACCACCGCACCGCCGTACCCGCAGCCCGACCCCCGAACCACCCAGGCCCCACCGCCGTACCCCCACCCCCACATCCCCCCGCAGTACCCGCACCCGGCCCCGTCGGCTGCTCCCCCGTACCCGGGCGGCGGCGCGGCGGCCCAGCCCTCGATGCCGCATCCCGCCACCGCCCCGCCCCCCTACGCACAGCAGCACCCGTACCCCCAGGCCGGTCCGGCCCCCGCCGCCGCACCGACGCCCCCGGCCCCCGGCTCCCCGCTGCACCCGCACCACATCAGCACCGACCGCGGTCGCGTGCACATCGCCGGCCAGCAGCGCCGCACCGACGCCACCGCCTTCGGCAACCTGCTGCTCCACCTGCCCAACTTCCTGTGCAGCCTCGCCGTCGTCGCCCTGGTCTCACTCCTCTTCGGCGGCCTCGGGATCCTGATCGTCCTGGCCTGGCTCGCCAGCGGCGCACTCGTGTTCCACCGCCCGACGGAAAGCGCCCTCGCGCGCCATCTGCTCCGCCTGCGCTACCCCACACCGCAGGAAAGAGCCAAACTCGAACCGGTCTGGCGCGAAGTCACCGCCCGCGCGGGCGTCGAGGGCCGGAACTACGAGCTGTGGGTGGAGGACAGCGACAACCTCAACGCGGTCGCCGCGGCCGGTCACATCGTCGGCGTCACCCGCTTCGCCATGAACCAGCTGCCCAACGGCGAACTGGCCGCCGTACTGGCGCACGAGCTGGGCCACCACGTGGGCGGCCACGCGTGGTCCTCGCTGCTGGGCTACTGGTACGCCCTGCCGGGCCGCGTCGCCTGGCGGGTGCTGCGCGCGGTCACCGGCTTCATGTTCCGGGTCTCCCGCGTCTTCTCCTGCTTCGGTGTGCTGTTCTTCGGCCTGTTCGTCGGCAGCATCGCACTGGCCACGGTCAGCTCCCTGTACGGTCTGCCGCTGCTGATCCTCGCCATGCCGTACGCGCTGGCCGCCGTCGGCCGCCGCTCGGAGCTGCGCGCCGACCAGCACGCCGCCGCACTCGGCTTCGCCCCGATGCTGGCCGCCGTACTGCAGCAGCTGCACCACCAGGAGCAGCAGCAGATCGCCGCGCTCACCGCCGTCGGCCATGGCGCGCCGACCGGGACCCCGGTCAGCACGCTGCTGTCCTCGCACCCCGACTACCACACCCGGCTGCACCACCTGCAGCCGTACCTCCGGCCACCGCGCTGAACCGACGCCCGACCGGCCACCGCGCCCCGCCGGGCCGCCCGCCCCGCGGCCCCGCCCCTCCGGTCAGCCCGCGCCCGCCAGTACGGCCACCAGACCGAACAGACTGATGACCAGCGCCCAGCCGGCCACCGACAGCCAGCCGAGCACCAGCCCGGTCAGCGCGAATCCGTCGCCGCCCTCGCCGGTGCGCCGGATCTCCGACTGAGCCAGGTGACCGAGGATCACCGCCGGCAGGCCGGTGAGCCCACCGGTGGCCACGCACAGGACGCCGCAGATCATCGAGGCGATCGCCTTGCCGTTGGTCCTGGGCTGCGGCCTGGCCAGGAAGGTCGCCGGTATCGGCCCGGCGGGCGCCGCCGACTGCGCCGCCGGGCCCTGCGGCAGATCGGCGACCAGCAGGGACAGCTCGGCCACCGTGCGCGCGGAGTAGGCACGGGCGACCCGCTTGTCGAACTCCGGGTGGTCCAGCCTGCCCTCGGCGTAACCGGCCCGCAGCACGTCCACCGCGCGCTCGCGGTCCGCGTGGCCGGCCAGCATGGACGGAGCACCGGGGCCTTGCGGCAGGTTGCCCTGCCACGGGGTCGGGTACGACACGGCCGCCTCCTGGGGGCAGACGGTGAATCCCTCGCGGGTCGATCCCTTCGGGGTCAATCACTCTTCAGAGACTCGAACGCACCGTACCCGGCATTTGGTTCCATCACCGGCCCGGTGCCGCTCCCCGCCCCGCTTCCGGGAACGCCGAAGGGCGGTCACCCCGTACGGGGTGACCGCCCTCGGATCAAGCGGCTCGCTTACTGGTTGTACGGACCGTAGTCGTAGTCCTCCAGCGGAACGGCCTGGCCGGAGCCCGTGCCGAACGGCGAGTAGTCGATGTCGTCGTAGCCGACGGCCGAGTACATCGCGGCCTTGGCCTCCTCGGTCGGCTCGACCCGGATGTTGCGGTAGCGGGACAGACCCGTACCGGCCGGGATGAGCTTACCGATGATGACGTTCTCCTTGAGGCCGATGAGGCTGTCGGACTTGGCGTTGATCGCCGCGTCCGTCAGCACTCGGGTCGTCTCCTGGAAGGAGGCGGCCGACAGCCAGGACTCCGTCGCCAGCGAGGCCTTGGTGATACCCATCAGCTGCGGACGACCGGAGGCCGGGTGACCGCCCTCCTGGACCACACGACGGTTCTCGGTCTCGAACTTCGAGCGCTCGACCAGCTCGCCGGGCAGCAGCTCGGCGTCGCCGGACTCGATGATCGTCACGCGGCGGAGCATCTGCCGGATGATGATCTCGATGTGCTTGTCGTGGATCGACACACCCTGCGAGTTGTAGACCTTCTGGACCTCGCCGACCAGGTGGACCTGGACGGCACGCTGACCCAGGATGCGCAGCACGTCGTGCGGGTTGGTGGCACCCACGGTGAGCTGCTGACCCACCTCGACGTGCTCGCCCTCGCTCACCAGGACCTTGGCGCGCTTCGAGATCGGGTACGCCGTCTCGTCGCTGCCGTCGTCCGGGGTGACGACGAGCTTCTTGGTCTTCTCGGTCTCCTCGATTCGCACGCGGCCGGAGGCCTCGGAGACCGGGGCGACACCCTTCGGGGTACGGGCCTCGAAGAGCTCGACGACACGCGGCAGACCCTGGGTGATGTCGTCACCGGCCACACCACCGGTGTGGAAGGTACGCATCGTCAGCTGGGTGCCGGGCTCACCGATGGACTGGGCGGCGATGATGCCGACCGCCTCACCGATGTCGACCAGCTTGCCGGTGGCCAGCGAACGGCCGTAGCACATGGCGCAGGTGCCGACGGCGGACTCGCAGGTCAGGACCGAGCGCGTCTTGACCTCCTCGACGCCGCGGGAGACGAGCTCCTCGATGAGGACGTCGCCCAGGTCGGTGCCGGCCGGGGCCAGCACCTGTCCGTCGACCACGATGTCCTCGGCGAGGCAGCGCGCGTACACCGACGTCTCGACGTCGCCTTCCTTGCGCAGCACGCCGTCCGCGTCACGGCTGGCGATCTTCAGACGCAGACCGCGGTCGGTGCCGCAGTCCTCCTCGCGGATGATGACGTCCTGGGAGACGTCGACCAGACGACGGGTGAGGTAACCCGAGTCGGCGGTCCGCAGAGCGGTGTCGGCCAGACCCTTACGGGCACCGTGCGTGGAGATGAAGTACTCCAGCACGGACAGGCCCTCACGGAACGACGCCTTGATCGGACGCGGGATCGTCTCGTTCTTCGCGTTCGACACCAGACCACGCATACCGGCGATCTGACGCATCTGCATCATGTTGCCTCGTGCACCCGAGTTCACCATCATGAAGATCGGGTTGGTCTTCGGGAAGTTGTCGTTCATCGCCTCGGCGACCTCGTTGGTCGCCTTGGTCCAGATCGCGATGAGCTCCTGCGTGCGCTCGTCCTTGGTGATCAGACCGCGCTCGTACTGCTTCTGGACCTTCTCGTCCTGCGCCTCGTAGCCCTTGACGATCTCCTTCTTCGCCTCGGGGACGACGACGTCGGAGATGGCGACGGTGACACCGGAGCGGGTGGCCCAGTAGAAGCCGGACGCCTTCAGGTTGTCGAGCGTCGCCGCCACGATGACCTTCGGGTAACGCTCGGCGAGGTCGTTGACGATCTCGGAGAGCTGCTTCTTGCCGACCTCGTAGTCGACGAACGGGTAGTCCTCGGGCAGCAGCTCGTTGAAGAGCGCGCGGCCCAGGGTGGTGTTCAGCCGGAAGGGGTCACCCTGCTGCCACTCGCCCGCGGCGGAGCCGCTGCCGGCCGCAGCGCCGTCGGACTCGGCGCCCTCCTCACGCGCCGGCGGGGTCCAGCCGCGCGGCGGGATGGTGCCGACCGGGAAGCGGATGTCGATCCTCGACTGGAGCGACAGCTCGCCCGCGTCGAAGGCCATGATCGCCTCGGCGACCGAGGCGAAGGAACGGCCCTCGCCCTTGAGGTCGCGCATCTCGCCGTCGGTGGTGAGGAAGAACAGACCGAGAACCATGTCCTGGGTCGGCATCGTCACCGGGCGGCCGTCGGCCGGCTTGAGGATGTTGTTCGAGGACAGCATCAGGATGCGGGCCTCGGCCTGCGCCTCCGCGGACAGCGGCAGGTGCACGGCCATCTGGTCACCGTCGAAGTCCGCGTTGAACGCGGTGCAGACGAGCGGGTGGATCTGGATGGCCTTGCCCTCGACCAGCTGCGGCTCGAAGGCCTGGATGCCGAGGCGGTGCAGCGTGGGCGCACGGTTCAGCAGAACCGGGTGCTCCGCGATGACCTCTTCCAGGACGTCGTACACGACCGTGCGGCCGCGCTCGACCATGCGCTTGGCCGACTTGATGTTCTGCGCGTGGTTCAGGTCGACCAGGCGCTTCATCACGAACGGCTTGAACAGCTCCAGCGCCATCGCCTTCGGCAGACCGCACTGGTGCAGCTTCAGCTGCGGACCGACGACGATCACGGAACGCGCCGAGTAGTCGACCCGCTTGCCGAGCAGGTTCTGACGGAAGCGGCCCTGCTTGCCCTTGAGCATGTCGGACAGCGACTTCAGCGGACGGTTGCCGGGGCCCGTGACCGGGCGACCGCGACGGCCGTTGTCGAAGAGCGCGTCGACGGCCTCCTGGAGCATGCGCTTCTCGTTGTTCACGATGATCTCGGGCGCGCCGAGGTCGAGAAGCCGCTTCAGACGGTTGTTGCGGTTGATCACGCGGCGGTACAGGTCGTTCAGGTCGGAGGTCGCGAAGCGGCCACCGTCCAGCTGCACCATCGGACGCAGGTCCGGCGGGATGACCGGCACGCAGTCCAGCACCATGCCCTTGGGGCTGTTGCTGGTCTGCAGGAACGCGGAGACGACCTTCAGGCGCTTGAGCGCGCGGGTCTTCTTCTGGCCCTTGCCGGTACGGATGATCTCGCGGAGGCGCTCGGCCTCCTCGTCGAGGTCGAAGGACTCCAGGCGCTTCTGCAGCGCCGCGGCACCCATCGAGCCGTCGAAGTACGTGCCGAAGCGGTCACGCAGCTCGCGGTAGAGCAGCTCGTCGCCCTCGAGGTCCTGGACCTTGAGGTTCTTGAACCGGCTCCACACCTCGTCGAGGCGGTCGATCTCGCGCTGCGCGCGGTCGCGCAGCTGCTTCATCTCGCGCTCGGCACCCTCGCGCACCTTGCGGCGCACGTCGGCCTTGGCACCCTCGGCCTCGAGCTCGGCCAGGTCGGTCTCGAGCTTCTTGGCGCGGGCCTCGAGGTCGGCGTCGCGGCGGTTCTCGATCTGCTGGCGCTCGACGGAGACGTGGGCCTCCAGCGAGGGCAGGTCGCGGGTGCGGCGCTCCTCGTCGACGTACGTGATCATGTACGCCGCGAAGTAGATGACCTTCTCCAGGTCCTTCGGGGCGAGGTCGAGCAGGTAGCCGAGGCGCGACGGAACGCCCTTGAAGTACCAGATGTGCGTGACGGGCGCGGCGAGCTCGATGTGGCCCATCCGCTCACGGCGCACCTTGGCGCGCGTGACCTCCACGCCGCAGCGCTCGCAGATGATGCCCTTGAAGCGGACGCGCTTGTACTTGCCGCAGTAGCACTCCCAGTCCCGGGTCGGACCGAAGATCTTCTCGCAGAAGAGTCCGTCCTTCTCGGGCTTGAGGGTGCGGTAGTTGATGGTCTCGGGCTTCTTGACCTCGCCGTGGCTCCACTGACGGATGTCGTCAGCGGTGGCCAGACCGATCCGGAGCTCATCGAAGAAGTTGACGTCGAGCACTATGCGTCAATCCCTCTCAGGGTTGTAAGTCTTGGGGTCTGAAACGGGGGTCCTGGGGCGGGCGGCCCGTGGTTCGACGAGCCGCCCAACTCCCGTCAGACCTCTTCGACGCTGCTCGGCTCGCGCCGGGACAGGTCGATGCCGAGCTCCTCCGCAGCGCGGAAGACGTCCTCGTCGGTGTCACGCATCTCGATGGACATGCCGTCGCTGGACAGCACCTCCACGTTCAGGCACAGGGACTGCATCTCCTTGATGAGGACCTTGAAGGACTCGGGGATGCCGGGCTCGGGGATGTTCTCGCCCTTGACGATGGCCTCGTAGACCTTCACGCGGCCGGTGACGTCGTCGGACTTGATGGTCAGCAGCTCCTGGAGCGCGTAGGCGGCGCCGTACGCCTCGAGTGCCCACACCTCCATCTCGCCGAACCGCTGGCCACCGAACTGAGCCTTACCACCCAGCGGCTGCTGGGTGATCATGGAGTACGGACCGGTCGAACGCGCGTGCAGCTTGTCGTCGACCAGGTGGTGCAGCTTGAGGATGTACATGTAGCCGACCGAGATCGGCTCCGGGAACGGCTCGCCCGAGCGGCCGTCGTACAGCCTGGCCTTGCCGGACGGGAGCACCATGCGCTCGCCGTCGCGGTTGGGGATGGTGTGCTGGAGCAGGCCGGCGAGCTCGTCCTCACGCGCACCGTCGAAGACCGGGGTGGCGACGTTGGTGCCGGGCTCGACCTTGTCGGCGCCGATGACCTGGAGCCGCTCGGCCCACTCCTCCGCGAGGCCGGAGACGTCCCAGCCGCGGCTGGCGAGCCAGCCGAGGTGGATCTCCAGGACCTGTCCCGGGTTCATTCGGGACGGCACGCCCAGCGGGTTGAGGATGATGTCGACCGGGGTCCCGTCCTCGAGGAACGGCATGTCCTCGATGGGCAGGATCTTGGAGATGACGCCCTTGTTGCCGTGGCGGCCGGCGAGCTTGTCACCGTCGGTGATCTTGCGCTTCTGCGCGACGTAGACGCGCACCAGCTGGTTCACACCGGGGGGGAGCTCGTCGCCCTCCTCGCGGTCGAAGACGCGGACGCCGATGACCTTGCCGGTCTCGCCGTGCGGCACCTTCAGCGAGGTGTCACGGACCTCACGGGCCTTCTCACCGAAGATCGCGCGCAGCAGGCGCTCCTCCGGCGTCAGCTCGGTCTCGCCCTTCGGGGTCACCTTGCCGACGAGGATGTCGCCGGCGATGACCTCGGCACCGATGCGGATGATGCCGCGCTCGTCGAGGTCGGCGAGGACCTCCTCGGAGACGTTCGGGATGTCCCGGGTGATCTCCTCGGGACCGAGCTTGGTGTCACGGGCGTCGACCTCGTGCTCCTCGATGTGGATCGAGGAGAGGACGTCGTCCTGCACGAGGCGCTGCGACAGGATGATCGCGTCCTCGTAGTTGTGGCCCTCCCACGGCATGAAGGCGACCAGCAGGTTCTTGCCGAGCGCCATCTCGCCGTTCTGGGTGGCCGGGCCGTCGGCGAGGACCTGGCCCTCGATGACCCGGTCGCCCTCGGCGACGATCACCTTCTGGTTGACCGAGGTGCCCTGGTTGGAGCGGGAGAACTTGGCCAGGCGGTACGTGATGTACGTGCCGTCGTCGTTGGTGGTGGTGATGTAGTCCGCGGAGACCTCCTGGACCACACCCGCCTTCTCGGCCTTGACCACGTCGCCGGCGTCGACGGCGGAGCGGTACTCCATGCCGGTGCCGACGAGCGGGGACTCGGACTTGATGAGCGGCACGGCCTGACGCATCATGTTCGCGCCCATGAGGGCACGGTTGGCGTCGTCGTGCTCGAGGAACGGGATCATGGCGGTCGCGACCGACACCATCTGGCGCGGCGAGACGTCCATGTAGTCGACGTCGTCACCGGGGACGTAGTCGACCTCGCCGCCGCGGCGGCGGACCAGGATGCGGTTCTCCACGAACCGCATGTCGTCGCTGAGCGGCGCGTTGGCCTGCGCGATGACGAAGCGGTCCTCCTCGTCGGCGGTCAGGTAGTCGACCTCGTCGGTGACCTGGCCCTCGACGACCTTGCGGTACGGCGTCTCGATGAAGCCGAAGGGGTTGATCCGGCCGTAGGAGGCCAGCGAGCCGATCAGACCGATGTTCGGGCCTTCCGGCGTCTCGATCGGGCACATGCGGCCGTAGTGCGAGGGGTGCACGTCACGGACCTCGAAGCCGGCCCGCTCACGGGAGAGACCACCCGGGCCGAGGGCGTTCAGACGACGCTTGTGCGTCAGCCCCGACAGCGGGTTGTTCTGGTCCATGAACTGCGACAGCTGGCTGGTGCCGAAGAACTCCTTGATGGAGGCGACGACCGGCCGGATGTTGATCAGGGTCTGCGGCGTGATCGCCTCGACGTCCTGGGTGGTCATGCGCTCGCGCACGACGCGCTCCATACGGGCGAGACCCGTACGGACCTGGTTCTGGATCAGCTCGCCCACGTTGCGGATGCGGCGGTTGCCGAAGTGGTCGATGTCGTCGGTCTCGACCATGATGGAGCGACCGGACTCGCCGACCGTCTCGGTCTCACCGGCGTGCAGCTTCACCAGGTACTTGATGGTGGCGATGATGTCGTCGGTGGTGAGCACGCCGGCGTCCAGCGGCTCGTCCCCGCCGAGCTTCTTGTTCACCTTGTAGCGGCCGACCTTGGCGAGGTCGTAGCGCTTGGGGTTGAAGTAGAGGTTCTCGAGCAGCGTCTGCGCGGCCTCACGCGTGGGGGGCTCGCCCGGACGCAGCTTGCGGTAGATGTCGAGCAGCGCGTCGTCCTGGCCCTGGGTGTGGTCCTTCTCCAGGGTGGCGCGCATGGACTCGTACTCGCCGAACTCCTCGAGGATCTGCTCGGTGGTCCAGCCGAGCGCCTTCAGGAGGACGGTGACGGACTGCTTGCGCTTGCGGTCGATGCGGACGCCGACCATGTCGCGCTTGTCGATCTCCATCTCCAGCCAGGCACCCCGGGACGGGATGATCTTGGCGGAGAAGATGTCCTTGTCCGACGTCTTGTCGATGCTGGAGTCGAAGTAGACACCGGGGGAACGGACCAGCTGCGACACCACGACACGCTCGGTGCCGTTGATGACGAAGGTGCCCTTGTTCGTCATGAGCGGGAAGTCGCCCATGAAGACCGTCTGGGACTTGATCTCGCCGGTCTCG
Organism: Streptomyces sp. NPDC016640; assembly: GCF_043076215.1. Taxonomy (NCBI): domain Bacteria; kingdom Bacillati; phylum Actinomycetota; class Actinomycetes; order Kitasatosporales; family Streptomycetaceae; genus Streptomyces; species Streptomyces sp. NPDC016640. Next base: position 742,892 of record NZ_JBIBRG010000001.1, read on the forward strand.
TTGTTGGTGAACTCGGCCGTGACGAAGAGCGGGGCCGCGAACGTGAAGTCGCGCTCCTTGCACTCGTCGATGGAGTTCTTCGGCGGCTCGAAACGGTGGTCGCGGAAGGTCAGCGACATCGACCCGGAGAAGTCCTCGATCGGGGAGATCTCCTCGAAGATCTCCTCAAGACCGGACTTGGTGGGGACGTCCTGCCCGTTCTCGAGAGCCTCCTCGACGCGAGCCTTCCACGCGTCGTTGCCGAGCAGCCAGTCGAAGCTCTCGGTCTGCAGCGCGAGAAGGTTCGGAACCTCGAGGGGCTCCTTGATCTTTGCAAAGGAGATGCGCAGCGGGGCGGTGCTGGCAGCGTTGTTCGTATTCGCGGTCGAGGCGTTGCGCGAGGCGGCCAAGAGGGGGTCCTTCCGAGGGCTCGGACTCACTACGCGCGTACCGGTCTCTCACCGTGCACGGGGACAGACTTCCCTGATGCGGTCAAAGGGCCAGGTCAGAGGTAGTCGGTCGTCAGTGCTGAGCGAGGGTATGCCCCTGGTGACGGGCAGGGGACAGCTAACAGGCAGCGCAAAGGGTCAGTGTAGCCACTTGGCCCACTGATGTCCAGTGCGGTGTACGAGACCGGGTGGAGGCCCTCGTTGTTCTCAACTCCTGCGACAAGGCGCTGCCCTCAACGCACGTTGATACTGCCCTCTTCGCCGTCGATCCATGCCTCGGATCCGGATCCTTGTGACGACGCGTCCTGAGAATTGCGCGCTGCGTCCGGTTCGTCAAGGCCCCTCTGTCCAAAACCGCCTGCCACCAGGTGGATCTTCGCGGCCTGTGGAGGCACATCGAAGATCACCCTACCCCCCGCCGTCCCGGGTGCAAGGCAGCCGCCGCCGGACCCCCGGAATGCCGAAGAGCGACCACCCGGATGGATGATCGCTCTTCGGCATGTGCGCGTTACACGCCCCGCGGGACGTGTGCCGGGCCCGGTGGGACCCGGCAGGTCTTACTTGACCTCGACGGAGGCGCCGGCGCCCTTGAGGGACTCGGCGGCCTTCTCGGCGGCGTCCTTGGCGACCTTCTCGAGAACGGGCTTCGGGGCGCCGTCCACGAGGTCCTTGGCCTCCTTCAGACCCAGGGAGGTCAGCTCACGCACGACCTTGATGACCTGGATCTTCTTGTCGCCGGCACCGGTGAGGATGACGTCGAACTCGTCCTTCTCCTCGACCTGCTCGGCCGGGGCGGCCGGACCGGCCGGACCGGCGACGGCGACGGCCGCGGCGGCGGTGACGTCGAACTTCTCCTCGAAGGCCTTCACGAACTCGGAGAGCTCGATGAGGGTCATCTCCTCGAACTGGGCGAGCAGGTCTTCCTGGCTGAGCTTCGCCATGATGGCGGTCCTTCCACTAATTCGGCAGGTGCCGGATGTACGGGGTGAGGCGGGCGTACGTCGGGCCCGCATCGACCCTCACCTCATGCGGCGAGGATCGGAAAGCGAGCCGAATTACTCGGCACCGCCCTGCTCGTCCTGCTTGGCACGGAGCGCGTCCACGGTGCGGACGAGCTTCGAGGGGAGCGCCTGGAAGAGCTGAGCAGTCTGGGTCTGCTTGCCCTTGAAGGCACCCGCCAGCTTGGAGAGCAGAACCTCGCGGGACTCGAGGTCCGCAAGCTTCTTGATCTCGTCGGCGGACATCGCCTTGCCGTCAAGGACGCCGCCCTTGATGACGAGATTCGGGTTGTCCTTGGCGAAGTCACGAAGACCCTTCGCCGACTCCACCGGGTCACCGGTGACGAAGGCGACTGCCGTCGGACCGTTGAACAGGTCGTCGAGCGTCGTGATCCCGGCCTCGTTGGCCGCAATCTTGGTCAGCGTGTTCTTCACCACGGCGTACTGGGCGTTCTCACCGAGCGAACGGCGCAGCTGCTTGAGCTGGGCCACGGTGAGACCGCGGTACTCGGTCAGCACGGCAGCGCTGGAGTTGCGGAACTGGTCCGTCAACTCGGCAACCGCGGCAGCCTTGTCGGGCCTCGCCATAGAGCCTCGGCCTCCTTCCGGGTGATTCGGACCGCGCGGACCCGAAGGAGGACTGGGAAAACGAAACGCCCCGGGCGCAGGCGCACGGGGCTTAGCTCAACCGGTTGCTCGCGTACTCGGGGCAGCGATGTCCGGGAACTCTTCCACAGTCACCTGCGCGGGTCGTCCGCAGTTCAGCGGATCCTTCGGCCACCGCGAGCTCGGCTGAGCACACGGCAACGACCAGCGGTCTTTGGCTTCTGTGGAAGCGTACGTGAACGGATCGGCGTCAAGCAAATCGGCCGGCTGGAGGCATCAGGAGCTGAGGCCGGCCTCGGAGTCCGCCCCCAGGTCCCCGAGCTCCCGCATCATCTCCATGAGGTCGAGCGTGTCCTGCGCCGGCGGCGCCTGGACCTCGGCCTTGGCCCCGTAGTCGGAGTAGTTGGCCGTCATGTTCATCGTGCCCTGGGGCATCTTCATGCCGACGACCATCTTGACCGGGTAGTTGTCCTCGTTGACCCAGACCTGGGTGTCGTACCCCTTCAGGCCGGTCTTCTCGGCGCTCGCGGTCAGCTCCTCGCGCTCCTTCTCGGAGAGCATGTCGAACGACTTGTTGGCGTCCAGCATCTCCTCGAAGCTCAGCGTGCCCTTGTAGTGCTGCGTCCGGACGCCGTCCACCTTCTCGGGGCCGACGTGCCTCAGGTTCGGCGACTCGAGCAGCAGGGCGAGCTGCTGTGCCGGGTCCTGGTTCATGTTCTCCAGGCCGCCGGTCATCTGCTTCTGCACCTCCGCGTCGCCGGAGGCCTCGGCGATCGCGGCGAAGTCCATCTTCATCCAGCGCTTGCCGTCCATCTCGGCGGCCTGCTCCGCGCCCATGTCCATGTACATGACGTTGTCGAGCATGACCATGCGGACCTGCTCGGGAGCGTCCGGGTCGCCCTCGGTCAGGGCCGAGCCCGTCATGGTCACGTCCATGACGGCCGGGTCCCAGCCCTGGATCCCGGAGATCTCCATCGTGCCGCCGCCCCCCGCGCCGGCCGGGATCGACATGGTCATGCGGACCTTGGAGGACTTGGCCTCCGAGGTGTTCCTGAAGGCGGCCCGGAGGACCTCCGTCATCTCGTTCTGCGTCTGGACCCGCGTCTCCGCGGGGTCGGCGGCCTTCTTCCCCTTGCCCCCGTCACCGTCCTGACAGCCCCCGACACCCGCGACGACGGCCACGGCCGTCAGGCAGACACCCGCGCGCTTCCATGCGGACACGACCATGCATTCCACCCCTGGTTTTTCTGTTCGACAGCTGTGAAGTCGCAAGCACCGTAACCCACCCCACTGACACTGTCGTACGAAACGAACCCGTCCCCGCGCCTCGACGGGCGCGGGGACGGGTTCGCGTGGTGCAGGGGCCGGTCATCCGGCCCGCCCGGCTCAGACGGCGGCCGGGTCCTCCTCGACGAGGAGGTTGCGGGTGCGGTTCGGGTCGAGCGGGATGCCGGGGCCCATCGTGGTGCTGATGGCGGCCTTCTTGATGTAGCGGCCCTTGGCGGCGGACGGCTTCAGACGGAGGATCTCCTCCAGCGCGGCGCCGTAGTTCTCCACCAGCTTGGTGTCGTCGAAGGACGACTTGCCGATGATGAAGTGCAGGTTCGCGTGCTTGTCGACACGGAACTCGATCTTGCCGCCCTTGATCTCGGTGACGGCCTTGGTGACGTCCGGGGTCACGGTGCCGGTCTTCGGGTTCGGCATCAGACCACGGGGACCGAGCACACGGCCGAGGCGGCCGACCTTGCCCATGAGGTCCGGGGTGGCGACGACGGCGTCGAAGTCCAGACGGCCCTTCGACACCTCGTCGATCAGCTCGTCGGCGCCGACGATGTCGGCGCCCGCGGCACGCGCGGCCTCGGCACGGTCACCGGTCGCGAAGACCAGGACCCGGGCGGTCTTACCGGTGCCGTGCGGGAGGTTCACGGTGCCACGGACCATCTGGTCGGCCTTGCGCGGGTCGACACCCAGACGGAAGGCGACCTCGACGGTGCCGTCGAACTTGGTCGTGGACGTCTCCTTGGCGAGACGGACGGCCTCGAGCGGGGCGTACAGCTTCTCCCGGTCGATCTTGGCGTCCGCAGCGCGGAGAGACTTGCTGCGCTTGCTCACTGAAAGCTCCTGTGGATTGTCGAGGAGTCGTGGTCCGGGCCGAGCAGGCCCTTCCACACTTCTGCTTGGCTTACGGGGGTGGAGGTCAGCCCTCGACCGTGACGCCCATGGAACGGGCGGTGCCGGCGATGATCTTCTCGGCGGCGTCCAGGTCGTTGGCGTTGAGGTCGGGCATCTTGGTGGTGGCGATCTCACGGACCTGGTCACGCGTGATCTTCGCGACCTTGGTCTTGTGCGGCTCGCCGGAGCCCTTCTCCACGCCCGCGGCCTTGAGGATCATCTTGGCGGCCGGAGGGGTCTTGGTGATGAAGGTGAAGGAGCGGTCCTCGTAGACCGTGATCTCCACCGGGATGACCCAACCGCGCTGCGACTCGGTCGCGGCGTTGTAGGCCTTGCAGAACTCCATGATGTTGACGCCGTGCTGGCCCAGCGCGGGGCCGACCGGCGGAGCCGGGTTCGCGGCACCGGCCTGGATCTGGAGCTTGATGAGCCCCGTGACCTTCTTCTTCTTGGGAGGCATGGCTCTCCGGGTCCTTTCGATTCGGGTCCTGCCGGCGTCAGGGGGACAACCCGGACGCAGGCATACCGCACAACGATAACGGGTATGGATGCGCGGCCAAAAACCGAGCAGGTCAGACGAACGTGCGACCGTTCGTCTGACCTGCTCGGACGCTGTGTGCCAGAAGGACTAGTTCTTCTGGATCTGGTCGAAGGAGAGCTCGACCGGTGTCTCGCGGCCGAAGATCTCCACCAGGCCCTTGACCTTCTTGGAGTCGGCGTTGATCTCGTTGATGGTCGCCTGCAGCGTGGCGAACGGGCCGTCGGTGACGGTGACCGAGTCGCCGACCTCGAAGTCCAGCACCTGAACCTCGACCTTGCGCTGCGGGGCCGGCTTGCCCTCGGCCTCGGCGGCCTCGCGGGCGGCCTTCTCCTCGGCCTCCGGGGCGAGCATCTTGACGATCTCGTCCAGCGTCAGCGGGTACGGGTCGTAGGCGTTGCCCACGAAGCCGGTGACACCAGGGGTGTTGCGGACGACGCCCCAGGACTCGTTCGTCAGGTCCATGCGGACCAGGACGTAGCCCGGGAGCTTGTTCTGCCGGATCGTCTTGCGGTCGCCGTTCTTGATCTGGACGACCTCTTCCTGCGGCACCTCGGCCTGGAAGATGTAGTCCTCGACGTTCAGCGAGACGGCGCGCTGCTCCAGGTTGGTCTTCACCCGGTTCTCGTAGCCGGCGTACGTGTGGATGACGTACCACTCGCCGGGCAGCGTCCGCAGTTCCTCGCGGAGCTTCTCGACCGGGTCGCGGGCGTCCTCGACGGACTCGGCCGCTTCCTCGGCCTCGTCGGCCGCTTCCTCGGTCCCGGCCTCGTCGGTCTCTTCCTCGGTCCCGGCCTCGTCGGCCGCTTCCTCGGTCTCGTCCGCGGTGGTGTCGGCAGCCTCTGCCTCGGCGGGGGCCTCGGTGTCCTCGGCGTCCGCGCCCTCGACGGCGACGGCGTCGAGCGCGTCCTCGGCGGACTCGGCCCCTTCGCCGCGAGGCTCAACGGCGTCGTTCACGTTCGGGTCAGACACGGTGGCTGCTTCTTCCTGGATACATAGGGGTGGAACATGCGAAAGGAGCGCCGAGGTCCTCGGCGCTCTTCGCTCTCGGCTCAGCCGAAGACGTACTTGGCGGCGTTGCTGAGGCCATAGTCGATCAGGGTGATCAGACCGATCATCACAATAACGAAGACGATCACAGCGATCGTGTACGACGTCAGCTGGTTCCGGGTCGGCCAGACGACCTTGCGGAGCTCCGCCACGATCTGACGGTAGAAGAGCGCGAGGCGCTTCAGCGGGCCCTTCTTGCCCCGCTTACCGCCTTTGCGGGCCTTCTTGGAGTCCGGCGCCTCGTCATCGGCATCAGGCATGTCGATGGAGCCCACGGCGTCCGTCACTCGTCCTCACCTGATTCCGGGTCGTGGCCGTGCCGCGCCCGGTCTGAGCCGCACGGCGGTGCATTGCTGTACGTACATGCGCACACATCCTGGCGAAGGTGTGTGTAGCAGGGCCGGAGGGACTTGAACCCCCAACCGCTGGTTTTGGAGACCAGTGCTCTACCAATTGAGCTACGACCCTTTGTGTGTCCCCCAACGTACCGCATCCGGCCGGACGCGTGGTGTGCACCGGCTGAGCGCGGGCCGCTGAAGGCCAACGAGGTGAGAGTGTACGTGTTCCCGGGCCGGGCGTCGAACGAAAAGTGCCCGTGCCGGGCCGCCCCGGCGCGGGAACGGCGGAAGACCGCCCCACCCGCGGGCCGCCCCGGGAACGATCCGGACTGGTGTTCAGGGGTTTGCCCCCTGTTGTTCAGTCCGTGAAACCCCCGTGCCGCGTGGGTTTCCGGTCTGGAACGATGGCCCCATGAGCGCTGCAACCCCTCCCACCGAGCGCCGGGTCTCCGCCCGAGTCGGCGCGATCTCCGAGTCCGCCACCCTCGCCGTGGACGCCAAGGCCAAGGCCCTCAAGGCCGCCGGGCGACCGGTGATCGGCTTCGGCGCCGGTGAGCCCGACTTCCCGACGCCCGACTACATCGTCGAGGCCGCGGTCGAGGCCTGCAAGAACCCCAGGTTCCACCGGTACACGCCGGCCGGCGGCCTGCCCGAGCTGAAGTCGGCGATCGCCGCGAAGACGCTGCGCGACTCCGGGTACGAGGTGGACCCCTCCCAGATCCTGGTCACCAACGGCGGCAAGCAGGCCATCTACGAGGCCTTCGCCGCGATCCTCGACCCGGGTGACGAGGTGATCGTCCCGGCGCCGTACTGGACGACGTACCCGGAGTCCATCCGGCTGGCCGGCGGTGTCCCCGTCGAGGTGGTCGCCGACGAGTCGACCGGCTACCGCGTGAGCGTGGAGCAGCTGGAGGCCGCCCGCACCGAGCGGACGAAGGTCGTCCTGTTCGTCTCCCCGTCGAACCCGACCGGGGCGGTCTACGGCGAGGCGGAGACCGAGGCGATCGGCCGCTGGGCCGTCGAGCACGGCCTGTGGGTGCTGACGGACGAGATCTACGAGCACCTGGTCTACGGCGACGCCGTGTCCGTGTCCCTGCCCGCGCTCCTGCCCGAGCTGGGCGACAAGTGCATCGTGGTCAACGGTGTGGCGAAGACGTACGCGATGACGGGCTGGCGGGTCGGCTGGATCATCGGCCCGAAGGACGTGGTCAAGGCCGCGACCAACCTCCAGTCGCACGCCACGTCGAACGTCTCCAATGTCGCCCAGGCGGCCGCGCTCGCCGCCGTCTCCGGTGACCTGGACGCGGTCGCGACCATGCGCGAGGCCTTCGACCGGCGGCGGAAGACCATCGTGCGGATGCTCAACGAGATCGACGGCGTGGTCTGCCCGGAACCCGAGGGCGCGTTCTACGTCTACCCCTCGGTGAAGGCGCTGATCGGCAAGGAGATCCGGGGCAAGCGGCCGCGGAGCTCGGTCGAGCTGGCCGCGCTGATCCTGGACCAGGCCGAGGTCGCGGTGGTGCCCGGTGAGGCCTTCGGCACGCCGGGGTACCTGCGGCTGTCGTACGCGCTCGGTGACGAGGATCTCATCGAGGGGGTCAGCCGGGTCCAGAAGCTGCTCGCGGAGGCGCGGGACTGAGGTTCCGCCCGTCCGCAGCCCGTCCGCAGCAGGGGCGCCCGGATTCCCGGGCGCCCCTGCTCGTGTGTGCGAGCGGGGCCACGAATGGCGAAAGCGCTACCGGGACGGCCGGGACGTACGGCAGGATCACGGAATGGAGCGTGTACGTGATGTCTCTGAACTGCCGAAAGCCCATCTGCACCTGCACTTCACCGGGTCCATGCGGCCCGCCACCCTGCTGGAGCTGGCCGACAAGTACGGGGTACGCCTGCCCGAGGCGCTGACCGACGCGCTGACCGGCGGCGAGCCGCCGAGACTGCGGGCCACGGACGAGCGGGGCTGGTTCCGTTTCCAGCGGCTGTACGACGCGGCACGCTCGTGTCTGCGGGAGCCCGAGGACATCCAGCGGCTGGTGCGGGAGGCGGCCGAGGAGGACCGGCGGGACGGCTCGGGCTGGCTGGAGATCCAGGTGGACCCGACGTCGTACGCGCCCCGGCTGGGCGGGCTGATCCCGGCGCTGGAGATCATCCTGGACGCGGTGGAGTCGGCGAGGCGGGACACGGGGATCGGGATGCGGGTGCTGGTGGCCGCCAACCGGATGAAGCACCCCCTGGACGCGCGCACCCTGGCCCGGCTGGCGGTGCGGTACGCGGACCGGGGGGTCGTCGGGTTCGGGCTCTCCAACGACGAGCGGCGCGGTATGGCCCGCGACTTCGACCGGGCGTTCGCGATCGCCCGGGAGGGCGGGCTGCTGTCCGCGCCGCACGGCGGCGAGCTGGCGGGTCCGGCCTCGGTACGGGACTGCCTGGACGACCTGGAGGCGGACCGGATCGGTCACGGCGTGCGGGCGGCGGAGGACCCCCGGCTGCTGCGACGGCTCGCGGACCGTCAGATCACCTGCGAGGTGTGTCCGGCGTCGAACGTGGCGCTGGGGGTGTACGAGAAGCCGGAGGACGTGCCGCTGCGCACCCTGTTCGAGGCGGGGGTGCCGCTGGCGCTGGGCGCCGACGATCCGCTGCTGTTCGGCTCACGGCTGGCGGCGCAGTACGAGATCGCCCGGGTCCACAACGGCTTCACGGACGCGGAGCTGGCGGAACTGGCCCGGCAGTCGGTGCGGGGCTCGGCCGCCCCGGAGGACGTGAAGGCGAAGCTGCTCTCGGGCGTGGACGACTGGCTCGGCACCCCGGTCGCCTGAAGCGGCCGGAGGGCGCGCCGGGCCGGGAGCACGCCGGGACCCCGTCGGGGACGCCCGCCGCCGGGCCGCGGCCGCTACAGGTTCACGCCCACGGTGACCGGTTCGTTGACCAGGGTGATGCCGAAGGCCCCGCGTACGCCGGCGACGACCTCCCGGGCGAGCGCGAGCAGGTCCTCGGTGGTCGCCTCTCCCCGGTTGGTGAGGGCGAGGGTGTGCTTGGTGGAGATGCGGGCCGGGCCGTGGCCGTAGCCCTTGGTGAAGCCGGCCCTGTCGATCAGCCAGGCCGCGGAGGTCTTGGTGCGGCCCTCGCCCGCCGGGTAGGCGGGAGGCTCCACGCCCTCGCCGAGCCGCTCGCGCACACGTGCGCGGAAGGCCGTGAAGTCCTCGTCCGTGAGGATCGGGTTGGTGAAGAACGAGCCCGCCGACCAGGTGTCGTGATCGGCGGGGTCCAGGACCATGCCCTTGCCGGCGCGGAGCGTCAGGACCGTCTCGCGGGCCGTGGCCAGCGGTACCCGGTCGCCGGGCGCGACCCCGAGGACGCGGGCCGTCTCGGCGTACTTGACGGGGCCGGAGAGGCCGCCCGCGTCCTCCAGGCCGAAGCGCACGCGCAGGACGACGTAGCGCTCGGGCTCGGCCTTGAAGCGGCTGTGGCGGTAGGAGAAGGCGCACGCCTCGTTGCCCAGGACGACGGTCTCGCGGGCCCGGCGGTCGTAGACGACGACCTCCGTGATGGTGGCGGAGACCTCCTGGCCGTACGCGCCGACGTTCTGGATCGGGGTGGCGCCCGCCGAGCCGGGGATGCCGGCCAGGCACTCGATGCCGGCCAGGCCCGCCTCCACGGTGCGGGCGACGGCGTCCGTCCAGACTTCTCCGGCGGCCAGTTCCAGCCGTGTGCCGTCCAGGGTGAAGCCCCGGGTGGCGATGACGAGGGCGGTGCCGTCGAACCCCTTGTCGCCGATGACCAGGTTCGAGCCGCCGCCGATGATCAGCAGGGGTGTGCCGCTGTCGTCGGCGTCGCGGACGACAGCGATCACCTCGTCGTCGGTGGTGGCGGTGACCAGCCGGGTCGCGGGTCCGCCCAGGCGGAAGGTGGTCAGCGGGGCGAGGGGGGCGTCGTGGAGTTCCTGCACGGGCTCAAGACTACGAGACGGCGCCGGCCGCCCCGCCCCGCGCGGCCGGCCCCCGCGGTCCGGCCGGCTCAGCCGAGCCGGACGACCGCCCGCGACATGCCCAGCACCTTCTGTCCGGCGCTGGTCGCGATGAGGTCCACCCGGACCGTGTTGTCGTCGAGCTTGGCCGCGACCTTGCCGCTGACCTCGATGGTGGCGCCTTGGTCGTCGTCGGGGACGACGACCGGCCTGGTGAAGCGGACGCCGTACTCGACGACCGCGCCCGGGTCGCCCACCCAGTCGGTCACCACGCGGATCGCCTCGGCCATGGTGAACATGCCGTGCGCGATGACGTCGGGCAGGCCGACCTCCTTCGCGAACCTCTCGTTCCAGTGAATGGGGTTGAAGTCGCCGGACGCGCCCGCGTACTGGACGAGGGCGGCCCGGGTCACGGGGAAGGTCCGCGCGGGCAGCTCGGTGCCGACCTCGACGTCGGCGTAGGAGATGGTCGCCGTCATGATGTCGCTCACGCCTCCTCGGCCGCACGGGCCACGAGCTTGGTCCAGGCGGTCACGACGTGCTCGCCGTGCTGGTCGTGCACCTCGCCGCGGATGTCCAGCACCTCGTTGCCCGCCATCGACCGGATCTTCTCGATGGTCGAGGTGACGGTGAGCCGGTCACCGGCGCGCACCGGCCGGTTGTAGGCGAACTTCTGGTCGCCGTGCACCACCCGGTTGTAGTCGAGGCCGAGCCGGGGATCGGCGACGACCTGTCCGGCGGCCTTGAAGGTGATCGAGAACACGAAGGTCGGCGGGGCGATCACATCGGGGTGGCCGAACGCCTTGGCGGCCTCCGCGTCCGTGTACGCCGGGTTGGTGTCCCCCACCGCCTCGGCGAACTCACGGATCTTCTCCCGGCCCACCTCGTAGGGCTCGGTGGGCGGGTAGGTCCGCCCCACGAAGGACTGGTCGAGCGCCATGCGCGCGGCACCTCCTGTGTCTGAACTGCGGCCTGTGTCTGGGACTGCGGCCGGCCGGTCCCGATCGTGGCCGACCGGTGGGGAAACGACACGAGGCCGACCCCCCGGTCGGGGGGACGGCCTCGTGTACGAGCCTGTTCTATCGCGTTTCGCGGTGCGCGGTGTGCGCGTTGCAACGCGGGCAGTGCTTCTTCATCTCAAGACGGTCCGGGTTGTTACGCCGGTTCTTCTTGGTGATGTAGTTCCGCTCCTTGCACTCCACGCAGGCCAGCGTGATCTTCGGGCGGACGTCGGTGGCAGCCACGTGAGTGCTCCTTGACGGACGGATTGACTGTATTTACACAAAGAAGAGTAGCCGATCGAAGGACCGACCCCGCAATCGGCTACTGTCTGTAGCGGTGACCGGACTTGAACCGGTGACACAGCGATTATGAGCCGCTTGCTCTACCGACTGAGCTACACCGCTTTGATGTGGTCGGGCCCCGCCTCGCGACGGGAACCGCACACACCAGAGCCCCAAAACGGAATCGAACCGTTGACCTTCTCCTTACCATGGAGACGCTCTGCCGACTGAGCTATTGGGGCGAGCGATGAAGACATTACACGGTCCGCCGCCGTTCGCCCAAATCCGTTTCGGGGCCCCCTGTCCCGTCCTGGGACGGATGCCCGCGACGGACCACGCCGGTACGACTATTGCGCTCCTCCCGGCGTCGGGCAGGCCGTCGTCCTAGGCTCGACTCACTCTGCGTGATCCTGTCTCAGCGTGACGTGCGCCCTCGCGCGCAGCCCGATCCCCAGGAGCGTGATGCCCGACAGCCGGCCGCAGCCACCGTCCCACTCGTGGTCGTCGTCCTCGGGTCCGGCCGCCCCGGCCCCGCTCCTGCTGTGCGGGGCGCGGCTCACCGACGGCCGGACCGTGGACGTACGGCTGGGCGGCGGGCGGATCGAGGCGGTCGGCACGGCCGGCAGCCTGGCGGCGGACGGTACGCGCGCCCGCGGCACCCGGGTCGACCTCAGCGGCTATCTGCTCCTGCCGGCCCCGGCCGAACCCCACGCCCACCCGGACACCGCGCTGTCGGCGGACGACACCGGCCCCGTCTCGTACGACCCCGGGGACGTCCGGCGCCGCGCGACGGAGGCGACGCTGCTCCAGCTCGGGCACGGCGCGACGGCGCTGCGGGCGCATGTGCGGGTGGGTGACGTGGCCGGTCTCGGCGCGCTGACCGCCGTACTGCGGGCGCGGCGTGCGCTGCGCGGCCTGGCCGAGCTGACGACGGTGGCGATGCCCCGGGTGCTGACCGGGCCGGCCGGGGCGGACGGGCTGGCGGTGCTGCGGGACGCGGTGAAGATGGGCGCGTCCGTGGTGGGCGGCTGTCCGGATCTCGACCCGGATCCCACGGGATACGTGGAGGCGGTCCTGGAGGTCGCCGCCGAGCACGGCTGCCCCGTCGACCTGCACACCGACGCCGCCGATCCCGCCCGCGTGGCCCGGTTCGCCGCCATGGCGGGCGGGTTGCGGCCGGGCGTGGCCCTGGGCCCGTGCGACGGTCTCGCCCGGCTGCCCGCCGAGGTGGCCGGACGGACGGCGGACCGGCTCGCGGCGGCCGGGGTGACGGTGACGTGCCTGCCGCAGGGTGGCTGCGGCGCCGTGGACGGCCGGGGTACGGCGCCGGTACGGCTGTTGCGCTCGGCGGGTGTGCGGGTGGTCGCCGGGAGCGGTGCCGTGCGGGACGTGTCGAACCCCGTGGGCCGCGGCGACCCGCTCGAGGCGGCGTACCTGCTGGCCTCCTGTCACGGTCTGTCCGCCGGGGACGCCTACGCCGCGGTGAGCACGTCGGCGCGGGCCGCCATGGGGCTGCCCGAGGTGCGGGTGGAGGCGGGTTTCCCCGCCGAACTGCTGGCGGTGCGCGGCGACGGGCTCCCGGCGGCCCTGTCGTCGGCGTACAGCCGCGTCGTGGTGCACGGGGGGCGGGTGGTGGCGCGGACGAGTGCGGTGCGGGAGTACCCCGGTCCGGCGGCGGTGGATCCGGAGCTGCCGCGGCAGGGGCGCTGCGGGGCGCCGTGAGGGGTGCGTGCGGGCGCTGCAGCGCCCGCCGGCGTGCGAGCCGTGCGGCGGATGCGGGGGTCCGGGCGTACGGTCGGAGGATGCGCATTGTCATCGCTGGTGGTCATGGTCGGATCGCGCTGCGGCTGGAGCGGCTGCTCGCCGCGCGCGGGGACGAGGCGGCGGGCGTCATCCGCAAGCCCGAACAGGCCGACGAGCTGCGCCGGCTGGGCGCCGAACCGGTCGTCCTCGACCTGGAGTCGGCGTCGGTGGAGGAGGTCGCGCGACGGCTGGAGGGCGCGGACGCGGCGGTGTTCGCGGCGGGCGCGGGTCCGGGCAGCGGCGTGGACCGCAAGGAGACGGTGGACAAGGCCGCGGCGGTCCTCTTCGCCGATGCCGCCGTCCGCGCGGGCGTACGGCGTTTCGTGGTCGTGTCGTCCATGGGCGCGGATCCGGCGCACGAGGGCGACGAGGTCTTCGACGTGTACCTGCGCGCCAAGGGCGAGGCGGACGCGTACGTGCGCGGCCTGGACGCCCTGGACTGGACGATCCTGCGGCCGGGTCAGCTCACCGACGACGCCGGCACCGGCCTGGTCCGGCTGGAGGCCCACACGGGCCGCGGCCCGGTCCCGCGCGACGACGTGGCGGCCGTGCTGGCGGAGCTGGTGGACACCCCCGCGACGGCCGGCCTGACCCTGGAACTCATCGGCGGTACCGCGCCGGTGTCGGTGGCCGTGAAGTCGGTGGCGGGCAACTGAGCACCCCTCGGCCCGGCCTGGGGATACGGGACGGCGGGACGGGGTTCCGGCCCGGACGGCCCGGGCGACGGCAGAGGCGGGCGGCGCTAGAACAGGGGCATCTGGCCCGGGAAGTCCGGTACCACGTAACCGTCCAGCGAGGGCTGTTCCGCACCTCCGAGCCGGGCCTGCCGGCGCGACCCGGGGCATGAGGTGAGTTCCCCGCTCCCCCGGGCGCCGGGCGGATCGTGACGCGCGTAGCGGCCGGCGACGACGGCGATCTCTCGGCGGCATACGGGACAGTGGCGGCGGCGGGACGACATGGGGCCAGTGTGCCTCGACGCCCTCGCCCGCGAACACGAAGAGACCCCCTTCGAACCGCGTTTCCGCAGTTCGAAGGGGGTCTTCCCCAGTGTGGCGGCGCCAGGATTCGAACCTGGGAAGGCTGAGCCGGCAGATTTACAGTCTGCTCCCTTTGGCCGCTCGGGCACACCGCCGGGGTTGCTGCCTTCGTACCGCCTTTCGGCGGTGCTCCGTGGCAACGACGTAAACAATACCCGATGGGCAGGGGTGCTTCGCCACCCGATTGATCGCCACCCGCGGGGTCGGGGGTGACTAGGCTGGTCCGGATGCGGCCCGGGACCGAGGACGGGCGCCGGGGCCGCCTCAGGTACGCCGGTACGCGTCCGGCGCGCAGCCCGATACGCACCCCGATACAAGGAGCCACAGGACATGGCCGACTCCAGTTTCGACATCGTCTCGAAGGTCGAGCGGCAGGAGGTCGACAACGCCCTCAACCAGACCGCCAAGGAGATCTCGCAGCGCTACGACTTCAAGGGCGTGGGTGCCTCGATCTCGTGGTCCGGGGAGAAGATCCTCATGGAGGCGAACTCCGAGGACCGGGTGAAGGCCGTCCTCGACGTCTTCCAGTCCAAGCTGATCAAGCGGGGCATCTCCCTGAAGGCCCTGGACGCGGGCGAGCCCCAGCTCTCGGGCAAGGAGTACAAGATCTTCGCGTCGATCGAGGAGGGCATCTCCCAGGAGAACGCGAAGAAGGTCGCGAAGATCATCCGTGATGAGGGGCCGAAGGGCGTGAAGGCCCAGGTGCAGGGCGACGAGCTGCGGGTCAGCTCCAAGAACCGTGACGACCTGCAGGCCGTCATCGCCCTGTTGAAGGGCAAGGACCTCGACTTCGCCCTGCAGTTCGTGAACTACCGGTAGGTCCCGCCCCCGGAGGCGGGAACCGGGTGGCGTTCGCGCGCCGCACGGGCACGAGGAGGGGCGGGCATCCGTGGGGTGCCCGCCCTTCTCACCCGGCGGCCGCGGACGCCGGGTGCGGCGCGGTGCGCGGTCAGTCGCGCGAGTGGCCGAACAGCAGGCGGTAGGCGATCAGGAGCAGGAGCGAGCCGCCGATCGCGGCGGCCCAGGTGGTGCCGTCGTAGAAGTCCCTGGTGATCGGGTGGTCGAGCCAACGGGCCGATATCCAGCCGCCGATGAACGCGCCGGCGACACCGATGAGGGTCGTGCCGACGAGGCCGCCCGGGTCGCGGCCCGGCAGCAGGAACTTCGCCACCGCTCCGGCCAGCAGTCCCAGGATGATCCAGCTGATGATCGTCATGCGGTGTACCTGCCCTTTCCCGCCGTGCTCGCACCATGAGGGACGTCACCCGCGCGCGGGGCGGCCGGGTTCACGACGCGGACCGCCACGGACGAGCGCGGGCCCGTGGACGGCGCCTCCGCCCTGTGGACGGCCCCCGGGTCACGACCTGGCCGGCGGACGCGGCCCTGCGCCTGCCCCGCCTCACCGGCCCGGGGCGAACTGCCGGTCCGTCCGTACGATCTCGCGGCCCAGCGGGAACAGTGAGACCGGGATCAGCTTGAAGTTGGCGATGCCGAGCGGGATTCCGATGACGGTCACGCACAGGAGGACGCCGGTGACGATGTGACCGAGCGCCAGCCACCAGCCGGCGAGGAGCAGCCACAGCACGTTCACGATGAAGGAGGGGGCTCCGGCGTCCCGGCGTTCGACGGCCGTGTACCCGAAGGGCCACAGGGCGTAGACGCCGATGCGGAACGCGGCGACGCCGAAGGGGATGCCGATGATCGTGATGCACAGCAGCACGCCCGCGACCATGTAGCCGAGGAAGAGCCAGAAGCCGCTGAAGACGAGCCATATGAGGTTCAGGATGGTCTTCACTCTTGGTGACCTGCCAACTGCTCGAGCCGGGCGATGCGTTCCGCCATCGGCGGGTGGGTGGAGAACATTCTCGACAGCCCCTGGCCGGGGCGGAACGGGTTCGCGATCATCATGTGGCTGGCCGTCTCGATGCGCGGCTCGGGGGGCAACGGCAGCCGCTTGGTGCCGTGTTCCAGCTTGCGCAGCGCGCCGGCCAGGGCCAGTGGATCGCCGGTGAGCTGGGCGCCCGAGGCGTCGGCCGCGTACTCCCGGGAGCGGCTGACGGCCAGTTGGATGAGGGTCGCGGCGAGCGGGCCGAGAATCATGATGAGCAGCATGCCCAGGAGGCCGGGGCCGTCGTCGTCGTCGGAGCGGCCGATCGGGATCAGCCAGGCGAAGTTGACCAGGAACATGATCACGGAGGCGAGGGCGCCCGCGACGGAGGAGATGAGGATGTCGCGGTTGTAGACGTGGCTGAGTTCGTGGCCGATGACGCCGCGCAGCTCGCGCTCGTCGAGGAGGCGCAGGATGCCTTCGGTGCAGCACACCGCGGCATTGCGCGGGTTGCGGCCGGTGGCGAAGGCGTTGGGTGCCTCCGTGGGGGAGATGTACAGGCGGGGCATGGGCTGGCGGGCCTGGGTGGAGAGCTCGCGGACCATGCGGTACAGCCCCGGGGCCTCGAACTCGCTCACCGGGCGGGCACGCATCGCGCGTAGAGCCAGCTTGTCGCTGTTCCAGTACGCGTACGCGTTGGTGCCCAGCGCGGTCAGGACGGCGACGACGAGCCCCGTGCGGCCGAAGAAACTGCCGATGCCGATGATGAGCGCGGACAGTCCCCCGAGGAGGACCGCGGTCCTGAGCCCGTTGTGCCGGCGGTGCACGGTACGCCCTCCAAATCGTGCGGCAGGGGAACCCTTGCTTGCTGTTCTTCCTTCTGACCTGCGTTGTCCACTGGTTTCGTGGTGCCACGTCCGGTGGACTCTCCCGTATCGGTCAACGTCAGGCGGGGGGCACGAGTTCCCCCGGCCGCGCGAGGGCGCGGGTGGACCGTCCGGGTGATGGCCTTCTCGGACGGTCACCCACGCGCGGGGCGCCGCGTGATTCCGCCGGGTGCGGGGGAGGGCGGCCCGGCCCTTCGGACGGACGGGGACGGGCCGGCCTCTCAGAAGAGCCCGGTGTCGGTGAAACGCAGGACGAGCTGGGGCGCGCCGGACAGGACGATGCCGAGGACGCCGGTCAGGGCGATCGCGGCGGTGAGGGGCGCGGTGGGGCGGTGCCGGACGGGTTCGCCCTCGGGGGCGCGGAACAGCAGGGCGGTCCACCGGAGGTAGTAGACCAGCGCGACGACGACGTTGACGGCCATGACGACGGCGAGCCAGCCGAGTCCGGCGTCCACGGCCGCGGAGAACACGGTGACCTTCGCGAAGAGGCCGATGACGCCCGGCGGGAGTCCGGCCAGGCAGAGCAGGAAGAAGCCCATCAGGAGCGCTGTGAGGGGGCTGGAGGCGTACAGGCCGCGGTAGTCGGCGACGCGGTTGCGGCGGTGGGCGCGGCCCACCACGGCGGCCACCGCGAAGGCGCCGAGGTTCACCGCTCCGTACATGAGCGCGTAGGCGAGGGTGGAGCCGATCGACTTCTCGGCGTCGCCGGAGTACGCGGCGGCGGCGACCGGCACCAGGAGGTAGCCGGCCTGGCCGACGGACGACCAGGCGAGGAGACGGACCGCGCTGTACGCGCGCGCGGCCTGTTGCCGGAGGGCGCCGACGTTGCCGACGGTCATGGTGAGGGCGGCCAGGACGGCGAGGGCCGGCCCCCAGACGTCGGCGTACGACGGGAGGGCGACGACCGTGACGAGGATCAGGCCGGAGAAGCCGACGGCCTTGCCGATGACGGACAGGTAGGCGGCGATCGGCAGGGGGGCGCCCACGTAGGTGTCGGGCACCCAGAAGTGGAAGGGGACGGCGGCCGTCTTGAAGGCGAAGCCGACGAGGGTGAGGACGACGCCGGTCTGGGCGAGGGTGTGGAGCTGTCCGTCGACGTCCTGGATGCGCTCGGCGATCAGGGTGAGGTGGAGGGTGCCGGTGGCGGCGTAGACGAAGCTGACGCCCATCAGGCTGACCGCGGTGGCGGTGACGGAGGACAGGAAGAACTTCAGGGCCGCTTCGGCGGACCTGCGGTCGCCGTGCCGGAGGCCGACCAGGGCGAAGGCGGGCAGGGAGGCGACCTCCAGCGCGACGATCAGGGTCGCGAGGTCGCGGGAGGCGGGCAGGAGGGCCGCGCCGGCCGCGGAGGAGAGGAACAGGAACCAGTACTCGCCTTCGGGGAGCCGTTTGCGCTCGTCCTTGAGGGCGGTGACGGACAGCAGGGCGGCCAGGAAGGCGCCGCCGAGCACCAGGAGCTGGATGACGAGGGTGAAGCGGTCCGCGGTGTAGCTGCACACTCCGGCGTCTGCGGCCAGGCAGAACGTGCTGCGGTCCGCGTCGAGGAGGGGCAGCAGCATCAGCGTGGCGGCGCCGAGTCCGGCCACCGAGAGCCGGCCGAGGAGCGGCTTGCGGGCCTCGTCGACGAACAGGTCGGCGACGAGGACGACGAGTCCGACGACCGCCGCGATGGCCGGTGGCGCGATGGCCAGCCAGTCGACGGACTGGACGAGGGAGCTCATCGGGTGCCTCCTGCGAGGAGCTGCTGCACGGCCGGGTCGGTGAGCCCGAGGAGGGCCCCCGGCCACAGCCCGGCGACGACGGTGAGGACGACGAGCGGGGTCCAGGCCGCGAACTCGTAGCCGCGCACGTCGGAGAGGTGCGCGGCGTCCCGGGGTACGGCGCCCATGCAGACCCGGCGGACCACGATCAGCAGGTAGGCGGCGGTCAGCAGGGTGCCGAACGCGCCGATCGCCATGAAGGTGAGGAAGGCGGGGCGGCTGAGGCCGTCGGCGGGGTCGAAGGCGCCGAACAGCGCGAGCATCTCGCCCCAGAACCCGGCGAGGCCGGGCAGGCCGAGTGAGGCGACGGCACCGAAGGCGAGCAGGCCTCCCAGGCGCGGCGCCCGGCCGTAGAGGGCGGCGCCGGTCTGCTCGGCGAGGGTGTCCAGGTCGGTGCTGCCGGTGCGGTCCTTGAGGGCGCCGACCAGGAAGAAGAGCAGGCCGGTGATGAGGCCGTGGGCGACGTTGGCGAACAGGGCGCCGTTGACGCCGGTCGGGGTCATGGTGGCGATGCCGAGCAGGACGAAGCCCATGTGGCCGACGGACGAGTAGGCGATGAGGCGTTTGAGGTCGCCCCTCGCTCCCCGCCGGGCGAGGGCCAGGCAGGCGAGGGATCCGTAGATGACGCCGACGACGGCGAAGGCGGCGAGGTACGGCGCGAAGGTGCGCAGGCCGTCCGGTGCGGCGGGGAGCAGGATGCGGACGAACCCGTACGTGCCCATCTTCAGCAGGACGCCGGCGAGCAGCACCGAGCCGACGGTCGGCGCGGCGGTGTGGGCGTCGGGCAGCCAGCTGTGCAGCGGCCACATCGGGGTCTTGACCGCGAGCCCGACCCCGATCGCCAGTACGGCGACGACCTGCACGGACGTGGTCAGTGACCGGCCGTTGTCAGTGGTGAGTGCCACCATGTCGAACGTGCCCGCCTTGATACCGATCAGGAGCAGGCCGAGCAGCATGACCACGGAGCCGAGCAGCGTGTAGAGGATGAACCTCCAGGCGGCCTCGGTGCGGCCCTCGCCGCCCCAGCGGGCGATGAGGAAGTACATCGGGACGAGGACCGTCTCGAAGGCGAGGAAGAACAGGATCAGGTCGAGGACGGCGAAGGTCGCCAGGGTGCCGGACTCGAGGACGAGCAGCAGGGCGACGAAGGCCTTCGGGGAGGGGCCCGCGGGCGGCTTGGAGTACGAGTACAGGGCGCTGAGGAAGGTCAGCAGCGCGGTGAGGACCAGGAGGGGGAGGGAGATGCCGTCGGTGCCGAGGTGGATCCGCACGTCGAGTGCGGGGATCCAGCTGATGTCGGTCGTGGCCTGCATCTTCGAGGGCTGGTCGTGGTCGAAGCCGAGCGCGAGGGCGATCGCGGCGACGAGGACCGCGCCGGTCACGGTCACGCCGTGCCGCAGCACGGCCTGCTCGGGTGACCTCCCCTTCAGTCCGGGCGGGGCCGGCAGGAGAGCGGCGGCGGCGCCGAGGAGCGGGCCCACGACGAGGAACGCCAGGAGGAACTGCATCACGGACTCGTTGATATCGATCACGCCTGCTCACGCTCCCGTGGCGACGAGGACGGCGGCGACCGCGAGGACGACGGTGCCGGCGAGCAGCGCGCTCACATAGGTCTGCAGATTGCCGGTCTGGGCCCGTCGCACGGCGGTGCCCAGCCAGCGGGGCAGGTTTCCCGCGCCGCGTACGTAGGTCTCGACGACCTCGCGGTCGAGGAACCGGACGAGGCTCGCGCCGGCGCGGACCGGGCGGACGAAGAGGGCCGTGTAGACGGCGTCGAGGTGGAAGCCGGCGGCCGCGTGGCGGTGCAGTGGGCCGAGCAGCAGTCGCCCGGGGTCCGACGGGTCGGGCGCGGACGCGATGTCTCCGTAGGCCGGTTCGTGGCCGGCGACGGCTTCCGCCTCGACCCGTGCGGCCCCGCCTTCGGGATGGGCGGCGACGGCGCCGAGGGGGACGCGGACGGCGCGTGCGGTGAGGTGGCGCCAGGCCGCGTAGGTGACGATGCCGCCGGCCAGGGCCACGCCCGTGCCGAGCACGGAGGTGGTGGGCGTCGGGGTGAGGTCGTGGCCGTCGAACCAGTCCGGCAGCGCGCGGAAGGCGAGACCGCCGAGTGCCAGGGACGGGACGGCGAGCACCCACAGCACCGCGGTCATCGGCAGCGGCTGCCTGCCGTGGTCGGGTGCCCGGGTGCCGTGGCCGCGGAAGGCCAGCAGCCACAGGCGCGTCGCGTACGCCGCGGTGAGCAGGGCGGTGAGCAGTCCGGCGAGGAGGACGGTCCAGGCCGCCGCGGCGGGGGTGTTCCCGGTGTGGCCGGTGACGGCGTGTTCGGCGACGCCGAGGACGGCCTCCTTGGAGAAGAAGCCGCTGAACGGCGGGATCGCGGCGAGTGCGAGGAGCGCCACGGTCATCGTCCAGTAGGCGTCGGGGACGCGGTCGCGCAGGTCGCTCATGCGGGACATGGCGGCCAGCGAGTTGGTGCCGGCGGCGTGGATGATCGCGCCGGCCGCGAGGAACAGCAGGGCCTTGAAGGCGCCGTGGGAGAGGAGGTGGAAGACGGCGGCTCCGCGGTCGGCGACGGCGAGGGCGCCGGTCATGTAGCCGAGCTGACCGATCGTCGAGTAGGCGAGGACGCGCTTGATGTCGTCCTGGGCGAGGGCGGCGAGGGCGGAGCCGGTCATGGTCACGGCGGCCATGACGGCGAGGACGGTCATCGCGGCCCGGGAGGCCTCGAAGAGCGGTAGGAGGCGGGCGATGAAGTAGACACCGGCGGCGACCATCGTCGCGGCGTGGATCAGTGCGGAGACGGGGGTCGGGCCGGCCATCGCGTCGGGGAGCCAGGTGTGCAGCGGGAACTGCGCCGACTTGCCGGCGACGCCGGCCAGGAGCAGCAGGGCGATCAGGGTGGGGTGTTCGATGCCTCCGTCGGCGAGGGCGCCGAGGATCCGGGTGATGCGGAAGGACCCGGCGGCGGTGGCGAGCGCGAACAGGCCGATGAGGAAGGGGACGTCGCCGAGCTTGGTGACAAGGAAGGCCTTGAGGGAGGCGGCGCGTGCCTCGGGGGTCTCCCAGTAGTGGCCGACGAGGAAGTAGGAGCAGATGCCCATGACTTCCCAGCCGACCAGCAGCACCATCAGGTCGCCGGAGTAGACGACCAGGAGCATCGCGGAGGTGAACAGCGAGACGAGGGCGGCGTAGGAGGGGTAGCGCGGGTCGTCGCGCAGGTAGCCCGTCGAGTAGATCTGCACGCAGGTGGCGACGGCGGCGACGAGCACCGCGGTGAGGGCGGCGAAGCCGTCGATGTGCACGGCGAGTTCGATCGGGACCGAGCCGGTCGGGGTGAGTTCGGTGGCGGCGTCGACGGCCCGGCCGCCGCCCTGGCGTGCGGCGACCACGGCGGCCGCTGCGAGGGCGGCGAGCGTCGGCAGGACGGCGAGCGGGCGGACGAAGCCGGGGGCCGTGCGGCCCAGGAGCAGCCCGGTGACGGCACCGAGGAACGGCAGGAGGGGGACGAGGACGGCGAGGGTGGTGGTGGTCACGCGGTGGCCTCGGTCTTCTCGGCGGCCGCCCGGGGCGCGGAGGCGTCGCCGGCGGATACGTCGGTGTCGGGGCCGTCGGGGTCGCGGCCCTCGGCGGTGTCGCGGAGCCTGTCGATGTCCGAGGTGCCGCGGTTGCGGTACACGGCGAGGACGATCGCCAGGCCGATGCCGATCTCGGCGGCGGCGATGGCGATGGTGAACAGGGTCAGGGCCTGGCCGGAGTGCAGCGTCTCCTCGGCGGTCCGGCTGAGCCAGACGTCGAAGGCGACCAGGTTCAGGTTGACGGCGTTGAGCATCAGCTCGACCGACATCAGGACCAGGATCGCGTTGCGGCGGGCGAGGACGCCGTACAGACCGGTGCAGAAGAGGAGGGCGGACAGGACGGCGGGATAGGCGAGGTGCATCAGCGGGTCCCTTCCCTGCCGCGCCGGGTGTCCGTGGCGCCGGGGGTGCCCGGGGCGGTGACCGAGGTGGCGGCCTTGGCCTTGCGGGACAGGACGATCGCGCCGACGAGGGCGGCGAGGAGGAGGACGGAGAGGGCCTCGAAGGGGAGGACCCAGTGCTGGAAGAGGCTCGCGCCGGTCACGTCGGTGGAGCCGGCGGGGGCGCCGTCCAGATCGATCCAGGTGGTGCGGAAGGCGTCGACGACCACCCAGACGAGGGCGGTCGCGGCGGCGGCGGCCACGGTGAGGGCGACCCGGCGGTTGCCGGAGTCGGCGTCCGGTGAGCGGCCGATGGGTGCCCTGGTGAGCATGAGCCCGAACAGGAGGAGGACGACGACGGAACCGACGTAGATGAGGACCTGTACCCAGGCGATGAACTCGGCCGTGAGCAGGAGGTATTCGACGGCCAGGCCACCGAGGGCCACCACCAGCCACAGGGCGGCGTGCACCAGTTGCCGGGTGGTGACGGTGATGACGGCGGCCCCGAGGGTGACCAGGCCGACGAGGAGGAAGGCGATCTCGACCCCGGTCGGGGAGAGGAAGCCGTGGGGCCCCGCGGCGGTGGTCGTCGTGGCGTGCGCGGCCGTTCCCGCGGCTGCGGCGAGGGTCACGACTCCTCCTCCCGCGGTTCGGCCCGGGCGGCGGCGAGCTTGTCGGCGGTCTTGCGGGCGGCGGCGAGTTCCTTCGGCTCCTCGGCGCCGGGGTCGAGGGCGGGCGGCGCCGGGACGGTCCACATCCACTCGCGGAGCTTGTCGCGCTCGTGGGTGAGGTCGTGGATGTCGGTCTCGGCGTACTCGAACTCGGGCGACCAGAACAGGGCGTCGAAGGGACAGACCTCGATGCAGATACCGCAGTACATGCACAGGGAGAAGTCGATGGCGAAGCGGTCGAGGACATTGCGGCTGCGCTCGCGGCCGCCGGGGGTGGCCGCCGGCACCGTCTCCTTGTGGGAGTCGATGTAGATGCACCAGTCGGGGCACTCGCGGGCGCACAGCATGCAGACCGTGCAGTTCTCCTCGAACAGGCCGATCACACCGCGGGTGCGGGGCGGGAGGTCGGGCTGGGTCTCGGGGTACTGGTCGGTGACGGACCTCCTCGTCATCGTCCGCAGGGTGACGGCCAGGCCCTTGGCCAGGCCGGAGCCGGGAATCGGGGCCACTAGAGAAACACCACCTTGACGATGCCGGTGAGGGCGATCTGAGCGAGGGAGAGGGGGACGAGGAGCGTCCAGGAGAGCTTCTGGAGCTGGTCCTCGCGCAGCCGGGGGTAGGTGACGCGGAGCCAGATGACGACGAAGGCGAGGACCGCGGCCTTCAGCAGGGTCCACACCCAGCCGAGCCCGTCGGCACCCCAGGGGCCGTGCCAGCCGCCCAGGAAGAGGACGGTGGTCAGGCCGCACAGGACGACGATCCCGGCGTACTCGGCGAGGAGGAAGAGCGCGAAGCGCAGACCGGTGTACTCGGTGTACGCGCCGAAGATGATCTCCGAGTCGGCGACCGGCATGTCGAACGGCGGGCGCTGGAGTTCGGCGAGGCCGGCGGTGAAGAAGACCAGGGCGCCGGTGATCTGCCAGGGCAGCCACCACCACTCGAACGCGTCGAGGATGCCGACGAGGGAGACCGTGCCGGCCGCCATCGCCACCGAGGCCGCGGTGAGCAGCATCGGCAGTTCGTAGGCGAGGAGCTGCGCGGCGGTGCGCAGGCCGCCGAGGAGGGAGAACTTGTTGGCCGACGCCCAGCCGGCCATGAGCGAGCCGAGGACGCCCACACCCATGACCGCCAGGACGAAGAACACGCCGGCGTCCAGGACCTGGCCGACGGCGCCCTCGCCCGGGCCGATCGGGATGGCGAGCAGGACGAGGAGGTAGGGCAGGAGGGCGACGGCGGGGGCCAGCTGGAAGATGCGGCGGTCCGCGCCGGCCGGGACCACGTCCTCCTTCTGCGCGAACTTCACGCCGTCGGCGATGAGCTGGGCCCAGCCGTGGAATCCGCCCGCGTACATCGGGCCGAGGCGGCCCTGCATGTGGGCCATCACCTTGTGTTCGGTCTGACCCACGATCAGGGGGAAGGTGAGGAAGACGACGAACACGACCAGGAGTCGCAGGGCGACGTCGAGCACGTCGTTCACCGCGGGCCTCCTGCGGGATCCTCGGGCTTCGGGGTCGTCCCGGAACCGTCACCGGCGGTCTCCGGCCGGACGCCGGACCCGGAGCCGGGCTCGGGTTCGGGGTTGGAGCCGGGCTCGGGTTCGGAGCCCGGTTCGGGCGGACTGAAGGCCGGGCGGGCGTGGTGCCAGGGGGCGTCCGGGCTGCGTGGTGGGGCGGTGGGCCCGTGGGCGGGCCGCTCCTCGGTGGGCACGGCGGCCGGGTCGCCACCCGCCGCCGCGGTGTCGTCCGGCGCCGCGGTGTCGTCCGACGCCGCCGCGTCCGACGCGGCGCGTCGGCTCGCGGATCCCTCGGACGCGGTGCGCGTCCGTCGGGGTCCACCGGGGGCGGGGGTGCCGGAACGCTGCGACGCCGATCCCCCGCCCGCGCTGCGCGCACGCCGCGCGGGAGCGGCGGCCGGCTCCGACGGCGTGGCCGCCCCGGGGCTCCCCCCGGCAGCAGCCGCCTGACTGGCCGAACCCCCGGCCGCCGTACGCGAGCGGCGCGGCGGGCGGTCGCCCGCCGCGCCCGGTGGTGCAGGGGGTTCCCCGGCCGCGCGCGCCGCGCCCGCCGCCGCCCTGCCGGCACCTCGTGCCGGGCGGGCCGGGGCCGGGGGGAGCTGGCCCTTCAGCGGACCCCACTCGTTCGGGTCGGGGACGCCCGGGGGCAGCATCTGGCGGCGCTTGGGGCCGCCGTGCTCGGATTCGCCGGGCTCCTTCGCGCCCGGCCAGGCCTTGGCGACACGCGCCGCGAGGACGAAGTCCTTGCGCAGCGGGTGGCCCTCGAAGCCGTCCGGCAGGAGCAGGTGGTCCAGGGCCGGGTGGCCCGTGAAGTCGACGCCGAACATCTCGTGCGTCTCGCGTTCGTGCCAGGCGGCGCCCGCGTAGACGCCCACGGCGGACGGCAGCACCGGGGCCTCGTGCGGCACCGTGGTGCGCAGCAGCAGGCGTCGTACCGGGGACAGGGCGGCGACATGGGCCGTGACGCGGAACCCCGTGCCCGGTTCGTCGACCGCGCTCAGCCAGTCGAAGAAGGTGCAGCCGACGCGGTCGCGCGCACTCTCCAGTGCGGAGATCCAGGAGGCCGGCGGTACGTCGACGGTCAGGACGCCGTACGACTCCTCCGCCGTGGCCTGCGCACCGAACAGTTCCCCGGCGTCGGCGGGGAGCCAGCCGACCGTTGTCATCGGTCCTCCCCTTCGCCGGGCCGGCCCGTCGCGGGCGGCTGGACCAGCCCGCTGCGCAGGGCCGCCGCCGACGGGCGTGCCGTGCCGGAAGCGGTGCCGGGGCCGGATGCGTACCGCTCCCCCAGCGATTCCCGTGCGATCTTCTCCTGGAGCTTCAGGATCCCCTGGAGCAGTGCCTCGGGCCGGGGCGGGCAGCCGGGGACGTAGACGTCGACCGGGATGATCTGGTCCACGCCCTTGGTGACGGAGTAGGAGTCCCAGTACGGGCCGCCGCAGTTGCTGCACGCGCCGAAGGAGATGACGTACTTCGGCTCGGGCATCTGCTCGTACAGGCGCTTCACCGCGGGCGCCATCTTGTCCGTGACCGTGCCGGAGACGACCATCAGGTCGGCCTGGCGCGGACCCGGCGCGAAGGGGATGACGCCGAGGCGGATGAAGTCGTGCCGGGCCATCGACGCGGCGATGAACTCGATCGCGCAGCAGGCGAGGCCGAAGTTGAAGACCCAGAGCGAGTAGCGGCGGCCCCAGTTGAGGACCACCTTCATCGGCTCGGGAGCCAGCCGGGCGAGCGCGCCGAGCCGCTTCGGTTCCGGCAGCGGGACCGGCCCGGAGCCCGACGGGGCGGCGGGGGTCGAGGGGGTCGAGGGGGTCACGTCCATGTCAGGACGCCCTTCTTGTATGCGTACAGCAGGCCCACGGCGAGGAAGCCGAGGAAGATGAACATCTCCACGAGGGTGGTCGCGCCGTAGCCGTCGGCGGCGAAGACGGTCGCCCACGGGAAGAGGAAGATCGAGTCGACGGCGAAGATCACGTAGAGGAAGGCGTAGACGTAGTAGCGCACCTGGGTGTGGGCCCAGCCCTCGCCGACGGGGTCGACCCCGCACTCGTACGTCAGGAGCTTCTCGGGGGTGGGGACCACGGGCCGCAGCAGGCGTCCCGCCCCGAAGGCGACGGCGACGAAGAGCAGTCCGACCACACCCAGCAGTCCCACGGCCGAGTAGGACTGGAAGTAGTCCGTCGCACCGCCCGCCACGGTCTCCACCTCGAAGACGACGGTCGTGTCGCCGACGGTCGGTTCCCGCACGTCCGCCCCTCACTCCCTGGCCCGTGTCCCGACGATCTGTACGCACGGGAGTCTAGGCCCTGATAAAGGCACGGTAAGCAGCCTGTCACCGCACGGCACGCGGGGGGTGGGGTTTTCCTCAGTGCATCCTGGCGGTCCACCTCATGGCGCGGGCCCCCGGGTCCGGGCACTCTGAGGCACATGACCGAACCATTCCCGCTTCCGGGCACGCCTCCGACGGCAGTACCGGCAACGGCCGCCGGGCACGGGGACCGCCCGCCGCCCGCCCGTTTCGCCTACGACGCGCACACCTGGAGGGAGATAGCCCACCTCCTGGCGAACCTGCCCGTATCACTGATCGGCTTCGTGTACGTGGTGACCATGCTGGCCACGGGGGTCGGGCTGACCGTCACCGTGATCGGGTTCCCGCTGCTCGCGCTGGGGCTGACGGGGGCGCGGCTGCTGGGCAGGCTGGAGCGGGCGCGGGCCAGGAAGCTGCTCGGGGTGCGGGTGGAGGAGCCGAGCCGGCTGCCGCTGCGCGGTTCCGGTCACGGTTCCGGGTCCATGGGGTTCTGGCCGCGGCTGTGGATGGCGGTCAAGGACCCCGTGGGCTGGCGGACGGTCCTGTACGAGCTCATACGGCTGCCGTGGGGCATCCTCACCTTCGTCGTCACGCTGACCGGTCTGTTCGTGCTGTGGCCGGTGCTGCCGTTCGTCGTGCGGGGTCTGGCCAACACCGACCGGGCGATGGTGCGCGGTCTGCTGTCCCCCTCCGACGAACTGGAGCGGCGCATCGCCGAGCTGGAGTCCGACCGGGGGGTGGTGGTCGACACGGCGGCGGCGGACCTGCGGCGCATCGAACGCGACCTGCACGACGGGGCGCAGGCCCGGCTGGTCAATCTGGCGATGGGGCTCGGGCTGGCCAAGGAGAAGCTCCTGGAGGATCCCGACGCCGCGGCGACGATGGTGGCGGAGGCGCACGGCGAGGTCAAGCTGGCGTTGCAGGAGCTGCGGGACCTGGCGCGGGGCATCCATCCCGCGGTACTGACCGACCGGGGTCTGGACGCCGCCCTGTCCTCCGTCGCCTCGCGGTGCACGGTGCCGGTGACGGTGACGGTCGACCTGGGCGAGCGGCCGGCCGCCGCCATCGAGGGCATCGCCTACTTCACCGTCTCGGAGCTGCTGCAGAACGTCAGCAAGCACAGCGGGGCCCGGTCCGCGTCGGTCGACGCGTGGCGGTCGGAGGGACGGTTGTTCGTACAGGTGTGGGACGACGGACGCGGCGGGGCGAGCCTGGACGGCGGGACGGGCATGCGGGGCCTCGCCGACCGGCTGGGCGCGGTGGACGGGCTGTTCGTCGTGGACTCGCCGGAGGGCGGTCCGACGACGGTGACGGCGGAGCTGCCGTGGCGGGACCGTTCCGGTGTCCTGGCCGAGGGCGTCCCTCCGGCCGGCGGGGCGCCCGCCCGCGGCCGGAGGTAGGGAAAACCCCCCGGTCAAGACTGCGACGCGCTCCATGGCCCGCCGACCTGCGGCGGAGCAGTCTGGAGGTACGACAGCACAGCCGCCGGACGAGGAGAGGGACGACGCCGATGGCCACGGACCACGGACAGAGTTACGGGCTCGGCACCGGCCCCGGACATGCCGGGAACGCCGGGGGGCGGCCGCACCGGCTGCCGTCCGCGCTGCGGGCACCGGCCGAGGGGCGCACCTGGCGCGAGCTGGGATACGTGCTGCTGAGCCTGCCGATCAGCGTTCTGCTGTTCGTGTACGCGGTCACGATGGTGTCGCTGGGGGCGGGCCTGCTGGTGACGTTCCTCGGTGTCCCGGTGCTGGCGGCGGCGCTCGCCGGCTGCCGCGGGTTCGGGGCCCTGGAGCGGGCACGTGCGCGCGGGCTGCTGGGCCTGGAGGTGGCCGATCCCGAGCCGCTGCGGATGAAGCGGCAGGGGTTCATGGCGTGGACCGGCGCCGTGCTCAAGAGCGGCGCCTCCTGGCGGGCCCTGCTGTACGCGGTGCTGCACCTGCCGTGGGCGGTGCTCTCCTTCGCCGTCACCGTGAGCGTCTGGCTGCTGGGCTGGTCGCTGCTGACGTATCCGCTGTGGTTCTGGATCTTCCCGGCGTACGCCGGGCAGGACGGCATACAGCTGTACGGCGACGACCGTCACCGGGTCTATCTGGACAACCCGTTCGAGATCACGGTGACCACGCTGGTGGGCCTGCTGTTCGCCCTCGCCACACCGTGGATCGTGCGGGCGCTGACGATGGTGGACCGGCTGATGGTGCACGGGTTGCTCGGCCCGTCCCGGCTGGCCACACGGGTGGTGGAGCTGGAGTCGGGCCGCGGGGTCGTGGTGGACACGGCGGCGGCGGACCTGCGGCGCATCGAACGCGACCTGCACGACGGGGCGCAGGCCCGGCTGGTGGCGCTGGCGATGGACCTGGGGCTGGCCAGGGAGAAGCTGCGGGAGGATCCGCGGGTGGCGGCGCAGATGGTGGACGAGGCGCACGGCGAGGTGAAGACGGCGCTGCAGGAGTTGCGGGACCTGGCCCGCGGCATCCATCCGGCGGTGCTGACCGACCGGGGCCTGGACGCGGCGCTGTCGGCGGTGGCCTCCCGGTGCACGGTCCCGGTGCAGGTGGAGGTGGACCTGACGGAGCGGCCCGCGCCGGCCATCGAGGGCATCGCCTACTTCACCGTCTCGGAACTGCTGCAGAACATCAGCAAGCACGCGCGGGCGACCTGGGCGGCCGTGGAGGTGTGGCGGACGGAGAACCGGCTGATGCTGCAGGTGGTGGACAACGGCGTGGGCGGCGCCGAGGTGCCGGAGGGTTCCGGGCTGGCCGGCCTGACGGAGCGGCTGGACGCGGTGGACGGGATCCTGGTGGTGGACTCACCGGCCGGCGGCCCGACCCGGGTGACCGCCGAGCTGCCGTGGCGGGCGGAGCGGAACCGGTGACGGCCCGCACCACGGGGCCGGTCGCCGCGGGCGGGGCAGAACCGATCACCTCGGGCCGGGCCGGCTCCGGGACCA